>NZ_JAAEDM010000036.1 GCF_018129065.1 Neoroseomonas soli | reverse complement strand
CGACCAGCAGCGCCGCGCGATCGGCCGGCGCCAGCAGTCCGGCGGCCATCAGCGCCGCGAGCCAGGCCCGCGGCGGCAGTTCGGCCGCGGGCGCGACCGCGACGAAGCCTGTCAGTGTCCCGCCGGCGAGCGACGCAGCCCGGAAAACGCCTGCGACGGGGTCCTCGAGCAGCGCCCAGTCCTCGGCGGGCAGCAGGGCGCGCAGGCGAGCGAAAGCATCGGCCGGGGCTTCCTGCCCGGCAAGTTCGTGCCGCCAGGCGCCGCCATCGAGCGGCGCGGCGGCGCACCATTCGGCGATGTCCGGCTGGCAGCGGTGCGGCGCGAGCAGGAAGCCGTGCCAGGCGGCGGCGTAGGGCGTCACGCGCAGCGGCGTGTGCTTGAGCTCCGGCTGGCCGCTGACGGGGTCCGTCGCAGCGATGAGTGCGGCATTGATGCGAGCAGCGGGAGCGAACTGCGCGGTCCAGTGCATCGGTGCGAAGGCAGTGCCGCGGCGTTGGCCGGCATCGCGAGCGAGGCGCATCACGGCCGCGCCGGCCGGTGTCTCGGCGCGCACCAGGCTGTCGGCCTGCAACTCCGTCAGGTCGTCGGGATGCAAGGTCAGCACCGGCTCCGGCGCATGGGCCATCAGGCGCGGGACGCTGCCGGTGCGCGTCATCATGTGCCACTGGTCGCGCAGACGACCCGTCAGCAGGCGAAGCGGGAAGTCCTTGTCGGGCTGGGCGCGCGGTGCGCGAAAGGGCGTGGGCACCAGCCGCGCGCGGCCTGCGGGGAAGCCGCCGGCGGCGAAGAAGCGTGCGTCGGGCTCGCCCTCGGCCGGCACCGGCCAGCGCGTCGGGGGCATGGCGGCGTAGTCGGCGTCGCTGATGCGGGCAAGGCCGGAGATGTCGAAGGCGCGCGGCGCCGGGCGGGCGAGGCCCGTCACCGCGGCATGCTCGCGGAAGATCGCCGCGGGATTGCTCCAGGCGAAGGCCTGGCCGTGGCCCAGGCGCTTCGCCACCTGCGCGACCGCCCACCAGTCCGGCTTCGCCTCGCCGGGCCGGCGAAGAAAGGCGCGCTGGCGGCTCATGACGCGCTCGCTGTTCGTCACCGTGCCGTCCTTCTCGCCCCAGCCGAGGGCGGGCAGGCGCACATGCGCGAAACTCGCCGTGTCGGAACGGCGCGTGACCTCGGAGACGACGAGGAAGGGCGCGCGCGCCAGCGCATCGCGCACCGCATCGCCTTCGGGCAGGGATACCGCGGGATTGGTCGCCATTACCCAGAGCGCGCCGATGCCGCCCTCGCCGAGTACGCGGAACAGGTCCAGCGCCTTGAGGCCTGGCTTCGGCGCGAGCCGTGGCATGCCCCAGAAGGCCGCGAGCGCCGCGTGCTCGCCCGGCCGGTCCCAGTCGAGATGGCCGGCGAGCATGTTCGCCAGCGCCCCCGTCTCTCGCCCGCCCATCGCATTGGGCTGGCCGGTGACGCTGAAGGGACCCATGCCAGGCCGGCCGATGCGCCCGGTGTAGAGATGCGCGTTGATGATGGCGCCGGCCTTGTCGGTGCCGGCGCTCGACTGGTTGACGCCCTGGCTCCAGAGGGTGACGACGCGCGGCGCTTCCGCCCACATGGCGCAGAAGCGATCTATGTCGGCGGCCGGCAGGCCGGTCAGTGCGGGCGCCCCGGCGGCCGTGGCGCGCGCGGCGGCAAGGGTTTCCGTCACGCCTTCCGCGTGCTGCGCCAGGAAGGCGGCGTCACCGAGGCCACGCGCCTCCAGCGTGGCGAGCAGCGCGGCGAAGAGCGCGACATCGCCGCCCGGTGCAATCGGCAGATGGAGGTCGGCGCCCTCGCAGGTCGCTGTTCGGCGCGGGTCGATGACCACGATCCGCATCCCGGGCCGCGCCGCCTTCGCCGCCATGACACGCTGGAACAGCACCGGATGGCACCAGGCAAGGTTGGAGCCGACCAGCACGAGCAGGTCCGCCTGCTCGAGGTCCTCGTAGGTGCCGGGCACCACGTCCTCGCCGAAGGCGCGGCGGTGCGCGGCAACCGCGCTTGCCATGCAAAGGCGCGAATTGCTGTCGATGTTCGCGGTGCCGAGCACGCCCTTCGCGAACTTGTTGGCGGCGTAGTAGTCCTCGGTCAGCAATTGGCCCGAGACGTAGAGGGCGACGCCCTCCGGCCCGAGCCGGGCAAGGGCGCGGGAGAAGCCCTCGGCCACCGCATCGAGCGCCGCGTCCCAGGAGGCGCGCCTGCCGCCGACCTCCGGGTGCAGCAGCCGGTCGGTCAGGCCCAGCGTCTCCCCGAGCGCGGTGCCCTTGCTGCAGAGGCGGCCATGGTTCGCCGGGTGCGCGGTGTCACCCTCGATCGCCGCCCCGCCCCGCCCATCCGGCGTGGCACGGACGCCGCAGCCGACGCCGCAATAGGGGCAGGTGGTGCGGACGGCCTGCGCGCCCGCCCTGCCGGCCGTGCGGGCACCAAGCGAGCCGTCCATCAGTAGACGTCCCGCTGGTAGCGGCCCTGGCGCGCGAGGGCGACGATCCAATCCCGCGCCTGGTCCTGGGTCATCCCGCCTTCGGACAGCGCGATGCCGCGCAGCGCCGCATCGACATCCTTCGCCATGCGGGAGGCGTCGCCACAGACGTAGAAATGCGCCCCGTCCTGGAGCCAGCGCCAGAGGTCGGCCGCTTCCTCCTTCATGCGGTGCTGCACGTAGTCCTTGCGCGCGCCGTCGCGGCTCCAGGCGAGGGAGAGGCGGGAGAGCGCGCCCTCCTTCCGCCAGGCCTCGATCTCCGGCTCGAAGAGGAAGTCGGTGGCGCGGCGGCGGTCACCGAAGAACAGCCAGGACCGTCCCTTTTCGCCGCGCGCGGCGCGGTGCTGAAGGAAGGCTCGGAACGGCGCGATGCCCGTGCCGGGGCCGACCATGATGATGGGTGTCGCCGGATCGGCCGGAAGGCGGAAGTGGCTGACCTGGATCTCGGCGCGCAGCGGCGCCTTTGGCGTCGCGCGATGCGCCAGGTGGCAGGAAGCGACGCCGTCCCGCGCGCGACCGTGCCGCGTTTCCCGCACCACGCCGACGCAGAGTTCGACGCGTTCCCCGACCGCGCTTTGCGAGGATGCGATGGAATAGAGCCGAGGCTTCAGCGCCGGCAGGCTGTCGAGCAGCGCCTGCAGCGGCGGGCGAGCGGAGGGAAAAGCCTGCAGCAGGTCGAGCAGGTCGGCATCGACGGGCTCGGCGCCGTCATTGCCATCGGCGAGGGCGCGCAGCGCGGCGGCGTGCGGAGCATGCGTCGCGGCACCGGCGAGCAGGTCGAGCGTGCGGTCGAGGGGGCGGGCGATGTCGAGTGATTCGGCGAGCGCCTCGCCGAGCGTGGTCTCTCCCCTGCCGGCGCGTACGGGCGCGGCGGAATCGGCATGAAGGGCGTCGATCACCGCCGTGACCAGCGCGGGATCGTTCGGGCAGGCGAGGGAGAGGCTGTCGCCCGGTTCGTAGGCGAGCCCGCTGCCGGAGAGGTCGATCACGACATGGCGCACGTCCTTTTCCGATCCGTCACCGGTGAGGCGCGCAGTGGAGATAACGGGCACGAGCACGCCACGGGGCTTCGCAGCAGCCGGCGCTGCGGCGGGGGGCGGGGTAGGGACGATGGGCGCCGGCGCCTCGGCGAGGATCGCCTTCAGCGCCTTCTGCGTTGGCTTGGCGCCGGGCGCGCAGAGCGCCGTGGATGTCTCCGCCCCGCCGGCCAGCGCCTCGGCATAGGTCTGGCAGACATAGCCGCATTGGCCGCAGTCGAGCTGCGCCATCGCCGCCATCAGGCGACGGGGCAGGGGACGGCCCTCGGCGAGTGTCAGGCGCTCATCGAGTTCGAGCGCCGGATCGTGCCAGGGGAAGTCCTCGGCCGGGGGCGAAGGAGCGGCGGAGGCATTGTCCGCCGCCTGTGCCGCACCACCGTAGATCCCGGCGAGGAAGCCATTCAGCCAAGCGCGCTGCGCCGGCGTGAAGGGCGCGCTCTCGGGGATGAGCGGCACAGGCGCCGAACCGGGAAAGGCCTGCGGGATGAGGGCGTTCATGCCGGGTCCTCCACGCGCGAGGCGGCCTCGGCGAGGGCGGCGTCCTGCTGCCGGGCGCAGAAGAGGTGGAAGGTTTCGCCCGGCGCTCGCTGCGCGAGCCAGGCCTGCAGCATGCCGAGCACGACCGGGCCCAACTCGTCATGCGCGACCTTGGCGCGAATCAGGCGACCGATCTTCTGCTCGGGTCCTGCACCACCGCCGACATGGAGGTCGTAGCCCTCGACCAGGTCCTCGCCGCGTTCGACCTTGGCGCCGAGCAGGCCGATGTCGGCGATGTAGTGCTGCGCGCAGGAGTGATGACAACCGGTGAGGTGGATGTTGACCGGCTGGTCGAGCGTCAGGCGCCTTTCGAGGTAGTCCGCAAGTTCCGCCGCGTGCCGCTTGGTGTTGCTCGCGGCGAACTTGCAGCCGGCATTGCCGGTGCAGGCGACGAGGCCGCCGCGCAGGGCGCTCGCCTCGTGCGTCAGGCCGAGCGCGGCGATGGCGACGATCGCTTCCTCGATCTGTGCCTCGGGGACGTCGCTGACCAGCAGGTTCTGCCAGACTGTCAGCCGCAGCGTGCCGGAACCGAAGCGTCGGGCGATGTCGGCGAGGCCGCGCAACTGCGTGACCGTCAGTCGCCCGACCGGCGTGACCACGCCGATGTAGTGAAGGCCCGGCTGCTTCTGCGCATGCACGCCGACATGGCCGTGCTTCAGCGGCGGCGTGGGCGGGCGGATTGCGGCTTCCGGCAGGCGCTCCAGTGCGCGTCCGAGGCGCTGCTCGACCAGGCCGAGGAAGGCCTCGATGCCCATGCGGTCGAGCGCGTATTTCAGGCGCGCCGTCTTCCGGTCGGTGCGGTCGCCTTCGGCGATGAAGACGCGCAGGATGGCGTCGCAGACCGCCATGATGTCGTTCTCCGCCACCACAACGCCGGTGCCGCGCGCAAAGTCGCGATGCCCCGTGATGCCGCCGAGCGTGAGGCGGAAGCGCAGGCCGTGGTCGGTGTCCACGGCGGAGAGGCTGATGTCGTTGGTCTCCTGCAGCACCTCCACCGCGCCGCCGCCGGCGACCGAGATGTTGAACTTGCGCGGCAGTGCAAACAGGTCGCGGGTGTTGAGGATGTGGTGGTGCAGCGCGCGCACCGCCGGGCGCGTGTCCGCCAGTTCCTGCGCATCGATCCCGGCGGTCGGGCTCGCGGTGATGTTGCGGATGTTGTCCGCGCCGGTGCCGCGCGGCAGCAGGCCGATGTCGCCGAGGCGCATCACCACCTCCGGCCCCTTCGCTGCCGGGATCTCGCGCAGTTGCAGGTTGGCCCGCGTGGTCACGTCGGCGTAGCCGCCGGCGCAGTCCTCGGCGATGGCGGCGATGCCGTCCATCTGGTGCGCGGAGAGGATGCCGCCCGGGATGCGCAGCCGGCACATGAAGGCATCCTGCGCCGGGCCCACGAAGAAGAGGCCGTGGTACCGGCCGATGAAGTCGTCGATGGGCTTGGGGAACTTGCCCTCGGCGGCACGCGCCGTCAGTTCCGTCCAGCGGTCGAGCGGGTGCTTCTCGCGCTTGGCTTCCTCCTGCGAGACCAGCTTGCCGCCGCGCGCAAGCGTCGCGTCCTGCGCGGCGCGGAGCGCGTCGGGCGGCCCGCCGCCCTCGCCGGTGGGCAGCAGGCTGCCGCGGCGGGCCTCGACGCCGGCCATGAAGCCCTTGAGGTATTCCTGCTGATCGACGGAGAATGGTGCGTCGTTCATCACGCGGCGTCCTGGAAGGCGGGCCCGAAGGGCAGCAGTCCGCGCATCGGCGCGACGTCGCGACCCTCGGTCATCAGGTTCAGGTAGAAGGGCGCATCCGCCGTGTCCCCGTAGAGCACGGCACCGACCAGCCGGCCGGCGCGCAGCCAGAGCCGGCGATAGCGGCCGGCGGCGGCGTCGGAGAGGGTTATCGCCTCGGCGTCCGCAGGCCCGATCTCGCCCGCGGACCAGACGTCGATGCCGGAGACCTTGAGCGCGGTTGGGTCGGGGCGCGGGGCGTAGACGGCCGCTTCGCCGCGCAGTGTCGCCGCGGCGGTCTCGGCCATCGCAAGCGCCGGCGCAACAAGGCCGCAGACCGTACCGCGATGCTCAGCACATTCGCCGATGGCGAGCACCGAAGGCGCGCTGCTGCGCATCGCGTCGTCCACCACGATGCCTCGCCCGACCTCGAGCCCGGCCTCGCGCGCCAGCGCCACCGAGGGCCGGACCCCCACGGCCATGACCACCATCTCGCAGGGAATGCGCTTGCCGTCGGCGAGACGTAGCGCGCGGACATGCGTCTCGCCTTCGATCGCCTCGGTGCGCGCGGGCATCGCAAAGGCGAGGCGGCGGATGGCGCCGAGCTGGCGGGCGAGCAGCGCGCCGGCGGCGGGATCGAGCTGGCGTTCCATCGGCCAGCCCACCGCGTGCACGACCGTCACGCGCGCGCCGCGCTGCGAGAGCGCCGCCGCGGCCTCGAGCCCGAGCAGCCCGCCGCCGATCACCGCGACGCGCGTGCCGGAACCAGCCGACCGGCGCATCGCCAGCACATCCGCCATGCTGCGGTAGAGATAGACCCCCGGCAGGCTGGCGCCTGGCAACGGCAGGAGCACCGCCTCGGACCCCGTGGCGATGACGGCGCGGTCGAAGGCGATGGTTTCCCCGCGAGCCGTCACCGCGCGTCCGGCGGGGTCGAGCGCGGCGATGCGCGTTGCCGGCCGGAAGGCGATACCGAGGTCGCGGAGCCGTGCAGCATCGTGGCTGATCAGCGCCTGGACCTCCGCCTCCCCCGACAGCACCCGGCCGAGCGAGACCCGGTCATAGGGCAGGGCGGGCTCGGTGCCGCAGAACGTCACCGCGAGGCCGGCTTCCGCCGCGCGTTCGGCGCAGCGCATGCCCGCCGGCCCGGCGCCGATGACGAGGACGCGCATGCTCAGGCCACTTCCGGCAGGGCGTGGCGCTCGTGCAGGAAGCGGAGCACCGCCTCCCGCGCCGCGAGGAAGCGCGCATCCGAGGCCAGTGCCAGGCGGTCGCGCGGACGCGGCAGGTCGAGGTCGAGGACTTCTCCGATCGCCGCGTTCGGGCCGTTCGTCATCATCACGATGCGGTCGGAGAGCAGAACCGCCTCGTCCACGTCGTGGGTGATCATCATCACGGTGGTGCCGAGCCGGGCGTGGATGTCCATCACCTGGTCCTGCAGATGCGCACGCGTCAGGGCATCGAGCGCGCCGAAGGGCTCGTCCAGCAGCAGCACCTTCGGGCGCATCGCGAGCGCGCGGGCGATGCCGACGCGCTGCTTCATGCCACCCGAGATCTCGTGGGGGCGCTTCTGCGCATGGTCGGTCATGCGGACCAGGGCGAGGTTTTCCCGCGTCCAGGCATCGCGCTCGGCGCGCGACATGCTCCGGCCCACGGTGCGGTCCACGGCGAGGCGGACGTTCTCGTAGACCGTCAACCAGGGCAGCAGGGAATGGTTCTGGAAGACCACGGCGCGATCGGGGCCCGGTTCGTTTACCTCGGTCCCTTCCAGCACCACGCCGCCGAGTGTTGCCGGTAGCAGCCCCGCCACCACGTTCAGCAGAGTCGACTTGCCGCAGCCCGAGTGACCGATGACGGCGACGTATTCGCCCTGCTTCACCTTGAGGTCGACGCCGTTCAGCACCGGCAGAGCACCGGCGGAGAAGCGCACGACCACGCGGGAGATGTCGAGAAACGTGCGTTCCATGGCCGGCCCCTTCACTGCTGGGAGGTGCCGCGCGTCACGGCGCGGCCGACGAGTGCCATGGCGCGGTCGAGCACGAAGCCGATGACCCCGATGTAGACCAGCGCCACGATGATGTCCGAGAGGTTGGAGGAGTTCCACGCATCCCAGACGAAGAAGCCGATCCCAACCCCGCCGATCAGCATCTCGGCGGCGATGATGGCGAGCCAGGAAAGACCGACGCCGATGCGCAGCCCCGTGAAGATGTAGGGGGCGGCGGCCGGCACGACGATGCGCAGGAACCAATCGATCGGTGAGAGACGGATGACACGCGCGACGTTGCGGTAGTCCTGCGGCACGTTCCTGACGCCGACCGCGGTGTTGATGATGATCGGCCAGACCGCGGTGATGAAGATGACGAAGAGCGCGCTGGGCTGCGCCTCGCGGAACGCTGCGAGCGACAGCGGCAGCCAGGCGAGCGGCGGCACGGTGCGCAGCACCTGGAACAGCGGGTCGAGCGCGCGCATCGCGAAGCGCGACGAGCCGACCAGCATGCCGAGCGCGACGCCGGCCACGGCGGAGAGCAGGAAACCGATCGCGACGCGCTGGAGGCTCGCGGCGAGATGCAGGCCGAGGCCCTTGTCGAGCCCGCCGCGGTCGTAGAAGGGATCGAGGATGAGCTCGTTCGCATCCGCCCAGACGCGGGAGGGTGGCGGCAGCGAGGCGGAAGGGCCGCTCGCCGCCCATTCCCAGATGCCGAGCAGCACGGCGACCAGCAGCGCCGGCGGCAGGATCACCGCGAGCACATTCTGCACGTGCGGGCGCATCCGGTCGGTGAGGCTCGGCGCGCGGCGTGGCGCAGCGGTGGAGGAGGCGGCGAGTTCGGCCGCCGCGGCCGGGGGCGTGATCGCGTTCATCGGATCACGCCGAGCCAAGCTTCTTGATCGCGAGGCTGTCGAGGTAGGCGCGCGGTGCCACCGGGTCGAAGACCTTGCCATCGAAGAAGGTCTCGCGGCCGCGCGAGGTGCCCGACGGCATCTCTGCATTCGGCACGCCGGCGCGCGCGGCGGCCGCGCGCCAGATGTCCTCGCGATTGACCTCGCCGATCAGCTTTGCGGTGTCGAGATCCTCGGGCAGCACGCCCCAGCGGATGTCCTCGGTGAGGAACCACAGCTCGTGCGAGCGGAAGGGGTAGGAGGCATGATCGCGCCAGTACTTCATCGCGATGTTCGCGTTGGTCACCCGTCGCCCGTCGCCGTAGTCGATCACGCCCTGGGTGCGTCCCAGGATGTCGGCCGGCGGCACGTTGAACCAGGCGCGACGGCCGAGGATGGCGGCGAGCTCGGCGTGGTTCGCGGGCGTGTCGCACCAGCGCGCCGCCTCGATCACCGCGGCAGTCAGGGCTTCCGTCGCGTTCGGGTGCCGGGCCACGAAGTCGGCGCGCAGGGCGAAGGACTTCTCCGGGTGGTCCTGCCACAACTCGCCGGTGACGAGCGCCGAGTAGCCGAGGTTCTGGTTGACGAGTTGCGCGTTCCAGGGCTCGCCGACGCAGAAGGCATCCATGATCCCGACGCGCATGTTGGCGACCATCTGCGGCGGCGGAACGACAATGGTCTGCACGTCCTTGTCCGGATCGATGCCGGCGGCGGCGAGCCAATAGCGGATCCACAGGTCGTGGGTGCCGCCGCGGAAGGTCATCGCGACCTTGCTCTCGCTGGTCAGCGCCGAGCGCAGCGGCGCTGCATCAAGCCGCGCGCCAAGCGACTGGTGCTTCTTCGCCACCGAGATCGCCTGGCCGTTGGTGTTGAGCCGCGCCAGGATCGCCATCGGCACGGGCTGGTTGTTCTGGACGATGCGCCCGGTGTGCATGAGGTAGGGCATCGGCGTCAGGATGTGTGCGCCGTCGATGCCTCCGCGCTCGCCGCCCAGCACCAGGTTGTCGCGCGTGGCGCCCCAGGAGGCTTGCTTCGAGACCTCGACGTCCGGCATGCCGTGCTTGGCGAAGAAGCCCTTCTCCTTGGCGACAATGAGCGGCGCGCTGTCGGTCAGCGCGATGTAGCCGAGCGTCGCCTTGCGCACCTCCGGCGTCGTGGAGCCCTGCGCGAAGGCGCCTCGGGGCAGGGCGGCCCGCGCGGTGGCAAGCAGCGCAGCGGCGCCGGCGATGGCGGCGCGGCGGCGGATCGGTGTCTGGCTCATGCGTCGGACTCCAGCGGCATCTGAAGGAGAGGTGAGGGGGAGGCGCGCCCAGTCACGGGCCGAGGAGAGAAGCGCGCGGCGGCGCGATCCCAGAGGTCGGGGCGCCAGGGCGCGAGCGCTTCGGCGTCCGCGGCCGCTGCGTGGCCCCAGCGGCGCATCGCCGAGAACCAGGCGGCCGCCTCCTCACGCCGTGGGCGGGACGCCGCGAGGAAGCGCATCGGTGCTGCGATCGGTTGCGGCGAGAAGCCGGGCGCGGCCGCGACACGGCCCTCGAGCGCGGCGGTGATGGTCGAGAGCGGCAGTTCGGAGAAGGCGCGCTCCTGCAGGATGCGCGCGGCGCTCGGGCGATTGGCCGGGTCTTCCAGCCAGGCCGCTGCCTCGATCACGGCCGCGGTGACGGACAGCACCGCCTCCTCGTCGCGCTCGGCGATGCTTTCGCCGAAGGCGAGGACCTTCTCCGGGTGGTCGCGCCAGATGTCGCCTGTGGCAAGCACGAAGCGGCCTGCGCCCGTCACCACAGCCTGGCTGCCCCAGGGCTCGCCGGCGCAGAAACCCTCGATTGCGCCTTCGGTGAGGGCGCGGGCGACCCGCGGCGGCGGCACCACCACCAGGCGCACGTCATGGTCCGGGTCGAGCCCACCGGCCGCCAGCCAATGCCGCAGCAGGTAGTTGTGCGAAGAGAACGGGAAGACGACGGCGAGAGTGGGCGGCGGCAATCCTTCCTCGGCGCGGGCGTGCAGCGCCTCCGCGAAGCGGCGCGGGTCGAGCGGTGGAGCGAAAGGTCCGATGGCGGCGGCGAGCGCAGGCGAGAGGACGATGGTATTGCCATTGCGCGCGAGGCCGGTGGTGATCGTCAGGCGCCGCCGCAGCCCGCCGGCCCCGGCGGCCAGCGCGATAGCCAGGGGACCGAGAAGATGCGCCGCATGCAGCGCGCCGAAAGCGAGCTTGTCGCGCAGCGCGGCCCAGCCGGCCTCGGCCGAGAGCACCACCGGCACGCCGTGGCGAGCAAAAAGGCCCAGCGCGTCGGCAAGCAGGAGTGGCGCTGCGTCCGTGAGCGGCACGTATCCGACACGCAGTGGCCGCTCGATGGTGGGGGCAGGCATGGCCAAGGGCGCGTGCTCCGACGGAGGTGCGAGGCACCCCACAGAGCGGACCGCCATTGGACCGCCGGACTGGACCCGGAGCCTTGCCCGTTGACCACGCCATTGCGGCCAGGGGCGCGCTGCCTGTTGCAGCGCACCATGGTTAGACCGCAGGCCTTGTACCGAGAGGAAGGAAAAACCTGATCATTCGAGAGGCGATTTCTCGCTGGCAGACATGAATTGCCTGCTTAATGATCACTTTGCATCATGTTCGGACAGCAGTTGCCGCGCAACCTCCACGAGGCGCTGGCTGCGGTCCATCGCCCAGCGCCGCATGAGGCGATAGGCCTCCCCCTCCGATAGACGCCGGCGCTGCATGAGCACGCCCTTCGCACGTTCGATCAGCGTGCGTTCGGCGAGCGTGGCGCGGGCCTCGTCCAGTTCGTTGCGCAGGGCCTGGAAGGCGCGGAAGCGGCGGATCGCGACCTCCAGCACCGGACGCACCCGCGCGGGGGCAAGGCCCTCGACCACGTAGGCGGCGACGCCGGCCTCGAGCGCGGCCTCGATCTGGTCGGGTTCGCCGCGGCTGGCGAAGACCACCACGGGGCGCGGTTCGTCGCGGTTGAGCACGCGCATGCTCTCGAGCGCGTCCCGGGAGGGGTCGTCGAGGTCGCAGACGATCACGTCGGCCTGCGATTCCCGCACGAGGCGGGTGAGGTCGGCGGTATCGGCGGAGACGGCGACGACCTGGAAGCCAGCCGCTTCCAGCCCGGCCTGCACCTCGCAGGCGCGCCTCGAATTCGAATCCACGAGCAGGATGCGCAGGTGGCGGCTCCCATTGGAAAGTCACGCCGTGCCGCGGTTCCTCTTGCCACCCTTATGCCCCGGTTCCGCTGCCTGTGAGAAGGGTTGGCGAAAAAGGATCGGGCTGCCCTTCGCCGCAATGCACCGTTACCCTCCACGCCGAGCCCTCCACAGCCGACAGGCCCAGACCAAGCATGAATGCCACGAAACGACGCTGGATCTTGCGCATCGCCGTCCTGGGTGCGGCCGCGGCGGGCGCCGCCGGCTGGTGGGTCCTGACCCCGGAGGGGCTTCCGGTGGGCATCGCCCGCGGCAATGGCCGCGTCGAGGCGGTGGAGATCGACGTCTCCACCAAGACCGCCGGCCGCATCAGCGAGATCCTGGTGAACGAGGGCGACTTCGTCACGGTCGGCCAGGTGGTGGCCCGGATGGACACGGCCGTGCTTGAGGCCCAGCTGCGCGAGGCCCAGGCACAACTGCAGCGCGCAGCCATCGGCGTCCAGACCGCCAACAGCCAGGTCACGCAGCGCGAGGCGGAGAAGGTCGCGGCCGAGGCGGTCGTCGCCCAGCGCGATGCGCAGGTGACCGCGGCGTATCGCCGGCTCGCGCGCACGGAGGAACTCGCATCCCGCGGCAATGCGCCGCTCCAGACCCTCGACGACGACCGCGCCAGCTACGAAGGCGCGCGCGCGGCGCTGAGCGCGGCGCGCGCGCAGGTCGCGGCCGGGGACGCGGCGATCAGTTCTGCGCGGTCGCAGGTCGTGAGCGCCCAGGCGGCGGTCGAGGCCGCGCATGCGACCATCCAGCGCATCCAGGCCGACATCGACGACAGCGCACTGAAGTCTCCGCGTGCGGGCCGCGTGCAGTTCCGCGTGGCGCAGCCGGGCGAGGTTCTCGCGGCGGGCGGTCGCGTGCTGAACCTTGTGGACCTCACCGACGTCTACATGACCTTCTTCCTGCCCACCGTGGATGCCGGGCGCATCGCGCTCGGCACGGAGGTCAGGCTGGTGCTGGACGCGGCGCCGCAATACGTCTTCCCGGCACGCGTCTCGCTCGTCTCCGACGTCGCGCAGTTCACGCCGCGCATGGTGGAGACGGCGGAGGAGCGGCTGAAGCTGATGTTCCGTGTCCGCGCGCGCGTCAGCCCGGACCTGCTTCACGAGTACGTCACGCAAGTGAAGACCGGCCTGCCGGGCATGGCCTATGTGCGGGTGGACGAGCGGGTGGAATGGCCCGCCAACCTGCAGGTGCGGCTGCCGCGATGATCGAGCCCGTCGCCCGCCTGCGCGAGGTCGGGCTCCGTTACGGCAGGACCGTCGCGCTGGACTCCGTCACACTCGACCTGCCGGCGGGGTGCATGGCCGGGTTGATCGGGCCTGATGGGGTCGGGAAATCGAGCCTGCTCGCGCTGGTGTCGGGCGCGCGGCAGATCCAGGCCGGAAGCGTGGAGGTGTTCGGCGGCGACATGGCCTCCGCGCGGCACCGCGGCGCGGTCGGCCCGCGCATCGCCTACATGCCGCAGGGGTTGGGCAAGAACCTCTACCCGACGCTCTCGGTCTTCGAGAATATCGACTTCTTCGGGCGCCTCTTCGGCCATGACCGCGAGGAGCGCGAGCGCCGGATTGCCGAACTGGTCGAGGCGACCGGCCTGACCCCCTTCACGGACAGGCCGGCGGGCAAGCTTTCGGGCGGCATGAAGCAGAAGCTCAGCCTCTGCTGCTCGCTGATCCACGATCCCGACCTCCTGATCCTGGACGAGCCCACCACGGGCGTGGACCCGCTCTCCCGCCGCCAGTTCTGGGAACTGATCGACCGCATCCGCGCCGGGCGTCCGGGCATGAGCGTGCTGGTGGCGACCGCCTACATGGAGGAGGCGGCGCGCTTCGACTGGCTGGCCGCGATGGATGGCGGGCGCGTGCTCGCGACCGGCACGCCGCGGGCGTTGCTGGAGCGTACCGGCACGTCGTCCCTTGAGGCTGCCTTCATCGCCCTGCTGCCGGCGGAAGACCGGGAAGGCTACCAGCCCGTCGCCATCCAGCCCTTCGTGGCCGAGGATGGCGACGAGGCCGCGATCGAGGCGCGCGGCCTCACCATGCGCTTCGGCGACTTCACCGCGGTGGACAACGTCGGTTTCCGGATCCGCCGCGGCGAGATCTTCGGCTTCCTCGGTTCCAACGGCTGCGGCAAGACGACGACGATGAAGATGCTGACCGGCCTGCTGCCGGCGAGCGAGGGCCAGGCATGGCTGTTCGGACAGGAGGTGGACGCCGGCGATATCGAGACGCGGCGCCGCGTCGGCTACATGTCGCAGGCCTTCTCGCTCTACTCCGAACTGACGGTGAGGCAGAACCTCGAACTGCACGCCCGCCTCTTCAGCCTGCCGGCCGAGGCCATTCCCGACCGCATCGAGGAGATGGCCCGCCGCTTCGGCCTCGCCGACATCATGGACGCGCTGCCGGATGCGTTGCCACTCGGTCAGCGGCAGCGCCTCTCGCTCGCGGTCGCCATGATCCACGGGCCGGAGATGCTGATCCTGGACGAGCCGACCTCCGGCGTGGACCCGGTGGCGCGTGACGGCTTCTGGCGCATCCTGATCGAGCTCGCGCGCCGCGACCGCGTCACGATCTTCATTTCCACCCACTTCATGAACGAGGCGGAGCGCTGCGACCGCATCTCGCTGATGCACGCAGGCCGTGTGCTGGTAAGCGACACGCCGGGAGCCTTGGTGGAAAGGCGCGGCGCGCAGACGCTGGAACAGGCCTTCATCGGTTATCTCGAGGAGGCGGTCGCCGAGGCGGGCGATGCCGGGCCGGCCCCGACGACCCAGGGCATCACGAAGGCGACGCCACCCGCGCACCGTCCCCATCGCGGCTTCGACTTCCGCCGCATGTTCTCCTTCTCGCGCCGCGAGGCGATGGAACTGCGCCGCGACCCGATCCGAGCGACGCTGGCGCTGCTGGGCAGCGTGATCCTCATGCTCGTCATGGGCTACGGCATCACCATGGATGTCGAAGACCTGACCTTCGCCGTGCTCGACCGCGACCAGACCATCACCAGCCGCGACTACGCGCTGAACATCGCCGGCTCCCGCTACTTCACGGAGCGGCCGCCGATCAGGGACTACGACGACCTCGACCGCCGCATGCAGGCGGGGGAGGTGACGCTCGCGATCGAGATCCCGCCAGGTTTCGGACGGGACGTGGCGCGCGGCAGGCCCGTGCAGATCGCCGCATGGATCGACGGCGCCATGCCTTCCCGCGGGCAGACCATCCGCGGCTACGTGCAGGGCATGCACGCCCATTGGCTGGCGCGGCGGGTTGCCCATTCATCCACGGGCACTACGGCGGCGGGCCAGCTTTTCAGCATCGAGACACGCTTCCGCTACAACCCGGATGTCCGCAGCCTGGTGGCGATGGTGCCGGCGGTGATCCCCATCCTGCTGATGCTGATCCCGGCGATGCTCACCGCACTCAGCATCGTGCGGGAGAAGGAGATGGGTTCGATCGTCAACCTCTACGTGACGCCGGTGACGAGGTTCGAATTCCTGTTGGGCAAGCAGGTGCCCTATGTGCTGCTCGGAATGGTCAACTTCCTGCTGCTCGTGCTGCTCGCGATGTTCGTGTTTCGTGTGCCGCTCACCGGCAGTTTCCTAGTCCTGACGGCCGGAACCGCCCTGTACCTTTGCGCGGCCACGGCGCTCGGGCTTCTCGCCTCGAGCTTTCTCAAGACCCAGATCGCCGCCATTTTCGGCACCGCGGTCATGACGATCGTGCCCGCAACCCAGTTTTCCGGCCTGATCGACCCGGTCTCCTCGCTGGAGGGGATGGGCGCCGTGATCGGACATCTCTATCCCACCACCTACTACGTCACGATCGCGCGCGGCACCTTCTCGAAGGCGCTGCAATTCTCCGATCTTCGCAGTGAATTCCTCCCGCTGCTGCTCGCCGCGCCGGTGCTGATCTCGCTGAGCGCGATGCTGCTCAGGAAGCAGGAGCGCTGAGCCATGCGGCTGGCCAACATTGCGAACCTGGGCGTCAAGGAACTCCGCAGCCTGATCCGCGACCCGATGATGCTGGTGCTGATCGTCTATTCCTTCACCTTCGCCATCTACAGCGCCGCCACGGCGATGCCCGAGACCCTGAGCCGCGCGACCATCTCGATCGTGGACGAGGACCGTTCGCCGGTTTCGGCGCGGATCGCCGGCGCCTTCTACCCGCCCTATTTCCTGCCGCCGGCGCAGATCACACAGAGCGAGATGGATGCCCGGATGGATGCCGGGCTCGACACCTTCGCGCTCGACATCCCGCCCGACTTCCAGCGCGACCTTCTGGCCGGCCGGCAACCGACCATCCAATTGAACGTCGATGCGACCCGGATGAGCCAGGCGTTCACCGGAAGCGGCTATGTCCAGACGATTGTCGGCGATGAGGTGACGGCCTTCGCCCGCCGCTACCGGACCGTGGACACGCCTCAGGTGGATCTGGTGCTGCGCGCGCGCTTCAACCCGGAACTGAAGCCGTCCTGGTTCGGCGCCATCATGCAACTGGTCAACCAGATCACGATGCTCTCCATCGTGCTGGCCGGCGCCGCACTGATCCGCGAGCGCGAACACGGCACCATCGAGCATCTGCTGGTCATGCCGGTGACGCCCTTCGAGATCATGACCGCCAAGGTCTGGGCCATGGCACTGGTTGTGCTGGTGGCCAGTTCCCTGTGCATCGCGCTGGTCGTGCAGGGAATGATGGGCGTGCCGATCGAGGGCTCGATCCCGCTCTTCCTCGTGGGGGCGGCGGTGCATGTGTTCGCGACCACCTCGATGGGCATCTTCCTCGGGACGGTGGCACGTTCGATGCCGCAGTTCGGGCTGTTGCTGATTCTGGTCCTGCTGCCGCTGCAGATGCTCTCCGGTGGCACGACGCCGCGCGAGAGCATGCCGGAACTCGTGCAGGTGGTGATGATGGCAGCGCCGACGACGCACTTCGTCAGCATGGCCCAGGCGATCCTCTACCGCGGCGCGGGCCTGTCCGTGGTGTGGCCGCAGATGCTGATGCTGGTTGCCATCGGGGGCGCGCTGTTCGGCTTCGCGCTGGCGCGCTTCCGCGCGACGGTGGCGCGGATCGGGTAGTCGGTCGTCAGGGACGGACGATCACCACGCCTTCGACGTCCAGCATTACCGCGACCGCGGAACCCTTCGGCAGCAGCGTGCGTTGCCGCGGGGCGATGACGAACAGCTCCCCGAGCGGCGTCGAGACGACATATTCGGCGTGCGATCCCATGTAGGTCGCCCGCGTGATGCGGCCGGCCATGCCCTCTGCGCCCTCCGCGGCGAGGCGGATGGCCTCGGGCCGCGCGACCACGTCCACGGGACCGGGGGGCAGGCCGCGGGCGGGCAGGGCGAACCGCAGCGCATCCAGCGCGACACTTGCCATGCCGTTCTCGACGCGTTCGATGGTGCCGCGCAGGTGGTTTGCCTCGCCCATGAAGGTGGCAACGAAGACCGACTCCGGTTGGGCGTAGAGCTCCTCCGGCGTGCCGGCCTGGGCGATCTCGGCATTGCGCATGACGACGATGCGGTCGGAGACGGCGAGTGCTTCCGACTGGTCGTGCGTGACATAGACGACCGTCAGGCCAAGCCGCTGCTGCAGCGCGCGGATCTCCTCCCGCATCGAGCGGCGCAGCCGGGCGTCGAGATTCGACAGTGGCTCGTCGAAGAGCAGCACGCGCGGCTGCAGCACCAGGGCGCGCGCCACGGCGACACGCTGCTGCTGGCCGCCCGAAAGCTCCGAGGGTAGCCGGGCGCCGAAGCCCTTCAGGCCCACGGTCTCGAGCGCAGCCTCGGCCTTCTCCTGCGCATCCCGTCGGCGCAGGCCCGAGGAGACGAGGCCATAGGCGACATTGTCCAGCACGCTCATGTGCGGAAAGAGCGCGTAGGACTGGAACACCATGGAGACGTTGCGCTCGCCGGCGGAGAGCAGCGTCATATCCTCGTCGCCGATGAGCAGGCGGCCCTCCGTCGGCTGTTCCAGCCCTGCGATCATGCGCAGCAGCGTCGTCTTGCCGCAGCCGGAGGGGCCGAGCAGCGTGACCAGCGTGCCGCCCTCGATCGTCAGGTCGAGCGGCTTCACTGCGGTGACCTTGCCGTAGCGCTTGCCGATGCCGATGAGGCGCACCTCGGCGCCGGTCTGCGAGGCGCTCATGTGTGTGCTCCTGCCGGTGTGGCGCCGGCAGCCGAGCGGCGCCCGAGCCTGCGGCGACCGACCAGAAGCTGGATCAGCCCGATCGCCGCCATCATCAGCACGATCAGTACGGCGCAATAGGCGATCGCCAGGCCGTAGTCGCCGTTGATGACGCGGTTGATGATGAAGACGGTCGCCATTTCGTACTCCGCCGAAACCAGGAAGATCACCGCCGATACGGTCGTCATCGCACGCACGAAGGCATAGACCAGCGCGGTGACGATGGCGGGCTTGAGCAGTGGCAGAACCACGGTGCGCAACGTCCGGAATGTGGAGGCGCGCAGAGTCACTGCGGCCTCGTCGAGGCTCTTGTCGAGCTGGCTCATGGCCGCGACGCCGGAGCGCACGCCGACCGGCAGGTTTCGGAACACGAAACAGGCGACCAGGATGACGGCCGTGCCGGTGATCTCGAGCGGTGGAATGTTGTAGGTCAGGATATAGGCCACGCCGATGACAGTGCCCGGGACGGCGAAGGTCAGCATGAGCGCGAATTCCAGCGTCGTGCGTCCACGGAATGTTTGGCGCGCCAGCACCCAGGCGGCGAGCAGGCCGAGCGCCGCGGTGATCGGCGCCGCGATCGCCGCGAGACTGATCGTCGTCCAGAGCGAGTGCCAGGCGCCGCCCGCGAAGATCAGCGCGCCGTCCACCGTCCATTCCAACGCGAAGGCGCGGCGGAAATGCTCGAGCGTCGGCGTCCAGTCGCGACCCCACACCTTCACGAAGGCGCCCGCCAGCGCCATCAGGTAGACCACGATGGTCAGGAACGCCCAGGGCAGGGCCACCGCAAATGCCGCGCGGCGCACGCCGTCGGGCAGCGCCACGTGCAGCCCGACATCGCCCTTGCCGGTCATCGAAACATAGGACCGCCGCCCGACCACCTTCCGTTGCAGGATGAAGGCGACCAGCGCCACCATCAGCATCACGCCGGCCAGTGCTGCCGCGCGGCCGAAATCCTGCTGGGCGCCGACGACGGCGAAGAAGATCTCGGTCGAGAGGACACCGAACGAGCCGCCAAGGACGATCGGGTTGCCGAAATCGGCAAGGCTCTCGACGAAGACGACCAGCCAGGCATTGGCCAGGCCCGGCAACATCAGTGGCAGCGTCACGGCGCGGAAGGTCCGCATGCGGCTGGCGCGCAGGGTCGTGGAGGCCTCCTCCATGGATGGCGAGATGCCTTCCACGACACCAATCAGCACAAGGAAGGCGGTGGGCGTGAAGGAGAAGACCTGTGCCAGCCACACGCCCCCGAAACCGTATAT
Source organism: Neoroseomonas soli (assembly GCF_018129065.1). GTDB lineage: Bacteria > Pseudomonadota > Alphaproteobacteria > Acetobacterales > Acetobacteraceae > Neoroseomonas > Neoroseomonas soli. The sequence goes on along the minus strand of NZ_JAAEDM010000036.1, from coordinate 25,115 downwards.
CCAGCGGCCGAGTTGGACGCCGAAGATGCTGTCGGCCAACTGGTTCACGACACCGGAGCGCCCGAAGATCAGGATCAGCCCGAGACCGATGACGAAGGGCGGCGTGATGATCGGCAGCACCGTCAGCAGCCGCAGTGCCTTCTTCGCCTTGAAGCCCGTGCGCGTCGCGATCAGCGCGAAGGAGAGGCCGAGCGCGGTCGCAGCCGTCGCGCTCGCGGTCGCCAGCATCAGCGTGTTCCAGAATACGCCGCAATTCACGTTCGCCGTGGTGCAGGCGAGGCCCCAGATCTTGCGGTCCATCACCCGGTCCAGCAGCGCGCCGGACCAGGAAAGGCTCTCCCGCGGCGTGAACATCTGGGAGAGCATCGTCAGCACCGGCCAGGCGGTGAAGACGATGATCGAGCCCGCCAGCAGCCCGACGGCGCCGGACACGAAGCGGTCCCCCTTGAACAGGCCCCGCCGCGCAAGCCCGTCCGTAAGGAGAAAGAGGAAGCCCAGCATCGCCAGGGTGCCCCCGAGGCCGATGCCGAACTGTCGGTCGTTGAGTTCGCCGAAGGTGTCGGCGAGCCACGGCCAGGACCAGCCCTGCACGCCGATGGCGAGGCCCTGCAGAACGATCGCGAGAAGACCAAGCCCACCCGCCACCGCAAGCACACGCGCCTGGCGCGCGCTTCGCCCCTGCGGCAGCGCCGCCGGCAGGGCAAGCGCCAGCGCGGCGACGACCGGCCAGAACCAGAACCGGCCATGCGCCGCGGCCTGCCAGAGCGCAGACGCCGCCTCCGCATCCTCCCGACCCAGCGCGAACACGCCGCTCAGGGTCACGCCGTCCTGCTGCATGTGCCAGGGCACGACAAGCGTGCCGAGCGCGGCCAGCAGCCAGGGGAGGAGGGAAGAGGTCCTGCGCATGACGGCGGTTCAGCGCGGCAGGGCGCTGATCTCGCGGTCCCAGCGCCCGAGAAGGCGGCGGCGCTCCGCGCTCGCGCCGAAGCGGGCGTTATCGTAATCGATGATGCGCGCGGTCGCCATGTTGGGCGCACCCTCGGTCAGCGGTACGTTGCGGTTCGCCATGGTCTGCAGCTTCCGCGCTTCCCGGCTCGCCGTGATCTGGGCTTCGGCGGACAGCGCCCAGTGGTAGAAGCGCTGCGCGTTCGGCAGGTTCCGCGCGCCGCGAATGATCGACATGGACCCGATCTCGTAGCCCGTGCCCTCGCAGGGGACGGCGTGGCCGACCGGGAATCCCGCCGCGGCTTCCTCGGCCGCATTGTGGACGAAGGAAATGGACAGCGCCGTCTCCCCGCGCGCCACCGCATTGATCGGCGCGGTGCCGCTGCGCGGATAGGAGTTGATGCTGCCGTGCAACTGCTTGAGGTATTCGAAGGCGGGCTCCTCGCCCATCATCTGCACCAGCGTCGCGATGACGATGTAGGCCGTGCCCGAGGAGTTCGGGTTCGCCATCTGGATCTCGCCGCGGTAGGTCGGATTCAGCAGGTCCGCCCAGCAGCGCGGCGCGGGCAGGTTCCGCCGCGCGACCAGTTCGGTGTTGAAGCCGAAGCCGAGCACGGAGGCATAGACGCCGACCGTGCGGCCCTGGGTCTGGCGCCACTGCGCCTGGGCCCAGTCATACAGCTCGGCGATGCGCGGGCTTTCATGGGCCTGGGTCAGGCCTTCCTCGCCGGCGGCGACATGCGGGTCGCCGGTGCCGCCCCACCACACGTCGCCGCGCGGGTTGCGGGCTTCGGCGCGCAGCTGCGCCAGCATCTCGCCGGTGGATTTCTGCGAGAGGACGACGCGGATCCCCGTCTCGCGCTCGAAGCCGCGCGCGATCGGCTGGCACCATTCGATGGTGGCGGAACAGTAGAGGTTGAGCTGTCCCTGGGCGGCAGCCGGCAGTGCCGGCAGCATCGCCAGCGCTGCCGCGGCGAGGATACGCGTGGTCATGTCTTCTTCCCGGTCTTGTTGTCGTTGTCAGCGCGGCAGGGAGCCGATCTCCCGGTCCCAGCGCTCCAGGATCCGGCGACGCGTCGCCGCGTTCCCGAAGGCCGCGAAATCGTAGTTCACCAGCCGGATCTGCGAGAGGTCCGGGATGCGCGGGTCCGGTGCCGCGCCGCGATGCGCCGGGACGTGCCATTGGTTCACCCGCGGGCCGATGTCCATCGCCGCGGGCGTCAGGTACCAGTCATAGAAGCGACGCGCCTGGTTCGCGTTCCGCGCGCCGCGGATGATCGACATGCAGGCCACCTCGTAGGAGGTGCCTTCTTCCGGATACCCGATCTCGATCGGGAAGCCGGCCTGCATCATGGAGGTGACCTCCATGTTGAAGGAGACGGCGAGCCCCGTCTCCCCCCGCGCCACGGCCTGCATCGGCGCTGCGCCGGAGCGGGTGTAGGCGTTCACGTTCGCATGCAGGCGCTTCAGGTAGTCGAAGGCGCGGTCCTCGTCCCACAACTGCACCAGGCCCGCGATGATGGTGTAGGCAGTGCCGGAGGAATTCGGGTTCGGCAGCTGGATCTCCCCGCGATAGGCGGGGTTCAGCAGGTCCGCCCAGGACCGCGGGATGGGCAGGGCCTTGCGCGCCATCAACTCGCGGTTCCAGGCGATGCCGATGGCGCCGGAGGAGACGCCGACGCAACGCCCCTCGGTGATGCGGTGCACATTCTGCGCCCACTCGTGCAGCCCGGACATGTTGGGCGAGGTGTAGGGCTGCAGGAGATTGGCCTCGGCGGCGGAGATATGCGTCTCGGCCGAGCCGCCGAACCACACATCGGTGCGCGGGTTCTGTGCCTCGGCACGGATCTGCGCCAGGATCTCCCCGGCGGATTTGCGCGACATGGACACGCGCACGCCGGTCTCGCGCTGGAAGGCCGTGGCGATCGCCTCGCACCAGTCGGCCTGCGGGGCACAAAGCATGTTGAGGCTGCCCTGCGCTGCGGCATTCCCCGCGAAGGCGAGGGAGAAGGCCGCGGCGACGGCGAGGCTGCGAAGCGACATCGGGACGCCCTCCGGTGCGATGACGGTCAGCGGGGCAGGGAGCCGACCTCGCGGTCCCAGCGCTCGATCAGCCGGCGGCGCTCTGCGGCGCGTCCATATTTCGCGAAGTCGTATTCGATGAGGCGGATCTGCGAGAGGTCCGGCGCGTTCGGCGGCAGCGGGGCCGAGCGGTTCGCCGGTGTCTGCAACTGCCCGCCTGCCTCGAAGCCGAGGCGCTGGGCCGGCTCGGTCAGCGCCCAGTCGTAGAAGCGCCGCGCCTGGTTCACGTTGCGGGCGCCGCGGATGATGGACATCGAGCCGATCTCGTAGCCCGTGCCCTCGCAGGGCGTGGTGTAGGCGACGGGGAAGCCGGCATTGCGTTCCGTCACCGCGTCATGGACGAAGGAGAGCGAGACGCCGGTCTCCCCGCGCGCGACTGCCTTGATCGGGCCGGTGCCGGAGCGGGCATAGGAATTGATGTTGGGGTGAAGCTGGCGCATGTAGGCGAAGGCCTGATCCTCGCCCATCAGCTGCACCAACGTCGCGATGATGACGTAGGCGGTGCCGGAGGAATTCGGGTTGGCCACCTGGATCTCGCCGCGGAAGCGCGGCTGCACCAGGTCGGCCCAGCAGCGCGGCGGCTCGATGCCCTTTCGCGCCAGCAATTCCGTATTGTAGCCGAAGCCGACCGCACCCGCGTAGACGCCGACGGCGCGCCGGCCGGACTGCTCCCACTGGCGCAGTGCCCAGTCATGCAATTGCGTGCGGTTGGGGCTTTCATAGGCCTGGGTGAGGTTCTCCTCCCCGGCCGCGAGGTGGGGGTCGCCGGTGCCACCGAACCACACGTCGCCTCGCGGGTTCTGTCCCTCGGCGCGGATCGCTGCGAGCGTCTCGCCCGAGCCGCGCTGAGTCATGTTCACGCGGATGCCGCTGTCACGCTGGAAGTTGTTGGCGATGGCCTGGCACCACTCGATCTGCACGGAGCAGTAGAGGTTGAGCGTGCCCTGTGCCGCGGCGGGCGCCGCATCGACACCCAGCATGCCCGCCAGGGCGATCGCCGCGGTCCAGCGTGCCGTTCTCATGCGTGCCCCCCTGCTCGATGCGCCGGCATTCGCGAAGCAGCGGCGCTGACCGGTCAGTAGGACAGAATGCGGCGAATGTCATCAGATGGTCATCAATACGTCACACCCGTTCCGGCACCCACGGGGCGGGTGCCCCGATCGGAGGCCGGAGGCGGGTGACGCCGCCGTCATCTGCCGAAACGGACGGCGAAGTGACTGCATTTTGGGCGGGCGTTTCCCGCGATACGCCGCATTGCGCACCGTTTTCGCTGGCACGGATTTCGCAGTCGGGAACCCCCGGGAGACGAAGCCGCCAATCGGGTCGGAGCGTCCTCCCGCGAGGAGGCCAACCCTTGACCAAGACCCTCATCACCCGGCGCAGCGTGCTGGCCGGCACGGGCGCCCTGCTTGCCGCTCCCTCCATCCGGCCCTCGATGGCGCAGTCGGCGCCGATCAGGATCGGTGTGCTGCACTCATTGTCCGGCACAATGGCGATCAGCGAGACGGCGCTGCGCGACACGGTGCTGATGATGGTCGAGTACCAGAACAGCCGCGGTGGCCTGCTCGGCCGGCGTCTCGAGGCGGTGGTGGTCGATCCGGCCTCCAACTGGCCGCTCTTCGCGGAAAAGGCGCGTGAACTCTTGCAGGTCCACAAGGTGGACGTGACCTTCGGGTGCTGGACCTCGGTGTCCCGCAAGTCCGTGCTCCCGGTCTTCGAGGAGCTGAACGGAATGCTCTTCTACCCTGTCCAGTACGAGGGCGAGGAAGAGAGCCGCAACATCTTCTACACCGGCGCCGCGCCGAACCAGCAGGCGATCCCTGCCGTGGAATACCTGATGTCGGCCGATGGCGGCGACGCCAAGCGCATCGCGCTGCTCGGCACGGACTACGTCTATCCGCGTACCACCAACCGCATCCTGCGCGGCTTCCTGAACTCCAAGGGCATCGCCGATGCCGACATCATGGAGGAATACACCCCCTTCGGGCATTCCGACTGGCAGGGCATCGTCGCGCGCGTGAAGCGCTTCGCGGCCGAGGGCAAGAAGACTGCCATCGTCTCGACCATCAACGGCGACGCGAACATTCCTTTCTACCGCGAACTCGGCAACCAGGGCATCAAGGCTGAGGAGATCCCCTGCGTCGCCTTCTCGGTGGGCGAGGAGGAACTCGCCGGCATCGATACGCGCCCATTGGTCGGCCACCTTGCCGCCTGGAACTACTTCATGTCGGTGCAGTCGCCGGCGAATACGCGCTTCCTCGAACTGTGGCGTGCATACATCCGCAATCCGCGCCGCGTCACCAACGACCCGATGGAGGCCACCTACACCGGCTTCAGCATGTGGGCGCAGGCCGTGGCCCAGGCCGGCACCACCGCGGTGGACGCGGTGCGCACGGCGGTGATCGGCCAGAAGTTCGACGCGCCCGCCGGCTACACGGAGGAGATGCTGCCCAATCACCACCTCTCCAAGCCGGTGATGATCGGCGAGGTCCAGGCGGATGGGCAGTTCAATATCGTGTGGAAGACGCAGAACGCGGTCCCCGCCGAGAACTGGTCCCAGTTCATCCCGGAGAACGCCAATCGCCGCCGCGGCTGACGAACCGATGCGGCGCATCGCCATCCTCCTGCTGGTCCTGCTCGCGCCCCTTGCCGGGCATGCGCAGGACGCCTTCGAGGCGGCGCTGGCCGGCCTCGGCGGCGGCTTTGCCCAGCAGGCGGAGGCGGCCGAACGGCTCGGCATGCTGGGCGACCCGCGCGCCGTGCCGATCCTGCGCGCCCTGTCCGACGGCCGGTTGTTGCGCGCCGGCGATGGCGCGCTGCTGGTGCGGGAGGGCGATCGCAATACCTTCGCCCTGACGGGCGCCGCAGCCGAGATCTCCGGCGCCGAGCCGGTGCGCATCAACAACCGCGTCCGGGCGGCGCTTCGCGGAGCCCTCGGGCGGCTCTCGCTGGTCTCCCCGGACCAGGCCGAACGCCTGGCGGCGGCCGAGGCGGTGTTCCGCAGCCGTGCCGCCGAGAACATCCCGCTCCTTGAGGCGGCGCTGGCCCGTGAGAATGTCGCGCGCATCCGCGAGAGGATGGAACTCGCCCTTGCCGCCTCGCGCCTGGCCGCGGGGGACGAGGCGGCGAAGCGGGCGGGCATCGCTGAACTCGGGGCCTCCGCCTCGACCGAGGCGCGCGCCGTGCTGCTCGAATCCCGCGCCGCCGCCCCGGCGCTTGCGGCCGAGATCGACGCGGCCGTCACCGCGATCGACCGCCGGCTCGCCATTCGCCATGCGGCGGAAACCTTCTTCCAGGGACTCTCGCTCGGCTCCGTGCTGTTGCTGGCCGCGCTTGGCCTGGCCGTGACCTTCGGCGTCATGGGTGTGATCAACATGGCGCATGGCGAGTTCGTCATGCTCGGCGCCTACACCACCTTCGTGATGCAGGAGGCATTGCGCGGCATTCCGGCGCTCGCGCCCTGGTCGCTGCCGCTCTCCGTGCCGGCGGCTTTCCTGGTGGCCGCCGCCTGCGGGGCGGTGCTGGAACGCGGCCTGATCCGCCACCTCTACGGACGGCCCCTCGAGACACTGCTGCTGACCTTCGGCGTCGGCATGATGATCCAGCAGGCGGTGCGCCTCGGCTTCGGTGCGCAGAACCGGGAGGTGACCAGCCCGCCCTGGATGCAGGGCACGCTCGAACTCGCTTTCGGCGTGACGGTCACGCAGAACCGGCTGTGGATCCTGGTCTTCTCGCTGCTCGTCCTGGGCCTGACGGTGGCGGCCATCCACCTGACGCGCTTCGGGCTGGAGATGCGTGCCGTAACGCAGAACCGGCGCATCGCGGCGGCGATGGGTATTCGCACCGGGCGCGTCGATGCCTTCACCTTCGCCTTCGGCTCCGGCATCGCCGGCATCGCGGGCGTGGCGCTGAGCCAGATCGACAATGTGAGCCCCAACCTTGGCAGCGGCTACATCATCGACAGCTTCATGGTGGTGGTCTTCGGGGGCGTGGGTTCGCTGGCGGGCACGCTGGTGGGCGCGATGAGCCTCGGCGTCGTCAACAAGGTGCTCGAACCCTATGCCGGCGTGGTGCTGGCCAAGGTCTTCGTGCTGGTGGCCATCATGCTGTTCATCCAGCGGCGGCCGCGTGGCCTCTTTGCCCTCAGGGGCCGGGCGGCGGAACAGTGAGCCTGGCGCTCTCCGCACCGCCGCCATCGCGGCTTCGCCTCGGCATGCGGGCCGGGCTCGGCGCCGCCGTGGGGCTTCTCGCGCTGCTGCCGGCGCTCAATGCTCTGCCCACGGATCATGCGCTGCACGTCTCCGACTTCATCGTCTCGGTGACGGGGAAGTGGATCTGCTACGCGATCCTCGCGCTCTCGCTCGACCTCGCCTGGGGATATGCGGGGATCCTCTCGCTGGGGCATGGGGCATTCTTCGCCCTTGGCGGCTATGCGATCGGGATGCACCTGATGCGTCTCATCGGGCCGCGCGGGGCCTATGGGCATCCGGTGCTGCCGGATTTCATGGTGTTCCTCGGCTACACCCAGTTGCCGTGGTTCTGGCGGGGCTTCGAGTATTTCCCCTATGCGGCGCTGATGGTGCTGCTGGTGCCGGGCGCCCTGGCGCTGGTGGTGGGGTTCCTCGCCTTCCGCAGCCGCATCACCGGGGTGTACCTGTCGATCCTGACGCAGGCGATGACCTACGCGCTGATGCTGGCATTCTTCCGCAACGACATGGGGTTCGGGGGCAACAACGGCTTCACCGATTTCAAGGAACTGCTCGGCATGCCGCTCGCCACGCCGAGGGCGCGGGCGGCGCTGTTCTATGCTTCCCTGGTCGCGCTGGTGGCTGCCTTCCTGATCTGCTCGGTGCTGACGCGCACCAAGTACGGGCGGGTGCTGACGGCGATCCGCGACGCGGAAAGCCGTGCACGCTTCCTCGGCTACGACACGGCGCGACACAAGCTGTTCGCCTTCGTGCTCTCGGCCATGTTGGCGGGGCTCGCGGGTGCGCTCTACGTGCCGCAGGTCGGCATCATCAATCCCGGCGAGTTCAACCCCGGAAACTCGATCGAGGCCGTCATCTGGGTTGCGGTCGGCGGGCGTGGCACGCTGGTCGGCGCGGTGCTCGGCGCCTTCTCGGTGAATGCGCTGAAGACCTGGCTGACCTCGGCGGCGCCGGACCTCTGGCTCTTCGCGCTCGGCGGGCTCTTCGTGGTGGTCACGCTCTTTCTGCCGCGCGGCCTGATCGGCGTGTTCGACCGGCTGAGGAAGGGGAGGGCGCCATGAAGGGCAGGGCGCTCTACCTCGACGGCGTATCGGTCGTCTTCGATGGCTTCCGCGCGCTGAACAATCTTTCCCTCATCGTCGAGCCCGGCGAGCTGCGCGCCGTCATCGGCCCGAATGGCGCGGGCAAGACGACGATGATGGACGTCATCACCGGCAAGACCCGACCGACCGCCGGCACCGTCCGCTTCGGGGAGGCCGACCTCACGCGGCTGGACGAGCCCGCCATCGCCACCCTCGGCATCGGCCGCAAGTTCCAGAAGCCGACGGTCTTCGACCACCTGACCGTCTTCGAGAACCTGGAACTGGCGCTGAAGGCGCCGCGCGGCGCGATCGCCTGCGTGAAGTGGCGGCTCTCGGGCGAGGCGCGCGACCGCATCGCGCGGGTGACGGAGGAGGTCGGCCTGCTCGCTCGCGCGCATGATCCGGCCGGCATCCTCTCCCATGGCCAGCGGCAATGGCTGGAGATCGGCATGCTGCTCGCGCAGGACCCGGAACTGCTGCTGGTGGATGAGCCCGTCGCCGGCATGACCGACGCCGAGACGGAGCGCACCGCCGCCATGCTCGTTGGCATCGCCGGCCCGCGCAGCGTCGTCGTCGTCGAGCATGACCTTGAATTCGTCCGCGCCCTCGGCCGCCGCGTGACGGTGCTGCATGAGGGCAGCGTGCTGTCGGAAGGCTCCATCGACCACGTGCAGAACGACCCGCGCGTGATCGAGGTGTATCTGGGGCGATAGGATCAGATGCTCGACGTTCGCTCCATCGACCTCTCCTACGGCGCGAGCCTCTGCCTGCGCGGCGTCTCCATTGCCGTCGAGCCGGGGAGCATCACCTGCGTGCTCGGCCGCAACGGGGTCGGCAAGTCCTCCCTGCTGCGCTCGATCATGGGGCTGGAGACGGTCGGTGGCGGGACCGTCGCCTGGGAAGGGTGCGACATCACGCGCATGCCGACGGCGGAGCGCGCCCGCGCCGGCATCGGCTACGTGCCGCAGGGCCGGGAGATCTTCCCCTTCCTGACGGTCCAGGAGAATCTCGAGACCGCGCTGGCCGCCGCGCCGCGCGGCTCCTCCGTCGATTCCGAGGTCTTCGACCTCTTCCCCATCCTGCGCCAGTTCCTCCGCCGGCGCGGCGGCGACCTCTCGGGCGGGCAGCAGCAGCAACTCGCCATTGCGCGCGCGCTATGCGCACGGCCGCGGCTTCTCATTCTCGACGAGCCGACCGAGGGCATCCAGCCGAACGTCATAAAGGACATCGGCCGCGTTATCGCCCATCTGGCGAAGGATCGCGGCATGGGCGTGCTGCTGGTCGAGCAGTATTACGAGTTCGCCCGCGGCCTGGCCGATCGGCTCGCCATCATGGTGCGCGGGGAGGTGGCGCTGAGCGGGGAACCGGCCGCGCTGGACGAGGATGCGGTGCGCCGGCTGCTGACCGTTTAGAGCGGCTTCCACATCGGTGGAAACCGCCCTCGCCATGTCGGAGCGAGCATCGTCACGCATGCGGCTGATTCCAGCCCTATGCGATCTGCGCTGCGCGGTCAGGAACTCCCCGACGTGCATTCTCTGCATGCTTGCCCGGCGAACGCCGCACCGCTAGCGTTTGCTTATAGAGATTCCGGCGCGTGTCCCACCGCCGGCACCGGATGGCGGGCGGAGCGGAAGAACCTCCTGGGCGTGCAAACGAATCATCCCCGCGGGACCGCCCGCTTCGCTTGCCGCGATCTCCGCCGGCGTCGCGCGGGCATGGCGCTGTCCGTGCAGCCGGTTCGTGACCTGGCCCATCGGGGTTCCCGCTAGATGAAAGAATCGCCCGAGGAGACGTACGCCGTCCGCTCGGCGCGGGACGGAATGGAACGCAGGGCGCGCTGGCGCTTGACCGAGTGGCTGGGCCGCATCGGCACGCGAGCGGGGATCGCCTCCGTTCTCATTCTCGTCGCGGTCGCGCTGCAGGGCTGGAATGCTTTCGACATCCTCGCGCGCCAAGCTGAGGTCATCGAGGAACTGGGTCCGCGGCAGCGCGCGCTTCAGGGCACGGTGGACTCGTTTGCGGGCGGGGTCGCCGCCTACGGGAGCGCCTTCGTCGCCGTCGTCGCAGGCAGCGTGCCGCCGAATGCCGTCGTCGGGCGGATGGCGTTGCCGGCCAACCAATTGGCGACATCGTTCCGCCGCCTGGAGGAGCAACTCGGGCCTGATCTCGACCCCGCCGTGGTCGGCGCCGGGCGGGACATGCTCGCCCGGCTGCCGGACCTCACGGAACGCGCGCGCCAGACGGCCGTGCTCCGGCGGCGTCCTGAGCCGCCGCTGCTGGAGGAGTGGCTGGACCTCCAGACCGCCTTCAACCGCCTGGCCGTGGCGGCGAGGGAGGCGGTGGACCGGCGATCCGACGCCGCGCTGAGGGCGGCGAGCGAAGTCTCCCGGCGTGGGCACGGCGTCACGCTCGCCGCCGCCCTGATCGGCCTGCTCGCCGTGGTGCTGGTGTGGGTGATGGTCCGCATAATCATTCGCCCCGTCGGGCGGATCGCTCAGGCGATGATCCGGGTTGCCCGTGGCGACCTGGGCGTCACAGTGCCGATGACGCGGCGGGAGGACCAGATCGGCCAGGTGGCGCGCGCGGTGGAGGTGCTGAGGGAAAGACTGGCCGCGACGCACCGGCTGGCCGAGCGGGCGCTGGAAGGCGCGCGGCAGACCGCCTCGATCGCCACCCAGGCCTCCGGCACGCTCGGGGTCCTTGCCGATGGCTCCGGCGCGCAGCTTGCCGGGCTGCAAGGGTTGGCAGCCGGTCTCGCCGACAGCGCAGACGCGCTGCGGGCCGCGGGCGGAAGCGCAAGGGACGCGCTTGAGCGCGCGGGCGATTTGAAGGTGCTGCTGGACGACAATCTCGGGCGGCTGCGTGACCTGGGCGAAATCGTTCATCGCCTCGGCGACGACACCGATCACGTGTCGCAAAACGTCAAGGCGATCGTCGATCTCGCCGCCCAGGCGAGAACCCTGGCCGCCGATGTCGCCTCCGCTGCCAGCCGCGCCGGGGAGCATGGTCGGGCCCTTGCCGTCGTGGCCGAGGGGATGGACCGGCTTGGCACCGGCACCGGGCATCTGGCGCGCGAGATCGCCGCAATCGTGGACAGCGCCGGGCAGCGCCGCGGCGAGGCTGCCCGCAGCCTCGCGGAGATCCGCGCCGCCCTCGAACGGCTCGATGAGATGCTCGCCGAGCTGGCGCTGCTCGGGGGCGCGGTCGTCGAGGCGACAGTGCAGCAGGAGCAGGCCCTGCGGCATCTCGACGAGCGCGGCGGGGTCCTTTCGGGCATGGGTGGCGCGAGCGCGGCGACGGCCGAACAGGCCTCCGCCGCCATGCGCGAACTCTCGCGCCTCGCGGGGGATGCGAAGGCCGCGGCGGAGGCCATGACGAGCGAGACCCGCGCCGGTTAGGGCACATCGCATGTGGCCGGGATGCACCGCATCCGTGGCGCTGCCCGCTCATGCCGCCGAGCCTTGCGATGGTCCCGTCATGGGCGAGGCGAATGGCATGGCGCGCGGGGTTGGCGGGGCGGCCGCACGCGGAACTGCGGCGCATCCGGAAATTGACCGGGGCGAAGGGCGGCGCGACGCCTGCGCGAACCGTCAGGCCTCGACGCTGGACATGACAACGGAAGCGTTCACGGTCTCATCCCCGAGCACGCGCCAGATGCCGCCCACGAGCACCTCGCTCGGTCGGAAGCGGGCCTTGTAGGCCATCTTGCGGCTCTCCGGCACCCAGTAGCCGAGATAGACATAGGGCAGGCCGAGCTCGCGCGCGCGGTCAACCAGCCACAGCACCGCGTGGGTGCCGAGCGAGCGCTTCTCCGCCGAGGGGTCGTAGAAGGAATAGACGGCCGAGAGCCCGTCCGAGAGCCGGTCCGTCAGGCAGGCCCCGAGCAGCCGGTCGGTGCCATCGCGGAACTCCACCACGCCGGTGCCGATCGGCGTGTCCTCGACCATGGCGCGGTAGTCGTAGAAGCCCATCGCGGCCATGTCGCCATCGGCGTGGCGGGCCTTCTGGTAGCGGTGGAACAGGGCGAACTGCTCGGCGGTCGCGCGCGGCGGCATCTCGACGGCGGAGACGTCGGCATTGGCGCGGGCGATGCGGCGCTGCGTGCGGTCCGGCTCGAAGGCGCCGGCGATGATGCGGATGGGGATGCAGGCCTGGCAGCCCGGGCAGACCGGCGAATAGGCGATGTTGTGGCTGCGCCGGAAGCCGGCCCGGGAGAGGCGGTCGTGCAGCGCCTCCGCCTCCGGGCCGGAAAGCTCGGTCACGATCTTCCGTTCCGTCCGTCCGGCCAGGTAAGGGCAGGGCAGTGGCGCGGTCGTGTAGAAGAACTGCGGACGGCGGGCGGATCGCTGGAGCATGTTGTCGTCCCTAGTGTCGGCGCGCGCCGCCCTGGAATCAACCATCGCCCGCATCAGGGCGTGAGGCGGATGCGACCGGACGGCTCTCCTTCGACCGGCCCGAGGCGTAGCAGCACGCCGTCCCGCCAGGCCGGCACCTGGTCCGCCCAGTGTTGGCTCATTGGATGGCCCGACTGGCCGGTTGCAATGACGACGAAGGTCGCCGTGGGATCCGCGAGGTCGAAGACACCGCGGAAGCCGGCACCGTGGATATTGCCGAAGCGGCCGCCGACCTCGGGCCCCAGGCCGGCGCGGGCCACCGTCTCCCCGTCGCCGCCCGTCGGTGTCGTGATGCGCGTCAGCGCGCCAAGCCCGGGCAGGAAGCGCAGCAGGGAGTGTTCGAAGCGCGCCTCGTGCGCCGGCCCCCAGCGCCAGGCTGCCGGGTCGGGGCCGTGCACCGGCGCAAGGTCCGCGACCGCCCGCGCGAGCGCGGCCGAGAGCAGCGGGCCGCAGCCGGCTTCCCCGCACCAGGCTGCGCCGGTCGCGGCGTCGGTCAGCACGCGGCGGAGGAATTCCGGGCTGGCCCGCCAGGCGTCCTCGGGCAGGCCGGCGCGGGTCAGCAGGCCGCGGCCGAAGCGGGCGAGGGCGGCGTGGAAGAGAAGCGGCTCGGCGCGCGCGGCCTCCATGCCGCCCTGCCATGCGGAGAGAATGTCGTGCGCAGCGCCCGCCGCGCCGGGCGGTCGCGGGGCGGCGCGCAGGGCGGGCAGCACCTCCGCGGCGAAGAGGGAATACCGGTCCGCCTGCATGGCCGCGAAACCTGCGGCATCCGGCCGGGAAGGCCCGTCCAGCAATGCGCCGATCCGCCGGAAGCGCCAGTCGCCCGGCCAGTCGCGGCCGAGGAACACCCCATGGCCCGCCGGCACGATCCGGTTGTTCGCATTGGCGATCAGGCCGCTCGCCGGGCGTTCGACATGGGGCAGCGCCTCGAAGGGCGCGAAGCCGGTCCAGTCTGCGCTGCCGTCCCAGCCGGGGACGGGCCGGCTGCCATCACCCGAGCGGCGGACGGGCGCGCGGCCGGTGAGGAACATCGCGATGCCGCCATCGGCATCGGCGACCATCAGGTTCTGCGACGGGCTGGTGATCAGGCGCGCCGCTTCCCGCGCCTCAGCGATGCTGCGCGCGCCGTTCAGCGCGATCAGGCCAGCGGCGGCGGTGTCGCCCGGTTGAAGGTTCGCCATGGCGACGGCGAGGACCGTGCCGTCCGCCCGCCCCGCCGGGGCATCGAGGTCCGAGACGACCGGCCCGTGCCGCGTCTCCCGCACGCGCAGGGTCACAGGCGCGCCCCAGCGGACCTGGATCACCTCCTCCCGCACCGTGAAGGTGCGGGGCCCCTCGGGGGTCTCGTAGGCATCGGGGCCGGCGAGGCGCTCGACGAAGACATCCTGCGTGTCGGAATGCGTGGTGGTGAAGCCCCAGGCGAGGCGGTCGCTGCGGCCGATGACGATGCCCGGCACGCCAGGCGCGGAGGCCCCGGCGAGAATGCGTCCACCCGGCAGTTCGATGCGCGCCAGGTACCAGAGGATCGGCGCGCCGAAGCCGAGATGCGGGTCGCTGGCCAGCAGCGGTGCGCCGGTGGCCGAGCGCGCGCCATCCACCGTCCAGGCGTTCGAGGCCATGGAAGGCAATGGCGCATCCTCGGGGAAGCGCGGCAGCGCCGCCTCCAGGCGCTCGAGCCCCGCCAGCGGCGGCACGGCGGGGGGCGGCGCCTCGGCGGGTGCGAGCGCGGCCTGCATCTCCGGCGCGTCGGGCCGGCCCGCCGAAAAGTCCCGCGGCCAGAGATCCTCCAGCCGCTCCGGCGGCAGGATGGCGGCAAGGCGCGCGCGGTCGAGTTCGGTGCGCCAGTTCCCCGACAGCCAGAGGCCCATGACCTTGCCCCAGAGCAGGCTGTCCACCGGCCGCCACGGTTCCGGCGCGCCGAGCAGGACGAATTCCGGCCCGGCGAAGCGGCCGCGGCGCGCGATCCAGGCATTCACCCCCCGCGCATAGGCCTCCAGCGCGGCGCGGACATCCGCGGGCAGGGCGGCGAGGTCGGCCTCCGCCCGCGGCACCAAGCCGAGCAGGCGCATGAAGCGGTCGACGCGCAGGCCGCCGCTGCCGGTCACCTCCGCCAGCCGGCCGCTCGCCCCGCGCCGCATCATCTCCATCTGGAACATGCGGTCGCGTGCGTGCAGCCAGCCGAGCGCGGCCCAGGCGTCGTGCTCCGCCCGGGCGGAGATGCGCGGGATGCCGTACTCGTCGAAGGCGACCTCGACCGGCGCCGAGAGGCCCGGGATGTCGAAGTGCCCGTCGCGGGCGGGCAGAGTCCACCACACCGTGGCCGCCACGCCGGCGACGACGAGGGCCAGGAGGAGGATCAGGCCGCCAGCAATCCGGCCGCACCAGCGGAGAAGAGTCTTCACGCGGGTGAAGATGGCGCCGGCCGGCCGGGATGGGAACCAGCGACGTCGGGGCGGGGGCGCCGGATCGATGCGCCGGGCGAATCCTGTGAGAGCGGTTTCCACATCGGTGGCAGCCGCTCTCGCCATGGTTGAGCGAGCATCTTCACGCATACGGCTGCTTCCAGCCGCATGCGATCTGCTCTAAGCGGCAGGCATGCCTCAGCCCGACCGGCCGCCCGCCCGCCTGCTCCGTCAGTCGGGCGGCATCCGTCTGCATGTCTGGCCCGGCGAAGGGCCTGCCACGCTCGTCGTCTTCGCGCCCGGGCGCATCGAGGCGATGGCGCCGGACGAATGGTGGGGCCACGGCCTCGCGGCGAGGCTCGGCTGGACCACGCTCTCCTTCTCCACGGACGCACAGGACTGGTATCCGGCGGAGCCGATGAGCGAGTTGCTGCCGGAGGCGGTGGCGGCGGGCGGGCCGGCCTCGGTCACCTATGGTTTCTCGATGGGCGGCTACGCGGCGCTGAAATATGCCCGTGCGCTCGGCGCGAAGGCGACGCTGGCGCTCTCGCCGCAATATTCGATCGACCCGGCCGATGTGCCGGAGGACGCGCGCTCGCAGCAATTCTTCGACAATGCCCGCCATGTCGGCATGGCTGTTCGCGCGGAGGACCTGGCGCCGACCGCGATCATGGCCTTCGACCCGTTCGATCGGGAGGACGGCGCCCATGCCGCGCTGCTTGCCCGGCTGCCCGGGCTGCATGCCGCGCCGCTGCGCCATGCCGGCCATGCCACCCCGACGGTGCTGGTCGAATCCCGATCCGCGCGGCATGTGCTGATGGCTGCGCTGGCGGAGGACCCGGCACTGGCGCTCGCGACGCTCCGCGAGGCGCGGCGCGCCTCCCCGACGCTCCTCTCGGCCTTGGCCCTGGCGCTGGAGCAGCGGGGCCATCCGCGCTGGGCCAAGGCCTTCGGGGCCGCGGCGGATGGGGGGCGGACCGTGCCGCCGCACCGCGGGCTGGACGCGCGGGCGCGCGCGCTGCGCCGCGTTGGGCGCTACGAGGAGGAGGAAGCGCTGCTGCGCGAATGGATCGCGCAACGGCCGGAGGAACCGGAGCCCCGGTTGCGCCTCGCCAATTGCTGCATCGCCATGGACGATCCCGCGCGCGCCGCGCCGGCGATCCGCGAGGCGATCGCAACGGGACCGGTCGACCAGCACCTGCGCGGCGCGCTGGTGCAGTGCCTGAAGCGCCTCGGGCGGGTGGCGGAGGCCGTCACGGCGGCGGAAGAGGCCGTTGCCGCGGCGCCTCGCCTTGCCTCGGCACATGCGCAGCTCGGCTCCATACTGGCCTGGGCCCGCCGGCCCGGCGCGGCGCGGCGGGCCTTCACCCGCGCCATCGCCATCGACCCGTCGGATACGGAGGCCGCCACCGGCCTCGCCATCCTGGAGCCGCCACCCGAGGGCGGCACGGGCCATGGTCCGCGGATGACGGAACTGCTCGCGCGCATGTCGGCGGCGCCGGCGGCCGAGGGCGCCTGGCACGCCCTGGCGAACCAGTTGCGCGAGGCGCGCCGGGTGCCGGATGCGATTGCCGTCGCGGAGCTCGGCCTGCATGCGCACCCGGCGGCCTTGGGGCTGCGTCGGCTTCTGGCCACGCTGAGGCTGGGAGCCGGGCAACTGGCGGAGGCCGAGACGGGTTTCCGCGCGCTGACCGAGGCCGCGCCCGAGGAGCTCGACGGCTGGCTTGGCCTGACCGACGCGCTCTGGCGTCAGCGTCGCTTCGCCGATGGCCACGCGGCTGCCGCCGCGGGGGCGATCGCGCACCCCACCAGCGCCGTGCTTGCCGCGCGGCACGCGACCTACCTGCTGCTGGCGGGCGAAGGCGGGGCGGTGGCCGCCGAGAAGGAGGCCCGCCGGGCGATCGCGCTCGATCCGGGCGAGGAGAACGCCTACCTCACCCTCGCCGATGCGCTGTGGCGCCAGCATCGCGCGAAGGATGCGCTGCGGGAGATCAGGGCCGCCGCCGGGACCTTGCAGGACAGCGTCGCGATCGCGGCGCGGCTCGGCCATCTGCTGCTTTCGCAGGATTCACCCGCGGCCGCCGCGGAGGCCTTTGCCCGGGCCACGGTCGGACCGCGCGTCCCGGCCCATGTCTGGCTGGGATATACCGACGCGCTCTGGCGCGCCGGCCGGGTCGAGGAGGCAGCCCAGGCGGCACGGCGGGGCGTCGCCGCGCATCCGAAGGCGGCCGATCTGCGCGCGCGCCTCGGGCAGTTGCTGCTGGCCGGAGGCGATGCGGGCGCGGCGCGCGAGGCGCTGGCCGAGGCACTGGAGGCGAGCCCTTCCTCCGAGGAGGTGCACCTCGCCCTGGCCGATGCGTTGTGGCGCCAGGGCCGCCGGGCCGAGGCGGTGTCCGCGGCGCGCGAGGCGGTTGCCGCGGTGCCGGACAAGCCGGCCGTGGCGGCGAGGCTGGGTCACCTGCTGCTCGAGGACGGTGCGGTGGAGGAGGCCGCGGCCATCTTCGGGAAGGTGACGCAGGACGAGCCGACCCTGGTGGCCGGATGGGTAGGGCTGAGCGAGGCGGAGCGGCTGCGCAAGCGCATCAGGCCGGCGCTTGATGCCTATCGGCGCGCGGTGGCCGAAGGCGCTGACCGGCCTACGCAGCGGATGATGCGGTTCCGCCTGTTCGGCGAACTCGAGGAATGACGCGGCGCCGGAACTGACCGCATACGGCCCGGGGGGGGCCGTATGCGTGACGATGCCCGCGCAAACGTGCCGTGAGTGGTGCCCGCTCGCTCGGCGAGCGCTCTACAGGCTGCACGCCGCGTCGAGGAAGGAGCCGCCGAGCGTACCGGGCGTGGCGGCCTGGAAATCCCGCCGGCGCGGACGTTCGGCATGCACCGGCTCCTGCGCGTTCTGGCGGGCGAACCAGGCGCCTTCCAGCGGGCGCCACTGGCGCTCGGCGCAGCGGTATTCGCCCATGAAGCGGACCGAGTGCGCCTGGCCGCCGGTTTCGGGGATGGGGATCGGCTCGCGCAGGTTCAGCAGGATCCAGGCGCGGCGCACCGCGCCGGCGCGGACCAGGCCGCGCCGCTGGACATAACCCGAGACGATGTCGCCGGAGGTGTTGAGCGAGGGTATCGACTCCCAACCCACCGGCGGCGGCGGGGCCGGTTCCGGTGCCGCGACGGGCGCCGGCGCCTCGGTGGCGCAGCCGGCGAGCAGTAGCGCGACGAGGGCAAGGCGACAACCCGGCAGGTTGCGGCGGCGTGGCCGGTTCATGCCCGCGATGCCCGGCGCCGCGCGGAAGCCGCGCGACGCCTCCGTTCTGCAGCGAGCGGGCGCGCTCACGTCATATTCACCATGATGGTCTTCTTGTGCGTCAGGCGGTAACGCCGGAAAAACAGCCAAAACCTGTTAGCCGGGGGCAATCCGGGGGCAATGCCCACGAGGGCGACCGGGGCCGGGGTGGCAGCGTCGGGGACGGCGGGGATCGTGGCCATGGGGGCATGCTGCATCCCCGCCGCCCCACGGGCAACCGGGGCCGAGTGCCGGGCGGCACCGCCGGGCCTGGAAGGGCCTGGGAGGGCGCCGCCGGGGGCGCGGGCACCGTGGGCGCCAGGGCGGCCGTGCCGGTGGCCGTCAGGGCCAGGGGAGGGCCGCCCCGCGCGCTGGCGGGGCGGCACCGGGTCAGCGCGCCGGGTGGGTCAGGCGCATGCGGCGTTGATCGCGTCCGCCCGCTTGGCCAGCGCCGCGCGCCAGGGGATCGCCCAGGCGTCGGGAAGGGGTGAGGCGGGAAACAGACGGACAATGACGTCCTCCCCGCCGTCTTGCCTCTCGGCGCCATAAACCACGAGGAGGCAGCCGCCCGCCTGCATCAAGGTACGCTCGACGTCGGCGTTGAGTTTGGCAGGCGAGTAGCAACGCAAGAGGTCGCGAACCGCGCTGCGGAAAGTCGCCTCCACGGTGTAGTCATCATCGTGAGCCTGGGCGTCCAAGCCCTCGCGTTCGACCAAAGTGGGCTCCGGCGGCTCGGGCGTGATGAAGACGTCCTCATGCGGTCTAGCGATGAGCGTCGGCGCCGCGCGCTCGATGGCGAGCCGCATCAGCGATGCCTGAAACTGCTCCGTGGCGACCGCGACCATCCGCACGGCGCCTCCGTCGTTCTCCACCGCCACAATCGGCCGCGCGGGAGTCAACAAGACCCGCCCCGCGATAAGGAAATGCGCCAGCCGTTCGCGTGCTTCGGGGCCGAAGCACGTCGCCGTGGCGGCGCACTTCCTGCCCCAGGTCGCGAGGGGCTTGGCGAGGTGGTCCATCGAAGAAGAAGCGGAAAAAGGTTGCGTCATGCCGTGCATGAGCATGCTCCTGTAGGTTCGAGTTGTAGGAGCACGGGAGGCTCGGGGCCTCTTAGGGCTGGTGCCTGTTAGACACCCGCCTGCGCGGACCCGCATGCGGCACTCTTGGTGCATCGCATCGGTCGCGTATAGCGAAACCAATGGGCACGGGCCGTAGTCAAGAAATTTTTCGCAGATGTCCGTCGCTTTGCCGCGCGATCTGCCGCAAGCGGGTCAGTCCGATCTTGCGTTGACCTTTTTCCAATCGTAGCCCGGGCACCGTGTCGAGGGCGTCGCACGCGGCGTGAGCCTGGCCGGCTGAAGCTGCTTGCGGCCCGACTCGAGGATGTCTCTACCGGCAGCGTCAGGGCGGCGTTTGGCCATGTGAGACGCGAGCAGAGGGCTAGACGACTCAAGCCTCTTATGACACCTTGTCGGCATGAGATCAGACAAAGCGTCTAAACACGTTATTCCGGAGGAGGTGCAGCACCTTCTTCGCCTCCCGCATAACTCCGGCCACTCCGCTTTGCTGGTGCAGATCGCGGGGATCGCATGCCAGGTCATCCTCAACGCCGCGAAAACCCCCTACCTGGTAGTGCTGGTTGCCGAAGGCACGGCGACCCCGGAGCATGAGGACGGCTTGAAAGCGGTGATGGCGGACCATCCCACTGTCGCCGTTGGAGTTCTCATTGCCGAGAAGGTCAAATTCATAAGGAAGAACTTTCGCACGCAGGACTTTGAGTATGTCTCGCGCATAGAGCCAGCAGGACAAATTGCCCCGTCCTTCATCCTAGCGCCTCCGACGGATCGAGAGCCCGCGGCGAGAGGCCTCAAGCCCTTGGCGGACCGCCTCGAAAACATCCTGTTTGAGGTTCACAGCGCCCTGCGCGACCTGGACGGGCTCCATGCGCCCGACGCTTTGGACGAGGTGTGCAAGCTACTGTACGCTAAGGTTTCGGATGAGGAGGCAGGTGCTCGGCGAGGCGAGTACCGCTTTCAGCGCGCTCGCTACCTATCCGCCGAGGAATGCGCGGCTGAAGTACGCCGCCTCTACCTGGATGCGGTCGAGAGCGACCGCACCGTGTTCGCCAACAGAATCCCCGGTTACGAAAGGTCGCGCGGGGTCTTTCGCGAGCCGATCACGCTGTCCAGCTCGGCCATTGTAAGGGCGGTGGAGCTGCTGCAGCACTACGACATCTCCGGCTCGCCCGTGGACATCAAGGGCCGTGCCTTTCAGAACGTGCTCCTCCCGGCCATTCGCTCAGGGATGGGCCAGTACTTCACTCCCAAGCAGGTCATTTCCTTCGTCGTGCAGGCCATGAACCCGAAGGTAGGTGATCTCATCATGGACCCGTTCTGCGGGTCCGGGCACTTCCTCACCGAGGCCCTGGATCACGTCAGAAGGACGCGCGCCGCCGAGGACAAAGCTTTTCACGAATTCGCCTTCACCCGACTCCACGGAATCGAGAAGAGCGACCGCATGGTGCGCGTCGCCATGACCGACATGCGCCTTCACGGAGACGGCCACAGCAACATTCGGTGCGTCGATGCCCTGCTGCCGTTCGAGAACTACCCAGACCTGCACGAGGGATCGTTCGACCTGATTATGACCAACCCACCGTTCGGGTCCGACCTGCCGGCGGAGGCAATCGCGCAACTCGGTCCCTTCGAGATTGGGCAAGGGCGCAGGGGCACTTTGCCGTTGGAGATCGTCGGCTTGGAACGGTGCGTGCAGCTGCTCCGACCCGGAGGCAGGCTTGCCATTGTGCTGCCCGACAGCGTCCTTGGTAACCGCAGCACGAGCTACGCCCGCGACTGGTTGTGGAGCACGACCCGGGTTAGGGGGATCGTCAGTTTGCCTATCGAGACGTTCACCCCCTTTGGGGCGAACATCAAAACGAGCGTGCTCATCGTGCGGAAGATGGAGCACGGGGAGCGGGCAGAGGCGGACTACCCGGTCTTCATGGCGGACATCACTAACGTCGGGCACGACGCCGCAGGCCGCACCATTCAGGGCAGTGAACTGACCGTTGCGGCAGAAGCATTCGTTCAGTTCATCAACGAGGAGGGCTGGTGATGTGGGCGGGCAGGGTTCCAAGCGGCCAGCTTCGCGAGGCCGGACGTTGGGTTGTGTCCTACTTCGCCAAGACAGGATTTTCGGCGGCCTCAGCCTTCCCCATGCAAACGCTGCGCGACGTGGTGCGCGAGCGGCAGGGAGCGACCGACCCTCAGCAGCTTGGCGATCAGCCCATTTCCTACCTCGGTCTGGAGCACGTGCGCTCGGGCTCAGGTGAGCTTGTCGAGTTCGCTCAGCGTCCGGCGAACAGCGTCAAATCGAGATCGAAGGTATTCCGGAAGGGAGATGTGCTGTTCGGGCGCATGCGGCCGGAGCTGAACAAGGTCTATCTCGCGGAGGGCGAGGTAGAGGAGGGCATCTGCTCGACGGAGTTTGTCGTGCTGATCGCCTTGGAAGGGGTCGTGGTGCCGCGGTTTCTGCGCCACGTCCTCACAACTAGCTTTGTCACGGATCAGATCGGCCGTTTTCGCGGCGGCGCCGCGCTGCCGCGCATCAACACGGGCGACCTGCTGAGTATCCCCATCCCCGTGCCGCCGCTCGACGTGCAGCACCGCATGGCGGCACAGCTTCTAGAATTGGAGCGGGAGTTGATCGGGTTGCGGCGCCGCGTGGAGGCGCTGCCGGCGCTTATGTTGGAGGGCCTCAGCCAAGCGCTGATCGCCGGCAGCGACAAGTTGGAGGTGGACCAGGGTCCGAACTAACGTGGCGCGAAGAAGGTTCGCAGTCTGTCGCGGTAGTCGGGAACGCTCTGACTGATTGCGTCCCGAATCTCTCCCTTGTCTCCAGCCTCCGATATGCCGAGCGACTTGGCAAAAGATCTCCACTCGCTGACCCCGTACTGGTTCAGCTCTTCATCGGGGTAAAACTCGTGGATCAGGCTGATGTACTGGTGGCAAACGGTGTTGTCCGCTCGCATCTCGCGGAAAACGCTGCTCGCCTCCTTGCCGCTTGTCTTGAGCATGCGCACTAGACCACCGAAGTTGGCCGCATAGTCCACGCCTTTCGGTTTGCGGGTCGCCGGCCCTGAGCGTCGTTCGCGCTTTCCGGACTCGTTGAGGGGCTCGCCGACGTGCGTGCACTTGGCTGAGGAGCATCCGTCCGGGCAGGCACCCGTCTCCACGAAGCTCCCGCCTCTTGCGAGGTGCAGCCGGTCCCGCATGCGAATGATCGGGAGCGAGGGACCTAGGAAGTAGCTGTGGACCTTCGGCCAGACGTAGTGCTTGTCGTGCTCGGTCCAGGACCACAGAAGCACCAGCAGGTGGTCAAACCGGCTAGTTTCGGAGACGAGGTTGGTGAAGTGACCTTTGGCCTCATCGACGCCTAGGTTCATCGACTTAGCTTCGACGCGGAAGAGCTCGCCTTCGCGCGATTCTGGCTTCCAATCGGCTTTGCGGATGATACAGGCGAAGTCAGCGGGTTGGTGGTCGGGGAGCCAGACGAACTCGCACTCGCGCGCAATGCCGCCTTGGCCCGCCAGGGTGTTGTTCATGTAGTAGACCCAGAGCGCCTCAAGGAGGCTGCCCATGCCGCTTCCAAGCCGTCCTCCCCTCGTGCGGAAGGTCTTGGCTGTGAATTCGTTCATTCCGGCTATGACATAAGGGGCGTCTTCGCAGACGACCTTTACGGCAGCCTCGCTGAGGGTTGGGTCTGTCACCATGGTCTCAGTAGGTTCGATTTGCGAGTGCAGGGCAAGATGGATCGTCCAGGTGCGGATTCCAGCCGGCACAACTGCTCCAAATCGCGATACGATTCTCTCGATCGGACGTTGGACAGAGCGATATGGGGAGGTTAGCCGGCCTGAACGCCACCGGTCCAGGCACCGCACCTCACCCCCGCATCCGCTGCTCCACCTCATCGACGCTGAGCAGCCTCTTGCTATCGGCGTCCCGCAGATTGCCGCTGCTGTCGATGAGCAACACCACTGCATCGCCGCACGCGGACTCCGCGACGCCGAGGACGATGCTGCCACCCTTCGGCTCCTTCGTAATCGCGAGCCGCCAATGCGGGCCGCGCGGCGAGCGTCCGGCGTTGCGCCGCAGCAGTTCGGCAGCACAGGCATCGGCGGCGCGCCACACCATCGGCGACGGGCCACGCGACTGCGGCGGTGTATGCGCTGCCGCCCGGCGCGCGATGGGCGCGGTGCGCGCGATTCCGGCGAGTGCGCGCTGCTTGATCTGCGCCTGACGGTGCAGGATGCCGGTGCGGTTGGATGGGTCGTAGGGCACAGGATCGTTCTCCGTTGTCAGATGCGCGGCGCGGTGGCCGGGTGGAGCGAATTCGCGAGGCGGCGCGCGGGGCTGGTGATGCCGGCGCTGCGTTGCGCGGCAACCTCGGCACGCACGGCCGCGAGTTCGGCGCGGGCGTTAGCGAGTTCGCTGCGCGTTGCCGTGAGGTCGGCGCGCAACACTGCAACTTCGGCCCGGAGTTGCGCACGCGCCTTGTCGAGTTCTTCGTGCAAGTAGCGGTGGATGCCAGTGAGCAGCGCCTCCGTGTTCTTGTCGATCTTCGGCGCTGCCTTCTTCTCCGTCGTGCTCATGCCGCGCACTCCTCCGCTTCCGATGCGTCTGCCATCCACCGCATCGCGCGCACCGCATCGGCTGCGCGTTCGGCTTCGTCGTCGGGGCCGTGGATCAGCAGCGCCAGCACGCCGGGTTCGCGCTCCACGTAGCGGGCCGGCGGTGCCAGGTGTCCCGCGAACGTCGCCGCGATGGCGGCGAGCAGCGCGGCGGCCTCCGCGCCCGCGTCGAGCGGCCAGCGTTCAAGGTCGGTGTCGGGCGGCAACGCTTCGCCGAAAATCGCGCGATGGGCGCCCCGCACGGCCGCGCGCCACGAGAGCCGCGCAGCGTCGGCGGGGCAGCGTTCCACCACGGCGCGGCCGTCTGGATTGTCCGCGGTTTCCCAAAGCAGCACGGCCGCGCGCACCAGCAGGGCCGCGAGCGCATGCGCGGTGACGCCGACGCCGAAGTGATTGCGCGCGTCGTCGTGGTCGTAGCCGGCGGTGCCGGCG
This sequence comes from Neoroseomonas soli, assembly GCF_018129065.1. GTDB lineage: Bacteria > Pseudomonadota > Alphaproteobacteria > Acetobacterales > Acetobacteraceae > Neoroseomonas > Neoroseomonas soli. The sequence continues at coordinate 604 of NZ_JAAEDM010000036.1, read as the reverse complement.
GCGGGTAGCGTCACGGTGAGGTTCGGGAAGTCGTAGATCGTGTGCCGCGCCCACACGGGCCAAAAGCCGATGGCGCGGATCACGACGCGCGGTGGCGTGGCGTTGTGCAGCGGTGGATCGAGGGAGCGCCAGATCGCGGCGAGCGCGCGGTCGGCGGCGGCCTGCTGCTGGCGAAGGGGTTCGCGCTGCTCAACCGGAACGAGGAACGGCGGCGGCGCGAAGTCGATGCGGGGATCGGGGAAGCCGAGGCGGGCGGGTGTTGAGCCGGCCGGCGGCGGCGCGGTGGTGGGCGGCATGGGGGCTCCGTGGCACGCGTTGCGGGGAGCGCCGGCCGGCCCGGTTCGGGAGCAATGGGGCCGGCCGGCGCATGACGGCGCGCGGGCAAAGCGCGCCGCCGAGCCGCGCGGCGTGGCGGGTGCGGGTGCAATGGCGGACGGCCTGCATGCCTGCTCCCTGGCGCTGCGTGACGGGGGCACCGCCGCAGAGCGCGCGCGCGAGGTCTGGAGCGGCCCCCAATTCGACCGGACAGGCGGCATAGCCCGGAGGGCCTAGGTTCAAGCCTAGGCGCACGCCTATGTCGAAGCCCATCGAGCGCGTTGAGATC
>NZ_JAAEDM010000035.1 GCF_018129065.1 Neoroseomonas soli | reverse complement strand
AGCAGGGCCGCGGCCCTCGCGCTCGCCGCCGCGGCATCGGCGCCGGCGATCCAGAGGGTGAACTCGTCCCCGCCGAAGCGGCCGGCGATGTCGTCCGGGCCGGCGCCGTCCCGCAACAGCCGGGCGGTGGCGCGCAGCGCGGCGTCGCCGGCCTCGTGCCCGTGGCGGTCGTTCAGCGGCTTGAGGTTGTCGAGGTCGAGGAAGACCAGGGCCCCGCCTTCTGCCGGCCGGGAGGCCAGCCGCGCCTCCAGCGCATCGAGGAAGGCGCGGCGGTTGGCGAGGCCGGTCAAGGGATCGGTGTTCGCCTGGCGCTCCAGCTCCTGCTGCATGCGGCCGAAGCCGAGCGTGGCGCCCAGCATGGCGGCCATGGAGCGCAGCACGGCGAGGTCCTCCGTGTCCCAGGCGCGGTTGCCGGGTTCCCGCCACGCGGCGAGCAGGGAGCAGGCGGGTAGCCTGCCATGGTGGTGCAGCAGCGCGGCCGGGCTGCCGTCCGCGAGCGGGCCGAGCCAGTCCTGGCCGGTGGCCAGGGCCGGGCCGCCGGCGGCCAGCAGGCCGGGCGGCAGGTCGGCCGTGGCGGCGGCGACCTCCGGGCCAGCCTCGGCGGGCACGATCATCGCCGTGCCGGCGCAGCCGAGCGTCTCCCGCAGCCCGGCGAGGCCGCTGTCCACCGCTTCGCGCGCGGTGCCCGTCAGGCGCACCGTCTCGGCCAGCGCATCGAGCATGGCGGCGCGGCGCAGCCCCGCGGCGGCGGCGGCGGCGGCGGCCTCCTGCTGGGTCACGTCATGCGCGGCGCCGCGCAGCCCGATGAAGCCGCCGCGCACGTCGCCCAGCGGCACCAGGGAGAGCGAGAGGCAGCGCGGCCGCCCTGCCGCATCCGCCACCCAGGCGCGGTGGTTGCGCACCGCCTGGCGCAGGTCGAAGGGGCTCGGGCCCGCGCCGAGCAGCAGTGAATCCGCCCGCCGCCCCAGCAGCCCCGCGGCGCGGTGGCCGAGCACCGTTTCCGGCCAGAGGAAGGTGAAGCGCCCGGCATTGTCAGTCTCGAACACCAGGTCGGCGCCGAGGCCGGCGAGGTCCTGCCAGCGCTGGCGCGATTCCAGCAACGCGCCGTGCAGCGCCGCCGAGGCCGCAGCCGCAGGCGGCACCGTCACCGACCAGTCGTCTGGGTGGAGCGCCGAGTTCATGCCCGGCATGGAACCGCCGGTCCGGTGAATCCGGCGTTAGCGTCACGCCGCCGGGCCTTGCCGATGGTCCCGTCATCGGCAAGGCGAACGGCAGGGTGCACGGGGCTGGTGGGGCGGTCGCGCGCGAAGCCGCGACTCTGATACCGGCCAGCGGCAGGGCCGGCCGGCATCAGGCGCGTTGACAGCCCGGCGCCGGGGCCTCAAGGAACCGGGCCGTTCAAGATTGCCGGAGACCGTCGCGCCCATGGACACCACCGCCCTTCAGGCCCGCATCGAATCGCTGTGGCAGGTGCGCGACCGCGTGAACTCCGCGACCGGCGGTTCCGACCGCGCGGCGGTGGAGGAGGCGCTGGAGGCGCTCGATTCCGGCAAGGCGCGCGTCGCGCAGCCGGACGGCAAGGGCGGCTGGCATGTCAACCAGTGGCTGAAGCAGGCGGTGCTGCTCTCCTTCCGCCTCGTCGATTCCGCGCCGATGGACACCGCCGCCGGGGCCTATGACAAGGTGCCGCTGAAGTTCGCCGACTGGGGCGAGAACCGCTTCCGCGAGGCCGGCTTCCGCGCCGTGCCGGGCGCCGTGGTGCGCCGCTCGGCCTACATCGCGAAGAACGTCGTGCTGATGCCCTCCTTCGTGAATGTCGGCGCCTATGTCGATGAAGGCACGATGGTCGATACCTGGGCGACCGTCGGTTCCTGCGCGCAGATCGGCAAGAACGTGCACATCTCGGGCGGCGTCGGCATCGGCGGCGTGCTCGAACCGTTGCAGGCCAACCCGGTGGTGATCGAGGACGACTGCTTCATCGGCGCCCGCTCGGAAGTGGCCGAGGGCGTCATCGTCGAGCGCGGCGCGGTGCTGTCGATGGGTGTCTTCATCGGTGCCTCGACCAAGATCATCGACCGCGCGACGGGCGAGGTCTTCATCGGCCGCGTGCCGTCCTACTCGGTCGTCGTGCCGGGCTCGCTGCCGGGCAAGCCGTTGCCGGACGGTTCGCCGGGCCCCTCGCTCTACTGCGCCGTCATTGTCAAGCGCGTGGACGCACAGACGCGCGCCAAGACGGCGATCAACGAATTGCTGCGCGACTGACGCGCAGCCGATCCCGGCGCGAGGAACGGAGGCGCCCGACATGACCGCGACGGACCCCGTCCCTCTCGCCCAGGCCATGATCCGCTGCCGGTCGGTGACCCCGGCCGATGACGGCGCGCTCAACGTGGTGCAGCGCGCGCTCGAACCGCTCGGCTTCGCCTGCACGCGGCTCGCCTATGGGCCGGACGACTACCGGGTGGACAACCTGTTTGCCCGGCGCGGCAGCGGCGGGCCGCATTTCTGCTACGCCGGGCACACCGACGTGGTGCCGCCCGGCGACGTGGCGGCGTGGTCGGATGATCCGTTCTCGGGCGTGGTGCGGGACGGCATGCTCTATGGCCGCGGGGCCTGCGACATGAAGGGCGGCATCGCCGCCTTCATCGCGGGCCTGACCGACTACCTCGCCGCGAAGCCCAGCCATGCGGGCTCGATCTCGCTGCTCATCACGGGGGACGAGGAAGCGCGCTCGGTGGACGGCACGGCGCGCGTGCTGGAATGGATGCAGGCCAACGGCCAGATCCCGGACATGGCGCTGGTGGGCGAACCGACCAGCCGCAAGGCGCTCGGCGACACCATCAAGATCGGCCGCCGCGGCAGCCTGACGGGGCACATCACCGTCCACGGCAAGCAGGGGCACAGCGCCTATCCCGCGCTGGCGGACAACCCCGTGCACCGGCTGGTCGCCGCCCTCGGGCCGCTGCTGGCGGCACCGCTCGACCATGGCAGCGAGTTCTTCCCGCCGACCACGCTCCAGGTGACCGGCTTCGATGTCGGCAACACCGCGTCGAACGTCATCCCCGCCACCGCGCGGGCCATGCTGAACATCCGCTTCAACGACCTGCACAGCAGCGCCTCCCTGACCGAGCGCCTGCACGCCGCGCTCAAGGCCGCCGGCTGCCGCTACGACCTGCAGGCGGATTGCTCGGGCGAGAGCTTCCTCACCAGGCCCGGTCCCTTCGTGGATGCGCTTTCCCGCGCCGTCCTGCGCAGCACGGGCGTGGAGCCGGCGCTCGACACCGGCGGCGGCACCTCGGATGCGCGCTTCATTGCCCGCTATTGCCCGGTGGCGGAATTCGGCGCCGTCGGCGCGGCGCTGCACCAGGTGAACGAATATGCGCCGGTCGAGGAGTTGCGCCGCCTCGCAGCCACCTACCGCGTGGTGCTCGAGGAACTTCTCGGCTGAGCGGCACCTCCCCCCTGCCGGCCGGCCCGGTGGCGCGCGGCATTGCGGGCGCGCTGCTCCTGGCCCGCGGCAGGGCGGCGGGTGCGGCGGCCTTCGCGCCGACCATGGAGGACGCCCGCGCGTCCTTCCTCGCCGCCCTGTTCTGCCTGCCGCTGTTCCTGCTCATGCGTGGCCTGGCCGGGCCGGAGACGCCGCCCGAGACGGACGCGCTGCGCGCGCTGGCCGCGGACCTGCTCGCCTATGCCTGCTCCTGGCCCGCCTTCGCGCTGGCCTCCATCCCGATCGTCGAGGCGATGGGGCGCAAGGCGCTGTGGCCGCGCTTCATCGCCGCATGGAACTGGGTGAACCTGGTCCAGTACGTGGTCATCACGCTGCTCACCGTGCCGGTGCTGTTCGGCCTGCCGGCGACGGTGGCGGACACGCTCGGGCTGCTCGGCCTTGGCTATGCGGTGTGGCTGCAATGGTTCGCGGCGCGCGCGACGCTCGGCATCAGCGGGCTGCGCGCGGCGGGGTTCGTGGCGCTGGACTTCGGCATCGCGCTGTTCCTGTCGGGCCTGGCGGTGCGGCTCGGCGCGGGCTGATCAGCGCCAGTCGATCGGTTCCGCGTAGCGCACCCCGGTGAAGACGAGGCCCTCGGCCGGCGCGGTCATGCCCGCGCGGGTGCGGTCGCGCCCATCCAGGATGCTGCGCGGCCAGGAGGCCGGGCGCTTGCCCGCGCCGACCTCGGCCAGCGTGCCGACCATGTTGCGCACCTGGTGGTGCAGGAAGGACCGCGCCTCGGCGACGACCACCACCTCGTCCCCGAAGCGGGAGACATCGAGCCGGTCCAGCGTGCGCAGCGCCGACTTCGCCTGGCAGGCGGCGGCGCGGAAGGCCGAGAAATCATGCTTGCCGAGCAGCATCTGCGCCGCCTCGTGCATCGCTGCCGCATCGAGCCGCCGCTGCACGTGCCACACGCGCCCGAGGTCGAGCGCCGGCCGCGCGCGGCGGTTCAGGATCCGATACCGATACGCCCGCCCGGTGGCCGAGAAGCGCGCGGACCAGCCCTCCGGCACCGGCGCGGCGCCGAGCACGGCGACGGGGTGGGGGCGGGTATGGAAGTTCAGTGCTTCCTTCACCCGTTCGGGCGGCAGGTCGGCGGACAGCGTCACCTGCGCCACCTGGCCTTCCGCATGCACGCCGGCGTCGGTGCGGCCAGCCGCGGTGAGGGTAGGGACTTCCCCGCCGTTCAGGTGCGCCGCCGCTTCCTCCAGCACCTGCTGCACGGACAGCCCCTCCGCCTGGCGCTGCCAGCCGACGAAGGGCGCGCCATCGTATTCGAGCAGGAGCGCGTAGGAGGGCATCAGCCGATCACGCTGCCTGCCGGCAGCGCGAAGCCGCGCAGGAAGGCGTCGGCGTCCATCGCCGCGCGCCCTGGCCGCTGCAGCCGCGTCAGGCGCAGCGCGCCGCTGCCGCAGGCGACCAGCGCCGCGCCGTCCAGCAGCGTGCCGGGCGCGCCGGAACCGGGCTCGACGCTTGCGGAGAGCACGCGGATCTGCTCCCCGCCATGGGTGAAGAAGGTGCCGGGCCAGGGGTTCAGCGCGCGCACGCGGCGTTCCAGCGCGGCGGCGTGCTGCGACCAGTCGAGGCGGCCATCCTCCTTCGTGAGCTTGGGTGCGTAGGTGACGCCTTCCTCCGGCTGCGGCACGGCGCGCGGGTCCTCGTCCAGCGCGCGCAGGACCAGCCGCGCGCCGATCTCCGCCAGCGCGTCGTGCAGCGCCTGCACGGTCGTCTCAGGCCCGATCGGCGTCGCTTCCTTCAGCAGCATGGGGCCGGTGTCGAGGCCTTCCTCCATGCGCATGATGGTCACGCCGCTCTCGGCGTCGCCCGCCAGGATCGCGGCATGGATCGGCGCCGCGCCGCGCCAGCGCGGCAGCAGGGAGGCATGGATGTTCAGGCACCCGCGCCTCGGCGCATCCAGCATCGGCTTCGGCAGGATCAGGCCGTAGGCGGCGACGATCGCGGCATCGAGGTTCAGTGCGGCGACGGCCTCATGCTCCGCGGCGTCGCGCCTCAGCCGGGCGGGCGTGCGGACCGGCAGGCCGAGGTCCAGCGCGGCGCGGTGGACGGGGCAGGGCGTTTCGCGCTGGCCGCGGCCGGCGGGGCGGGGCGGCTGGGCATAGACGGCGGCGATCTCGTGGCCGGCGGCGTGCAGGGCGCGCAGGGCGGGGACGGCGAAGTCCGGGCTGCCCATGAAGGCGAGGCGCATGCGTCAGTTCCCGGAGAGGGGCGCCGCCCCTCTCCGGACCTCTCCCCGCCAAAGGCCGAAAGGCCTTTGGAAACCATCACCTGGGGCGCACCACATCGGCTCGGTCGTTCCCGAAAAATAGGTTTCCAAAGGCCTTTCGGCCTTTGGCCGGAGGGGTTCGGGGAGGGCAGAGCCCTCCCTGAGAGAAACGAGGGGTTCGGGGAGGGCAGAGCCCTCCCTGAGAAGAACGTGAGGTTCGGGGAGGGCAGAGCCCTCCCTGAGAAGAACGAGGGGTTCGGGGAGGGCAGGGCACTCCCTGAGAAGAACGAGGGGTTCGGGGAGCGTGAGGCCTTCCCCGTCAGCCCCTCAATCCCGCTGCTTCGCCTTCAGCTCCTTCACGAGCTTCCTCAGCAGCATGTTCCGCTTCAGCGTGCTCAGGTAGTCCACGAACAGCACCCCATCGAGGTGGTCGATCTCGTGCTGCAGGCAGGCGGCCATCAGCCCCTCGCCTTCGATCTCGCGCTTCGCGCCGGTCAGGTCCTGGTAGCGGACCTTCACCACCGCCGGCCGCGTCACCTCGGCGTATTGGCCGGGCAGGGACAGGCAGCCTTCCTCCCGCGTCGCCAGTTCCTTGCTGGCGGCCACGATCTCCGGGTTCACCAGCACGACCGGGTCCTGCTGCTCGTCCTTCTGCAGGTCGATCACGACCAGGCGCAGCAATTCGCCGACCTGCGGCGCGGCCAGGCCGATGCCCGGCGCGGCGTACATCGCGGCCAGCATGCGCGGCGCCAGGTCGCGCACGCGCTCGGCGTCGCCGGGTCCGATCGGCTTCGCCCTGGCGCGCAGCCGCGGGTCGGGAACGAGCAGGATCGGCAGGGTGGAGGTGTCTGTCATGGCGGGAATGCGCGCATGTAGCCCTCGCCCACCCCCCTTGCAACCGCCCGGCCGACCGCCAAAATCACGTGCAGGCGGGATGCTTCGGGTCCCGCCGACCGCTTCGCTCTCGGATGAGGAGGCTTGTTGCCGTGTCTCGCCAGTCGCTTTTCGGCTCGCCCCTGTTCCTCGGCTTCGACCACCTCGAGCAGATGCTCGACCGGGTCGGCAAGAACGCCGACGGCTACCCGCCCTACAACATCGAGCAGCTTGGCGAGAACCGCCTGCGGATCACGCTCGCCGTCGCCGGCTTCGCGATGGACGACCTGCAGATCACGCAGGAGGACAACCAGCTCGTCATCCGCGGCCGGCAGGGCGACGACACTGAGGGGCGCGTCTTCCTCCATCGCGGCATCGCCGCGCGCCAGTTCCAGCGCGCCTTCGTGATGGCCGAGGGAATGGATGTGGAAGGCGCCTGGCTCGACAACGGCCTGCTGCACATCGAACTGAAGCGCCCCCAGCCCGAGAGCCGGGTGAAGACCATCCGCATCGGCGCCGGCGGCAATGGCGCTACGACGATCGTGGAGGGCAGCCCCGACAGGGGCTGAACCCCTTCATCGCATCCGGGCCCATCCGGGACGGAATATCCGCACGGGCCTTCGGGACGTGCCGGAAGGAGACAACGCAATGACCGACAACGACATCGACCGCGACGAAGACGAGCGCGAGGAGGAGCAGCGCGACGAGGATGTGCTGTCCGCCGAGGCTCTGCGGTCCCTCTCGCCCCTCGCCTGGGCGCGCTACGGCGCGGCGCGCATCGCCTATGCGCGGCCTGTGGTGGTGAACGGCCGGAAGGCCGTGTCGATCCACGCTGCGGACGGCACGCCGATCGGCGCCGCGCCGAGCCTCGACCTGGCGACGGCGGCGATCCGGCAGCACGGGATGGGTGCGGCGCTGGTGCACTGACGCCGAATCTGGTCTGTTCTCTCCCAGGACATGCGGGAGGGTGCCGGCTGTCGGGCGAGGCTGATGCATCGGGCGCGCCGGGAAGCCTCGGCGGCATGGATGCCGGGGCGCTGGCGGACCGGTGGCGCGCATTGCTGGCGCGCGCGCCGGCGCCCGGGGAGGTGTTCCGGGACCCGCGCGACGCCGGTTCGCTCACTGCCACGGCCCTTGAGATCCACACCCCCGCCGCCGCGGCCCGCGCCGCCGCCATCCTGGCGCAGGCGGAACTCGACCCTGCCACTCGCCTCGCCTGCGCGCGCGGGCTGGCGGAAGGGGGGCGCGGGGCGGAGGCCCTCGCGGTGCTGCTGGCCGATCCGGCGACGCATGCACATCCGGATGCCGTGCCCGTCCTGCAAGCCTGCCTGCGCAGCCACCACATCCCGCGACCCGTCGCCGCGATGGCGTGGCATCTCCTGTGGCGGTTGAACCCGCGGCGGCGGGGCGGCGGCACCCGGGCGCCGGCATGACCGGCGCGCCGCCGGCACCGCCGCGTGTCGTCTTCGAGGACGAGCAAATCCTCGTGGTCCACCGGCCCGGCAGGTCGGCTTTCACGGTCGTCACCTTCGGCGGGTTCATGCTGCGTCCGGACGGCATGCGCATCTGGGCCGGCCCGCCCATCGGGGCGCTCGGCCTCGAGGCGATCGGCTTCGTTGCCAAGGCCTCGAACTGGTTTCCGGAACAAGTCGTCGCCCGTGCGGCGCCGCGGGTGCGCGCGACCCTGCGCGGCCCGGCCGTCGGCTACGGCTACAGCATGGGCGGTTATGCCGCCCTGAAACATGGCCGGCTGCTTGGGCTCGACGCGGCTCTCGCGGTCGCGCCGCAGGTTTCGATCGACCCGAGGGACGTGCCGCGCGACCTGCGATACCGGGCGCATTTCGACCCCGGCCTGCACCAGGGGATGCGCGTTCGCCCCGGGGATCTCTGCGAATTCCCTGTCGTCGTGGCCGATCCGCATTTCGCGCCGGACCGTCGGCACGTCGATCTGCTCGGCGCCCGGGATCGCGTGTCCCGCATCTGGCTGCCCCACATGCGCCACGGCGTGATCGGTGCGCTGACTTCCACCGCGGTCCTGGGCCGCGTGCTGGAACTGCTGCTCGCGCGGGATGCACAGGGCATCCGCGATGTGCTGCGCGCCCGGCGGCGGACATCGCGCGCCTGGCATACGGCGATGGCGGCCGCCGCCACCGTGCGCGGGCGCACGACGCTGGCCGGGACGCTCTGGGCCGGTGCGGCCGCCCTCGGCACGCCGTCGGCGCTGCTGGATCGCCAGCGGATGGAGGCCGAACGGGAACGCGACCGGGCCCTGGCGATCGGGTGGCGCGCCTCGGCCCTGGAACAGCTTTCCCGCCGGCTGCTGTCGGCCGCGGAGCGTGGCGACTGGCAGGCCGTGCTGCACGTCGCGGCGCGCATGCCCGCCACGGCGAACACGCCGCGCCTCGCCACCGCGACGACGCACGCCGCGCTGGCGCTCGGAGAGCCCGCGGCGGTGGCCGAGGCGGCGGCCCAGGCGGCCGCGGCCGAATTGCCGGGGCCGGTGCGGATCGAACTCGGCCGGCGTTTCGCCATGGGCGGCCATGGACTGCCGGCCCTGGCCGTCCTGCTCGCCGATCCGTCCGTGCTGGAGGATGCCGCCGGTCGCGCGAGCGCCGCCCAGGTGCTGGGAGCCATGCTGGACGATGAGAGCATGCCGCCGTTCTGGCGGGTCGCGATGCGATCCCTTCGGCGTCGTGTCCTTGCGTCGATCGGCAAGCCCGGCGGGGCGGCTCCGGCATGATGCCGGCAACCTTTCGACTGGCTCGGTTTCAGGGTCCTTGGTTTCGCGCGCGGGGGCGCCGATGGGCCTCGCATCGCGACGCCCATGCGAACCCGGCCGCCCCGCCGGCCCCGCGCGCCATGCGGCCGGGCCTGGCCGATGACGACATCAGCAAGGCTCGCGGGCATGCGCCGTGATGCGGGTCAGTCCGCCGCTATCCAGTGGCGGCCCCGAGGCGGCGGCACATCTTCCGGCAGTTCCGACGGCGGCAGGTCCAGCGGCGAGCCGACATCGGCGAAGCGGATCCCGGGACGGAACGTGACCGCATGCGCGTAGGCCGCGAAGAGGATGTTCTGGTCGATCATCCAGCGCGGCCCCGATGCATCCGCGGCGGCGCGCCGCAGGCCTTCCGCCGCCACCCGCGACAGGATCTCCGCGAAGCGCCGCCCGCCCGCGGTCGGCGCGATCGCGATCGCCCAGGCGGCGACGGTCTGCCACGGTACGGCCCGCGGATAGACGTTCGCCAGGCCGGCAACGCGCCAGTGGTGGCCGACCGTGACCTGTGACCGGAGTGCCAGCCCGACATCGGCGGTTCCGAGCTTCCGCGCGACGAAGTCGGCAGCCGGTTCCCGCAGCGTGCTGTCGATGTCCGTGACGAGCAGGGGCCGCGCGGGCGCGATGCGGCACAGCTGCGCCATCCGCAGCATGCGGGCGGTCGCGAAGTAGTAGGGCTCGTTGACCGTGACCGGCTCGCTGGTGAGGGTCACGCGATATCCGGGAAGGATGCGCGCGAGGCTTTGCAGCGTCTCCTGCTCCGCTTCCGGGTCACCGATCAGGTGGACGTGGAGGTTCCCCTCCCGGCTCCGTCGCCTGAGTTGCTGCGCATAATGGACCGCGTGCCGGCGCAGGTAGCGGTCATTGGCGCTGATCGCGACCAGCGGGCCGTTGCGCACCGCGGGGCGCGGCGACAGCACCGTGAAGGCGGGCGCCGGCGTCGCATCCTCCCCCGCCGCGTGCAGGATGGCCGGCACGCTGCGGAAGTCGATGTAGGTGGAGGCCCCGATGGCATGGGGGGAGGTCTTCGTCGCCACGGCGAAGGCGTCCTTCGCCGCCGCGTAGTCCTCCATCATGAAGGCGAAGTATCCGAGGAACAGGTCCCGCCGCGGGTGGTCGATCCGCCGCAGTAGGCCGGCGAGCGCCGCGGCCCGCTCCCGCCGGAAGGCGGCATCCGTCCACAGCCGCTCGCAACAGGGCAGCAGCGTGTGCGCGCAGGAGATCGTCTGGAAGTCGAAACCCTCCGTGCCGGCTGTGGCCTCCGCCAGGCGCATCGTCTCGTCGAGCAGCAGGATCCGCGCCCGCTCCGCATCCTCGAGCATGGAATACAGCAGCAGGGGCTCCCGGATGGTCCGCCAGAGCGCGGTCGCCTCCTCCCGGGGCGGGAGCGCCCGGACCTCGGCGATCAGGTCCCGGCACCGCGCCTCGACGTCGCGGTCGGCGGTCGTGACCAGCGCCAGCGCCGCCCCGTAGGCGGGATCCGCCTCGAGGTATCCGTCGCGCAGGCGCTGCTGCGCCGCGATCGTGCCGAGCGTGACCGCGCGGTGCAGCAGGAAGATGCGCCAATCCTCCTTCGCCGCCGCGACGATCCATTCCGGCACGTTCAGGGCCCGGTGCAGCATGCGGGCCCCGTGCCTGTCGGCCAGCGCCCTGGTCAGGATCAGCAGGTATTCGGAGGCGAGGTTCCGGCCGCCCGGCCCGGCGCCTTCCAGTGCCTCGAGGGCGGCGTCGGGGTTGCCTTCCACCGAAAGGATGCGGGCGATGCCGATGCGCGGCGCCGGAATCTGCGGCAGCGCTTCCGCCAGGCCGCGCAGGATCCGCTTCGCCTCGTCGCGGACGGCGTCCTTCTCGGCGCCCGGATACCTGGCCTCGATCACGCGCCAGCGGGTGGTGATGGCGAGGATGGCGGTGATGGCCTCGGCGCGGCGCGCCTGCGACAGCCCGGCGAGACGGCACGCCCCCGCGAGGGCGGCGAGAACGTCGATCCGCATGGTCGCCAGCAGCCATTCGGCCTCGGCGCGACATTCCGCGGGCCAGTCCTGCGCGGCTGCGGCGAATTCGCCGGCCAGGGCGTCGTGGAGCGGATGCATGCCGTCACGCCGCCAGTCTGGCTGGAAGCGGAGGTTCCGGAGCCGCACGAGCAGCGACGGAGTCGAGTCGAGATCAGGGGTAGGATGAACCTGCTGGTCGGACAGCATATGCAGACTACGATCGCCTTCGAGGAAAAGGGGGCACCCAGCGGCGGGATGCCCCCCGCGATCAGCATTACGCCGGATTGCTAACCGATACTTAGCCGAATTCGGGATCAATCCATCCCACGTTCCCGTCCGTGCGCCGGTAGACCACGTTCAGCGCGCGCGTCGCCTTGTTGCGGAACATCAGCACCGGCACGTGGGCGAGATCCATGCGCATCACCGCCTCGCCCACCGTGAGGAAGGTGATGTCGGCGGGGTGCTCGGCGATGATGGCGCCGTGGTCGGCGCCGTTGGGCGCGGGCGCCTCCTCCTCCTCCTCGATCGCGCGCAGCACGCGCTCGCGGCCCTGGGGGGCCGCCTCGGCGGGCGCCCCGCGATCGGGCGCGGCGGAGCGGGCGTGTTCGTTCATGCGGCGCCGGTAGCGCCGCAGGCGCTTGGCCAAGTGCTCGGCCGCCTCGTCGAAGGCGCGATGGGCGTCGACGCCTTCGCCTTCCGCCCGCATCGTCAGGCCCCGGCCGGCCTTGAGGTTGATATCGCAGGCGAAATGCGCGCGACTGCGATGGAAGGTCACGTTCGCTTCCAGCGCATGGTCGAAGTACTTCCGCGTGATCATATCGAGGCCGTCGCGGACGTGGACCTTCAGCGCCTCGCCGGTTTCGACCTGCTTGCCTGCGACAGTGACATGCATGGGGCTGTGCCCTCCTTCCCTAGTGAAGGGGAGGGGCCGCCCCGTGGCGACCGATCGCCGGCCCGCATCTCCAGGGCGGGCCGCCCAGGCAAGGTCGGATCAGGCCGGGACGGCCTTCTCCCGTTTGCGCTGCACCGATGACGGTATCCGCAGCGCATCCCGGTATTTGGCCACGGTCCGGCGGGCGATGTCCACGCCTTCCGCACGCAGCCGGGCGACGATCGCGTCATCCGAGAGGATGTCCTCGGCGTCCTCGGCACCCACCATCGCCTTGATGCGGTGCCGCACGGCCTCGGCGCTCACCGCCTCCCCGCCGGCCGCGCCGGCGATGGCGGTGGTGAAGAAGTACTTCAGCTCGAAGGTGCCGCGCGGCGTCGCGATCGCCTTGTTGGAGGTGACGCGGGAGACGGTGCTCTCGTGCATCCCCACCTCCTCGGCCACGTTGCGCAGGATCAGCGGGCGCAGGCCGGAAATGCCGTGGCGGAAGAAGCCATCCTGCCGGCGCACGATTTCGGCCGAGACCTTGAGGATGGTGTTGGCCCGCTGCTCGAGCGACTTCACGAGCCACGAAGCGGTCTGGAATTTCTCCGCCACCCAGGCCTTCTCGTCCTTCGACTTCGCGCCGACCACGGCGCGCGCATGGAAGCCACGGTTCAGCAGGACGCGCGGCATGGTCTCGGGGTTCAGCTCCACGATCCAGCCATCGGCCGGGCCGCGCCGCATCAGCACGTCCGGCACCAGCGTCGGCGCCGCCGGCGCGTCGAAGGAGGCACCGGGCTTGGGGTCGAGCCGCCGCAGCTCGGCCACCATCTCCGCCATGTCCTCCGCATCCACGCCGCACAGGCGCTGCAATGTCCGCAGGTCGCGCTTCGCCAGCAGTTCCAGGTTGTCGAGCAGTGCCGCCATCGCCGGGTCGTAGCGATTGCGTTCCTGCAACTGCACCATCAGGCATTCGCGCAGGTCGGCGCAGAACATGCCGACCGGATCGAAGCGCTGCATGCGGCGGCGCACGGCGGTGACGGCTTCCTCCGCGCAGCCCAGCGCGGCGGCGATGACCGCATCCGGCACCGCGAGCCGCCCCGCCGGATCGACCAGCGCGAGCAGGTTCGCCGCGATCACGCGGTCCCGCGGCGTCGCGAAGGTCAGCCGCACCTGCTCGCCGAGATGCTCGCGCAGGTTCGGCGCCGGCGCGGCCATGGCCTCGACGCCGGAGAGATCGTCCTCGAAATCCGACCGCCCGCCGCTGCCCGTGTGCGGCGTGCCGGCGTCGTAGACATTGTCCCACTCGACATCGAGCGGCGCGGCATTCTCGGCAGGCAGCGCGTCGGACGAAGCGGCCTGCGCGGCGTCGGGTGACTCGGGCGCCGCAAGCAGCGGGTCGGTGCTGCGGCCGGCATCGGGGCCGGGCTCCACGCGCTCGTCGCGCTCGAGCATCGGGTTGCGCTCGAGTTCCTCCTCGACGAAGGCGGTGACATCCTGGTTGGAGGATTGCAGCAGCTTGATCGCCTGCCGCAGTTGCGGCGTCATTACCAGCTGCTGTGAATGACGGAGGTCGAGCCGCGGGGCGAGGGACATCAGCCGGCGCCCCGCATCGGTCGCCGCGCCGTGGTTTCGCGCCGGGCATCCAGGGTCGGTGTGGAGGCCTGATGCACGGCGCGCAAGTTAGAGGCTGAACCTTTCGCCGAGGTAGACACGGCGCACGCCCTCATGCGCGACTATGTCGCGCGGGCTGCCTTCCATCAGCACTTGCCCGTCGTGGAGGATGTAGGCGCGGTCAATGATCTCGAGCGTCTCGCGCACATTGTGGTCGGTGATGAGCACGCCGATGCCGCGATCCTTGAGGTGCTTCACCAGGTCGCGGATCTCGCCCACGGCGATCGGGTCGATGCCGGCCAGCGGTTCGTCGAGCAGGATGTAGGCCGGATGCGTCGCGAGCGCGCGAGCGATCTCGCAGCGCCGCCGCTCACCGCCCGAAAGTGCCAGCGCGGGCGCGCGCCGCAGGTGGGATATGCCGAATTCCGCCAGCAGCGCGTCGAGCATCTGTTCGCGCCGGTCACGCACGGGTTCGACGGCTTCCAGCGCGGCGCGGATGTTGTCCTCGACATTCAGGCCGCGGAAGATCGACGCCTCCTGCGGCAGATAGCCGAGCCCGAGCCGCGCGCGCCGGTACATCGGCAGCGTCGTGACATCGTGCCCGTCCATCAGCACCTGGCCCTCGTCGGGCTGCACGAGGCCGGTGATCATGTAGAAGGTCGTGGTCTTGCCGGCGCCGTTCGGGCCGAGCAGCCCGACCGCCTCGCCCCGCTTCACCGAGATCGAGACGTTCCGCACCACGGGCCGCTTCTTGTAGCGCTTGCCGAGGCCCTTCGCGACCAGTCCGGTTCCCGCGGCGCCGTCCACCACGCGCAGCGCCTCGCTCATCGCGGCGCCTCCGGCTGCGGCGTGCCGCCGCCCGGGCCGGGCAGGCCCTGGCCGCCCTGCGGGACCACCAGCCCCTGGACACGCGCGCCGGGCGCGGAGACGAGGCGCGCGACGCCGGTCTGCATGTTCACGATGGCCTCCTGGCCGGAGAGCGTATTGTCGCCCCGAGTGATGCGCACCTGCCCAAGCAAGCGTGCGAGGCCCGAATTCGGGCCGTAGACGCCGCGGTCGCCGCGCACGACTTCCTCCGCCGTGCGGATCTCGACATTGCCGAAGGCCTCGACGCGCTCGATGGAAGAAGGCTGCTGCGGCCCGCCCGGCTGCGCGCCGGGCTGGCGCGGCGCCGTCGCCGCCGGCTGCGGCCGCGTGGCGCCGGGCGCGGCGGATTCCGCAAAATGCGCGACGAGCGTGTCGGCGCGCACGCGGCGGCCGTCATTCGTCACCACCACCGCGTTGCCGCGCGCCACCGCCGTGCGGCGCTGCGACCAGTATTCGACGCTGTCGCGCGCGGTGAGCGTGTTGTCCGGCGTGGTCAGGCGCAGCGCGCCGCCGGTCATCACCATCACCGCCTGGTCCATGTCATAGACGGCGCGGTCGCCCTCGGCGCGATCGGTCGCCGAGGTGACGACGACATTGCCCTCGGCTTCCAGGCGCCAGATCTCGCCGCCGCCGCCCGGACCTTCCGCGGGCGCGCGGGCGGCGGCCGGGGCCTGCCCACCGCGCGGGCGGTAGCGGGCGAGCAGCCGGTCGGCCTCGACCGTCACGCCGCCGCGCGTGGCGCGCGCCTGGCCGCGGGCGATCACCACCTGTTCCTGCTGGCGCCACTCGATGCCGTCCACGGCAGTGACCTCGACCGGGCCGCCCTGGCTGAGATCGAGGTTCTGCGCCAGGACCGGACCACCAAGCAGCAGCGCGCCGAGCGCGAGAAGGCTGCGCCTCACTGCCCACCCTCCAGCACCGCGCGGGCGTTTCCGGTGAAGACCACGACCTGGCCGCGCTCGATCAGGCGGAAGCCTTCGCTGACCAGCGTGCCGAAGGGGCCCTGCGCGGCGACCGGCCGGTCGCCCGAGGCCGAGCCCTCGTGCAACTGGATCTCCGCCGCCTCGGTGACCAGCATGTTGCCGCCATCCTGCCAGAGCGTGACCTCGCCGCTCAGGTCGAGCCGGTTCTGCGCCTTGTCGAAACGCCCCTCGCGGCTTTCCAGCAGCACCCAGGAGCCGTCGGTGAGCAGGATGTCGGCGCGCGGGCGTTCGAGGTCCACGATGTCCTGCGAATCGGTCTGTGCCGCGACGCCGGCGGTCACGGTGAAGGGGCGGTTCTGCTCGTCGAGGCCCTGGTAGCGCGGATCGACCACCCGCATCGCGTCCGGCTGTGCCTGGATGACGCGGCGGAAGGAGACGCGGGCGCGATCCTCCATCCGGTCGAGCTCGGGCCAGACGGCAATGCCGACCAGCAGGCCGACGCCGACCACGGGCAGCAGCCACTTGGCGAGGCGGACGAGAATGCGGCGGCGGGCGATCTGCCCGGCCGAGGGCGCCCAGCGCCGGCGGGAGGGCGGCAGCATCCGCCGGGGCGGCGTGGCCCCGCCGGTCGCGCGCAGGGCGACGGGCGGGCCAGGGCGGGGATCCTCGCTGCCGCTCATGCGACACCGGCCCGCAGGAGGTCGTGGATGTGCAGGATGCCGACCGGCCGCCCCTCGGCATCCACCACGAAGAGCGCGGTGATGGAGCGCGCGTTCATCTGGTGCAGCGCCTCGGCCGCGAGGGTTTCGGGCGTCACGCTGCGCGGGGCGCGGGTCATGACGTCGGCGGCGGTGCGCGCGAGCAGCGCCTGGCTGCCGCCGGTTTCCAGCGCGCGCCGCAGGTCGCCGTCGGTGATGATGCCGAGCAGCTTCCCGTCCGCCCCCTGCACGCCGAGGCACCCGAAGCGCCGCGCCGTCATGGCGACGATGGCGGCGTCCATGGGTGTCTCGGGCGGGGCGAGGGGCAGTTCCGCCCCCCCGTGCATCAGGTCCCGCACGCGGGAAAGCCGCGCGCCGAGCTTGCCGCCCGGGTGGAAGACGCGGAAATCCGCCGCGGTGAAGCCGCGCCGCGTCAGCAGCGCGACCGCGATCGCGTCGCCCAGGGCGAGTTGCATCGTGGTCGAGGTGGTTGGCGCCAGGCCCATCGGGCAGGCCTCGGGCGCCTCGGGCAGCACAAGGGCGACATCCGCGGCGCGGGCGAGGGCGCTGCCGGCGCGGCCGGTGATGCCCACCAGCGGCAGGCCAAAGCGCTTGGCATGGCCGACAAGGTCGGCGAGTTCCGGTGTCTCGCCCGAATTGGACAGCGCCAGCACCGCGTCACCGGCGATGATCATGCCAAGGTCGCCATGGGACGCCTCGGCCGGGTGGACATAGAGCGCCGGTGTGCCGGTCGAGGCCATGGTCGCCGCGATCTTGCGTGCCACATGGCCGGACTTCCCCATGCCGCTGACCACGACGCGGCCGGTGGCGCTCGCGAGCAGGGAGACGGCCTTGGCGAAGCCGTCGTCGAGGCTGGCGGCCAGCGCGGTCAGCGCTTCCGATTCGAGGGCGAGGACGCGGCGCGCGGCGTCGAGGTCGGGATGGGAGGAAGGGGCGTTCACGACGCTTGTATGGTGCGCCGCGGTCGGAGGGTCAATAAAAGCAACGACCAGCCTTCCAAGAAGCGTGCCAAGTCAAGGCGCAAGCCGGATGGTGGGGCGGCGCGCCGCGGGTGCGGCGGCGGCGGCGGAAGACGGGGGAACCGGCGGCCTCACGGATCGCCGGGCGGAGGTCATCCTGACCGGCTCCCCCGCGGCCCGAGGCCCTGCCTCGGGCCGGGAGCGCGAAGCGCGACCGCGCGCGACCGACCGTGGTCGCCGGTGGACCCTACCCGCGCGAAGCCAAGCCGCGCGGATGCGCGGCGCCCGGCGTCTGAGGGACGATACCCATGCGGCCCGAGGCCCTGCCTCGGGCCGGGAGCGCGAAGCGCGACCGCGCGCGACCGACCTTGGTCGCCGGTGGACCCTGCCCGCGCGAAGCCAAGCCGCGCGGATGCGCGGCGCCCGGCGCTTGAGGGCAAAAAAACTAATGCGCCAGGATGTCCGGGTCTTCGTAGCCCAGCAGGTCCAGCTTCCCGCGGGCCGGCAGGAAGCGGAAGCAGGCCTCGGCGAGGTCGAGCCGCCCCTCCCGCCGCAGCAGCCCCTCGAGCTTCGCCCAGAGCGCATGCAGGTGCAGCACGTCCGAGGCGGCATAGGCGAGCTGGTCCGGCGTGAGATCCGGCGCACCCCAGTCCGAGGTCTGCTGCTGCTTGGACAGATCGACGCCGAGCAGTTCCTTGCACAGGTCCTTGAGCCCGTGCCGGTCGGTGAAGGTGCGCACCAGCTTGGCCGCGACCTTGGTGCAGACGACCGGCGCCGTGGTGACGCCGAGATAGTGGAACAGCACCGCCACGTCGAAGCGCGCGAAGTGGAACACCTTGGTCACCGCCGGGTCGGCCAGCAGCTTCTTCAGGTTCGGCGCCGCATAGCCTTGCCCGCCGAGCGATTCGGGCACGAACTGCACGAGATGCGCCGAGCCGTCGCCGGAGGAAAGCTGCGCGAGGCAGAGCCTGTCCCGGTGCGGGTTCAGCCCCATCGTCTCGGTGTCGATGGCGACGACGCGGCCGAGGTCGAGCCCGTCCGGCAGGTCGTTGCGATGCAGCCGGATGGTCACGCCGGCGGGTGTGAAGAGGGTGGTACCCACGGGATGCGCCGTGCCTCGTCTCAGTCAGATGGTGCCCAGGAAAGGACTCGAACCTTCACAGCCTTGCGGCCACAGGTACCTGAAACCTGCGCGTCTACCAATTCCGCCACCTGGGCAGGGGGCCGGCGCCTTGCGGCGAGGCCGGGCGTTTACGCGGCGCCGCGCAGGTCGTCAAGCGGGTGTGGTGCTTGAGGCGCATCGGGGTCGCCCATATCGTCCGCCATGGGTTTCACGAACGGAGTGCACGATATGGGCGGTCGTCGGGTCGCGACGGTTTTCGGCGGCGCAGGCTTCATCGGCCGCCACGTGGTCCAGCGCCTGGCGAAGCAGGGCTTCATCGTCCGCGTCGCTGGACGGGACACGGAAAAGTCCGGCCGGCTGCGCACGCTCGGCGATGTCGCCCAGGTGGTGCCGGTCAGCGCGTCGGTGGCGGACGAGGCCTCGGTCGCGCGCGCCGTGGCGGGCGCCGAGGTGGTGGTGAACCTGGTCGGCATCCTGTTCGAGAGGAAGCGCGGCGACTTCGTGCGAATCCACGCCGAGGGCGCCGGGCGCGTCGCCCGCCTTGCCGCCGCGGCGGGCGTGCGGCGGCTGGTGCATATCTCCGCCATCGGCGCCGATGCGGGCAGCGAGAGCCTCTATGCCCGCACCAAGGGGGAGGGCGAGGCGGCGGTGAAGTCCGCCTTCCCGCAGGCGACCATCCTGCGCCCCTCGGTCGTCTTCGGGCCGGACGACCAGTTCTTCAACCGCTTCGCCGCGCTGGCCCCGCTGCTGCCGGTGATGCCGCTGGTGCGCGGGAAGACGAGGTTCCAGCCCGTCTATGTCGGCGACGTTGCGGATGCGGTGATGGCCGCGGTCACGCGCGACGACGCGCAGGGCAGGACCTACGAACTCGGTGGCCCGCGCGTGATGACGATGCGGGACGTGCTGGAATTCGTGCTCGAGCACACGCACCGCCGCCGCCTGCTGGTGCCGATTCCGGACGGGCTGGCGCGCCTGCAGGCCCGCATGGGGGAGATGCTGCCGAACCCGCCGCTGACGCGCGACCAGTTGATCCTGCTCGGCCGGGACAACCTGGTGGCGGAAGGTGCGGCGGGCTTCGCGGCGCTCGGCATCGAGCCCAAGGCGGCGGAGGCGATCGCGCCGGCCTACCTGGCCCGCTACCGGCCCGGCGGGAGGCGCTCGCAGGCGCTGGCGGCATGAATGGTCCGAATCGGACCTGTAATTGACGGGAGGGATGACATCGCATTCATCCATTCCGCCTTCGTGGCGCCAATTGGGTCAATAAAACTGACCTAACGGTGCAAAAAGGACTCGCGCGGCGAATTCCCGTGCCGTATGTGACCCGCCGCCAGGGGTCCGGCGACGGATCACGCGCGGCCGACAGGGCCGCAAGCCGCCCCCCGGCAGGAATGACGCCGCCGCGGGGGTTCGCATGGCCGAGAAGATGCTCCAGTTCGTTCGCCTGCAGCAGCGGCAGCCGGAGAAGCGCGACGCATCCGAGCGCCGCGACGACTGGGGCGAGGTGTACCGCCCCTTCGCGGCCGAGGCGGCGGCCCAGCAGGCCTCCCGCTGTTCCCAGTGCGGCGTGCCCTTCTGCCAGGTGCATTGCCCGCTCAACAACAACATCCCCGACTGGCTGAAGCTCACCGCGGAAGGCCGGCTCGAGGAGGCCTACGAGATGGCCTCCGCCACCAACAACTTCCCGGAGATCTGTGGCCGCGTCTGCCCGCAGGACCGCCTCTGCGAGGGCAACTGCGTCATCGAGAAGGGCTTCGACGCCGTCACCATCGGCGCGGTCGAGAAATACATCACGGACACCGCCTGGGAGCGCGGCTGGGTGAAGCCGCCCAAGGCCGTGCGCGAGCGCGCCGAGAGCGTCGGCATCATCGGCGCCGGCCCCGCCGGCATGGCCGCGGCCGAGCGCCTTCGCATCCTGGGCTACCAGGTCACCATCTACGACCGCAACGACCGCGCCGGCGGGCTGATGATCTACGGCATCCCCAACTTCAAGCTGGAGAAGGATGTCGTGGTCCGCCGCTGGAAGCAGTACGAGGCGGGGGGCATCCGGTTCCGGCTCGACACCACGGTCGGCCAGGACATCACGCTCGGCGAATTGCGCCAGAAGCACGACGCGGTGCTGGTCGCGACCGGCGTCTATCGCGCCCGCGACATCTCCTGCCCCGGCGCCGGGCTGGGTGGCGTCGTGCCGGCGCTCGACTACCTGATCGCCTCGAACCGCAAGGGCCTTGGCGACGAGGTGCCGGATTTCGACAGCGGCGCGCTGAACGCCGAGGGCAGGCATGTCGTCGTGGTCGGCGGCGGCGACACGGCGATGGATTGCGTGCGCACCGCGGTCCGCCAGGGCGCGGCCTCGGTTACCTGCCTCTATCGCCGCGACAAGGCGAACATGCCGGGCTCGATGCGCGAGGTGAAGAACGCCGAGGAGGAGGGCGTGCGCTTCGAATGGCTCGCGGCGCCCGAGGCCTTCTTCGGCGAGGACCGCGTGAGCGGGGTGCGCGCGCAGCGCATGCATCTCGGCCTTCCCGACGCGACCGGCCGCCAGCAGGTCGAGCCCATTCCGGGTGCGCATTTCAACCTACGCGCCGACCTGGTGATCAAGGCGCTCGGCTTCGACCCCGAGGACCTGCCCGCCGCCTTCAACGAGCCGGAACTGACGGTCACGCGCTGGGGCACGCTGAAGGTGAACCACCGCACCATGATGACCGCGGTGCCCGGCGTCTTCGCCGCGGGCGACATCGTGCGCGGTGCCTCCCTGGTGGTCTGGGGCATCCGCGACGGCCGCGACGTGGCCGAGCAGATCCATGCATTCATCGCGGCGCGGGGCGAGGCCCCGGCCATGGCGGCGGAGTGAACGACATGACGCAGCACGAGAACGGGCCCGCCTACGTCCAGTCCTACGCCGCCGGCCGCGACCTGCTGGCCGGCACCGCGCATATCGACCTGACCGAGCATGACGCCTGCGGCGTCGGCCTGGTCGCGGCCCTCGACGGCAAGCCGCGGCGCGAGGTGGTGCAGGCCGGCATCGATGCGCTGAAGGCGGTGTGGCACCGCGGCGCCGTGGACGCCGACGGCAAGACCGGCGATGGCGCCGGCATCCATGTCGAGGTGCCGCAGGACTTCTTCGCCGAGGTGGTGGAGCGCGGCGGCGACCGGCTGCGCCCGGGCCGCATCGCGGTGGGCATGGTCTTCCTGCCCAAGACCGACCTCGGCGCGCAGGAGCGCTGCCGCCAGATCATCGAGACCGAGATCCTGAGGTCCGGCTACAACATCTATGGCTGGCGCCAGGTGCCGATCAACGTCGCCTGCATCGGCGAGAAGGCGAACGCGACGCGCCCCGAGATCGAGCAGATCCTCATCTGGGACCCCGAGCAGCGCGACATCGCGACCGTCGAGCGCGACATGTACGTGACCCGCCGGCGCATCGAGAAGCAGGCGATCGCGGCGCAGATCCCGGAGCTCTACCTCTGCTCCCTGTCGGCGCGCTCGATCATCTACAAGGGCATGTTCCTCGCGGAAGCCCTGACCGAGTTCTACCCCGACCTGCTGGACGATCGCTTCGTCAGCCGCTTCGCGATCTACCACCAGCGCTACAGCACCAACACCTTCCCGACCTGGCGGCTGGCGCAGCCCTTCCGCATGCTCGCCCACAACGGCGAGATCAACACGGTCAACGGCAACATCAACTGGATGAAGAGCCACGAGACGCGGCTCTCCCATCCGCTGCTCGATTCCTGCATGGAGGATCTCAAGCCGGTCGTGCAGGCCGGCGGGTCCGACACCGCGACGCTCGACAACGTGTTCGAGCTGCTGGTGCGCGGCGGCCGCGACGCGCCCATGGCCAAGGCGATGCTGATCCCCGAGAGCATCGGCAACAACGCCATGATGCCCGAGGCGCACCGCGACTTCTTCATGTACTGCAACGCGGTGATGGAGCCGTGGGACGGCCCGGCCGCCATTGCCGCGACGGACGGCCGCTGGGTGATCGCCGGCCTCGACCGCAACGGGTTGCGCCCGATGCGCTACACCGTGACCAATGACGGGCTGCTGATCGTCGGCTCCGAGACCGGTATGGTGAAGCTGGCGGAGGACCGCATCATCCAGAAGGGCCGCGTCGGCCCCGGCCAGTGCGTCGGCGTCGATCTCGAGGAAGCGCGCTTCTACGAGGACCGCGCGCTGAAGGATGCGCTCTCCGCGCGCAAGCCCTTCGGCGACTGGGTCAATCGCACCACGCGCATCGACGGCATCGTGAAGGCGAGCGGCGACGAGCAGGCCGAATACGCCGGCGAGGCCCTGCGCCGCCGCCAGCTCGCGGTCGGCTACACGCTGGAGGAGATGGAATCGATCCTCCATCCGATGGTGGAGGACGCGAACGAGGCGGTCGGCTCGATGGGCGACGACACGCCCATCGCAGTGCTCTCGGGCCAGTATCGCGGCCTGCACCATTATTTCCGCCAGACCTTCAGCCAGGTGACGAACCCGCCCATCGACAGCCTGCGCGAGACGCGGGTGATGACGCTGAAGACGCGGCTGGGGAACCTCGGCAACGTCCTCGACGAGGACCCGACGCAGTGCGACATGCTCATGCTCGACAGCCCCGTGCTGTCGAACGCCGAGTTCGCCGCGATGCGCGCCTACATGGGCGACACCGCCTGCGTGGTGGATTGCAGCTGGTCGATCGAGGAAGGCGAGGTCGGGCTGCGCCGCCAGCTCGACCGCATCTGCCGCGAGGCCGAGGAAGGCGTGCGGGCGGGCTGCACCCACGTCATCATGACCGACGAGCACCAGTCGGCCGAACGTGCGCCGATCCCGATGGTCCTCGCGGTGGGCGCGGTCCACACGCACCTGGTGCGCAATTCGCTGCGCACCTTCACCTCGCTCAATGTGCGCGATGCGGAGTGCATGGACGTGCATTCGGTCGCCGTGCTGATCGGCGCGGGTGCGACGACGGTCAATGCATATCTGGCGCAGGAGAGCATCGCCGACCGTCACCGCCGCGGCCTCTTCGGCAAGCTGACGCTGATGGAATGCGTCGGCCGCTACAAGAAGGCGGTGGACAAGGGCCTGCTCAAGATCATGTCCAAGATGGGCATCTCGGTCCTGAGCAGCTACCGCGGCGGCATGAACTTCGAGGCGATCGGCCTCTCCCGCGCGCTGGTGGCGGAATTCTTCCCCGGCATCCAGTCCCGCATTTCCGGCATCGGCCTGTCGGGCATCGCGCGGCGCGTCCTCGCGCTGCACGCCAAGGCCTGGGCCGAGGGCGCGGTCGCGCTGCCTGTCGGCGGCCTCTACAAGCTGCGCCGCCGGGGCGAGGTGCATGCCTTCGACGGCAGCCTGATCCACACGCTCCAGAAGGCGGTGGAGACCGACAGCTACCAGACCTTCAAGCGCTATTCCGACGCGGTGCGCAAGCTGCCGCCGGTGGCGCTGCGCGACCTGCTCGACTTCCGCAAGGAAGGCCGCGCGCCGGTGGCCATCGAGGAGGTCGAGAGCATCACCGAGATCCGCAAGCGCCTCGTCGCGCCCGGCATCTCCCTCGGTGCCCTCAGCCCCGAGGCGCACGAGACGCTGTCCATCGCCATGAACCGCATCGGCGCGCGTTCCGACAGCGGCGAGGGCGGCGAGGACCCCGCGCGCGCCAAGCCGCGGGCGAATGGCGACAACGCGAATTCCGCGATCAAGCAGATCGCCTCGGGCCGCTTCGGCGTGACCGCGGAATACCTGAACAACTGCCGCGAGATCGAGATCAAGGTCGCCCAGGGCGCCAAGCCCGGCGAAGGCGGCCAGCTTCCCGGCTTCAAGGTGACGGGCCTGATCGCGAAGCTGCGGCATTCGACGCCGGGCGTGACACTCATCTCGCCCCCGCCGCACCACGACATCTACTCGATCGAGGATCTGGCGCAGCTCATCTACGACCTCAAGCAGATCAACCCGGATGCGACGGTCTGCGTGAAGCTGGTCAGCCGCTCGGGCATCGGCACCATCGCGGCGGGCGTGGCCAAGGCGAAGGCGGATGCGATCCTGGTCTCCGGCCATTCCGGCGGCACGGGGGCATCCCCGCAATCCTCCATCAAGTATGCCGGCCTGCCGTGGGAAATGGGCCTGTCCGAAACCCACCAGGTCCTGCTGCTGAACCGGCTGCGCCATCGCGTGAGGCTGCGCACCGATGGCGGCATCAAGACCGGCCGCGACGTGGTGATCGCCGCGATGCTCGGCGCCGAGGAATTCGGCATCGGCACGGCGTCCCTGGTGGCGATGGGCTGCATCATGGTCCGCCAGTGCCATTCCAACACCTGCCCCGTGGGCGTCTGCGTGCAGGACGAAGCCCTGCGCCAGAAGTTCACCGGCACGCCGGAGAAGGTGATCAATCTCTTCTCCTTCGTGGCGGAGGAAGTGCGCGAGATCCTCGCCTCTCTCGGCTTCCGGAAGCTGACGGACATTATCGGCCGCACCGACCTGCTCCAGCAGGTCAGCCGCGGGTCGGAGGACCTCGACGACCTCGACCTCAATCCGCTGCTGGTGCAGGCCGATGCCGGTCCGCATGCCTCCTACTGCACGCTGGAAGGCCGCAACGAGGTGCCGGAGACGCTGGACGCGGAGATGATCCGCGACGCCGACGCGCTCTTCCGCCACGGCGAGAAGATGCAGCTCCAGTACAACATCCGGAACACGCATCGCGCGATCGGCACGAAGGTTTCGTCCCGCATCACGCGCCAGTTCGGGATGAGCGGGCTGCAGCCCGGCCACCTCAATGTCCGGCTGCGCGGCAGCGCGGGCCAGTCCCTCGGCGCCTTCGGCGTGCGCGGGCTGAAGCTGGAAGTCTTCGGCGACGCCAACGACTACGTGGGCAAGGGCCTGTCGGGCGCGACCATCGTGGTGCGCCCGGCGCCGTCCTCGCCGCTGGTGTGGAACGAGAACACCATCATCGGCAACACGGTGCTCTACGGCGCGACGGCGGGCGAGCTCTTCGCCGCCGGCCAGGCCGGGGAACGCTTCGCGGTGCGCAATTCCGGCGCCACCGCGGTGGTCGAGGGCTGCGGCGCGAACGGTGCGGAATACATGACCGGCGGCACGGTCGTGATCCTCGGCGCCGTGGGCGATAATTTCGGCGCCGGCTTCACCGGCGGCCATGCCTTCGTCTACGACGCCGACGAGACCTTCGACCTGCGCGTGAATCCCGATTCGCTGCTGTGGGGGCGCCTCGCGCATCCGCACTGGGAAGGGGTGCTGTGCGACCTCATCGCCCGCCACGTGGCCGAGACGGGCAGCCGCTTCGCCGCCCGCCTGCTGAACGAATGGGCGACCGAACGGCTGCGCTTCTGGCACGTGGTGCCGAAGGAATACCTGAAGTACCTGCCCGTCCCGATGGCCGAGGCCGAGGCCGTCGCGGCCGAATGACCCAGCGGCGGGCGCCCCGGCGCGCCCGTATCCCGTTCGTTTTGCAGGCGGCCGCCCCACCAGCCCCGCCTGCGCATACGCCCGGCAAAGATGCCGGGCGTATGAAATCCTGCACACCGTCGCGCGCGGACATCTTCCGTTTGCGTGACGCGAAGGTAATCTTCCCTGCGGCGGGCCGCTGACCCGCCGCAGCGGAGGAGGAATTCGGCGTGCGTCTCCTGGCCCTGGCCCTTGCGGCCGCTCTCGCCATGGCGGCGCCGGTCTCGGCGCAGCAGGTGCGCGACATCGCCAACGTCAATGGCTGGCGCGCCTATGTCGCGCAGAGCGACAGCGGCGTGCTCTGCGGCATGGGGACCGACGCGAATCGCGTCGGCCGCTACTTCTGGATCAAGGTCGAGCGCCTGCGCGGCGAGCTTCACGGCTTCGTGCAGGTCGGCGACCGATCCTGGAACGTTCGCCAGGAAGCGCGCGGCCGCATCGTCATCGCCATCGACAATCGCCGGGCCGAACTGAACTACATCGGCACCGGCAGCCCCGAGATGATCGAGGCGTCCTACCAGGGCGCCTTCAACAACTTCATCAATTTCGTCGAGGCCTTCGCCGCCGGCTACCGCATGCAGGTCATCTTCCCCGGCGAACGCGTCGAGCCGTGGTCCGCCGATCTGCGCGGCACGCGCGCGGTGACCGAGGCTTTCCTCGCCTGCGCGCGACGTATCTGACCGCGTCGCTTTCCATGAATTCCCGGGACGCGGGCCGCAGGCTTTGCGCCCAGAGGGGGTGGGTGGCATAACCCCCCGCATCGTGCGGTTGCTCTTCCACCTTCCCCTCTCTCCCTTCTCCCGCAAGGTGCGCCTGGCCCTCGGCGAAAAGCGCATCCCGTTCGACATGCGCGTGGAGCGCGTGTGGGAGCGGAGGGACGATTTCCTCGCCATGAATCCCGCCTGCACCGTGCCCGTGCTGCAGGAGGACAATGGCCTGACGATCCCGGATTCCTGCGCGATCTGCGAATACCTGGACGAGGCCTATCCGGACACGCCGCTGCTCGGCCGCACGCTGGCCGAACGTGTCGAGGTGCGCCGCCTGGTCGCCTGGTTCGACGGCAAGTTCCACGCCGAGGTCGGCATGAACCTGCTGTACGAAAAGCAGATGAAGCGGCTGATGGGCCGCGGCAACCCGGATGCCACGGCGATCCGCGCGGGCTATGCGAACATGCGCCCGCACCTCGAATACATCGGCTGGCTGGCGGAGACGCGGCCTTGGCTCGCGGGGCCCATGCTCTCGCTCGCGGACCTCGCGGCGGCGGCGCATCTCTCCGCGCTCGACTACATCGGCGACGTGGACTGGACGCTGAACGAGGCGGCCAAGGACTGGTACGCGCGCATGAAGTCGCGCCCCGCCTTCCGCCCGCTGCTCGGTGACCGCGTGAGCGGCGTGACGCCGCCGGAACACTACGCGGACCTGGACTTCTAGAGGCCCTACCGCCGCGCCGGCCCGGCTTCGATCAGCGCCATGTTCTGCGCGGCGAGGTCCGCCGCCGCCGCGTCCGGCGCCAGTTCGATCACGCGTTCCCAATCCGCCCGCGCCGCCGCGCCCTCGCCCTGGATCTGGCGGATGATGCCGCGCTCGAGCAGCGCCTCGACATTGTCGGGCTCGAGCCGAAGCGCCTCCGCCACGCTCTCCCCTGCCGGCCCCACGCGCTCCAGCCGGCGCAGCGCGGAGGCCCGCAGCACCCAGGCCGAGGCGTTCGCCGCGTCCCCGGCCACCGCTTGCTCGGCATCCGCCAGTGCCTCCGCCGGACGGTCCAGCGCCAGCAGCGCCATCGCACGCTCGCTCAGCAATCCGGGGTCGGACGGTGCCAGCGCCAGCGCCAGCGTCAGCGCCGCATGCGCGCGCAACGGCTTGCCGGCGGCGATCCAGGCTTCCCCCGCCTGGCCGAACACCGCCGCGCGCGCAGCGATGCCGGCCTGGCTGCGCGAGGCGATGCGTTCCAGCGCCTCGGCCGCGCGCTCCGCCTCGCCCAGCGTCAGCGCGGCGAGCGCGGCGCAATGCGCGGCCCCTTCGCCGCCGCCTTCCATGCCCCAGGATTCCGCGAGGCTGCGCGCGCCCTCGGGGTCGTCATCTAGCATGTCGAGGCAGCGCTCGTATTCCGGCGCATCGGTCAGCCGCGGCGGATCGGGCGGCGTCGGCAGCACGTCCTCCCGCCCCTCGCCGCCGAGGAACCACCATGCGCCGCCGCCCGCGAGCAACAGCACCGCGGCGCCGGCGATCAGGATCCGGAAGGGAAACATGCGTGCAATCTACCGCCCGCCCGGCAACCGTGCCAGACCGGAGCGTCGGAGGTGACGATGCTGCTCGTGGCGGGGCTCGGCTTTGCGGGGATGGCGGCGGCGCGGCGTGCGGCCGCATCCGGATGGACGGTGGCCGGCACCGCGCGAGAGCCTGCCGGAATCGTCGCACCCGCCGGCGTCGCCGTCATCGCCTTCGCTGCTGCCGGCGATGCCATTGCGCGCGCCTCCCACCTGCTCGTCACGGCACCGCCGGGGGAAGCGGGCGACCCGCTCATCGCCGCCCATCGCCCGGCGCTGGAGGCCGCTCTCGCGGCAGGCACGCTGCGCTGGATCGGCTACGTCTCCACCACCGGTGTCTATGGCGATCGCGGCGGCGCGGAGGTCACGGAAGCGACGCCCCCCGCGCCGGGACAGCATCGCAGCCGCCGCCGCCTCGACGCCGAGGCGGCTTGGCGTGCGCTCGCCGCGGGGCGCGCCGCGCTCGACCTGATGCGCGCGGGCGGCATCTACGGCCCCGGCCGTTCGCCCTTCGACGATCTGCGCGCCGGCACGGCGAGGCGCGTGCTCAAGCCCGGCCACGCCTTCTCGCGCATACACCGCGACGACATCGCCCATGCCGTCCTCGCGGCCATCACGCAGGACCTGCGGCCCGCGCCGCGCGTGCTGCACCTGGTGGATGACGAGCCCGCGGAAAGTGCCGAGGTCATCGCCCACGCCGCGCGCCTGCTCGGCATGGACCCGCCGCCGGGCATCCCCTTCGAGGAAGCGCGCGCCCGCATGTCGCCCATGGCGCTCTCCTTCTGGGCGGAGAACCGGCGCGTCGCGAACGCGGCCACCAAGGCCGCGCTCGGCATCGCCTGGCTCTACCCGACCTACCGGGAGGGCCTAGCCGCCATCCTCGACGAGGAGCGGCGCGAGGGTCTCGCCCAGTAGCGCCAGGTCCTGCGGCCGCGAGAGCCGGTGGTCGCCGTCCTTGATGAGCGTCACGCGCACGTCGCCGCCGGCCAGCGCATCGGCGATGCGCAGCGCGTGCTGCCACGGCACGTCCGGATCCTGCTGGCCTTGCAGGATGCGCACCGGTGCCTCGATCGGGAGCGGCCCGCGCAGCAGCAGGTGCTGCCGCCCATCCTCGATCAGCGCGCGGGTAATGGGGTAGGGGGCGCCGTACTCGCTCGGGCGGCGCCACTCGCCGTCGCGCTCGATCGCGGCGCGAACCTCGGGCGGGAATTCCGCCCACATCAGGTCCTCGGTGAAGTCGGGTGCGGGGGCGATGCCGACCAGCGCACGCACCTGCATCTGCCGCGCCTGCAACTGCTGCGCCTGCATCCGCCGCGCCAGCAGCAGCGCGATCCAGCCGCCCATCGAGGAACCGACGAGGACCTGCGGGCCTTCCGCCTGCGCCGCGATGACGCAGGCGGCGTCCTCGGCCCAGCGGCCGATGGTGCCGTCCTCGAAGCGGCCCTGCGAGGTGCCGTGGCCGGAATAGTCGAAGCGCAGGAAGGGCACGCTGCGCGCCTCGCACCAGCCGGCGAGGAATTCCGCCTTGGTGCCGGTCATGTCGCTGAAGAAGCCGCCCAGGAAGACCACGCCGGGGCCGCGGCCGGGTATGCGACGCCAGGCGAGGCGGACGCCGTCGCCGCGGTCGATCGTACCGTGCTGCTCCATCATGGGGTGGGCGTGCCCAGGGAGGGTTCTGCCCTCCCCGGACCCCTCCCGCCAAAGGCCGAAAGGCCTTTGGAAACCGGGACTTGATCGGGCACGGGCTCCACGGCGGCACCCGTCGTCACGGACGCGCCATGCCGCTGCCCGATGAATCTCATGGGTTCCGAGGGCCTTTCGGCCCTCGGCGGGGTGGTCCGGAGGGGCGGCGCCCCTCCGGGAATCGTCGCGCCCCTCACGGCCGCGGCAGCCCGCGCCGCACCAGCGACGCGAAGAGCGCCCCTGTCCCGAAGGTCCAGGGCGGGCATTCGTCGGTCCGGTCCACCTCGTTCATCAGCGCCCCCAGTCGTGGACTCGAGACGCGCACGATGTCGCCCTCCCTGTGCGTGAATCCCATCCCCGGCGCGCCGCGGTCCTTGGAGGGAGAGAAGGGCGTGCCGAGGAACAGCACCGCCCCGTCCGGATACTGGTGGTGCGCGCAAATCATCTGCGCCGCCAGTTCGGCCGGGTCGCGGCTGATCGCGCCGACCGCGCCGCGCTCGTCCAGCGTGAAGCCGTCCCGCCCGCTGATGCTCAGCGCGATCTCGGCGCGCCGCACGTCCTCCAGCGTGAACCCCTCGTCGAACAGCCGGATCGCCGGGCCGATCGCCGCCGAGGCGTTGTTGTCCTTCGCGCGCCCGAGCAGCAGCGCGCTGCGTCCTTCCACGTCGCGCAGGTTCACGTCGTTGCCGAGCGTCGCCCCCTGGATGCGGCCGCGGCTGTTCACCACGAGCACCGCCTCCGGCTCCGGGTTCGACCATTGCGAGGTGGGATGCACGCCGACCTTCGATCCCGTGCCGACCGCGGCCATGGGCTGGCACTTGGTGAAGATCTCCGCATCCGGCCCGATGCCGACCTCGAGGTACTGGCTCCACCAGCCCTTGGCGACCAGCGCCGCCTTGACCTTCATCGCCTCCGCGCTGCCGGGCACCAGGTTGGCGAGGTCGTCGCCGATGATCCCGCGCACCTCGAGCCGCACGGATGCGGCGGCCGAGGCGTCGCCGCGGCAGCGTTCCTCGATCACGCGCTCCAGCATCGAGCGCACATAGGTCACGCCGGCGGCCTTCACCGCCTGCAGGTCGATCGGCGCGAGCAGCCAGGGCTTCGCGGGATCGCGCGCGTCGTGCGCCGAATTGGCCAGCAGCGCATCGAGGTCGAACGCCAGCGGCGCGCCGGTCCTGCGGATGGCGGCGGCGGGGGTCTCCTCCTCCATCCAGCGCGACATGGTGCCGAAGGCCGGCGTCATGTCGAAGGCCGCGCCGCCGATCATGCCGATGATGAGCGGCCCTTCGGCCGTCATGACGCGCGCCGCGAAGGTGCCGGCCGCCATGTCGGGCGGCAGGCAGGTTCGGTCCAGGCGCATGCTCGTGTATCTCCACCGTTCGACCGGACAGGCTGACGGTGCGGGCCGATGCTGCCAAGGGGGGGTCAGCAGGCCGGCAGCAGCGCCTTGCGCGGCGAGGTGGGCGGTCGGGCCGTCCGGCGAGGCGGGGCGAGGCCCTGGCGTGCCCGCCAGATGGCGTGGCGCGCGGCGATGGCGCGGGCGAGGGCGGCAGGATCGCGCGTGCCGGCCGCGGCCAGTGTCGCCGCATCCGGCGCGCCGCTGCGGTCGACGTCCAGTTCCTCCTGCAGGTCGGCGAGCGCCTGCATCGTCCCCGCCTCCACCGCATAGGCGAAGAGCGCGAGATCCGGCCCCGGCCGCAAGGCGTCGGCGCCGAGCGGCGCCCAGACCATCTGGCGCAGGATGCGCGCCGCGGTTTCCCGGTCCAGCCCGCGCAGCGCGGCGGCATCGGCAGGCCCGCCGATCCAGACGGAGAGCAGGCCGAGCCCGATCCCGTGCGCGGCCGGGCCGCCGAACAGTGGGTCATGCGGGGTGAAGCCGCCGCGTGCGGCCATCACGGTCGCGGCGCAGGCGGCGAAGCGGTCTGGGGCGGCGGGCATGGCGCAGGATGAGGCCACCGCGGTTAAGGAAGGCTTGCGCCCCTGTCCCGCCATCGTGCGCCCGCACCCCACCGGACCCGCGTGCGGACATGCCAGGCTAAGGTGCCGGGCGCCTCAGGGCGGAAGGGCGTCCTTCCACGGATAGCCGTCCCGCGCCTTGGCGTAGCCGTAGTCGAACAGCGCGCGGAGGAATTCCGTCGCGAAGGCCTCGCCCGCCGGCTCCGTGAAGTCGTCGTCGATATGCGCGAGGCGGAAGGCGATGCCATGCCGCGCGGCCGCCGCCTGGATGCGGAAGATGTCGCCCACCCCCGCGGCGGTGATCAGGGTGGAGATGGCCTGCCCGGTGATCGCGAGGATGCTCCGCCGCACCGGCCCGCCGCGCCCGTGCAGCCAGCCGTTGCGCACGACATAGGCGGTGACGTTCGGCGGCGTCAGCCCGGCGCGGATCCGCTCCGTCCGGCTCTCGCCGAGGCCGGGGGGGTAGAGATAGGCCTGCGCGTAGGTGCCGCCGTCCACGTGCATCTCCTGGTGCGGGCGGCCGTTCACCGTCACGTCGATCATCACCGGCGAGAAGAGGCCGGGGACGGAGGCGGAGGCCAGCAGCACCTGGCGCACGAGGGCGAGGGCGCGCGGATGCCCGCTCTCCGCGATGGCGCCGATGTTCCAGGCCACCGGCCGCTGCGCGTCGAGATTGGTGGTGGCGATCACGAGCTGCCGCCCGGCGCGGTAGCCCTCGGCGATCTCCGCGAGCAGGCGCTCGTCCATGTAGTGCGCGATGATGTGCGCGAGCGGCGCGCTGTCGGCCAGCGAATCCTCGCTCAGCAGGGCGAGCCAGCCATGGCGTTCGAGGATGTCGGAGGGGGCGATCGCGGTGTAGGCGGCGCGCAGATCATCGTCGCGGTGCGGCCCGGCGAAGACCAGCGGCGCGGTCAGGGCGCCGGTCGAGATGCCGGTCACGACATTGAAGCGGGGCCGGTTGCCGCGGGCGGTCCACCCGCAGGCGAGGCCGGCGCCGAAGGCACCGTTCTCGCCCCCGCCCGAGAAGGCGATGATCGAGCCGTCCGGCAGGGGTTCCCGCGGGCCGAGGCCCAGAAACCGGCGCTGGCGGCGCCCGGCTTCGTTGAATTCCTCGATCATGCGCGGCAGATCGATGTGGTCGGCCACGCAGAAGCGCTCGTTGTGCAGGCCGAGCACCGTGGCGTCGCGGATATCGCGCACCGGCACCGGCGAGCCGCGCGGCAACAGGCCGCAACCCGCCAGCATCGCCCCCGCGCCGAGGACGATCCCCCGGCGCCCTGTCACCGCCGCGCCCGCCACGCATCCTCCATCCGGGGAGCCTATCGCGGCAATGCGCCGGACAGGAAGGGCCCCCGCGGTCAGATCGGCGGCTGCTTCGTCCAGTCGTAGCCGCGCCGCGCGCGCTGGAACCCGTAGTCGAAGAGCTGGCGCATGTAGGCCTGCTCGAAGGGTTCCGTGTAGGTGCCGGTGAAGTCCCGCCCGATGAAGGCGAGGTTGTAGTCCACCCCGTCGCGCTGCGTGTTGTTCCAGATGCGGACCACGTCGTTGAGGCCGCTCGCCGCGATCATGGTGGAGATGGCGCGGCCCGCGATCGGCAGGGTGCGCCGGTCCACCGAGGCCCATTCCGGGTCGAGCCTGCCGTTGCGGATCACGTAGGCGCTGGCCGGAACGGTGCGGATGCCGCGCGCCGCGCGCTGGCGCCGCGCCTCGCCGAGCTGGCGCGGATAGAGGAAGACCTGCGCGTAGGCGCCGCCGTCCACGTGCATCTCCTGGTGCGGTTGGCCATCGACGGTGACGTCGATCATCACCGGCGGGAAGGCGCCGGGGATGGCGGCGGAGGCGAGCAGCAGCCGCCGCACCAGGTCGAGCGCACCGGGATGCCCGCTCGCCGCGATGGCGCCGATGTTCCAGATCACCGGCATCTGGGCGTCGAGGTTGGTCGAGGCCACAAGCAGCAGCCGCCCCTCCTGGTAGGCCTGCGCGATGGCCGCGCGCATGCGCTCGTCCAGGTGGCGGGAGATGGTCTCGAAGAGCGGCGCGTTGTCCGCCATCGCGTCGTTGAACACCGCGCCCAGGATGCCGCGGCTTTCCAGCACCTGGGCCGGCGTGATGTCGGTGTAGACGCTCTTGAGCGGCGCGTCCCAGTCGGAGCCGAGGAAGGCGAAGGGCGCGGTCAGCGCGCCGGTCGAGACGCCGGTCACCAGTTCGAAGGTCGGGCGCGTGCCCTGTTCGGTCCAGCCGCAGAGCAGCCCGGCGCCGAAGGCCCCGTTCTCCCCGCCGCCGGAGACGCCGAGCATGTCGTAGCGCGCCATGTCCTGGAACCGCCGCAGGCCGAGATGGCGCACGCGGCGCGCCGCCGCCGCCTCGAACTCGCGCTCCAGCGCGTCCATGCCGCGGGTGGGGGAGCCGAAGAAGAAGCGTTCGTTTGGAATGCCGAGGACGGTGGCCTCCGCCTCGCGTTCATGCGGCACGGCGGGGCTGCGCTGGGGCGACGAGCAGCCGGCGACGAGCCCTGTCGCCCCGAGTGCGCCGAGGCGCAGCAAGCTGCGCCGCCCGGTTCGCGTGACGTCATTCGCGCGCGCATGCGGCATGCCGGAATCCCTTGCGATTGGCGCCGAGACCTTAGAGCAGATTGGATCAGGCGGGAAACGGTCGCCGCACTGGATGCGAATTCACGATATCCGGGCGGATCGCATGCGCATGGCAGCGGGGTCGCGTGCGGGAGGACGGCCATGTCAGCCCCGACGCATGCCGGCGACGGTGCGCGGCTGTTGCCGGAGCGCGGCGGCGCGTCCACTCTCGGGGCAAAGAAGACCACGACGGAGGACGCCCATGACCACCCGCCGCGCCGCCCTCGGCGCGCTTGCCGCCGCCGGCACGCTCGCCCTTCCGCGCCTCGCGCACGCCGCCTGGCCGGGCGATCGCCCGATCGAGGTCATCGTCCCCTACCCGCCGGGGGGCGGGGTGGACACCATGGCGCGCGTGGTGCTGCCGGCGGTGCAGGCCAGGCTGTCGGGTGCGCGCTTCGTGGTGGTGAACCGCGCCGGCGCCGGCGGGCAGCTCGGCTGGGAAGCGGCCTTCGCCGCCGCGTCGGACGGCTACACCCTGGCCGCGACCAGCGTGCCGGCACTGGTGACCTATCCGATGGAGCGCCAGGTGCGCTACCGGCCGCTCGACTTCACCTTCATCGCCAATGTGGTGGACGATCCGGGGGGGCTTTTCGTCGCGGCGAACTCGCCGCTGCGCACGCTGGCGGACCTCGTCGCCGCGGCCAAGGCACGGCCGGGGCAGCTCTCCTACGGCACCACCGGCATCGGCTCGGACGACCACCTGCTGGTCATCGCGCTCGAGGACCGCGCCGGCATGCCGCCGATGACGCATGCGCCCTTCAACGGCATGGCGCCGCTCGGCACCGCCCTGGTCGGCGGGCATGTCGATATCGGCGCCTTCAACATGAGCGAAAGCCTGGCGCTGCTGCAGGCGGGGCGGATCCGCTCCCTCGGCCAGGCTTCGCTGACGCGCTGGTCCGGCACGCCGCAGGTGCCGACCTTCCGCGAGCAGGGACAGAACATGGTCAGCGGCGCCACGCGCGGCATCGTCGCTCCGCCCGGCCTGCCGGCGGATATCCGCACGCGACTGGAAGCGGCCTTCGCCGCCGCCATGGCCGATGCGGACTTCGTGAAGGAGGCCGAGCGCCTCGGCCTGCCGCTCGCGCCGCGCATCGGCGACGACTACCGCAGCGACGTCGTGGGGCTGGAGCGCGACCTGCGCGGCCTGTGGCAGCGGCGGCCCTGGCGCGAATCGTGAGCGAGGCGCCTGAACTGAAGGTCCAGGCCGGCGCGCTGCGCGACCTGGTCCGATCCGTCGTCGCCGCCACCGGCAGCACCCAGGAGGAAGCCGAGGAAGTCGCCGCCCACCTGCTGGAGGCCAACCTCCAGGGGCACGACAGCCACGGCATCATGCTGCTGCCGCGCTACGTGGACCACGTGCGGCAGGGGAGGCTGCACCCCAACGTGACGCCGAAGGCGATCCGGCAGGAGGCCTCGCTCGCGCTGTTCGACGGCGGCATGGGCTACGGCCAGCGGGTCGGGCGCATCGCCATGGACTGGGCGATCAACGCCGCCCACGCGCATGGCCATGCGGTGATGGGGCTGCGGGACGTGCACCACCTCGGCCGCATCGGCACCTATGGCGAGCAGGCGGCGGCGGCGGGGATGATCTCCGTCCACTTCGTCAACGGCGTCTCCGGGCCGCCGGCGGTGGCACCCTTCGGCGGATCCGACGCGCGGCTGTCCACCAACCCGGTCTGCATCACCGTGCCGGGGGCGAGGGCAGGGGAGGCGCCGCTGGTGCTGGATTTCGCCACCTCCGCCATCGCGCTCGGCAAGTGCCGCGTCGCCTTCAACGCGGGGCGGCCGGTGCCGGAGGGCGCGCTGGTGGACCATCGCGGCCAGCCGACCACCGATCCCGGCGTGCTCTACCGGGAGGGACCGCGCGGTGCGCTGCTCTCCTTCGGGGCGCACAAGGGCTACGGGCTCGCGCTGGTGTGCGAGGTGCTGGCCGGCGCGCTGCTCGGCGGCGCGACCGCCTGGCGGCCGGACCAGCGCAACCGCGGCATCGTCAATTCCTGGCTCGCCTTCGTGCTCGATCCGGCGCGCTTCGGGGATCTCGATGGGTTCCGACAGGAACTCGCGGCGGTGATCGACGACGTGAAGGCCTCCCCGCCCGCCGACCCGGAGAACCCGGTGCTGGTGGCGGGCGAGAAGGAACGGATCACCAAGGCGAAGCGGCTGGCCGAGGGCATCCCGGTCGATGCGACCACCTGGGGCAACCTGGTGGCGGCGGCGCGGAGCCTCGGCATCGCGGATATCCCGGAGGCGCGCTGACCGCGCGCCGCCGCATCCCCTTGCGTCCTTGCGGGCAACTTCACCCGATCAGGCGGTTCCTCTGATCGGGATCCGCGCTACCCGCCGGGCGCACCGGGCATCATCCGCCCGCTCGCATCCGGCGCGCAGACCAGCCCCGGACCGGTGCGCCCCGCCGCATGGATCACCTGCCCGGCGGCCGGCACGGTGCCCGTCGTCAGCCAGCCGGGCGCCAGCACGTCGACGCCGTCCAGCCGCATCAGCAGGTCCTGCGCCGGGTCGATGACCGCGGCGGCCATGCAGGTCAGGCTTTCATGGATGGCATAGAGCGTGCCGGCCTCGAACACGCCGGTCCGCAGTGCCGCCATGCCTCGCTCGCGCGACCGGGCGAGCGCATCGGCGTCCACGCGGGCGAGGTAGATCGTATCCGTCGGGATGCCGTGCCTGAGCGCGAGGTGGGCGAGCGCTTGCCAATGCGGCGTGACATTGGCGGTCGGCAGGTAGCGGATGCGCGCATGGCGCCGCGCCGCCTCGTCCCAGAACCCGTCCCGCAGGGGCGAGTTCCAGGCGCTGCCCGCGACGCGGGCCTCGCGCGCGATGGGCAGCCAGCCGGCCGCGCCGTCCCCGGCCTGCAACAGGAGCGCCACGGCGAGCGCCACCCGCCCCCGGCCGCGCCCAAGGCGGCGGCACAGGATGATGGCGGCGCCGAACACCACCAGATAGGACAGCGGCCAGATCATGCGCCCCGAGGAGCGAAACATCGCCACCCAGCGTTCCAGCGCCTCCGGCAGCGGGATGGTGACGAGGACGAGGCTGCCGAGCGCGATCTGGTTCGACAGCGAAAACACCGCCAGCGCCAGGACCGCCGCAAGGAAGGGCCGGTAGGGCGCGGGGATCGGCGGGCGCTGCTCCTTCCGCACGACCCACAGCGCCGCGACGAGCAGTGCGACGCCGCCGGTGCCGATATACCCGAAGCCCTCGTAGTCCCCGGCCCCGCGCGGTTTGCCCGGGATGACGAAGGACCAGGCCGATTGCGGGTCGAGCAGCGTGAGGAGGTTGGCGCGGAACAGGCCGAAGCCGAAGTCCGTGAGGCCGCCGCCCGCCATGGGCCGGAAGCCGCCGAGCCACAGCGCGCCGGCGACCACCGCCACCATCGCCGATGCCTCGAGGGCAAGGGCCGCCGCGCCCTGCCCGAGGATCCGCCGCCGCGCGATGTCCGCGAGCCAGAGCGCCAGGCCCATCGCCAGCAGGTAGGCGTTCACCAGCGCCGCCACCACGCCGAGGAGCAGCCAGGCCGCCCCCTGCCGTCGGCCCGGTGGGCGCAGGCACAGCCACGCCGCCCACAGCAGCACCCATTGGCCGAACAGCGCATAATGGCCCGTCAGCGCGTGCGGTCCGGAAAGCCGCCAGAGCAGCACCGGCGAGAAGCAGGCGAGCGCCGCCACCAGCAGCCTCGCCACCGGGTCCGCCAAGTACAGCCCGGCCAGCCGATGCGCGAAAT
Source organism: Neoroseomonas soli (assembly GCF_018129065.1). Taxonomy (GTDB): domain Bacteria; phylum Pseudomonadota; class Alphaproteobacteria; order Acetobacterales; family Acetobacteraceae; genus Neoroseomonas; species Neoroseomonas soli. The sequence continues at coordinate 6,468 of NZ_JAAEDM010000035.1, read as the reverse complement.
GCGCCTGGAGCACGAAGCAGGTGAGCAGCCAGGCGCCATGGTACTGCCAGGGTCCGGTGGCCGGCGCGATGGTCGCCTTCAGCAGCAGGGCGACGAGTGGGACGGCGTCCACGAAGAAGATCGTCGAGGCGATCTCGAGCCCGTAGGCCGGGTTCCCGGCCGGCGGCCAGGTCCAGGGCGAGCCGCGAAAGAACGACCAGCCGAGGTAGTAGGTGGCCGCGTCCCGCTCCTGCATCCAGGCGATGTTGCGCGGGTCGAGCACCCCCGGCCCGAGGATGACGGCGAAGCAGGCGGCCCCGGCGAGCAGGGCGGCCAGGACCTCCCACCGGGGTGTCGCGGCGGCGCGCGCCTGCCGCGCCTCGGCGGGCCGGACCTGCGATGCGCTCACGTGATCGGAACGCCTGCCGCGTCCTTCGCCGTGCGGATGGTCTGCAGCGTCTGCACGCGCATGACCGAAGGCGCCCCGGTCAGCCGGCCGGTCAACTCGTTCTCATGCGCGGTGTCGCGCGCGACCAGCCGCAGCAGGAAGTCGCCGCCGCCGCGGATCATGTGGCACTCGCGCACCTCGGGCCAGGAGGTGGCGAGGTGTTCGAAGGCGTCCAGCACCGCCTGCTTCTGGGATTCGAGGCCGACCAGGGCGAAGAAGGTGATCTCCCAGCCCAGCGCCACCGGGTCGATGTCGGCGTGGTAGCCGCGGATGATGCCGCCTTCCTCCAGCCGCCGGACGCGGCGCAGGCAGGGCGGGGCGGAAAGGTTCACCCGCCGGGCCAGCTCGACATTCGTCATCCGGCCATCGGCCTGCAATTCAGCCAGGATGTGCCGGTCGACCGAATCGAGTCCGGGGTCGTCGTGTTCGCGGGGCATGTACGGAAATCGCTTGTTTCGTTGCTCGAGTGAATGGTCTGGCGCAATATCATTGCACGTGCCCGCAACATCAAGGCACCAGGGTTGCGACACGCGCGGGGCTGACCGATATCGGACGCAGCGCAACAGGAATGGGACCCGCCTCGTGGCCGAGACGCACCGCACTCGCCTTCTTATCATCGGCGCCGGCCCGGCGGGGTACACGGCGGCGATCTATGCCGCCCGCGCGGGGCTGGAGCCCATGGTGGTCGCCGGGCTGCAGCCGGGTGGGCAGCTGACCATCACCACCGACGTCGAGAACTACCCCGGCTTCGCCGAGACCATCCAGGGCCCCTGGCTGATGGAGCAGATGCAGAAGCAGGCCGAGCATGTCGGCGCGAAGGTGGTGTACGACATCATCACCGCGGCCGACCTCTCGCGCCGGCCCTTCCGCGCCACCGGCGATTCGGGCGATTCCTACGAGGCGGACGCGATCGTCATCGCCACCGGCGCGCAGGCGAAATGGCTCGGCATCCCGGGGGAGAAGGAACTCGGCGGCTTCGGCGTTTCCGCCTGCGCCACCTGCGACGGCTTCTTCTACCGCGGCAAGGACGTGGCGGTGATCGGCGGCGGCAATTCGGCGACGGAGGAGGCGCTCTACCTCGCCAACCTCGCCCGCCACGTCACGCTGGTCCACCGGCGCGATTCCCTGCGCAGCGAGAAGATCCTGCAGCAGCGCCTCTTCGCGAAGCCGAACATCACCGTGCTGTGGGACACGGTGACGGAGGCCGTCCTGTCCGACGCCTCCGGTCGCGTGCCCGTCGCGCGTGGCCTCGCGCTGCGCAATGCGCGCACCGGGGAACGCAGCGAACTGAAGGTGGACGGCGTCTTCGTCGCCATCGGCCACGCGCCGGCGACCGAACTGTTCAAGGGCCAGGTGGAGATGGACGCGGAGGGCTACATCCTGACCGTGCCCGGCACCGCCCGCACCTCCGTCCCCGGCGTCTTCGCCGCGGGCGACGTGCAGGACAAGATCTACCGCCAGGCGGTGACCGCCGCCGGCACCGGCTGCATGGCGGCGCTGGAGGCCGAGAAATTCCTCGACTCCGCCGACGCCGAAACCGAGCAAGTGGCCGCCTGATGCCGATCGACTGGGACAAGCTCCGCGTCTTCCACGCGGTCGCCGAGGCAGGTTCCTTCACCCATGCGGGGGAGACGCTGAACCTCAGCCAATCGGCGGTTTCCCGCCAGATCCAGGCGCTGGAGGAGGCACTCACCGTGCCCCTTTTCCACCGCCACGCCCGTGGCCTGATCCTGACCGAGCAGGGCGAGACGCTGAACCGCACCGTGCGGGAGGTCTTCGCCAAGCTCGCGATGACCGAGGCGCTGCTGACCGAGAGCCGGGAACGCCCGGCCGGGCGGATCAAGGTGACGACGACCACCGGCTTCGGCAGCGCCTGGCTGGCGCCGCGGCTGCGCCGGATGATCGACCTGCATCCCGAGATCAGCGTCACGCTGCTGCTGGACGATTCCGACCTCGACCTCGCGATGCGGGAGGCCGACGTCGCCATCCGCATGCACCCGCCGCGGCAGCCGGACCTCATCCAGCGCCACATCGCGACCTTCGGCTGGAAGGTCTGCGGTTCCCCCGCCTATCTCAAGGCGGCGGGCATCCCGCAGCGGGTCGAGGACCTCGATGCCCACCGGCTGATCGTCTACGGCGACTACCGCCCGCCGATCGACAACATCAACTGGCTGGCCGAGGCCGGGCGCCGTGCCGGCACGCCGCGCCGGGCCGCGATCGAGATCAACTCCCTGCCGGGGATGATGGAGGCGGTGCGCAGCGGGCTCGGCCTCGCGGCGCTGCCCGACTACATCAGCACCGACATCGACGACCTGGTGCAGGTGCTGCCCGGGGTGAAGGCGCCGCGGATCGAAGCGTACTTCGTCTATCCCGAGGAGATGCGGCACTCGAAGCGGGTTTCGGTGTTCCGCGACTTCCTGATGGCGGAACTGGCGGCGGTGGGTCAGTGAGGGCATGCGTCCGCGCCTCACGCGGGCGTGAGAAGAAGCCATGCGGTATCTGCATATCGGAGTGGTGGTTATCGAGGCTCCTGCATGCCGAATTCATGGGTATTGTACGGACATCCGATGACTAGCTCGGATGGGGTCCTCAGGATCCCTCGTCTCCCAGACGTGAAGCCTCCCTGTTGACTTGGCCCGGCGCCTTCGTGGCTGCCGGGCCTTTCTTTTTGACCGACTGCGCCGGCCGGGCGGCCTTTGCGCGGCTGCCCACGCGGTCGATGCTGGCGACCCACGACACGGAGCCGCGCCATGCCCGACCCCCATCGCTGCGCCTGGGCCGGGGACGACCCCTTGATGCAGGCCTACCACGACGCCGAATGGGGTGTGCCCCTGAGCGATTCCCGCGCCCTGTGGGAAATGCTGATGCTGGAAGGCTTCCAGGCGGGGCTGTCCTGGATCACCGTCCTGCGCAAGCGGGAGGCCTTCCGCCGCGCCTTCGCCGGCTTCGACCCGCCCCAGGTCGCGCTCTTCGGGGAAGCCGACATCGCCCGCCTGCTGGCCGACGAGGGCATCATCCGCTCCCGCGCCAAGATCGAGGCGACCATCCAGGGCGCGCGCATCTGGTGCGAGATGGAGGACCGCGGCGAGAGCTTCGCCGCGTTCTGCTGGTCCTTCACCGGCGGCAAGGTGGTGAGGGGCGACGGGCAGAAGCTGCTGGCGGCGACGGAGCTTTCCGAGCGCGCCTCGAAGGAACTGAAGCGCCGCGGCTTCAAGTTCGTCGGCCCGACCATCGTCCATGCCTGGATGCAGGCGGTCGGCATCGTGAACGACCACACCACCGGCTGCTTCCGCCGCGACGCCCAGGATGGCTGACGCGCGCCGGCGTCAATCCCCCCGCAACACCCCGGTCCCGCCCCGGCTCGCATAGTACCGCAGTGCCCCCGGGTGCCAGGGCAGCACGGCATTGCGCACGAAATTGCCCGGCACCGTCGCCGCCGCCGCCGGATGCGCCTCCATCATCTCGGCGTGCGAATCGAAGACCGCCCTCACGATCTCGAAGGCGAGCGACTGCGGCATCCGTTCATGCGCCACCGCGAGGTTGTAGAGGCCGACCGTCTCGTAGTCCGCCATCAGCGAGGGATAAGTCCCGGCCGGGATCACCGAGGCGCCGAGCTCCGGCGCTGCCAGCCGCGCCCGCGCCACTTCCGCCCGCGACAGCGTCAGGTAGCGGATGGCGCGCTGCGCCTCGAGCCCCGCGATGGCCGGGAAGGGGGCACCGGCCGCGACCGCGATGGCATCGATCTCCCCGGCGCGGAAGCGTGCGGCGAGGTCTTCCCAACTGCCGAAGACGGGCCGCACCTCGACGCCGAGGTCGGCGAGCAGCCGCGGCTCGTACTCCGCCCCGGTGCCGCCCTCGGGGCCCATGCCGACCCGTGCGCCTGCCAGGTCCCCGATGCGCCGCGCCGTCGCGTCGCGGCGCACGACGAAGTGGAAGGGCGTGTCGTACATGGCGAAGAGCGCCCGCGCCGCGCGCAGCGGCCGCCCCCCGGTCCAGGGCGCCGCCCCGGCCCAGGCCTGGGCCGCCGCCCCGGTCGTCACGAAGGCGAGGCGCACCTCGCCGCGCTCGAGCAGCAGCAGGTTCTCGTTCGGCCCCGTGGTTTCCCGCACGCGCACCGCGATGCCGAGGTCCCGCGTCAGCACCCGCGCCAGGCCCAACCCATAGGCGTAATAGGTCCCACCCGCCGAGGCGGTGGCGAGCAGCAGCGCATCCGGCCAGTCCGGCTCGGCCGCGCGGGCGCGGGCGACCGGCAGGGCCGCCGCGATGCCGGCCGCGATCAGGGCCCTTCGCCGCGTCATCGCCGCCTCCTGCATGACCACGGCGCTCAGCGTCCGACCGGCGCGCCGGCCGCCTCCCCGGCGATCTCGTCGGCGACGAGCACTTCCTCGGGGCTGTCGGCCTCGGCCTCGGATTCATTGGCCAGCACGCGGCGCATGCGCGCGACGTCGAGCGCGCCTTCCCACTTCGCCACCACCACGGTGGCGACGCCGTTGCCAACCAGGTTGGTCAGCGCCCGCGCCTCCGACATGAAGCGATCGACGCCGAGGATCAGCGCGATGCTCGCCACCGGCACCGTGCCGAGGGAGGCAAGCGTCGCCGCCAGCACGATGAAGCCCGACCCGGTGACGCCCGCCGCGCCCTTGGACGTCAGCAGTAGGATGCCGATCAGCCCGAGTTCCTGCCCGAGCGAGAGCGGCGTGTTCGTCGCCTGCGCGAGGAAGATCGCCGCCATGGTCAGGTAGATGCAGGTGCCGTCGAGGTTGAAGGAATACCCCGTCGGGATCACCAGCCCGACCACCGACTTCTCGCAGCCGAGGTTCTCCATCTTCGCCAGCATCCGCGGCAGAACCGTCTCGGACGAACTGGTGCCGAGCACGATCAGCAGCTCCTCCTTGATGTAGGCGATGAAGCGGAAGATCGAGAAGCCGCAGAGCGCGGAGACGATGCCGAGCACACCCAGCACGAAGAGCAGGCAGGTGACGTAGAACCCCGCCATCAGCGAACCGAGCTGCAGCAGCGTGCCGATGCCGTAGCGCCCGATGGTGAAGGCCATGGCTCCGAAGGCGCCGAGCCAGGCCACCTTCATGATGTAGCCCACGATCCGGAAGAAGACGTGCGCCACCATGTCGATGACATGCAGCAGCGGCTTCGCCGGCTCGCCCAGCGCCTGCAGGCCGAAGGCGAAGAGCACGGCGATGAGCAGAACCTGCAGGATCTCGCCCTCGGCGAAGGCGCCGACCACGGTCGCGGGGATGATGTGCATCAGGAAATCGACGGTGGACTGCTGCGCCGCGCGCGCCGTGTAGGTGGCGATGGCGCGGGTGTCGAGCGCGGCGGGATCGACGTTCATCCCCACGCCAGGCTTCCACAGGTTGACCACGAGCAGGCCGATGACGAGGGCGATCGTCGTCATCACCTCGAAGTAGATCAGCGCCTTCACCCCGACGCGCCCGACCTTCTTCATGTCCTCCATGCTGGCGATGCCGTGCACGACGGTGCAGAAGATGATCGGCGCGATCAGCATCTTGATGAGCTTGATGAAGCCATCCCCGAAGGGCTTCATCTGCACGGCGATGTCGGGCCAGAAATGCCCGAGCACGACCCCCACCACGATCGCCGCCAGCACCTGGGCATAAAGGTGCCGCCACCAGGGATGATGGGCCCGTGAGGCGGTCGCTGCGAACGCATGCGCCATGGCGCGCGGCTCCTGCTTCGGCCGCGGGAACCGCCCCGGCAAGGCGGACGCGCGGCCGCATGGACGGGCGGCGCCGCGGGCCCGCCACGGCGCGCCCATCCTGGAACGACGTCCGCGGATCCGCGGCGTTCCTCCCTCGGGGCACAGCGCAGCACGGATCGACCCCGTTACGGAAGCGCCACGTGCATGGCCCCCGTTCCGCCACCGCAGACTTGCCTTGACGCCGGCCCCCGCGACGCCGTGCCATGCGCCGGGAACCCGCCACCAGGGACGGGACCGCAGGGAGGAGACGCATGGAACCCGCCAACCGCCGGCCGGGCCTGCGCGGCCGTCGTGCCGCCCTCGC
>NZ_JAAEDM010000034.1 GCF_018129065.1 Neoroseomonas soli | reverse complement strand
CCCCCCGTGCCCGCGCCCGTACCGGAGCCCGTCCCGGCGCCGCCCGCGCCGCAGGGCAACGCCGCGCCGGTCCCGGTCGCCCCCGTGCCGCCGCAGCGGCCCCCCGCATCGCGGCTGATGAACGTCGCCAGCGAGACCATCTCCCGCCTTTTCGTCGCGCGGGCGCAGGAGGGAATCGGGCGGGAGGACTGGCTGGGCAACGCGCAGATCACCCCCGGCAACGCCGTGCTGCTCCGGCCGCCGGCGGGGCAGGGTTGCCTGTTCAACATCCGCGTTGTCTATGTTGGCGGCAGGACCGAGGATCGTCCGGGGGTTGACCTTTGCGCCGCGCCGGAACTGCGTTTCGAAGGAAGCAAGGCGGCGCCGTCCTCCTCGCGCTGACATTCGCCGCCGCGCAGGCCGCGGCGCAGCAGGAGGCGCGCCCGCGCCCCTTCATGCTGATGAACCTCGGCCCCGCCGACATCATCGCGGTGGAGATGTCGCCCGCCGGGGAGGCGCAGTACGGCGCCTCGCTTATCGGACGCGTCGAGTTGCCGCCGGGCAATGCGCTCCACATCACCCCGCCCTCGCGCAACCCCTGCATGAACGACCTGCGGATCCGCTGGTCCGACGGCAGGACGGAGGAGCGCGCGCGCGAGGATTTCTGCCAGCCGCAGCGCGTGCTGCGGCTTTCCACGCCAGCGAACTGAACGGACCCAACGGCATGACGAGCGACTGGACGACGCGCGCGGGCACGCGCTTCACCTGCGAGAAGCGGCCGGCCACGGGCAGCCGGGGGATGGTGGTGACGAACCATCCGCTCGCCTCCGCCGCCGGTGCGGAGATGCTGGCGGCCGGCGGCAATGCCGTGGACGGGGCGATCGCGGCGCTGTTCACGCTCACGGTGGTCGAGCCGATGATGGTCGGCCTGCTCGGCGGCGGCACGGCGCATCTGCGGCTGCCGGACGGCACGCACACCATCATCGACGGCATGGCGACCTGCGCGTCCGCCGCGCGGCCCGACATGTTCACCCCGGCGCAGCCGGAGAATCCGCGCTTCCTGGAATCCGTCGGGCGGACGAATGTCGTCGGCGGCCTGTCGGTGGCTACGCCGGGCAACCTCAAGGCCTGGTGCGAGATCCTGGAACGCTTCGGCTCCCTGCCGCTGGCCGACGTGATGCAGCCGGCGATCCGCCATGCGGAGCGCGGCTTCCGCGCCACGCCCTATCTCGCGGAATGTGCCAAGGAAGCTGCTTCGGACATGGCGAAGGACCCGGCCATCGCCGCGCTCTACGTGCCGGACGGCGCGCCGCTGAAGCCGGGCCATCGCGTGGTGCAGTCCGACTACGCGGAGACGCTGAAGACCATCGCGCGGGAAGGTGCGGCGGCGCTGGACGGCGCGCTGGGCCAGGCGGTGGCCGACGGCATCGCGCGCGCGGGCGGCATCGTCAGCGCGGAGGACATCCGGGCCTACTGCACCATCGAGCGCGCGCCGCTGCGCGGCCCCTACCGCGACGTCGAGATCGTGCTGCCGCCGCCGCCCGCCTCCTCCGGCGTGCATGTGCTGCAGATGCTGAACATCCTCTCGGGCTACGACCTGCGCGCGATGGGCTTCGGCAGCGCGGATACGCTGCACCTGCTGGCGGAATGCCTGAAGATCGCCTTCGCCGACCGGGCGGTGGCCTCGGGCGATCCGGCCTTCGTGAAGGTGCCGGTGGAGAAGCTGATCTCCGCGGCCTATGGCGACGAGCGGCGCGCGATGCTGGACATGGCGCGCGCGCAGGCGTGGGGCGCGGGCATCGCGGCAGCGGAAAGCAACAACACGACCCACATCACCGTGGCGGATTCGGACGGGCGCATCGCCTGCATGACGCAGACGATCAACTCGACCTTCGGCGCGCGCTTCATCGTGCACGGCACGGGGATGATCCCGAACAACTACCTCGCGACCTTCGACCCGAGGCCCGGCAAGGCGCTGTCCATCGCGCCGGGCAAGCGGGTGACGACCTCGATGGCGCCGATGATCGTGCTGCGTGGCGGCAAGCCGGCCTATGCGCTCGGCATGCCGGGCGGGCTGCGCATCTTCGGCTCCGTCATGCAGGGGATGCTGAACCTGGTGGACCACGGCATGTCGCTGCAGGAGGCGGTCGAGGCGCCGCGCCTCTGGACCCAGGGCGACGCCGTGGAGATGGAGCCCGCCTTCGGCGAGGAGGTGCGCGCGACGCTCGCCGCGCGCGGGCATGACATCGCGCGCATGCCGCATGTCGGCGGCGGCATGTGCGCCATCGGCTTCCGGCCGGACGGGGCGATGGAAGGTGCCGCGTGCTGGCGCGCGGACGGCACGGCAGTCGGCGTCGGCGGCGGGCTGGCGCGGGAGGGCGTGCGGTTCTGGCCTGACGCGGCCGGCCCGCGCTGAGGCGCTCCGCGCCGTCCGCCCCGCTGGACAGCATGCATCGTTTCAGCGCCGGCCAGGCGGCCGGCGCCTATCGCTCGGTGGTCCGTGGCCGCCCACCCTTCTGCGCGCCACCGGGTCCTCGTGGACGCAATTTGGAGGAATGCCCTGGTGCTGGTTCCTGCTCGTCTCCTTCCTGCGCTGGCGGTCTTCGCCTGGCTGTCGCCGGCCGTCGCGCAGGACGGCCCATTGCCCAACTGCCCCGACGACTTCACCGGCCGACGAACCGGCGAAACCTTCACCTGTGCCTGCCGCGCCGGCAGCATCAACGATGGAGCGGTCTGGGGCACCGATACCTACACATCGGATTCCCGCATCTGCACCGCCGCGCGCCATGCCGGCCTGCTGAGCGCGAATGGCGGGGAGGTCGTGGTCACCGCCGCGCGCGGCGCTTCAAGCTACCGCGGCAGCACGCGCAACGGCGTCACGACGGACGACTACGAGGCATACGATTCGAGCTTCACCTTGCGGCCCGCCGCAGCGCGCACGGCCGCGCCGCAGCCTTGCCCTGAGAACTTCGCGCTCTACCGCGGCGTCGCCGAGCCGTTGCGTTGCCTGTGCCCGGGTGAGGCGACGACCGCCGGCAACGTCTGGGGCGTCGAGTTCTACACGGATGATTCCGGCATCTGCCAGGCCGCGGTTCATGCCGGCGCGATCCCGAGGACGGGCGGCGTCGTCACGCTGCGCAGCCTGCCCGGCCGCGACTCCTACGCCGGGGCGCTGCGCAACGGCGTACGCAGCAGCGTCTTCGACGCCTGGCCCGGCAGTTTTCGCTTCGAAGGCGTCGCCGCGAACGCTGCCGCCCCGGCCTCGGCCGCCGTGCCGGTGCAGGCGCCGGTCGCGACGACGCTCGCCGCGCGCGGCCAGGTGCAACTCTACATCACCTTCCGCACCAATTCGGCCGAGCTCGATGCCTCCGCCGCCGCCGTGCTCGGGGAACTGCGCGCCGCGTTGCAGGCCGATCCGGCACTGCGGCTGAGGCTCGTCGGCCATACCGACAGCACCGGCACGGCAACGCAGAACCGTCCGCTGTCGCAGCGCCGGGCCGAGGCCGTGCGTGCCTGGCTGGTGGCGCAGGGTATCGAGGCGGGCCGCCTCGCCGTCGAGGGGAGGGGGCCGGACCAGCCGCTGGCGGATAACGCCACCGAGGCCGGTCGCGCGCTCAACCGCCGCGTTTCGGCGATCCGCGTCGGAAGCTAGCCGGGGGATCAGAACCGCGCCACCGCCCGCAGCCCGACAAGCACCGCGTCTGGAAGCGAGGTGGTGGCGCTCCTCCGCTCGTCCGCCGCTCCAGCGGCGGGATTGAACAGGACCTGCATCAGCGGGCGCACGTAGAGCCGATCCGGCTCAACGGCGAAGTCGTAGTTCACTTCGAGCAGCGTCTCGTGGCTGCGCACCGGCGTCGCTGTGCCGAAGGTGAGCAGGTCACGATCGTAGCCGCGCCCCGCTTTGCCGACTCGCGCCCAGGAAACGGCGAGCGCGGCCGTGTCGGAACTCCGGCCGAAGGGCCCGTTCCAAGCGACGCCACCATCGATCTGCAGCGCGACCTCGTTGCGGTCCCCTGGCTGCGCGAAGGCGCGGGTGAAGGCCAGCACGCTTTCGGACTCGTCGCGCCAGAGCACCGCCTCGCCGACCAGGTAACCGCCATAATTGTTGCCGTAGCGCCGCGGCACGCCGTTCGAGGCCGGGTCGGCGAGTGGTCGCCCATCCGATGCGTAGCGCTGCGAGTCGAAGCCGCCATTGTGATACCAGCCGCCCAGCTTCAGGACCCAGGGCCGCGGTGCGGTCTCCGATGGCCGGGCAGCGCCCGTCACGGCCTCGCCGAGGTAGAAGATGCCGCCGCTCGTGCTGAAGGTGACGCCGTAGCGGTTGTGGTCCTGCGGGTTGGTGTCAATTCCATGACGCCCGCCCGGATTGCCCGAATAGATCGCGAGGCGCACCCCCGTCTCGTCCTTCGGGTCACCGAGGGCAACCCGGACTCCTGGCGTTGCCAGTGGATAGCCGGGCCCGCCGCCGGGCAGGGTGGAACCCAGCGCAACCGGCCAGCCGAAAGTGCCGCTGACGAGCGTGCGCGCCGATTCGATCGTGGCGAATTCCATGTCCGCCGAAAGCTGCCCGAAGCGCAGTGAGCCATGGGGGCCGAAGGAGCGGTCGAGCCAGAACTCGAAGAGCCTGACGGTCGAGACCGCCTCGATGTTGCTCGATGGCGCGAGGCCGCCGGTCAGCGTCGGCGTCGGCTGGCGACCCAGGATGCCGATCAGCGAGGCGCGGCCGGTCCATCCCTCGAGTCCGGCGAGGGTTCCGAGATCGACATCGAGGTCCGACCAGACCTGGCCGATCCCAGCCACCCCGGTCCGAACGCCGCCGCGCAGATTGGCAAAGCCGTCGACCGTGACCTCGGTCGACAGGCAGAGTCCCGGCGTCAGGGCGAAGCCCTCGGCGCACTCGGGCTGTTCTTGGGCACGGGTCGCGGGAGGTTGCGCGCAGGTCAGCGCAATCATGGCGAGGGCGGCAATGCCCCGACGACGCACGGGAATGGGACACCTTCTGGTCCGCGGGCGGGCGATCGTAGCTTCCATGTAAGGCAATGCAAATATTGGAAAATTCTGAGAGGCGACGACGCATCGTTCAATTTCGTTCGGCTCGCGTCGCCCCCGATGCCGTTGCGGTGGGCAGCGTGATGCGCGCGCGGAGGCCCGGCGCGGCATCCTCCAGTGCAATCGTCATCCCATGCAGATCCGCCACCGCCCGTACCAGCGCCAGCCCGAGCCCGCTGCCTGGCGTCGAACGTGATGCATCGAGCCGGTGGAAGCGGCGGAACACCTTCTCGCGCTCCGCTTCCGGGATGCCGGGGCCGTCGTCCGTGACGGTGAGCGCGCCCCCCCGCAGCGCGAGCGCGACGCGCCCGCCCACCCGCCCATGGCGGACGGCGTTCTCCACCAGGTTGGCGAGCAACTGCGTCAGCAGCGCGGGATCGCCTGTCAGGGCGACGTCCGGGGCGATGTCGGTGGCCAGCGTCTGGCTACGCGCCTCGGCGGCCGGGGCATAGACCTCGGCGACGGATTCCGCGACCGCGGAAAGGTTCACCTGGGTGAAGCCGCTGCGCTGCGTGCCGGATTCCACCTGTGCGATGCGCAGCAGCGCGGCGAAGATCTCAAGGAGGTTGTCGGCTTCGCCCTGCGCGGCGGCGATGGCTTCGGCAGTCGGTGCGCGTGCGGCGTCGTCGAGCCTCTGGCGCAGGCGGGTCAGCGGCGTGCGCAGGTCGTGGGCGATGTCGTCCGTCACTTCCCGCAAGGCCGCCATGAGCGACTGCAGGCGATCGAGCGTGGCATTGATGCGGGCGGCAAGGCGGTCGAACTCGTCTCCGCCCGCTCCAGGTTCCAGCCGCCGGGTGAGGTCGCCCGCCTGCACCGCAGCGAGCGCCGCCTCCATGCCCGCCGCGCGCCGCGCGACGCTGCGGCCGATCAGCAGCCCCCCCGCGAGGCCCAGTACCAGCACCACGGCGCCCACCCAGACCGCGGCGGTGAGCAGCCGCTGCTCCAGCTCGCGGACGGCGGAAAGGTCCCGCCCCACCACGATCGCGCCGCCGCCGGGCAGGGGGGCGGCGAGCATCAGGACCGGCGCATCCGTCCCGCCCGGCAGGCGGATGCTGCCCTCGCGCCAGCCCGGCTCCGACGGCACGCCGGAGAGGTTGCCGGCGACGCGATGCCCGTCCGGTGCGGCCAGCAGGTAGAACTCCGCGCCGGAGCGGTCGGCGGCCATGCGCGCCTCGATCGACAGCGCGATACCGCGCGCACCCGACAGCGCGCCGGATTGCAGCAGCACGCCCATCCCACGCTCGATCTCCTGCGCCGCCTGGCGCGCGGCGAAGCCGGCGGTGGACCACCAGGCGACACCGCCCACCAGTGCCGTGCCGGCCAGCGTCAGCAACAGATGCAGCAGCGTCACCCGGAAGGCGGTGGTGCGCGCGAAGGCCCAGCTGGAATGGATGTCAGCCATCGGCACGAATGACGTAGCCGGCGCCACGGACGGTGTGGATCAAGTCCCGCTCGAAGCCCTTGTCCACCTTGCCGCGCAGGCGGCTGATATGGGTCTCGACCACGCTCGTCTTCGGATCGAAGTGGAAGTCCCAGACGCCTTCGAGCAGCATGGTGCGCGTCACCACCTGGCCTTCGCGGCGCATCAGATATTCCAGGAGGCGAAACTCGCGCGGCTGGAGATCGATGCGCTGCCCGGCGCGAGTCACCGCGCGGCGGATCAGGTCCATCTCCAGGTCGGCCACGCGCAGGACGGTCTGTTCCTGTTGCAGCGGCGGGCGGCGGGCGAGCGCGTTGATACGCGCGAGCAGTTCCGCGAAGGCGAAGGGCTTGGCCAGGTAGTCGTCGCCGCCGGCCTCGAGTCCCTCCACCCTGTCGCCGACGCCGGCGCGCGCGGTCAGGAAGATCGCCGGCGTGGCGATCCCGGCGGCGCGCACCGCGCGGACCATCGACAGGCCATCGAGCTTGGGCAGCATGCGGTCCACCACCATCACGTCGTGCCCGCCGCCGGTGGCGAGGAACAAGCCGTCCTGCCCGTCCGCGGCGCGGTCCACGACATGCCCGGCTTCCTCGAGCCCGCGCGCGACATAGGCGGCGGTCTCGGCATCGTCCTCGACGAGCAGGATCCTCACGGTGCCTCCGGTGTCAGTCCCGCGCAGCATACGGATCGGTAAGGGCGGCGACAGGGGGCGGGGATGGTGGGGCGTGTCTTCTGCGATCCGACGCCCCGCCATCGCGGCGGGGCCCCGATATCCTGACCGGGAGAGACGACATGCCGACCCCCTTCAACCGCCGCCGCCCCGCCCTGATCGCCGGCGTGCTGGCGCTCGCACTCGGCACAACGGCGCTGACCGCGCTGCCGGGCATCGCGCAGCAGGCCCCGCCGGTCGCCGCCGTGGCGCTGCCGCGCGCCGTCGGCCCGGACTTCGCCGATGTGGCCGCGCGCGTCGCGCCGTCCGTGGTCCGCGTGCTGACCACCGAGCGCGTCCAGGCCGCCGCCGAGGTGCCGCCCGAACTGCGCGGCACGCCGATGGAGGAGATGTTCCGCCGCTTCGGCCGCCAGGGGCCCCAGCAGGGCCAGCGTCGCGCCGGCCAGGGTTCCGGCTTCGTGGTCGATGCCGCCGGCTACATCGTGACCAATGCGCATGTGGTGGGCGAGAACGCCCAGGTGCAGGTGGTGCTGGCCGACGGCCGCGAAATGCCGGCCCGCGTGGTCGGCCGCGACACCGCGACCGACGTGGCGCTCATCAAGGTCGAGGCGGGCGCGCCGCTCGCGGCGCTGTCCTTCGGCAACAGCGACAGCACGCGCGTCGGCGAATGGGTCATGGCCATGGGCAATCCCTTCGGCCTGGGCGGCACGGCCACGGCGGGCATCGTCTCGGCGCGCGGCCGGCAGATCGGCGCGGGGCCCTATGACGACTTCATCCAGACCGATGCGCCCATCAACCCCGGCAATTCGGGCGGCCCGCTGTTCAACGCCACCGGCGAGGTGGTGGGCATGAATACCGCGATCTTCTCGCCTTCCGGCGGGAACATCGGCATCGGCTTCGCCGTGCCGGCGCGGATCGTGACGAACGTGGTCGCGCAGTTGAAGGATCACGGCTCGGTGCAGCGCGGCTGGCTCGGCGTGTCGTTGCAGCCGATGGATCGTGACCTGGCCACGGCGCTCGGCATTGCCGACGCGAAGGGTGCGCTGGTCGCCGCGGTGGAGCCGGACAGCCCGGCCGCCAAGGCGGGGCTGCGGGCGGGCGACGTGATCACCGCGATCGACGGCCGCCGCATCGAGAACCCGCGCGACCTCGCCGCCGGCGTGGCCGACGTGGCGCCGGGCCGGACCGCGACGCTCGCGCTGCTGCGCGACGGGACGGCGACGGAACAGCGCGTCGAGATCGGCAACAATCCGGCCAACGCGCCCGTCGCGTCGAAGCCGGGCCCGGCGGGGCAGCCTTCCCTCGGCATCGCGCTTGCGCCGCGGCGCGAGGGTGGCGTCGCCATCACCCGCGTCGAGCCCGGCAGCGTCGCCGAGGAGCGTGGCCTGATGCCCGGCGACGTGGTGCTGCGCGCCGGTGAGCGAGAGGCGCGCCAGCCGCGCGACGTGATCGAGGCGGTGAACGCCGCCCGCGGCGCCGGCCGGCCCTCCATCGCGCTTCAGGTGGAGCGCGAGGGCAACCGCCGCTTCATCGCCCTGCCGCTGCGCGCGGCCTGAGGACCCGGCGCCCGGAGGACCCATCCCCCTCCTCCGGGCGACCGTGCGGGACGTCGCCGCCGCCATTTCCCCCTCGGCGGCACGCCCCCGGACGGCGCACGTCGGTCAGATGACCGGCGTGCGCCATTCCGCATGGGCGTTGGTGGTGCCGCGCACCACGGCCTCGTAGGCGGCCTGCAGCCGCATCGTCAGTGGGCCGGGCCGGCCATCGGCCACCGGAAGGCGGTCCACGCTCGTGACCGGCACCAGTTCCTGGCCCGTGCCGCAGAGGAAGACCTCGTCCGCGACGTGGAGCTCGGTGCGGTCGGCGCGGCGTTCCTGTGCCGGGATGCCATGCTCTGCGGCGAGTTGCAGCACGGTGTCGCGCGTCACGCTTTCCAGGATGTCGCTGTCACGCCCGGGCGTGACCAGCGCGCCGTCGCGCACCAGGAAGAGGCAGGCGGCGGCGGCCTCGCTGAGCTTGCCGTCGCGCGTCAGCAGGATGGGCGCGTCATAGCCGTCCGCCTTGGCCTGGAGCGTGGCGATGCGCCCGGCGTGGTAGTTCGCCGTCGCCTTCACGCGCGCGGGCATGGTGTTGTCCGCGATGCGCGTCCAGGAGGAGACGCAGACCGAAAGCCCGCTCTCGCGTTGCGGCGAGCGTTCGCGGGGGGTGGCGGCGCAGACCCAGCCGACCTTGCCGGTGGTGGCCTGGGAGCCACGGCTTTCGATGTGGACCTGCAGGCGGATGTAGCAATCGTCGTCCGGCGCATTGGCGCGGACGGAATCGAGCACGCCCTGGCGCAGCGCGTCGCGCGACGGCGGGTCGTCGAAGCGCAGGAACTTCATGCCCTGGTCGAGCCGCGCCAGGTGTTCCTCCAGCCGGAAGACCGAGAGGCGGCCGGTCGATGGGTTCATGTAGGCGCGGATGCCCTCGAACACCGCGGCGCCATAGGCGACGCCGACGGCGAGGGGGTGGATGCGTGCCTCCTCGAAGGGGATCGCCTTCCCGTTCTGGATGATGGTGTGGGCTGTCCAGGCCATGCACGGCTCCCCCCTGCTGCTCTCGCGGCAGGCTGGCCCCAGGGGCGGGGGCCGGCAAGGGGGTGCCTTCAAGCGGCGGGGCCGTACGGGCTATACTCCGCCCGCACGGCAGGAGGACGACCGATGAGCGCGGCAAAGGACATGGGCGCGGAAGCGCCGCTGCTGCTGCGGGAGGACGGCGCCGACGGCGTCGCCATCCTCACGCTCAACCGTCCGGCGGCACGCAACAGCCTGTCGCTGCCGATGCTCGAGGCACTGGAGAACGCCTTGGCCGCGATCGGCGAGGACCGCAGCGTGCGCTGCGTCGTGCTCGCCGCGGCCGGCCCGGTGTTCAGCGCCGGTCACGACCTGCGGGAGATCACCGCGCACCGCGCCGACGCCGATGGCGGGCGCGGCTTCTTCGACCGGGCGATGGAGACCTGTTCGCGCGTCATGCAGGCCGTCGTCGGCCTGCCGCAGCCGGTGGTGGCCGCTGTACAGGGCGTGGCAACGGCGGCGGGCTGCCAGCTCGTGGCGAGCTGCGACCTCGCGGTGGCTTCCGACCAGGCGCGGTTCTGCACGCCGGGGGTGGATATCGGGCTGTTCTGCTCGACGCCCGCGGTGGCGCTGGCGCGCGCCGTGCCGCGCAAGGCGGCGATGGAGATGCTGCTGCTGGGCGACATGATCCCGGCCGACGAAGCTTTCCGCATCGGCCTGGTGAATCGCGTGGTGCCGGGGGACAAGGTGATGGAGACGGCGCTGGCACTCGCCGGGCGCATCGCCGCGCGGTCCGTGCTGACGGTACGGATGGGCAAGAAGGCCTTCTACCGGCAGGTGGACCTGCCGCTCGGCGAGGCGTACCGCGAGGCCGCCTGCGTCATGGCCGAGAACCTGATGGCGCATGACGCCGCCGAAGGGATCGGTGCCTTCCTGCAGAAGCGCCAACCCGTCTGGGAAGATCGTTGAGGGACACATGACCGATTACGAGACGGGGCTGGCGCGCAACGCCGCGAACCACCAGCCGCTGACGCCGCTGCTGTTCATGGAGCGCGCGGCGCAGGTCTTCCCGGACCACCTCGCGGTGGTGCACGGCGCGACGCGGCGGAACTACCGCGAGCTGCGCGAGCGCTGCGTGCGCCTCGCGCATGCGCTGGCGAAGCGCGGCATCGGCCGCGGGGACACGGTGGCGGCGGTGCTGCCCAACATCCCCGAGATGCTGGAATGCCATTACGGCGTGCCGATGGCCGGCGCCGTGCTGAACACGATCAACACGCGGCTCGATGCCGCGACCATCGCCTACATCCTCGACCATGGGGAGGCGAAGGCGCTGATCGTGGACAAGGAATTCATGCCGGCGGTGCGGCTGGCCCTGGTGCAGGCCAAGGCGAAGCCGCTGGTCATCGAGGTGGACGACGCGCTCGCGCCCGCCTCCGCGAAGGGCGAGACTCTCGGCGGCATGGACTACGAGGCGCTGCTGGCCGAGGGCGATCCGTCCTTCGCCTGGCCGCTGCCGCAGGACGAGTGGGATGCGATCACGCTGAACTACACCTCCGGCACCACGGGCAAGCCGAAGGGCGTGGTCTATCACCATCGCGGCGCGCAGTTGCTGGCGGTGGGCAACGTGCTGTCGGCGGAGATGGGCAAGCACCCCATCTATCTCTGGACGCTGCCGATGTTCCACTGCAACGGCTGGTGCTTCCCCTGGACCGTCACGGCGCAGGCCGGCGTGCATGTCTGCCTGCGCGCCGTGCGCGGCGCCGACATGTGGCGCCTGATGGACGAGGAGGGCGTGACCAACATGTGCGGCGCGCCGATCGTCATGGCGACGCTGCTGAACACGCCGGAGACCGAGAAGCGGACGCTGCCGAAGCAGGTGAAGTTCATCGTCGCCGGCGCGCCGCCGCCCGAGGCGGTGCTCGCCGCCATGCAGGCCGCGGGCTTCGCCGTCTGCCACGTTTATGGCCTCACGGAGTGCTACGGGCCGTCGGTGGTCAATGAATGGCATGAGGCATGGGGCGCGAAGACCGGCCCCGAGCAGGCCGCGCTGATGGCACGCCAGGGCGTGCGCTACATCGCGCTCGAGGGCCTCGACGTCCTGGACCCCGCCACGATGCAGCCCGTGCCGCCGGACGGCGCGACGCTCGGCGAGGTGATGATGCGCGGCAACGTGGTGATGAAGGGCTACCTGAAGGACCAGGGCGCGACCGAGTCCGCCTTCAAGGGCGGCTGGTTCCACACCGGCGACCTCGCGGTGAAGTATCCGGATGGGTACGTCCAGCTCAAGGACCGCTCGAAGGACATCATCATCTCGGGCGGCGAGAACATCAGTTCGATCGAGGTCGAGGACGCGCTCTACAAGCACCCCGCCGTCGCGGTGGTGGCGGTGGTGGCGAAGCCCGACGAGAAATGGGGCGAGACGCCCTGCGCCTTCGTCGAGCTGAGGCCGGGCGCAAGCGCGACGGCGGAGGAGCTGATCACCTTCTCCCGCCAGCACCTCGCGCATTTCAAGGTGCCGCGGCAGATCATCTTTGCCGAACTGCCGAAGACCTCCACCGGCAAGATCCAGAAGCATGTCCTGCGCAGCCAGGCGAAGGAAGCATGAGCACCGTCGATACCGTTCTCGCCCACGCCGCCGCGCGGCGTGAGGAATCCCGCGCGCGCTGGTTCGAACTGCTGCGCATTCCCTCCGTCTCTGCGCAGCCCAAGCATGCCGGCGATTGCCGCAGGGCGGCCGAATGGGTGTGCGAGCAACTGCGCGCCATCGGCTTCACCGCGAATGTGCGCGAGACCAAGGGCCATCCGGTGGTGGTCGGTCATCATCCCGGCCCGACGGGCGGCGGGCGGCACCTGCTCTACTACGGGCACTACGACGTGCAGCCGCCGGAGCCGCTGGAACTCTGGACCAGCCCGCCCTTCGAGCCGGTGCTGACGGACGGCCCCAACGGCCCGCGCGTGGTCGCGCGTGGCGCGGTGGACGACAAGGGCCAGACCATGACCTGGCTCGAGGCGCTGCGCTTCTGGCACGAGACCGCCGGCGGCCCGCCCTGCCGCGTCAGTGTGCTGGTGGAAGGCGAGGAGGAGATCGGTTCCCGCAACCTCGCGGAATTCCTGGAGGAGAATGTCGAGGAACTGCGTGCCGACCTCGCCGTGGTGTCCGACACCAACCAGTGGGACGCGAAGACGCCGGCGATCAGCACGCGGCTGCGCGGCATGCTCTACACCCAGATCGACATCCGCGCGGCGAACAAGGACCTGCATTCCGGCCTGTTCGGCGGGTCCGCGCTGAACCCGATCAACCTGCTGACGCGCATCCTCGGCGACCTGAAGGACGAGAGCGGCGAGATCCTGATCCCGGGCTTCTACGACGAAGTGCCGGACCTGCCCGAGGCACTGCGGAAGCAATGGGATGCGCTGAACTTCGACGAGAAGGCGTTCCTCGGGGGCGTCGGGCTGTCCGTGCCGGCGGGCGAACTCGGCCGCGGCGCGCTGGAACGGCTTTGGGCGCGGCCGACGGCGGACGTCAACGGCATCTGGGGCGGCTACATGGGGGAAGGTTCCAAGACCGTCATCCCGGCCGAAGCCCATGCGAAGGTGTCCTTCCGCCTGGTGCCGGGGCAGAGCCCGACGAAGGTGCTCGCGGGCCTGCGCGACTTCATCGTCGCGCGCCTGCCGGATGACGCGCAGGTCTCGATCCAGGTGTTCAGCATGAGCGAGGGCATCGAGGTGCCGGCCGACAGCCCCTACATCACGGCCGCGAAGGGCGCGTTGGAAGCGACCTTCGGCCGGCCGGCGGTGCTGATGGGCTGCGGCGGATCGATCCCTGTGGTCAGCAGCATGAAGAGGATTCTCGGGCTCGACAGCCTGCTGGTTGGCTTCGGCCTCGACGACGACCAGGTGCACAGCCCGAACGAGAAGTTCGACCTGAACTGCTTCGAGAAGGGCATCGACAGCCATGTCCGGCTGCTCGGGGCGCTCGCCGGGGGCTAGACGGCTTCCGTTCGCAAGGGCTCACGGCGGCCGCTCCAAGCCCTGGTTTTCGCCAGCATCTTTACCCGATCAGGTGAGTCCACCTGATCGGGGCCTGCTCCAGCCGGCACGAGGAGGCATCGTGAACGAGGATCCCTACGACGTCCTGGGCGTGAAGCGCGACGCGTCGCAGGACGCGATCCGCAAGGCCTACAGGGCGCTCGCGCGCAAGCTGCATCCGGACCTCAATCCGGGCGACAAGGCGGCGGAGGACAAGTTCAAGGCGGTTTCCGCCGCCAATGACATCCTCGGCGATCCCGAGAAGCGTGGCCGCTTCGACCGGGGCGAGATCGACGCTGCGGGCCAGGAGCGGCCGCCCGAGCCGCCGCCGCACTACTACCGCGACCACGCCGGCGGCGCCGGCGCCTATCAGACCGATGCCGGCTTCGCCGACATGGTCGATGAGGACGAGTTGCTCGGCGCGCTCTTCGGTCGCGGCGGGCGGCGGCGAGGGGGCGGGGCGCAGTTCCGCATGCAGGGCGGCGACATCCATGCCCGCCTCGACATCGAATTCCTCGATGCGGTGAACGGCGGCACGAAGCGCGTGACCCTGCCGGATGGCAGCACGGTGGACGTGACCATTCCGCCCGGCACGCGCGAAGGCCAGGTGCTGCGCCTGCGCGGCAAGGGATCTCCCGGCCTTGGCGGCGGCCCGGCCGGCGACCTTCTGGTGGAAGTCAGCATCGGGGAGCACCGGCACTTCACGCGCCGCGACGACGACATCCTCCTCGACCTGCCGGTGACGCTGCCGGAGGCGGTGCTGGGCGCGAAGGTCGAGGTGCCGACACCGGCCGGGCCGGTGATGGTGACGGTGCCCAAGGGGTCCAACACCGGCACGGTGCTGCGGCTGAAGGGGCGCGGCGTGCGGCGGAAGGACGGTACGCGCGGCGACGCCTTCGTGACGCTGCGACTGGTGCTGCCGGACACGCCGGACGCCGAGCTCGAAGCCTTTGCCGAGCGCTGGGCGGCCGGCAAGGCGCAGAACCCGCGCGCGGGGATGGAGGGCTGACATGGCCGAGGACACCGACAGGCTGCGCCGGCTGCACCTGCAAGCAACGACGATTGAAAGCTGGATCGCCGCAGGCTGGATCGCGCCGCGCGCCACCGAGGCGCCGGGCTACACCGAGGCCGACCTCGCCCGCGCCTGCCTGATCCGCGACCTGCGCGAGGCGATGGGCGTCAACGAGGAGGGCGTGAGCGTGGCTCTCGACCTCCTCGACCAGATCCACGGGCTGCGGCAGGCGCTGCGCCGGGTGGCTACCGCGGTGCATGGCCTGCCCGAACCGGCGCGCCAGGAGATCCTGGTGGTGCTGCGCGAATTGGATGAAGGATCGGCATGAGCGCGTTTCACGGCGTCTTTCCCTATCTCGTTTCCCCCGTCGCGCCGGACGGCGCGGTGCTGGAGGGCGAACTCCGTCGATTGGTGGACCACCTGATCGCGGCCGGTGTGCACGGGTTGACGCCCCTCGGCAGCACGGGGGAATTCGCCTACCTCGACACGGCGCAGCGGCGGCGGATCATCGAGGTCGTGGTGGACCAGGCGAAGGGCCGCGTGCCGGTGGTGGCCGGCGTCGCCGCGACCACCACGGCCGATGCGGTGCGCCAGGCGAAGGATTATGCGGCGATCGGCGCGGATGGGATCCTCGCGATCCTCGAAGCCTATTTCCCGCTCTCCGAGGCCGCGGTGGTCGCGTACTTCACGGCCATCGCGGATGCGACCGACAAGCCGGTGGTGCTCTACACCAATCCGAACTTCCAGCGGTCCGACCTGACGCTGCCGGCGATCGACAGGCTGTCGCAGCACCCGCGCATCGTGGGCATCAAGGATGCGTCGACCAATACCGGGCGGCTGCTGTCCATCCTGAACCGCACGGGCGGGCGGCTCGAGGTCTTCGCAGCCTCGGCGCACATCACGACCGCGGTGATGATGATCGGCGGCAAGGGCTGGATGGCCGGGCCGGCCTGCGCGATCCCGCGCGAGAGCGTGCGCCTGTACGAACTGTGCCGTGCCGGGAAGTGGGATGCGGCGATGACGCTGCAGCGGGCGCTGTGGCGGGTGAACGAGTTGTTCGCCGCGCATTCGCTCGCCGCCTGCATCAAGGGCGCGTTGCAGATCCAGGGCTTCGCCGTGGGCGACCCGGTGCCGCCGCAGGCGCCGCTTTCGGCGGAAGGCCGCGCGGCGGTGGAACAGGCCCTGGCGCTCGCCGCCGAGGCGCTGTCCGCCGCGCCCCGGGCGTGAGCGCGCCGAGCCATCGTCGCCTCGCGCTGGTCCTTGGCGCGCTGGCAGGGATCGGGCCTTTCTCGATCGACATGTACCTGCCTGCGCTGCCGGCGCTGGGGGCGTCGCTGGGCGCCTCGCCGGGGGCGGTGCAGGGGACGCTGGCGATCTACTTCCTGGGCCTGGCCTGCGGGCAGGTGGTCTATGGACCTCTGGCGGACAGGTACGGGCGGCGCGGGCCGCTTTTCGCCGGGTTGGGCCTCTACACGGTCGCAGCGGTCGCCTGCGCGCTGGCGCCGGACATCCAGGCGCTGACCGTGGCGCGACTGGTGCAGGCGCTTGGCGGCTGCGCGGGCATGGTCATCGCGCGCGCCGTGGTGCGCGACGTGACGGATGAACGAGGCTCGGTTCACCTGATGGCGCAGATCATGCTCGTGATGGGCGTGGCGCCGATCGTCGCGCCGATGGTCGGCGGCGCGGTGCTGCCGGTCTTCGGCTGGCGCGGCATCTTCTGGCTGTTGGCGGCCTATGGCGCGACGATGTTCACCGTGATCGCGCTGTTCCTGCCGGAGAGCCTGCCATTGGAACGCCGACGCCGCGGCGGCGTGGCGGAGGTGGCGGGTGTCTGGCGCGGGCTGCTCGGCAATCGGCGCTTCATGGGGCACGCGCTGACGGGCGGGTTCATCATTGGCGGGATGTTCGCTTACATCAGCGGCTCGCCCTTCGTGTTCATGGAACTGCATGGCGTTTCGGCGGGGCAGTTCGGGTTCTATTTCGGGGCGAATGCGCTTGGCATCATGGTGACGGGGCAGGTGGTGGGGCGGCTGGCGCAACGCGTCGCGCCGGCGCGGCTGCTGCCAGTGGTGCTGTGGGTGCCGCTGCTGTCGGGGCTGACCCTGGTGTTTGTGACCGCGACGGGCATCGGCGGTTTCGCGACGCTGCTCGTGGCGTTGTTTGGCTATATCGCGATGATTGGGGCCGTCATGCCGCTGACGACCGCGCTTGGGATGGGGCCGCATGGCGCGGTGGCGGGCAGTGCATCCGCGCTGATGGGCACGCTGCAGTTTGGGATCGGCGCGGGCGTCGGCGCGATACTCGGCGCGCTGCAGGATGGGACGGCGGTGCCGATGGCGGCGGTGATCGCGGGGTGCGGCTTGGCAGGGTGGACGGCGCGGCGGGTGCTCGCGAGGTAGCCGGGGAAGCCCTTCGTCCCCGGTACCCGGTCATGGTTTGCAAAGGCCTTTCGGCCTTTGCCGGGTGGTCCGGAGGGCAGGGCCCTCCGGTTCCTACGCGCGCGCCCTCTCCGCGTGCTTCCCCATGGTGGAATACGGCGCATAGGGCGGCACCGCCCCGATCGCGCGCATATCCACTTCCACCAGCGCCGGTCCCTTCACCGCCAGCGCCTGCGCCAGCACCGTGCCGACCGTCTCCGCGCTCGACACCCGGAAGAAGGGCAGCCCCGCCAGTGCCGCGAGCCCCTGCAGGTCCGGGGTCAGCAGGTTGTCGCCGAACTGCCGCCCGTCGGCGACCGCGTCCTGGATGTGGCGGATCACGCCGTAACCGCCGTCGTTCATCACCATGGTGACGAGGTCGGGCTTCTCCTGCGCGACGGTCCAGAGTTCGCACATGCCCAGCGAGAAGCCGCCATCGCCGCACATCGCGATGGTCTTGCGCCCCTGCGCCGCGATCGAGGCGCCGATGCCGAGCGCGAGGCCCGGTCCGATCGCCGCGCCCACGGGATAGACGGAGTTGCGCGGGTCGTAGAGCGGGAAGATGCGGTTGCCCCAGGTGGAGTTGGAGATGGTGACGTCGCGCACCCAGACGCCGTCGCGCGGCAGGGCGGCGCGAATCGCATCGGGGAAGGGGGCGTAGGGGCCGAGGGTCGCGAGGTATTCCTCACGCGCGCGCGCCTTCATCGCGGCGAAGTCCGCGGCGAAGCCGGCATCGACCGAGGCCTTGCCGGCGAGCCGGTCCGCGATGCCTTCCATCGCCAGCGCCGCGTCGCCATGCACGAACAGGCTGTTCGGATAGGTGCGGCCATTGGCGGTGGCGTCGCTGTCCACATGGATCAGCGTCTTCGGCAACTTCATGGAGAAGTCGCCCGTCTCGTGCCCGCGCAGGCGGGACCCGACGACGAGCATCGCATCCACGCTGCCGTAGAAATCCTGTACGCGCGGCGATCCGTTGCCGTGCATGCCGCCGAGGGTCATCGGATGGTCCTCGGGGATCGTGCCGCGCCCGTTCCAGGACGACACCGCGCCAAAGCCCAGGTCCATCAGCCGCATCGCCGCCGCGCGCGCCTGCTTCGCGCCATTGCCGAGCCACAGCATCGGCCGCTTCGCGCCGGCCAGGATCTCGGCGGCGGCATCGAGTTCCGCCGGGCTCGGCGGCAGCGGCGCGGCGATCGGCAGTTCCAGCGCGTCGAGGCCCGCGGGCCGCGCGGTCGGCGTGCGCTGCAGGTCGATCGGGATCTCCACGCTCACCGGGCCGCGCGGGGCGGAGAGTGCCTCGGCCGCCGCGCGCACCAGCACGCCGAAGGCCTCGTTCGCCGTGCGCACGCGATAGGCGGCCTTGCAGGCCGCGGCGAGCATCGCCGTCTGCCCCGGCACGTCGTGCACCGTGCCGGCGTCGCGGTCGATATGCTTCGTCGCCGTCTGCCCGGTGATGTGCAGCACCGGGCTGCCGGCGAAGCGCGCCTCCACCAGGCCGGGGATGGCGTTGGCCATGCCGGGCCCGGTCGAGGTGAACAGGACGCCGAGATGCCCGGTCACGCGCGCATAGGCATCGGCCATGTGCGCGCCGCCCATCTCGCCGCGCGCCATCACGTAGCGCAGCGCATTGCGTTGCCCGATCGCGTCCAGCATCGGGATGTTGTGCACGGAGACGATGCCGAAGACGGTCGAAACCCCCATGCGCGGCAGGATATCCGCGACGAGATCTGCGACGGTGTACTGGCTTTCCATGAAGTGGCGTTCCCTTTGCTGTGGGGCGGAGTGTGCCACGCGACGCGCCGAGGGGAAGGGGGGCGCGATCGCGGCGCGCCCGATGGTGGTGCCCCCGGTCGCGGTGGATCTCGGGGAGCTGCTGCGGAAGGGGCGTCGGCCGCATGTGAGCCGGTGGCCGTTCGGCCTCGAGAGCGGCCTCGTCGCGCGCAGGGAATCCGGCGACATCCGGTCCAGGATGATTCGGCGGCGAGGAACGTGGCCGCACGAGAGGGTCGTGGCGAGGCTCGCCGGGAGCGGGGGTGGCGTGCCTGGTGAACTGAAGGGCCGATCTCCGCCGGGCTGTCATGCGAAGGCCCTTGGGCCTTCGCATGATCCGCGATCGCGGCCGCTGCGGGCCGTCCCCGCGCCCTATCTGCCTCGCGCCTCCGCGAGGTGGTCGAAGCGCCGCGTATAGGTGCCGAGCCCCATGGTCTGCGACCGCAATTCTATGATGAGGTCGTGCAGTTCCATTTCCGGCACCAGCGCCTGCACCTCGTCCCAGCCCGGCCAACCTTCCTTCTCCGCATAGCCGAGGATCTGGCCGCGCCGCCCGGTCAGCAGCCGCTGCGCGGCCGCGGTCGCGTCCTGCGGCACCAGCACCGTCACCTGGTCCACCGGTTCGAGCATCACCGGCTCGGCCTTGGCCAATGCCTCCTGCATCGCCATGCGCGTCGCGGTGGCAAAGGCCATGTCGCTGGAATCGACGGAATGGAAGGCGCCGTCATGCAGCGTGACCGCGATGTCCACCACGGGATTGCCGAGCGGGCCCTTCTTCGCGGCTTCCTCTGCCGCGTCGCCGACGGCGGGGATGAACTTGCGCGGGATGGCGCCGCCGACGATGCGGTCCTCGAAGGCGAAGCCCTCGCCGCGCGGGCGGGGCGCGACTTCGAGCGTCACGTCGGCGAACTGGCCATGGCCGCCGGTCTGGCGTCGGTGGCGGGCGTGATGGCGCGCGGCGGCGCGGATGGTCTCCTTGAAGGGGATGCGTGGGCGGGAGGTGCTGACGCGCAGCCCGTGCGCTTCCGCCAGGCGTGTCACGGCGTGGCCGAGATGGATGTCGCCCTGCCCGGCGAGCACGATCTGCCCCGCTTCGGGATCGTGGGTGACGCAGAGGGAGGGATCCTCCTCCGTCAGCCGCGTGAGGGCGCCGGAGAGGCGCACGTCGTCCTTGCGGTCCTCCGTGGCGATGGCGAGCGCATAGACCGGCGCGGGCGGGGCCGGGAAGGGCAGCGATGGCGCGGCGCCGGAGGTCGTAATGACCGCGCCGCTCGGCACCGAATCCAGCCGGCCGAGGGCGACGATCTCGCCCGCGGCGGCCTCGCCCACCTTGGCGGGCTCGCCCGCCGGGAAGCGGGAGATGCCGCCGATGCGCGAGCCGTTGACCGTCGCGCCGTCCTTGAAGGACCCGCGCCAGATGCGGGCGTAGGAGAGCTTGCCCCCATGCCCCGCATGGACGGAGCGGAACACCTGGGCGAGCGGTTCGCCTTCCGGCGCGATGCCGCGGCGCGCCGCGGTCTCCTCCGGGGCCGGTACGTCGTGGCGCAGGGCCTTCCACAGCCGGAGCACGCCGTGCCGCCTCTCGGCCGCACCGATCAGGACGGGATCGACCGCGCCGGCGACGATGTCCGCGTGCAGCGGGCGGTAGAGGTCCGCGGGCGCCGGGATGGTGTCCTCCACCACCTTCTCGAGCAGCGCGTCATCGTGGTCGGCCAGCGTCTCGGCAAGGGCGGCGCGGGCCTCGGCCTCGCGCGCCGCGATCGTTTCGGGCATGCGGATGAGTTCGGAGGGCTCGCCCTTGCGCCAGCGATAGGCGCGTTCGCTCACCAGGTCGACATAGCCGGTGACCTCGCCCTTCTCGCGGATCGGAACCTGACGCAGCACGAGGGGGCGGCGCGAATGGGCCTGAAGCGCCGCGAGGGTGTCGCGGATGTGTTGTTCCCCCAGCGTATCGGCCTTGTTGACGAAGACCATGGCCGGCAGCCCGGCCTGTTCGAGGGCGTGGAAGGCCGGGGCGAGGGCGGCGGCACGGGCGGGGCTTGGGTCGCAGACGACCACGGCGAGGTCTGCGGCCGCGAGGGCCGCGGCGGTTTCGTAGGAGAATTCGACCGAGCCGGGGCAGTCCAGCAGGGCCCAGGGGTCGCCCATGAAGTCGCAATGGCCGAGACGCGTCTCGGTGCCCATGGCGCGGCTGCGGGCCTCACCCGGGCGTCGCGGCGGCGGGCTGCCGGCCGCGGTGAGCAGGGCGTCGAACAGGGTGGACTTGCCGCTGCCCTGCGGCCCGATCAGGGCGACGGCACGGGGCCGCGCCCCGGCTTCTGGTCTCGACGCGGATTCGGGCATGGTGGCGGGCCTCCCTTTGGTTCCCCGGCCGTGGACCGGCCGTGTTCATCCGCGGCCCGGCGGGGGGCCGCCATGGACAAGACTAGACCCGGATCGGCGAGGTGTCGGCGGAAAAGCGGGGCGGCCGCGGAATCCCGGCACTCCGCCGCGGGGCCACACAGCTGTGGCATGGCCGCCACAGTGCGCTGACGATGTGGGAATGCCGCGCCGGATGCTGGGTCACGGCGAGAGGATTCTGTGTAGAGTTTGGTCGAGCCCCTCCTGGGGGGAGCGATCAGCGCCGGCGCGGTCGGTGCGTGAGTGGATGCGAGGAACGACGATGAGCTTCAGGAAGACCCTTCTGGCTGCGACGCTGCTGTCGCTGCCGATGGCCGCGCAGGCGCAGACGAGCTGGGGTGATCCGCGGGTGCAGGGCGTGTACGTCGGCGCCGGCCTCGGCACCAACTACCTCCAGAGCTCCAGCGACAACGGCATCGAGGCTTCCTTCGAGTGGGGCTGGGCCGGCGTGCTGAGCGTCGGCTACGGCTTCGGCAACGGCCTGCGCGCCGAGCTCGAAGGCAGCTACCGCTCGAACGACGTCGACAACATCAAGGTGAACGGCCGCAACGCGCCGCGCGCCGGCGGCACCGTCAACAGCTACGGCGTGATGGTCAACGCCCTGTATGACTTCAACCTGGGCGGCGTGATGCCGTACATCGGCGCCGGTATCGGCTACGTCTGGCAGGACGTGGACAGCCTCGGCTTCCGCGCCAGCTCGAACAACGCCTCGGGCAGCGTTGACGTCGGTGGCACCGAGGGCGCCTTCGCCTACCAGGCGATCGTCGGCCTCGCCTTCCCGATCGACGCCGTGCCGGGCCTCGCGCTGACCGCCGAGTACCGCTTCATGGGCACGACCGGCCACACGATCGACGGCCGCGCCAACCAGAACGTCACGGTGAACGGGCAGAACTTCAACGCCCGCGACAACGTGTCGTTCGACATGGACAACTTCAACCACTCGCTGCTGGTTGGCGTGCGCTACAACTTCGGCCGCACGGCCGCCCCGGTGGCGGCGCCTGCCGCTGTCCCGGCGCCGGCGCGCACCTTCCTGGTGTTCTTCGACTGGAACCGCGCCGACCTGACGCAGCGCGCGCGCCAGATCATCGGCGAGGCCGCCCAGGCCCGCACCCGCCAGGCGGTGACCCGCATCGAAGTGAACGGCCACACCGACACCTCGGGTTCGGCTCGCTACAACCAGGGCCTGTCCGAGCGTCGCGCCAACGCGGTCGCCGCCGAGCTCGTCCGCCTGGGCGTGCCCCGGAACGAGATCGTGACCCGCGGCTTCGGCCAGAGCCAGCTTCTGGTCCCGACCCCGGACAACGTCCGCGAGCCGCAGAACCGGCGCGTGGAAATCGTCCTCCGCTGATCCTGCGCGACAGCGCAAGGTCTTCGAGGAAAGGGGCGCCGCAAGGCGCCCCTTTCTGCGTTCAGGGGGAAGGCAAGGCCGCGAGGCCCGTCGCGCGCAGCTCCCCGCCGAGCCGCAGCGCCGCGCCGAGGATCCGTCCGCTGGCACGATACGCCTCGGCCCGCGCCAGGCCGGCGGCCAGCGCAGCCGCCACATCGCCGGCGGCAAGCGGGCCGACCTCGACCGTGACGAGGCGCTCGCCGAGATCGCTGTCGGGATCGAGGCTCGATGCAGGCACGCGTCGGACTGCCGGGCTGTCCAGGTCCACGGCATTGGCGATGAGCGTCGCCGCGACATCCGCCGTCGCCGCATCCTGCGCGAGCACCGTGACCGCATCGGCGATGCCCAGCGAGAAGGAGCGCCCATGCCTGCCGGAGGTCGCGATGCCGCCGATGCCGCTTTCCGGCGTCACGCGCAGCGCGCCGTCGAGCGCCAGCCGCGCCGGGTCGGCGGCGAGGCCCACGGCGAGCGACTCGCCCGGCCTCACCCGCACTGCGATGTCGCCGCCGTCGTTCGCATAGGCGCGCTCGAGCGCCGCGGCGTCCCACATCGCGTCCAGCAGCGCGTCGGCCACCGCTCCGGCCACCGCGGCCATCGGCGTGACGAAGACCGGCGCGAAGGGCGTGCAGGCCGCGACCATGCGGCGCGCGACCGGGTGCCGGACGCGCGGGGACCCGGCCATCGGGCGGCGCAATTCATCGAGTTCCGCGACCAGGCCGGGCAGGATGCCCGGGAACATCGCCGTCGCGGCTGCCTCGGCCGCGCGCACCGCCTCGGGCGCCCCCCAGGCTCGGAGCACCACGTCTATCGGCCCGTGGGACAGGTGCAGGCGTTCGCCGGCCAGCCGCTGGGCGACGGGCGGGTCCACGGGATCAGCGCGGCAGCGGCCAGGGATTGGCGGGGTGCCAGGTCTCTACCCGGAGGTCCGCCCCGAGGCCGCGGAGCACCTCCTCCACCGGCACCACCTGGTCCATGTGGCCGCCGAGCCGCGCGTAGAGCGCGCGCGGCAGGGTGAACTCGATCGGAGCGACGATGGCCGGCGTCGGCACGTGCCCGAATGACATCCGCGGCATGCGCAGCACGTCCGCCATCACCGTGATGCCGCCGCCCGGCCAGAGATAGACCGGCGCGCCGCCCATGGTGACGCGCACCTGCCCCGACTGGACGGCCTGGGTCAGCAGCACCGGATTCTCCGTCACGCCGGCACGAAGCGACCCTCCGGCGCCAGCCATGAACACCACCGAGCAGAGGGACGGCTCGCAATTCTCCCCGATGCGGTCCACCACGCTGCGCACGGCGGCGGGCATGTCCGTCGGCACGGGGTTCAGCGCCTCGTCCAGCACGCAGAACAGCGCGTCCTCGCCGGTCGTGCTGGTCAGCAGCAGGCGGAGCCCGGGCCAGGCCACCTTGGGGTCGATCTTCTCGATCACCGCGAGCGGGTCGGTGATGTCGGTCCCGCCCCAGCCGAGGCCAGGCCGGGCGACCTGGAAATATCGCCCCGGCGTGGAGCGCCGCCCGCGCACGCGGATGCCGGCGGGGCGCATGTTCAACACCTTGCCGGCCTGGTGTTCGGTCAGCACGCCGGTGATGTGGTCGTCCACCACGATCACCTCGTCCACATGCCCAAGCCATTGCTGCGCGAAGATGCCGACGGCGGCACTGCCGCAGCCGACGCGCATGCGGCGTTCCGGCGTGCCGTCCACGATCGGCGCGGCACCCGACTGCACCACCACGGAATGCCCGCCCTCGATGGTCATTTCCACCGGCTCCGCGCCGCAGAGCCGCAGCAGCGTCTCGCAGGTGACGACGCCTTCCTTCTTCGATCCGCCGGTGAGATGCCGCACGCCGCCGATGGACAGCATCTGCGACCCGTACTCGGCCGTCGTCACGTGCCCGACCTGTTCCCCGTTCACGCGTACCGGCGCGGCTTCCGGGCCGAGATGACGGTCGGTGTCGATCTTCACCTTCACGCCGCAGTAGCTGAACATGCCCTCCGTCACGACGGTGACGGTGTCCACGCCCGCATGCGTGGCGCCGACGATGAAAGGCGCGGGCTTGTAGTCGGGATAGGTGGTGCCCGCGCCCACTCCGGTGACGAAGGCGCGCGACGGGTCGAGCAATTCGCCGTCCCACTCGGCCTGGGCGAAGGCGACGACAGGGCGGTGCTGGTCCACCGCCTGCGCGAGCGTCAGCGCGGGGTCGGTGCGGACCAGAACGCCATCCTGGTTGGCGTAGCGCGCGCAGGCACCGGCCCGGCCGGGGCGGATGCGGCAAAGCACGGGACAGGCATCGCAGCGGATGATGCCGTCGCCTTCGGCGGCGCCGAACTTTTCGCTGCGGGCGGCACGGGATGTCATGGGGATGCCTCCGGCGGCCGGGGGGAGAAGTGAACTTCTCCCCCCGGACCCCCCTCAACCTTTTTTGTCACTTGGCGCCCCGCTGCCGAGGTTCGGCGCCAAAAGACAAAGAAGGGAGGGGGCTCGGGGGAGGTTCTCCTCCCCCGATTCTTTCATGCAACCGATGCGGCAGCACCGGCACTTCCGTCATCCGCACCCCCGTCGCGTGGCGAACCGCGGAGAGGATCGCCGGCGCCGTCGGCACCAGCGCCGGCTCGCCCACGCCCTTCGCGCCGAAGGGGCCTTCGGGTTCCGGGTCCTCGATCAGGTGGATGCGGATGCGCGGCATGTCGCCGGCGGTGGGGATCAGGTAGTCGTGCAGGTTCTCGGTGCGGCCAGGGATGAATTCCTCCATCAGCGCCAGGCCTAGGCCCTGCGCGACGCCGCCATGGATTTGCCCGGCGATCAGCAGCGGGTTCACCGCGCGGCCGACATCCTGCGCGACGACGATCTCCTCCACCTTCACCTTCCCGAGCGTCGTATCCACGCGCACCAGTGCGATCTGCGCCGCGAAGCCGTAGGTGGCGTAGGGTACCCCCTGGCCGTCCGCATCGAGCGGCACGGTGGGCGGGTCGTAGCGTGCCTCCACGGTCAGATCCGAATTGAGGCGCGAGAGTTCCAGCACCCGCATGCCGTCGGCCCCCGACACGGCCAGCCGCGTGCCGTCGAGAGCGAATCGCGCATCGTCGCCGGCATTCGCGAGCGCGAGGATGCGCGCGCGCAGTGCCTTCGCCGCATCCTGCGCCGCGCGGCCGGAGACGAAGGTCTGGCGCGACGCCGAGGTCTTTCCCGCATCCGGCGTGAGCGCCGTGTCGCCGACCACCTGCCGCAGCACCGCGATCGGCACGCCGAGTGCATCCGCCACGATCTGCGCGATCACCGTGGAACTGCCTTGCCCGATATCCACCGCGCCGTTGAACAGCGTGATCGTCCCGTCGCGCGCCAGCGTGATGCGCATGGTGGAAGGGTTCGACAATGCCGTGTTGCCGCACCCGTACCACATGCAGGCGATGCCCGCGCCGAGGCGATGGCGCGCATGCGTCGCATTGTGCGCGGCGACGCGGGCGAGCATCTCATCCCATTCCGGCTTCAGCGCGTCGAGGCATTCCGACAGCCCCGCCGAAGCGTGCAGCACCTGCCCCGAGGGCGTGACATCGCCCTTGCCGATGGCGTTGCGCCGCCGGATGTCCCAGCGGTCCAACCCGAGTCGTTCGGCGAGATCATCCACCAACGCCTCGGTCGCGATCGCCGCCTGCGGCACGCCGAAACCGCGGAAGGCGCCCGCCGGCGTGTCGTTGGTATGGACCGCACGCGTGCGGTTGCGCACGTTCGGCACCCGATAGGGGCCGGAGGCATGCACCGGCACCCGGTTCGCCACGGTGGGGCCCCAGGATGCGTAGGCGCCGGTGTTGAAGTCACCGTCCAGCGTGAAGGCGGTGAAGCGGCCATCCGCATCCGCCGCCATGCGCGCGCGCAACGTCGCGGGGTGGCGCTTCGTCGAGGACGCCATGCTCTCGGTACGCGAATAGACCATGCGCACGGGGCGATCCGTGACACGCGCGGCAACCGCCAGCAGCGGCTGCACCGAGACATCGAGCTTGCCGCCGAATCCGCCGCCGCAGGCGGTGGGGATGATACGCACCGCCTCGTCGGGAACACCGAGGACCCGGGCCGTCTCCTCGCGATCCATCACCGGCGCCTGGGTGCAGGCGGCGACGGTCATGGCGCCGTTGGTGCCCGGTTCCGCGAAGCCGGCCTCGGGCTCTATGTAGGCGTGCTCGACGAAGGCCGTGCGGAAGGTGCCTTCGGTGCGTGCGGCGGCGGTCGCGAAGGCGGCTTCCGCGTCGCCGCAGCGCAGGTGCCCGCGCACCAGCACGTTGCGCGGCGCATGGTCGTGCAACCGCGGCGCCCCCTCGGCGAGCGCGGCGGCCACGCCGTGCAGCGCGGGCAACGGCTCCCAGGCGACGGGCAGATCGGCGTCGCGCACGGCGGCCACGTCCTCGCGCGCGCCGAGCAGGCCGAGCACCGCTTCCCCGCGGTAGCGCACGTAGCCGTCGGCGAAGACCGGCTGGTCCTTGAGGTCCGGCATGATGCCGAAGGCGTTGCGCCCCGGCACGTCGCGCGCGGAAAGGATGGCGGTCAGCCCAAGCCCGGCGCGCGCAGCCTCGAGGTCACCCAGCGTGAAGCGCGCATGCGCGTGCGGCGACCGCACCACGCGTAGCCACAGCGCGCCGGCAGGTGCGGCGTCGGCGCCGTAGCGCTCGGTGCCGGCGACCTTCGCGGCGCCGTCCACGCGTGGGAGCGGCGCGCCCACGGCGCTGCCGGCAATCCCTGCGAAGGGCGCCGCGACGGTGCCGTGCGCGGCGTCGAGCACCGCCTCGATGATCTGCAGGTAGCCCGTGCAGCGGCACAGCACTCCGCCGAGCGCATCCTCCACCGCCGCACGATCCGGCGCGGCGTTTCGGCGCAGCAGGTCGAACGACGCCATCAGCATGCCTGGCGTGCAGATGCCGCACTGCGCCGCGCCACGCGCGAGGAAGGCGGCGCGCAATCGATCAAGCAGCGGATCCTGTGCCTCGATCGTGGTGATCTCCGCACCTTCCGCCTGCGCGGTGGACACCAGGCAGGAACAGACCTGCGCGCCGTCCATCAGCACGGTGCAAGCGCCGCAATCGCCGGCGTTGCAGCCTTCCTTGGTGCCGGTCAGGCCGAGGCCTTCCCTCAGCGTGTCGGACAGCGGCGCGAAGGGATCGGCGGCAACCTCCCGCCGTGTTCCGTTGACGATCAGCGCGGTCATCCCAGGAAGCCCGCCAGCAGGTCGCGCAGCAGCGCGCGGGCGGCGTCGGCGCGATAGGCGGCAGATCCGCGCACGTCGTCGATCGGCGCCAGCGGCGCGAGGTGCGCCGGCTGCGGCACCTGCGGCATCTCCGATGGGTGGATGCCGATGAGCGCGGCTTCCAGCACCGGCAGGCGGCGCGCCACGGGCGAACAGGCACCGACCGCGATGCGCGCTTCCGCCACGCGGTCGCCCTCGAGCCGTATCACCGCCGCCGCCATGGCGATGGAGATGACGAGGTAGCGCCGCGCGCCCAGTTTCTCGAAGCGACCGCGCGCCCGCTCGCAGCGTGGAATGTGCAGCGCGGTGACGATCTCCCCCGGCGCCAATGCGGTCGCGCGGTATCCGGTGACGAAGTCCGCCACGCGCAGGCGCCGCGCGCCATGGGTGGAGGCCAGTTCGACCTCCGCATCCAGCACCAGCAGGTTCGGGATGCCGTCCCCCGCGGGGGAGGCGGTGACCAGGTTGCCGGCAATGGTGCCACGATTCTGCACCTGACGGCCGCCGATCTCCCGCGCCGCCGCGCGCAGGCCGTCGAAGAGGGGCGGCAATGGCGCATCCGCAATGCTCGTCCAGGTGGTACGCGCGCCGATGCGCCAGCCTTCCCCAGTTTCCGCAATGCCCGCCAGATCCGGCACTGCGGAAAGGTCGAGGATCTCCGGCATCCAGGGATTGCCCCAAGCGGCGCGCGCGGTGCGCATCGGGTGGATATCCGTCCCGCCCGCCAGCGGCAGAGCGCCGGTCGCCGCGCGAATGGCGAGCGCGTCCTCCAGCGTGCGCGGGCGGTGATAGGCGGTCATGCGGCACGCCCCTGGCGCAGCGCCGCGGTGGCGGCCTCGTCCACCTGGCCGTCGGCGGCGATGGCCACGCGCCACAGCATCGCGGCCTGCGCCGGCGTGTAGTAGCCGCGCCGGACGTCGCGCGCGACGAGCCCCGCGTCGCGCGCGAAGGGATCGCCGTAGCCGCCGCCGCCCGGCGTCATGACCTCCACGCGGTCGCCGGGCGCGAGCGCGATGCCCTGGTCCTTGGACAGATGCAGCGGAATGGTCGTGCCGCCATCGCGGTGGATGCGCACCTCGTTCGGCGCGCCGTCGCCGCCGCCGAGCACGCCCGGCGGGCCGAAGCGGCCATGGTCCATGACGAAGGAGGCGCGCGCCTCGCCGCGCAGGAGTTCGACCTCGTAATGCACGCCGAAGCCGCCGCGATGCGCGCCGGCGCCGCCCGAGCCCTCCCGCAGCGCGAAGCGGCGGAAGAGGACGGGGTAGTACTGCTCCATCACCTCGACCGGCGCGGTCTTGCTGATGCCGATGGTCGAGCAGCCGTTGGACAGCCCGTCTTCCCGAGCATTGCCGCCATAGCCGCCGCCGGTGATCTGGTACATCACGTAGCCGGCGCCGCGCGCGGGATCGACGCCGCCGAGCGCGAAGTTCCCCGACGTTCCTGCGGGCGCCGCCGTGACTTCCTCGGGCAGTGCCTGGACAAGGCAGAGGAACACCGCTTCCGCGATGCGTTGGCTGACTTCCGCCGCGCAGCCGGAGACCGGGCGCGGGTAGCGGGCATCGAGGAAGGTGCCCTCCGGCCGGATGATGTTCAGCGGAGCGAAGGTGCCCGCATTGATCGGCACATCGGGAAAGATGTGCTTCACGCCAAGGCACACCGCCGAATAGGTCGTGGCCCAGACGGAATTCATCGGGCCGGCACAGGGCTTCGACGATCCGCTGAAGTCGAAGGTCAGCGTGTCGCCGGATCGCGTGACGGCGAGCGCGATGCGCAGCGGTTCGTTCACCACGCCGTCGGAATCGACGAAGGCCTCGGCGTGCCAGGTGGCTTCGGGCATGCGGCGGATCTCGGCGCGCATGCGCTCGGCGGCGCGGTCACGGATCAGCGCGATGGCCTCGCGCAGCGTGGCGGCGCCGTAGCGGGCGACCATCTCGCCAAGCCGCTTCTCGCCGACCAGAAGCGCGGCGGCTTGTGCCTTGATGTCGCCGATGCGCTGCTCGGCCACGCGGATATTGGACTGGATGATGGAGAGGATCTCGCGGTCCATTTCCCCGCGCTTGAACAACTTCACGGGCGGCAGGCGGAGGCCTTCCTGCTCGACTTCGGTGGCGTGCGCGGAGAAGCCGCCCGGCACCATGCCGCCCGTGTCGGGCCAGTGGCCGGTGTTCTGCAGCCAGCAGAAGAGTTCGCCATCGATGAAGAATGGCCGGGCGAAGCGCACATCCATCAGGTGCGTGCCGCCGAGATAAGGGTCGTTGACGATGTAGATGTCGCCCGGCTCAGGCGCGGCGACGGCACCTTCGCCGATCAGGCGGATCAGGTGGCCTGCCGAATGTTGCATGGCGCCGACGAAGACCGGCAGCCCACCTTCGCCCTGGGCGATCAGTGCGCCGTCCTTCGCCGCGTAGATGCCATCGGAACGGTCGTCGGCCTCCGCGATCACGGGCGAGAAGGCGGAGCGCGAGAAGGCCAGGTCCATCTCGTTGCAGACCTGCTGGAGGCCGGCCTGGATGACGGCGAGCGTCAGTGCGTCCATCGGGCGACAAGGTCGGGGGAGAGAACTCCCCCGAACCCCCTCCTTCTTCTGTCCGGGTGCCCGTCCTGCGTCCGGGCACAAGTATCCAAGGAAGGGAGGGGGATTCGGGGGAGGTTCTCCTCCCCCGACCTTCTCTCCGCCCTTCTCACACGCGCACCCGCAGATTGCCGAGCGCATCGACCACCGCCTCGGATCCCGGTTCGAGGATGATCGTCGCATCCGCCTGTTGCAGCACCGCCGGCCCTGCGATGCGCGTGGCTTCCTGAAGCGCCTCGCGCCGCCAGACGGTCGCCTCGTGCCAGGCGCCCCCGGCGTAGAGGCGGCGCGTGCCGAGGCGAGCCTCACCCTCCGCGCCGGCGGCGAGGGCTCGCAGGTCGAAGCTGCGGCGGCGGCCGACGACGCTCGTCGTCAGGTTCACCAGCACGGCGCGGATCTCCGGCAGGCGCAGCTGGAAGCGGGCGAAATAGGCTTCCTCGAAGGCCGCCTGGACCTCTGCGCGCGTCGGCGTGGCGGAGGCGAGCGGCACGCGGATCAGATGGGTCTGGCCGCGGAACTGCATGTCCGCGACGTGGCGGGTCTCGATGTGTTCCACCTCGGCGCCGCCGGCCTCGACACCGGCACGGCCGCGCGCGGATTGCGCGGCGAGGACGGCGGCGATCTCCGCCTCCTCGATGTCGTCCAGGCCGCGGTTCAGCGTGTTCACCACATCCTGCCGCAGATCGGCGACCAGGCAGCCGAGCGCATTGGTCAGGCCGGGGCGGAAGGGGACGAGGACTTCGGGGATGCCGATCTCGCGCGCCAGCGCCACGGCGTGCAGCGGGCCGGCGCCGCCGAAGGCGAAGAGGGCGAAGTCGCGCGGATCATGCCCGCGTGACAGCGACACCATGCGGATCGCGCCGGCCATCAGCACGTTGGCGAGACGGATCACCGCCTCTGCCGCCTGCTCGGGCGTCATGCCGAGCGGGCCGCCGACGTCGCGCGCGAAGACCGCGCGCACTTCCTCCACGGGAACGCGGCGTCCCGTAGCCAGCAGCGCATCGGGATCGAGCCGACCCAGCAGCAGGTTCGCATCCGTCACCGTCGTCCGCGTGCCGCCGCGCCCGTAGCAGATCGGGCCCGGCATGCTGCCGGCGCTTTCCGGGCCGACATGCAGCATGCCGCCGCGGTCGATCCAGGCGATGGACCCGCCGCCGGCGCCGACAGTTCGCACATCCACCATCGGGAGGTGGATCGGCAGGCCGTAGGCGAGGGACAGTTCCGCGGAAACCTCCGGCACGCCGCCGGCGATCAACGCCACGTCGGTCGAGGTTCCGCCCATGTCGCAGGTGATGGCGTTCCGTACGCCCGACTGCGTGAGCGTCGCCGCCGCCGCCATCACGCCGGAGGCCGGGCCGGACATGACGGTCTTCGCCGCCTCGGCCGCCACCGCGCGCGCCGGCACCGTGCCGCCATTGCCGTTCATCACCAGCAGGTCGCGCGCGTGCCCCGCATCGGCGAGCCGGTCCTGCAGGTGGCGGATGTAGCGGTCCAGCACCGGCTGCACCGCGGCATTCACCGACGCTGTCGTGCCACGCTCATACTCGCGGAACTCCGAGAGCAGCGCGTGTCCGAGGGTGACGTAGCCGTTCGGCCAGATGGCGCGCGCGATTTCCCCGGCGCGCAGTTCATGTACCGGGTTGGCGTAGGCGTGCAGGAAGTGGACGACCAGCGCCTCGCAGCCCGCGGCGAGCAGGGCATGCACTTCGCGCACCACCGCCGCCTCGTCGAGCGGCGTCAGGACCTGGCCGCGCGCATCCATGCGCTCGGGCACTTCGCGGCGCCATTCGCGGGGGATCAGCGGCTCGAAGGTGCCGGTCATGCCGTAGGCGCGCGGGCGGGTGCGGCGGCCGAGTTCCAGCACGTCCCGGAAGCCCGCCGTGGTGATCAGCCCCACCTTCGCCAGCTTGCGTTCGAGCACCGCATTGGTCGTGGCCGTGGTGCCGTGGACGATCAGGTCGAGCGCCGCGGGCGTGGTGCCGGCGGCGGCGATGGCGTCGAGCACGCCACCCGCCTGGTTCGCCGAGGTCGTCGGCACCTTGGCGATGCGGATGGTGCCGTCGGCGTCCTGCATCACCAGGTCGGTGAAGGTGCCGCCCACGTCGATGCCGGCGATGCGCCTGACCATGCGCGTCACACCGTCAGGTAGGCGCGGCGGACATCCTCGTCCGCCTCGAGCGCCGCGATGCTGCCCTGCCATCGCACCGTGCCCTTCTCGAGGATGAGCGCGCGGTCGGCGACGGCGGCGGCGAAGTCGAGATTCTGCTCGGAGACCAGCACCGCGATGCCCTCCTGCTTCATGCGCAGCACTGCCTCGGCCATCAGTTCCACGATGACCGGGGCCAGGCCCTCCGAGGGCTCGTCGAGCAGCACGGCCTCGGGGTTGCCCATCAGGGTGCGCGCGATGGTCAGCATTTGCTGTTCCCCGCCGGACATGGCGGCTGCGCGACGATGGCGCATCTCGGCAAGGTTGGGGAAGACCTCGAAGAGTCGTTCGGGTGTCCAGGCGGGATGGCCGGGCGGGGCGGGGCGGCGGCCCACCTCGAGGTTTTCGGCGACCGTCAGCTCGGTGAAGACGCGCCGATCCTCCGGCACGTAGCCGAGGCCGCGCCGGGCGATGCGGAAGGGCGCCCAGCCAGCGATCTCCTCCCCGGCGAAGCGGACGGAACCGCCGCGCGGCGGCAGCAGCCCCATGATGGCCTTGAGCGTGGTGGACTTGCCGGCGCCGTTGCGGCCCATCAGCGCCGCGACCTCGCCGCGCGAGAGGTGCAGTTCGACGCCGAACAGCACCTCCGCCAGGCCGTAGCCGGCGCGCAGGCCGGCGACCTGAAGCACGGGGTCAGCCATCCGCGGCCCTCCGTGCGCGGGCGGCGGCACGGGTGCCGGAATGGCCGAGATAGACGCGCTGCACCTCGGGGTCGGCGCGGACCTCCTCGGGCGTGCCGCGGGCGATGATCTCGCCGCGCACCAGCACCAGGATGCGGTCGGCATGGGCGAAGACAGCGTCCATGTCGTGCTCGGTGAAGAGCACGCCGATGCCTTCCTGGCGCGCGATGCCGGCGACCAGCGCCATCAGGGCTGCGCGCTCGGCAGGCGCCATGCCGGCGGTGGGCTCGTCCATCAGCAGCAGGCGCGGGGCTGCGGCGAGCGCGATCGCCAGTTCCACCCGCTTCACGTCGCCATAGGCGAGTTCGCCGACGGGACGCGCCGCCTGCGCTGCCATGCCGACGCGGTCGAGCAGCGCCAGCGCGGCCTCCCGGTGCATCGCGGCGGCATTCGCCAGCAGGCGGCGCGTCTGCCGGTGATGCGCGATCAGCGCCATCTGCACGTTGCCGAGGACGGTGAAGGAAAGGAATGTCTGCGCCACCTGGAAGGTCCGCCCGACGCCGAGGCGGCAGACCTGCCGCGGTGGCAGGCCCGTCACGTCCTGGCCCGCCAGCGTCACGCGCCCGCCATCGGGGCGTAACTGCCCGCCGACCATGTTGAAGGTGGTGGACTTTCCTGCGCCGTTGGGACCGATGATCGCCAGCATCTCCCCGACGTTCAGGGCGAAGGAGACATCCTTCGCGGCGAGCACGCCGCCGAAGCGTTTGGTCAGCCTGTCGACCGCCAGCAATGTCATGGCTGCCTCTCGGCCCACTTCCGAAGCGCGGTGAACAGGCGATGCACGCGGGCGTAGAAGCGCTGTAGTTCGGTCCATGCCCCCGCCAGCCCGCGCGGAAAGACCAGCACCATGGCGATGATCGACAGGCCCAGGAACAGCCGCCAGTGGTCGGTCAGCGGCATGAAGAAGTCCTTCACCGCGTGGAAGACCGTCGCGCCGGCAACGGCCCCCAGCACCGACTGGATGCCGCCGAGCAGGATCATGGACAGGAAATCGACACTGAGCGGAATGCCGAGCAGCGTCGGGTCGATGGACCCCTTGGAGAAGGCATAGAGCCCGCCCGCCAGCCCCGCCGCCGCCCCCGCCAGCGTGAAGCCGAGCCAGCGATGCCTGCGCACGTCCACGCCGATCGCATCCGCGCGCGGCGCCGAATCCCGTGCCGCGCGCAGCGTCGCGCCGAAGGGCGCGTGGATCACGCGGCGGAGAAGGATGATCGCCGCCACCGTCACCGCCGCCGTCAGGTAGTGATAGACCTCCCGCGACGCCGCCCAGCGCGACGGCCAGACGCCGACGAGGCCGTTGTCCCCACCCGTCACCTCCACCCACTGGAACACCACGGCATAGGCGATCTGCGCGAAGGCCAGCGTCAGCATCGCCAGGTAGATGCCGGACAGTCGCACGACGAAGAAGCCGAACAGCGCCGCGAAGGCGCCGCCGGCGACCGGCGCGGCGACCAGCGCCGGTTCCATCGGTAGCCCGGCCTTCGTGACCAGCAGCCCCGCGCCATAGGCGCCAAGCCCGAAATACGCCGCATGGCCGAAGGAAACGATGCCGCCATTGCCGACCAGGAAGTTCAGCGAGAAGGCGGCGAGCGCCAGCACCAGCACCTCGGTCCCCACCTTCACCGCATAGGCATCGAGCAGCGGCAGCGCCAGCACCGCGGCGAGCGCCAGCGCCGCCAGCACCTTGCCCGCAAGGTCGAGCGGCCGCGGATCGAGGATGCCCTCCGGCAGCACCGTGCGGCCCGCTGCCGTCTCCGGCTTGCCGAGCAGGCCCCAGGGCTTCACCACCAGCACCGCCGCCATCAGCAGGAAGACCAGCACCAGCGTGATCTTCGGGAAGACCAGCACGCCGAAGGCCTGCAACTGCCCGATCAGCAGCGCCGCCAGGAAGGCGCCGGGCACGGAGCCCATGCCGCCGATCACCGTGACGACGAAGGCGTCGGTGATGACGGACAGGTCCATCTGCGGGTTGGCGGAGATGCGCGGGATCTGCAGCGCGCCGCCCAGCCCCGCCAGCGCCGCGCCGAGGAACAGCGTGCCGGTGAAGAGCATCGCCTGGTTGACGCCGAGCGCGCCCACCATCTCGCGGTCCTGCGTGGCGGCCCGGATCAGCACGCCGAACCGCGTATGGCGCATCAGCAGCCAGAGCAGCGCCAGCACCGCCGGCCCGACGAAGATCAGGAACAGTTCATAGGCCGGGAAGCGCTGGTCGAAGATGTAGACACCATGCCGCAGCCCCGGTGCGCGGGGCCCCGGGATGTCCACCGGTCCCCAGGCCAGCAGCACCAGGTCCTGCACGATCAGCACCACGCCGAAGGTCGCGAGCAACTGGAACAGCTCCGGCACGCGGTAGATGCGCCGCAGCAGCATGACCTCCATGACCACGCCGAGCGCACCCACCGCGAGCGCGGACGCCAGCACGCCAGCGAAGAACAGCCAGGGCGAGCGGTCGAACTCGAGCAGCCACGGCACGATCGTGACCGCGACATAGGCCCCCAGCATGTAGAAGGACCCATGCGCGAAGTTCACGATGCGCGTGACGCCGAAGACGATGGTCAGGCCCGAGGCCATCACGAACAGCGATGATGCGCTGGCCAGGCCCGACAGGGCCTGGACCAGCAGGAAGTCCCACTCCACGAAGCGTCAGGCCGACCGACGCGCGGCGCGGACCTCCTCCTCGGGGAACATGTAGTCGGCCCCATCCGCGTAGCGGAAGTTCTTCATCGTGCCCTGGCGGCCGCGCAGCGTCGTCTCCCCCACCCAGGCCCCGAGCGTGCCCTGGTGGTCGATGCCGCGCATCGTGACAGGCCCGACGATCGTGTCGGTGCGCAGGTCGGCCAGCGCGTCCACCAGCGCCTCGTTGTCCAGCGAGTTCGCCTTGTTCAGCAGGGTGGCGATGATCTGCACGGTGACATAGCCGAGCACGGAGCCGAGGCGAGGCGTGTCGTTGACGCGCGCGCGGTAGGCG
This sequence comes from Neoroseomonas soli, assembly GCF_018129065.1. Classification (GTDB taxonomy): domain Bacteria; phylum Pseudomonadota; class Alphaproteobacteria; order Acetobacterales; family Acetobacteraceae; genus Neoroseomonas; species Neoroseomonas soli. The sequence goes on along the minus strand of NZ_JAAEDM010000034.1, from coordinate 8,319 downwards.
TCGACGAAGGCCTTGTGCGCCGGCGGGCTCTCCACCTGGTCCCAGGGGTAGCCGGTGACGATCCAGCCCTCCGGCGTCTCCTCGCCGAGGGGGATCATGTATTCCGGCTCGCCCGTCAGTAGGGAGACGACGGTGCGGCGCTCGAACAGCCCGCGCGTGTTGCCTTCCCGCACGAAGGCCGTGAGGTCCGGGCCGAACAGCACGTTGAAGATGCCGTCCGGCCGCGACTGGCCGAGCGCGCCGACGGTCGCCCCCGCATCCACGCGGCCGAGGGCCGGGAACTGTTCCGCCACGATCTCCGCGCCCGGGATGGCGGTGGGCAGCAGCCGCTTGAAGTTCGCCGCCGCGGACTGGCCGTACTCGTAGTTCGGCGCGACGATCGCCCAGCGCTTCGCACTGCGGCCGCGGATCGCCTCCACCAGCATCTTCGTCTGCATGAAGGTGCTGGGCCGCACGCGCCAGGTGTAGCGGTTGCCCTGCGCCATGGTGATCGCGTCGGTCAGCGGTTCGGTCGCCAGGAACAGGCGCTTGCGCTGGTTCGCGAAGTCCGCGACCGCGAGCCCGACATTCGAGAGGAAGGTGCCGGCGAGGAAGGCGACGTTCTCCCGCGTCAGCAGTTCCTCCGCCACGCGCACCGCGTCGCCCGGCGTCGACCCGTCGTCGCGGAAGACGAACTCGATGCGCCGCCCGCCCATCACGCCGCCGGCGGCGTTGATCGTATCCTGCGCGAGTTGCATCGCGTTGCGGTAGGGCACCGCGAAGGCCGCCATGCGGGAATAGGAGTTCAGCTCGCCGATGCGGATCGGCGCCGCCTGCGCGAAGGCCGGCCTGGCGAGGACGGCGAGCCCCGTGGCGCCGAGCGCGCGCCGGGTGAGGGTGAAGCGCGTCATCCTGAACCTCCTGTCCTGTCGGCGGGGATGATCGGTGCGCGCGGCGCGCGGCGCAATGGGGTCGTTGCGTCCGGGTCGCGGTGGTGCCACATGGCGGCTTCGGCATGGATACGACCTCGGTACTCGACCTGCCCGGCCTGCTCGCTGCCGTCGCCGCCGGCGACCGTGCCGCGCTGCGTATCGTCTATGCGCGGCAGTCCACGCGCCTCTTCGGCGTGGCCAACGCCATCCTGCGCGAACGGGACGTCGCCGCCGATGCGCTGCAGGAGGCCTTCCTGCGCATCGCCGGCCGCGCCGGCCAGTTCGACCCCGCGCGCGACAATGCCGAGGCCTGGCTCGCCGCCATCGTCCGCCACGCCGCCCTCGACATGCTGCGCGCCCGTGGGCGGGAAATGCCGACCGACGACCCGATGCTCGGCGAGGAGGCCGAGGCGGCTCAGGCCGAGGCGCGCATGATCGCGACCGCCGAGGGGCGCAGCCTCAGGGACTGCCTCGCCAGGCTCGAGCCGCGGAGCCGCGCGGGCATCGTGCTGGCCTTCGTCCACGGCCTGTCGCATCCGCAGATCGCCGAACGCCTCGACACGTCGCCCGGCACGGTGAGATCGTGGATCCGGCGGGGGCTGATCGCGCTGCGGGGAGGCCTGGCATGATCCCGGCCGATCCCGCGGAACGCGAGGCGCTGGCCGGCGAATACGTCCTTGGCACGCTGACCGCGAGCGAGGCCCGCGGCATCGAGCGCGCCATGGACACGGACGATGCGTTGCGCGAGGCGGTTCTGGCCTGGGAGGCGCGGCTCGCCCCGCTGACCGAATTCGCGCAGCCCGAGACGCCGCCGCCGGGCCTGTGGGAGCGCATTGCCGGGGCGCTCGATCCGCCGGCCGCCGCCGCGCCCGCGCCGGCGCCGCGTCCGTCGGGCATCTGGCGGATCTGGGCGCTCGGCGCCTCGGCCGTGGCGGCGGCGCTGGCGGCATTGCTGCTGCTGAGTCCGAAGCCCGAGCCGCGGCTGACGACCGTGCTGCTCACGCAAGGCGACCAGCCTGCCTGGCTGGTCGAGGCCGATCGCGGGGCGCTGCGCCTCGCCGCCTTGAACCCGCGGCCTTTGCCGCCGGATCGCGTGATGCAGATCTGGGCCTTGCCGCCGGGGGCGACGGCACCGACCTCGCTCGGGCTGATCCCGGCCGGGGAAGGGAGGCTGACGGTGGCGCCCGAAGGCGTGCGGCCGGAGCCGGGGATGCTGATCGAGATCACGCTGGAACCGCCGGGCGGGTCGCCGGCGGGGCAGCCGACGGGGCCGGTGCTGTTCGTCGGGCGGTTGGTGGTGGCAACGGGCAGTTGATCGGGGGGAAGGGAACTTCCCCCCGAACCCCCCAACCTTCTTTGGCTTCTGGGGACCGGCCCTCGAGGGGGGAGCCCTCGACCTTCAGATCACGCGCTGCGCCACGACGTCGAGCTTCGCCATAAGGTCCGGGTCCCGCTTGTCCGGTGCGGTGATCAGCGCGTGGTCCAGCGCCCGGTCGCATCCGGCAGGGCAGGGATCGCGCCGCGCGCCCAGCAACGGGACCACCGTCTTCACCACCGCCCGGGCCTTTTCGGCATTGCCGAACAGGACCTTGCCCACCTGCTCGACCGTCACATGGGCGTGGTCCGGGTGCCAGCAATCATAGTCGGTGACCATCGCGATGGTGGCGTAGCAGAGCTCCGCCTCGCGGGCGAGTTTCGCCTCCGGCATGTTGGTCATGCCGATCACGTCGCAGCCCCACTGGCGGTAGAGCAGGCTTTCCGCCTTCGTGGAGAATTGCGGGCCTTCCATCACCAGGTAGGTGCCGCCGCGGGTGACGGGCAGGGCGATCCGCCTCGCCGCGTCCTCCAGCGCATCACCGAGCCGCGGGCAGACCGGGTGCGCGACCGAGACATGCGCGACGCAGCCGGTGCCGAAGAAGGACTTCTCGCGGGCGAAGGTGCGGTCGATGAACTGGTCCACGATCACGAAATGGCCCGGCGGAAGCTCCTCCTTCAGAGATCCGACGGCCGAAAGCGAGATCAGCTCCGTGCAGCCGATCCGCTTCATGGCATCGATATTGGCGCGGTAGTTGAGCGCCGAGGGCGGCGTGGGGTGCCCGCGGCCGTGACGCGGCAGGAAGGCGACGCGCACACCGGAGAGAGTGCCAGTGAGGATCTCGTCCGAGGGATCGCCCCAGGGCGTGCGGACCTTCACCCATGTCCGGTCCTCGAGCCCATCGAGGTCATAGACGCCCGATCCGCCGATGAAGCCGATCATGGGGGTGATGGTCTCTGACATGGGGCCTCTCCGGTTCTGCTCGCGAGGGCGGTTTAGCGCGGGTGGCGGCCCGTGCTAAGCGGCGGGAATGACGCGCCCCACCGCCCTTCGAGTCCTCGCCCCTGTCCTGCTGCTGATGATGGCGCTGGCCGCCTGCGGCGACCGGGCGCGGGAACGCGAAGGCCTGGGTCCGCGCGGCACGGCGCTGCCGCCGCCCGATCCGGTGACGGGGGTGGCGCGGACGGAACTGCCGGGGCGCTGAGAGACCGCTCGAGAATGCGCCGGATGGCGCATTCTCCAATCGGGCAACGGCCCGCTCAGCCAGGCATCCGGCGTCGCGTTCAGACGTTGAAGCGAAACAGCATCACGTCGCCGTCCTTGACGACGTATTCCTTACCCTCGACGCGCATCTTGCCGGCTTCCTTGGCGCCCTGCTCGCCGCCGAGCGCCACGTAGTCGTCATAGGCAATGGTCTCGGCTGCGATGAAGCCGCGCTCGAAGTCGCCATGGATGACGCCGGCGGCCTGCGGGGCCTTGGTGCCCTGCACGATGGTCCAGGCGCGGGCCTCCTTCGGCCCCACCGTGAAGTAGGTGATCAGGCCGAGCAGCGCGTAGCCGGCGCGGATGATGCGGTCGAGGCCGGAATCCTCGAGCCCGAGGGAGGACAGGAACTCCGCCCGGTCGCCTTCCGGCATCTGGCTGATCTCGGCCTCGATGGCGGCGGAGACCACCACCGCCTGCGCGCCCTCGGCCTTCGCCTTGGCGAAGACGCGCTCGGCCTGCGCATTGCCGGTGGCGGCGCTGCCCTCGTCCACGTTCGCGACGTAGAGTACCGGCTTCGTCGTCATCAGCTGGAGGCGGGAGGCCGCGGCTTCCTCGCCCTTCGGCACCGCGGTGCGCGCGGGCCTGCCGGCTTCGAGCGCGGCCTTGATCGGCTCGATCAGCGCCATCTGCGCGATGGCTTCCTTGTCGCCGCCGCGCGCGCGCTTCACCAGGCCCTGGGCCCGCTTGTCCAGGCTGTCGAGGTCGGCGAGCATCAGCTCCGTCTCGACCGTCTCCGCATCGCGGATCGGGTCCACGTCGCCTTCCACATGGGTGACGTCGGTGTCCTCGAAGCAGCGCAGGACGTGGACGATGGCGTCCACTTCCCGGATGTTCGCGAGGAACTGGTTGCCGAGGCCCTCGCCCTTGGACGCGCCGCGCACCAGGCCGGCGATGTCCACGAATTCGAGGCTGGTCGGCACTTCCTTCTGGCTCTTGCCGATCGTCGTCAGGGTGTCGAGCCGCTTGTCCGGCACCGCCACCCGGCCGACATTCGGCTCGATGGTGCAGAAGGGGTAGTTCGCCGCCTGCGCTGCGGCGGTCTGCGTCAGCGCGTTGAACAGCGTGGATTTGCCGACATTCGGCAGGCCGACGATGCCGCAGTTAAAGCCCATGATTGTCCCCTGTGCCGCCGACCGGGGGCGCGGCCTTGCGCCACGCCGCCTCGAATTCCTCGGCGAATGTCTCCGCGATGGTGGCCGCGGCGATGCGCGCCGCGCCGTCGTCCGTCACCGGTGCCAGCGCCGCGGCGCGCAGGTGCCCCACGACCTCGCCGACCGAGAGCGATCCGCGCGGCAGCCGCCCCACCGTCTCATGCGCCGCGCGCACCACGTCGCCGGTGAAGCGCAGAAGGTGCCGGGCCGCCAGCAGCAGCGCGCCGGCCAGCGCCGCGGCTTCCCGCGTGCCTTCGCGCATGATGCGGCGGTCTTCGGCCTCGGGCGAGAAGCCGTCGATGAGGAATAGGTCGAGGGTGCCGCGCAGCCCGTTCGCGGCGTTCGCCAGGCTCTCCGCCTCCCGCGTCAGGGCGGAGGCGAGGATGGCGGTGCCGTTGGCGATGTCCTGCGGGCCGGGGCCGGTGAAGGCGCCCTCCATCGGGTGGTCGTCTTCCATCACGCCTCCTGCGTCGCCAGTGCCATGCGGGTCATGAAGTCCTCGGGCTTTCCTTCCGCGAGCAGCGGCGCGCACTCCGCCGCCGCGTCCAGCAGCCGGGACAGCCACGCCTGGTCCTGCTTCGCGAAATTGCCGAGCACATGGCCCGTCACCGCATCCTTGTGGCCGGGATGCCCGATGCCGAGGCGCACGCGCCAGAACTCCGCGTTCGAGAAAGCGCGGCGCATGTCGCGCAGGCCGTTGTGGCCGGCGACGCCGCCGCCCTTCTTCACCCGCACCTTGCCGGGTGCCAGGTCGAGCTCATCATGGAAGGCGGTGATCGCCTCCACCGGAAGCTTGAGGAAGGAGGCGGCCTGCTGCACGGAATCGCCGCTTGCGTTCATGTAGGTCATGGGTTTCAGCGCCCAGACCTTGCGGCCGGCGATCACGCCTTCGCAGGCCTCGCCCTTGAAGCGCTTGCGCCAGGGGGAGAAGTGATGGCGGCGCGCGATCTCGTCGATCGCCATGAAGCCGATGTTGTGGCGCTGGCGCGCGTGCTCGCTCCCCGGATTGCCGAGGCCGACCCAGAGCAGGGGGGTGTCGTCGCGGAGCGCCATGGGAACACCAGGGGGAGAAGGGAACTTCTCCCCCCGGACCCCCCTCAACCTTCTTTGGCTTCTGGATACTGACCGCCGAGGCCAGCGCCAAGAAACCAAAGAAGGGAGGGGGTGCGGGGGAGGTTCACCCTCCCCCGCCTCTTACTTCTTCTTCTTCGCCGGGGCGGCGGCAGCGGCGGCGGGCGCCTTCTGCTTCGTCGCCTCGACGGGGCCCGGCGCGGTGGCCGGGGCGGCCTCGTCCACCACCGTCGGGGCGGCGATGGAAGCGACCATGAAGTCGCGGCCGACGATGACCGGCTTCGCGCCGAGCTGGTCCTTCACCGCGGACCAGCGCAGGCCGGCGCCGATGTTCGCCTCGGCCAGGTCGATCTGGAAGGCCGCCGGCACGTTCTCCGGCTCGGCCAGCACCTCGATGTCGCGGCGGACGACGTTCAGCACGCCGCCGGCCTTGATGCCCGGGCAGGTTTCTTCATTGAGGAACTGCACCGGCACCTTCACGCGGATGCGGGCGCCCGGGGCGAGCCGCTGGAAGTCCACGTGGATCGGGCGGTCCGTCACCGGGTGGAACTGCACGTCGCGCATCAGGCAGCGCTGGGCGGCGCCATCCTTCACGGCGATCTCGAACAGGTGCGACTGCCAGCTGCCCTTCTGCAGTTCCTTCATCACGTCGCGGGGGTCGAGGGCGACAAGCGTCGCGTCCTGCTTCGCGCCGTAGATGACAGCGGGGACAAGCCCCTGACGCCGGGTTGCGCGGGCTGCCCCCTTACCTGCCTGCTCGCGCGCCTCGGCCTCGATCCGGATCGTCTGGACCATGGTCGTGCTCCTTGCATTGGTTTGGTCGCCGTTCCGGGCCGCGATCGGCACGCGCAACGACAAGCGCCGGCCTCCAGGGGTGCCGGCGCAGGCGGCTTCTAGGGGATGGGCGGCGGGGGCGCAAGCGCGGCGGGCTGCAGGACTTCAGGGCGCGTGCGGTGGATCCCTTGACGCGGCATGGTCGCGGGGCCGAGCGTTCCGCGCATGGAAGGCCTGTTTCTCCTCGTCGTGTTGTTCTTTCTGGGCGGCTGGATCTTCGGCATTGCCGGCTTCGCCCGTGCCGGCGCGGCACGCCGCGACCTGGAAGCGCTGCGCGCCCAGGTGGCGGCCCTGCGCGCCGAGGTCGGCGGCATGGCCGGGGCGCTGATCGCCGCCGGCTTCCGCGCGCCCGAAGCCGCGCCTGCTGCCATGCCGTTGCAGCCCGGGACGGCGCCCGCCCCCGAGGCGACGACGCCTGCGGCTGTCCGGCAGCCGCTTCCCGAAGAAGCCCCGCAGCCGGCGCCCGGCGCCGCGATCCCGCCCGAAGCTGTGGCGGGCGTGCCGGAACAGCCAGCCACCCTCCCGCCCTGGGCCCGCCCTGCCGGCCCGCAGCCCGAGCGTAACATCGAGGAACTCCTCACCCAGCGCTGGGGCGTCTGGCTCGGCGCCGGGGCGCTGCTGCTGGCTGGGGTCTTCCTCATCCGCTTCGCCGTCGAGGAGGGCTGGCTCGGCCCGGGCATCCGCTGCGTGCTGGCCGCGCTTCTCGGCTTCGCGCTGGTGGCCGCGGGGGAATGGCTCGCCCGGCGCCCGGCGCCAGAGGGCGCGGGGGGCAGGCTGCCGGACTACGCACCGCCTGCGCTCGCCGCCGGCGGCGTCGCCTGCCTCTTCGGCGCAGCCTATGCCGCCACGGCGATGTACGCCCTGCTGCCGCCGCTGGTCGGCTTCGTCGGCATGGCGGCGGCGGGAGGGTTCGGCCTGCTGCTCTCGTTGCGGCGCGGGCCGCTGGTCGCGGTGGTGGGCCTGGCCGGCGCCTTCGTGACGCCGGTCCTGGTGCAGACCGAGGATCCCTCCCTGCCCGGCCTCTTCGCCTATCTGCTGGTGGTGACGGCGGCGGCGATGCTGGTGGTGCGCGCCACCGCCTGGGGCTGGCTCGGCTGGTCGGCAACGGTGGCGGGCGCGCTCTGGGCGGTCGTCGGCGCGGCGGCCGCGGAGGGGCTGGACCTTTGGGCGCCCGCGCTTTTCGTGCCGCTGGCGGCGGGTTGCTTCCTCTTCCTCCTCCCGCGGGAGGCGCTGGGCACGCCGCTCGGCCGGTGGTTGGCGCATGTGCCGCCGGTGATGCTCGGCATAGCGCTGCTGCCGGCCGCCGCCACCGCGCCGGACCTGGCGCCGGCGGCGGGCGTGCTGCTGCTCTCGCCGGTCGCGCTGGCGGCGGGGTGGCGCGATGCGCGGCTGGACCGCCTGCCTTGGCTTGCCGCAGGGCTGGGGCTGTTCCTGCTGCTCGTCTGGGCGGTGCCGGCCTGGACCCCGACCGGCGAGCGCGTGACCATCGAAGGCGCCGTCCAGGCGATCATCCCCGGCGCCTGGGTGCCGGAGGCGCTGACCCGCTTCCTCGCCGCCGCGGCCATTTTCGCCCTGCTGCACCTGGCCGCGGGGCTGGCGATGGAGGCCGGGCGGGGCCTCGCCTGGGCCGGGCTGGCGGCGGCGGTGCCGGTGCTGACGCTGCTGGTCGCCTATCTGCGCGTGCGCGGCTTCGCGACGGATCCCACCTGGGGCCTCGCGGCCTGCGGCGTGGCGGCGGTGCATGTGGGCGCGGCGGCGCGGGCGATGCGCG
>NZ_JAAEDM010000033.1 GCF_018129065.1 Neoroseomonas soli | reverse complement strand
ACTGGGGCGGCGGGCTCGCCTGGGTGGCGGGGCCCGCGACGGCGGGGGGCCATGCGGCGCTGGTTGCCGCGGCGGCGCTTTCGGGCGGAACCTGCACGCTGTTCCGTGCGCCGGAGGCCTTGCGCCTGGCCGTCGCGGTGCTGCCGGAGGAGCCGGCGCCGCTCGCCGCCATCGCGCGGCGCGTCAAGGCGGCGCTGGACCCGGCGGGGATCCTCAATCCGGGCCGGATGCGCGCGGGGTTCTGATACGGGCGACAGCGTCGCCGACTCGTGGCCGAAGGTCGCTGCCGCCCGTATCCCCTTTCGCTTGCACGCGGCCGCTCCACCAGCCCCGCGTGCGGATACGGCCGGCAATGATCCCGGGCGCATGAGGCCCGGCTCGAGCGGTGGCGACTCGATAACCGCCGCGTGCGAAACTGCACGCGTCATGCAATCGATCACGCGCTTCGTCCCGCCCCTGTCCGTGTGCGCCCTCGCCGCCGCCCTCCTGCCGCTCCTGGCGGATCCTGCCCGCGCCCAGGGCGCCGCCGACCACATCGACGTCACCGCCGTGACGGTCGAGGGCGCGAGCGCCGAACAATGCGCCGAACGCACCATGCGCCTCGCCTGGCAGTCGCGCGCGTTGTCGCTCGCCACCTCGCCGCCCTACGACCTCTCGGAGGGGCTGCGCACCTTCTATGACCACGTGCTGCGGCTCGACCCGAATGGCGAACTGTCATCCACCGCGCAGCTCAGCACCGTCTACGCCACCGGCTACACGGTGGCAGGCGAAAGGATGCTGCGAGCGGTGACGCCCTTCATCCGCGTCGAGGTCGCCCGCCCCTCCGGCACGCCCGCCGGGGCGCCGTCGCGCCTCGCGATCTCCTGGCTGTGGCTGCAGCGCCTGGCGCAGGCCACCGACGCCGCCGGCCGCGCGGTCGAGCGCCCCTCCCTCCATCGCTTCGATGTCGTGGGGGAGGTCGAGACCACCTACGGCACCTGGGGGCATGCGGTCGCGCCCTGCCGGGTGGGCTCGGATGGGCTGTGGTTCGGCGCCGTCGTGGTCTGGAGCTATCTGGCGCCGTAAGGCTCAGCCCGCCTCGCGCACCGCGAAGCGGGCCTTGCCTTCCGCCTCCAGCTCCGCGCGCCTGGCGTCGATCTGCCGCTGCACGGCATCCCGGTCGCTGCGGCTGTAGCGGTATCGCCGGCAGGAAGCGTTCCACTCCGTCACGGCTGCGTTGAAGGCCTGGATTTGCCCCTGCTTGGCGCTGCGCATGTCGGCGCGCGCGGCCTCGATGCGGATGTCGTTGAACATGCACCAGCGCAACTCGGCGCGGCTCAGCGATCGTTCGCCGCCACCCTCGGCGGGCCTGGTTTCGGTGAGGTCGTCCGAGCATGCGGTGAGGGCCAGACCCAGCAGCAGGATGGCGGCGCGGCGGTATCGCATCGGCGGCGTCTCCTTCCGCCGGGCCGGCCTGCCCGGCGGGACGGCCACAGGATAGCACCGGCGCAACGATCGGGTGCGGTGACCTTGCGCTCATTCCGCACGCCCTTACGGTGCGCGGCGATCCAGAGGAGGCGCCCATGGCCCAGCGCAAGCACCGCATCGCCGTCATTCCCGGCGACGGCATCGGCAAGGAAACCACGCCCGAGGGGCTGCGCGTGCTCGATGCCGCCGCGCGCCGCTTCGGCTTCGAACTGGAACTCACGCATTACGACTGGTCCTGCGAGACCTACGCCGAGACCGGCAAGATGATGCCGGATGACGGCATGGACCGGCTGCGCGACAGCGACTCGATCTTCCTCGGTGCGGTGGGCTGGCCGGGGGTGGCGGACCATGTGTCGCTGTGGGGCCTGCTGATCCCGATCCGCCGCGGCTTCGACCAGTACGTGAACCTGCGGCCCTGCAAGCTGCTGCCGGGCTCGAAGTCCCCGCTTGCCGGCCGCGGGCCGGAGGACATCGACTTCTACGTGGTGCGCGAGAACACCGAGGGCGAGTACAGCTCCGTCGGCGGCCGCATGTTCCCGGGAACGGACCGGGAATTCGTCTCCCAGCAGTCGATCATGACGCGGATCGGCTGCGACCGGGTGATGAAGTACGCCTTCGAGTTGGCGATGACCCGTAAGCGGAAGAAGGTGACGAGCGCCACCAAGTCCAACGGCATCACCTTCACGATGCCCTACTGGGACGAGCGCTTCGCCGAGATGGCGAAGAACTACCCGGAGGTGACGACGGACCAGTTCCACATCGACATCCTCTGCGCCCATTTCGTGCAGCATCCGGACTGGTTCGACGTGGTGGTGGGCTCCAACCTCTTCGGGGACATCCTGTCCGACCTCGGCCCGGCGGTGGCGGGTTCGATCGGCATCGCGGCATCCGCGAACATCAACCCGGAGAAGACGGCGCCGTCGATGTTCGAGCCGGTGCACGGTTCCGCCCCCGACATCGCCGGCAGGTGGATCGCCAACCCCATCGGGCAGATCTGGTCCGGGGCGATGATGCTCGAGCACCTGGGCGAGAAGGCGGCAGCGGACTGCATCGTGCGGACCATCGAGAAGCTGCTGGCGGAAGGCGGCCCCCGCACGCGTGACATGGGTGGCCAGGCCGGCACGGTGGATGTGGGCAAGGCGATCGCCGAGGCCGTCGCGCGCGGCTGACGGCGCTGTCACTTGAACAAGGCGGCCCGTGCCGTTACCCTGACCATCTATTGCGAGTGATTCGCAACTGACGCCTCGGAGGGTATCGGGCATGGGCCGCGATTTCAGCCATATCGCGCGGCGCTGCGAACGCGCGGTGGTGACGGCCTATCGGGAATTGCGGGAGCAGGGCTCGGGCGACTTCGGTGCCTTCGGGGCCTGTACCGCGCTGTACCGCATCCATCACCCGGAAGCCTCGGTGAAGGAGGCCCGGCGGCTCGTCGCGGAATGGATCGATCACCACATCGTCCGGGCGGATGAAGGCCCGGCGCCGGGCTGCGACTGCGGCTGACGGCGCCTGCCGTTCGGCGCGCCGCAACCACCCCCCCCGGAGAGGGGCTTTGCCCCCCTCCGGACCTCCCCCCACCAAAGGCCGAAAGGCCCTTGGAACCCATGAGATTCAATCGGGGGAGGGAACTCATGGCCGCGCCCCGGCTTGCGGGCGCGCTTCCCCTCCGAGAACTCCCCGATCAGGTCCTGGTGTCCAGAGGCCTTTCGGCCTCTGGCGGGTGGGGTCCCGGGGAGGGCAGAGCCCTCCCCGCGCCGCCCCTCACCCCGCCGGCTTCGCCCAGGCGATCGCCGCCCGTGCCAGCGCGTCGATCGTGTCCGCCACCGGGAAGGGCAGCGCCGGCCCGGCGCTGATGCCGAGCGGAATTTCCGTGCAGCCCAGCACCACGGCCTTCGCCCCGCGCGCCACCAGGCGCTGCGCTGCCTCGGCGAGCGGCGCATAGGCCGCCGACACCTTGTTCGCCTTCACCAGTTCGATGGCCGGCATCACGACCCGGTCCATCTCCTCGGCCGGCGGGGCCAGGCATTCGTGGCCGCGGCTCTCCAGCCGTTCCTGGTAGAGCCGCATCGCCAGCGTGCCCTTGGTCGCGAGCAGCCCGATCGGGCCGCCGGTGATGCCAAGGCGCAGCAGTTCGTCGGCGGCGGCCTCGACGATATGCAGGATCGGCAGGCGGGTGGCGGCCTGCATGCCGTCGAACCAGCCATGGGCGGTGTTGCACGGGATGGCGATGGCGCCGCAGCCGGCCGCTTCCAGGCCGCGGATGCCGCGCATCAGCCAGGGCAGCGGGTCCTCCCCGCCGGCGATCCGCGCCGCGGTGCGGTCGGGCACGCGCGGGTCGGACCACAGCACCGAGGGGATATGGTCCTGGTCCCGCTCCGCCGGCGTCAGCAGCGTCAGCCTTTGCATGAAGGTGGCCCCGGCCAGCGGCCCCATGCCGCCGAGCACACCCAGCACCCGCGCATCCTTCATCCGCCGAACACTCCGTCCCAGGTCAGTTTCACGCCCGTCGCCAGCAGCAGCACGTAGAGCACCCGGTAGAACAGCGCATCGGAGACGTGCCTTTGCGCCCGGATGCCGAGATAGACGCCCACGGGCGCGAGCGGGAGCAGCACCGCGCTGGTCGCCAGGTTCCCCACCGAGAGGTTCCCGAGGAAATAATACGGTACCAGCTTCACGTAGTTCATCACGCCGAAGAAGACGACCGTGGTCGCCGCCATCACCTGCCGGTCGAGCCGCCGCGGATAGAGGTAGATCGCGAGCGGCGGCGATCCGGCATGGGCGATGGTGCTGGTGAAGCCCGAGACCGCCGCGCAGATCCCGCCCTTGGCCGGGCTGTGCGGTGCCGGCGGCGGCGGTTCCCGGTGGCGGGCGAGCCAGAGCGTGCGCGCGAGGAAGGCCAGCGTGGTGACGCCGACCATCGCCAGGATGGCGCGGTCCGACATGTAGCCGAAGGCGAGCGCGCCGATCAGGATGCCGACCAGCGCGCCGGGGATCAGCACGCGCATCTCCCGCTGGTCCCACTTCCCCCACCAGGCCTTCACGCCGGAGATGTCCATGGCGCAGAGCAGCGGCAGGGCGATGCCGGCCGCCACCGGGGCGGGCACCGTCAGCGCCATCAGCGGCACCAGCAGGTTGCCCGCGCCCGAGGCGAAGCCGCCCTTGCTGATGCCGGTGATCAGCACGGCCGGTATGGCGAGCGCGTAGAACCAGGGATCGGTGACGAAGGGCAAGGCGGGGTGACGCTGGATGGGTCAGCGTGTATGGCACACGCGGTTTCCCCCGCCCATCCCGGACGTCCCGCCCATGGAACACCTCAACGACCCGATCTGGCTGCTCGGCCTGGCTGCCGCGATGGCGGCGACCGGGCTTGTCTCGGGCACGCTGGCGGGGTTGCTCGGGGTCGGCGGCGGCATCGTCATCGTGCCGCTGCTGTTCAACGTCTTCCCGCTCTTCGGCATTCCGGAGAGCATCCAGATGAAGGTTGCGGTCGCGACCTCCCTGGCGACGATCATCCCGACGTCGATCCAGTCGGCGCGCAAGCACTACCAGAAGGGGGCGATGGACGTGGCGCTGCTGCGCTCCATCTGGCCGTCCATGCTGGCGGGCGTGGCGCTCGGGACCTTCCTGGCCGTCTATGTGCGGGGGGAGGGGCTGACGGCGGTCTTTGCCGTGGTCTCGCTGATGGTCGCGCTGAACATGGGCTTCACCGGCGTGGAGTTCAAAATCACCGACAGCGTGCCCGACGGCCCGCCGCGCCAGGCGCTCGGCATCGGCATTGGCTCCGTCAGCGCCATGATGGGCATCGGCGGCGGGACGCTCGGCGTGCCGATCCTGTCGATGTGCGGGGCGCCGATCCGCTCGGCGGTTGCGACCGCCTCGGCCTTCGGCCTGATCATCTCCATCCCGGCGACGATCGGCTTCGTGTGGGGCGGGTGGAGCGACCCGCTGCGGCCGCCCTATTCGCTCGGCTACGTGAACCTGATCGGCTTCGCGCTGATCGCGCCGAGCTCGATCCTGGCGACGCCCTGGGGCGTGCAGCTCGCGCACACCATCCCGCCGCTGTGGCTGAAGCGGGCCTTCGCGGTGTTCCTGGCGATCACCAGCTTCCGGATGTTCTGGTCGCTGTTCACCTGATGGCGCGGCGCCGGCCGCGTCACGCGGCCGGCCTGTGGTCCCGGAACATCTCCCGCAGCTTCATCTTCAGGATCTTGCCCGTCGCCGTGTGCGGAATCTCGTCCAGCACCACCAGGTCATCCGGCAGCCACCACTTCGCGACCTTGTCCGCCAGGAACTCCCGCATCTGCTCCAGCGACGGGGAGAGCACGCCCGGCTTCATCACCAGGATGAGCAGCGGCCGCTCGTCCCACTTCGCGTCCTTCATCGCCACCACGGCGGCCTCCGCCACGCCGGGATAGCCGACGGCGGCGTTCTCCAGCGCGATGGAGGAGATCCACTCGCCGCCGGACTTGATGACGTCCTTCGAGCGGTCGGTGACCTCCATGTAGCCGTTCTCGTCGATGGTCACGACGTCGCCGGTGTCGAAGAAGCCCTGCGGGTCGAGGATCTCCTCCTCCTCGCGCCGGAAGTAGCGGCGGGAGATGGCCGGGCCCTTCACCTTCAGGCGGCCGAAGGTCTTTCCGTCCCAGGGCAACTCGTTGCCGTCGTCGTCGGTGATCTTCATCTCGACCGTGTAGGGCGGCGTGCCCTGCTTCGCCTGCAGCGCGAGCATCGCGTCGCCGGACAGGCTCGCGACCTCCGGCTTCAGGGAACACAGCGTCCCGACCGGGGAGAGTTCCGTCATCCCCCAGGCATGCAGCACCTGCACGCCGTACTTCTCCTGGTATGCCCTGGTGATCGCCGGTGGGCAGGCGGAGCCGCCGATCGCCACCCGCTTCATCGAATCGATGCGGGAGCCGGTGCTCTCCATGTGTTGCAGCAGCATCATCCAGACCGTCGGCACGGCGGCGGAGAAGGTCACCTTCTCCCGCTCGATCACCTCATGCACCGAGGCGCCGTCGAGCTTCGCGCCCGGCATCACCAGGGTCGCGCCGGCCATAGGCCCGCAGAGCGCCAGCGACCAGCCGTTCGCGTGGAACATCGGCACCACCGGCATGACGCGGTCGGCCGCGCCGAGCCCGAAGGCGTCCGCCTGATTGCAGGCCAGGGCGTGGATGACGTTGGAGCGGTGCGAATACACCACCCCCTTCGGGTCGCCCGTGGTGCCAGAGGTGTAGCAGATGCCCGCCGCCGACTGCTCATCCACCTTCATCCAGGCGAAGTCGCCGTCCACCTCCGCGATCCAGTCCTCGTAGGCGACGGCGTTGCGCAGGGATGTCTCGGGCATGTGCGCTGCATCGGTCAGGATGATGAAGCGCTCCACATGCGGCAGCCGGTCCGCCACGGACTGCACCAGCGGAACGAAGGTCAGGTCGAGCATCAGGATGCGGCTGCCCGCGTGGTTCATGATCCAGGTGATCTGGTCCTGGAACAGCCGCGGGTTGACGGTGTGATAGACGGCCCCGGCGCCGGCGATCCCGTACCAGGCTTCCAGGTGCCGCCAGGTGTTCCAGGCCAGCGTCGCCACGCGGTCGCCCGGCCGGATGCCGTCCTTCACCAGCCGCTGCGCGACCTTCAGCGCGCGCCCGCGCACCGTCGCGTAGTCCGTGCGGTGGAAGGGGCCCTCGACCGAGCGGGTCACAACCTCCCGCTTCGGGTGCTGGATCGCCGCGTGGTCCAGCACCGTGTGCATCAGCAGCGGCCAGTCCTGCATCAAGCCAAGCATGCGCGTCTCCCCTCCGCGGGCCGTCCTGCCCGCTGAGAAGGCGGCGGCCCTGCGATTGCCGGGGAAGGCTACACGAATTCGCCGCGCCACAAGGAGGGGCGGCGCGCTACTCCGCCGGGACCAGCGCCGCGCCCTGCCGCGCCGGAGCCCCGCGCCGCCAGGGCAGCGCCAGGGAATACAGCGCCGGCACCACCAGCAGCGTCGCCAGCGTGCCGAGCGTCAGCCCGCCGATCATGCCCACCGCCATCGGCCCCCAGAAGGTGGACTGCGTCAGTGGCACGAAGGCGAGCACGGCGGCGAGCGCCGTCAGCAGCACCGGCCGCGTGCGGCGCACCGTGCTCTCGATGATCGCCTGCCGCAGCGGCAGCCCGGCCTCCAGGTCCTGCCGAACCTGGTCCACCAGGATCTGCGTGTTGCGCATCACCATCCCGGCCAGCGCGATGACGCCGAGCAGCGCCACGAAGCCGAAGGGCGCGCCGAAGGCCAGCAGCGCGAAGGCCGCGCCGGGGATGCCGAGCGGCGCCGTCGCCAGCACCAGCGCCATCCGCCCGAAATGGCGCAGCTGCGCCATCAGCAGCACCAGCATGGCCACGGCCATCAGCGGGAAGATGGCAAAGAGCGCGGCATTGGCCTTGCCGGATTCCTCGGCCGTGCCCCCGGCCTCGATGCGCATGCCGACGGGCAGGGATTCGATCACCGGGGCCAGCCGCGCCTGCACGGCGGCGGCGACATCGGGCCCCTGCAAGCCGTCCAGCACGTCGGCTCGGACGGTGATGTAGGCCTCCCGATTGCGGCGGAAGAGGATCGGTTCCTCCGCCTCCGGCACCAGCCGCGCGACCTGCGACAGCGGCACCGGCCCCGCCGGCGTGGCGAGCGAGAGGTCGGCCAGCGTCTCCGTCGTCAGCCGTTCGGCCGCCGGTGCGCGCAGCACCACGTCCACCAGCCGGTTGCCCTCGCGATGCTGGGTCGCGGTCATGCCGGTCAGCAGCAGTTGCAGGGAGGACGCCACCTGCGCCGGCGACAGCCCGAGTTCCGCCACGCGCGCCCGGTCGAGTTCCAGCCGCAGGTTCGGCGCCCGTTCCCCCCAGGACATCGAGACATCCCGCGTCCCCGGCGTGGCGCGCATCGCGGCCATCACCTCGTCGCCGATGCGGCGCAGGTCCGCGGGGTCGGCGCCATGCACCCGGAACTGCACCGGGAAGCCGACCGGCGGGCCGAAATCGAGGCGCGAGACGCGCACCCGAGCCTCCGGCACCAGCCCCTCGGCGATCAGGCCGTTCAGCCGCGCGCGCAGGCGTTCGCGCGCCGGCACGTCGGGGGTCTGCACCACCAGCTTGGCGAAGGCCTCGTTCGGCAGGTCCGGGTTGAGCGCGAGGAAGAAGCGCGGGCTGCCCTGGCCGAGATAGGTCGTCACCAGCCGCGCATCGGGGTCGCCTTCCAGCGCCGCCTCGATGCGCCGGGCGGCGGCCAGCGTCGCCGCATGCCCCGCGCCCTGGCGCAGCGTCACGTCCACCAGCAGTTCGAGCCGCGCCGAGGTCGGGAAGAACTGCTTGCGCACCATCCCCATGGCCGCGAAGCCCGCTACCAGCACGCCGAGCGTGCCGGCGATCACCACGATGCGGTGGTCCACGCACCACGCCACCACCCGCCGCAGCGCGCGGTATCCGCGCCCGTCATAGGCGCCGTGGTGCTCGGCGCGCTTCGGCGCCGGCAGCAGCTTCACTCCGAGCCAGGGCGTGAACAGCACCGCGACGATCCACGAGGCGACCAGCGCCATCCCCACCACCCAGAAGATGCCGCCCGCGTATTCGCCGGCGCTCGACTTCGCGAAGCCCACCGGCAGGAAGCCCGCCACCGTCACCAGCGTGCCCGAGAGCATCGGCCCCGCCGTCGAGGTCCAGGCGAAGGTCGCCGCCCGCGCGCGGGACCAGCCTTCCTCCAGCTTCACCACCATTGCCTCGATGGCGATGATCGCGTCGTCCACCAGCAGGCCGAGGGACAGGATCAGCGCGCCGAGCGTCACCCGCTCCAGCTCCATCCCCGTCGCCAGCATCAGGATGAAGACGATGGCGAGCGTCAGCGGCACCGACAGCGCGACGATGATCCCCGCGCGGAAGCCGAGCGAGAGGAAGGACACCACCATCACCACGCCGAGCGCCGCGACGAACTTCAGCAGGAATTCGGCGACGCTCTCCTCGACCACATGCGCCTGGTCGACGATCTGCGAGACGTTCACGCCGACCGGCGTGATGCGGCGCTGCGCTTCCATCGCGCGGTCGAGGTCCGCGCCGAGCGTCAGCACGTTCACCCCCGGCTGCTTGCCGATAGCGATCAGCACCGCGGGCTCCCCGCCCTGGCGGATGCCATTCGCAGGCGGGTCGGCGAAGCCGCGCGTCACCTCGGCGATGTCGCCCAGGCGCAGGGACCGCCCGCCGGCCGCCACCGGCACGTCGCGGATTGCCGCCAGCCCGTCATAGCCGCCGCCGAGGCGCAGATGCAGCCGCGTCGCGCTGCCTTCCACCGTGCCGGCCGGGATCACCGGATTGTGCCGCGCCAGCGCATCGAGGATCGCCTGCGGCTGCAAGCCGAGCGAGGCGAGCCGCGCATGCGCGACCTCGACATGGATCCGTTGCGGCTGCTCGCCGAAGATCTTCACCTTGTCCACGCCGGGCACGCGCAGCAGGCGGGCGCGGATCGCCTCGGCCTGGCGCACCAGCTCGGCATTGTCGGCGCCGGTCAGGGCGTAGATCGCGGACCAGACGTCGGAATACTCGTCGTCGAAGAAGGGGCCTTGCACGCCGGCGGGCAAAGTGTGGCGGATGTCGCCCACCTTCTTGCGCACCTGGTACCAGAGGCCCTGCACTTCTCGCGGCGGCGTGGTGTCGCGCAGCACCACGGTCATCACCGCCTGGCCGGGGCGGGTGAAGGTCTCGATGCGGTCGAGCCAGGCGAGATCCTGCAACCGGCTTTCGATCGGGTCGGCGACCTGGGTCTGCATCTCCTCGGCCGTCGCGCCGGGCCAGGCGGCGGTGACGACCATGACCTTCAGCGTGAAGCCGGGATCCTCCGCACGGCCGAGGCGCAGATAGGCCATCGCCCCGGCCGCCGCGAGCACGAGGATGAGGAACAGGGTCAGCGCGCCATTGCGCACTCCCCAGTCCGAGAGGTTGAAGCGCTGCCCTTCCATGATGCGCCCCTCAGCGCAGCGTCGCGGCTGCGCGGGTCTGCACCACGCGCACCGTGCTGCCCGGATCGATCAGCTGCGGGCCGAGCGAGACCACCTTGTCGCCATCGGCCAGCGCGCCGCGCAGCGCGACCTGCGTCTCGCCGATCCGCGCGACTTCCACCGGCACGGCGGTGACGCGGCTGCCCTGCACCTTCCACACCATCGGCCCCTGGCCGCGGTCGTGCAGGGCGGAGACGGGCAGCACCACGACCGGCGCGCTTTCGGCACTCAGCCGCACCGTTCCGGTCATGCCGAGCGCCACCCAGTCGGGTGCGGCGGGCAGCGCGAAGCGGGCGGCATAGGTGCGCAGCACCGGGTCGGCCTGGGGCGAGACCTCCCGCAACCGGGCGGCCACGGGCGTGCCGGGGCGGGCCCAGAGCACGGCGCGGGCCTGGGCGCCGGCGAGGCCGGGCAGGGCGCCTTCCGGCACCTGGACCAGCAATTCGCGCTCGGCGGGATCGGCCATGCGCAGCACCGGCTGGCCCTCGGCGACGACCTGGCCGGATTCCGCCAGCAGCACCGTCACCACGCCGTCGGCGGGGGCGCGCAAAACGGTGTGGCCCAGGCGGTTGCGCGCGAGGTCGAGCGCCGCACGGGCCGCGCCGGCACGTTCCTCGGCGCCGCGGGCGGTGGTCTGGCGCTGCTCGTCATAGGCGGCCGCGACATGCCCGGCGGCGCGCAGCGCGGCGGAACGCGCGGCATCGGCCGCGGCGCGGCGGGATTCGGCCTCGGCGGCAGCGAGGTCGGCCTCCGCGGCGCGGACCGCGAGCGCGATGTCGGCAGGGTCGAGCCGCGCCAGTTCCTGCCCCGCCGTCACCATGGCGCCGACATCGACCAGCCGCTCGGCGATGCGCCCGCCGGCGCGGAAGCCGATATCGGCCTCCCGCCGGGACCGCACCACGCCGGCGAAGGCGCGCGGCTGCTCGGCGGGGGCGTAGCGGATTTCCGCTACCTGCACGGGCTTCGGGGCCTCGGCGGAAGCGGCGGCCTGCGGGCCGGGCTCGCGGCAGGCCGGCAGCAGGGCAAGGGCGGCGAGGGCAGGGAGGGCAGCGCGCACGGCTCGATTCCTGGGGGCCGCCGAAGCTATCCATTTCGACTGACGAAAGTCAATAATCGTCAGTGATCAATCTTCAGTCCCCGGATCAGCAGGTCGAGCATCCCATCCAGTTCCACCGCCAGTTGTGCCTCATCGGCGACACCCTTCTCGAGGCAGTCGGCGATCAGGACCGGGTGGGTCCAGGGAAAGGTCGCCTGTTTCAGTCGCCGCGCCGCAGCCACCGGATCGACCGGCGCGAATTCCGCCCGTGCCACACCGTCGGCCAGCACGCGCGCGAAGGCCGCTTCGATCCGTGCGACGAAGGCGGCGATGACGCCCCAATGCTCGCTCATGGCCGCCGAGACCATGTCGTGCATGCGCTTTTCCCGGAAGAAGAGTTCCAGGTGGCGGGCGTGCAGCAGGCGGAGCATGGCGCGCAGGCGCCCGGCCGCCGGCCCGGTGCCGTCGGCGATGGCATCGAGCTCGCCGCCGATGCCCGCGAGCAGCCGCTCGGCGATCGCCTCGTTGATCGCGCTTTTGGACGCGAAGTAGCGATAGACATTGGCCGGCGACATGCCGAGCTCGCGGGCGATGTCCGCGACCGCCGTCTTCTGGTAGCCGATGCTGCGGAACAGCGCCTCGGCGACCTCCAGGATGCGGCGCCGGGTCGCGGCGGCACGGTCCTCCTGCGCGGCGGCGACCGGGCTGGTCATGTGCTGATGGATTCCGTCAATCGTTAGTCATCTTCTAGGCCAGGCGGGGCCGCCATGCCAGCGCGGCGGTTGCCGTGCCTGCCGCGGCGCACCAATCTCAGGCTCTCGCGCGGGAAGAGGAGGAGTGCCGTGACAGGCGTGCCGGATGTCAGCCCGAAGGAAACCTGGGAAGCGCTGCGGAACGACCCGCAGGCGGCCCTCGTGGATGTTCGCACCGATGCGGAATGGAACTTCGTCGGCCTGCCCGACCTGGGTTCCATCGCCAAGCAGGCGGTGATGATCCCCTGGCAGATCTACCCGACCATGCAGTTGAACGGACATTTTGCCGACCACCTGCACAAGGCCGGGCTGACGCCGCTGCACAAGATCTACTTCATCTGCCGGTCGGGCGCGCGCTCGCTGGCCGCCGGCCAGGCGGCGCAGGCGGCGGGGTTCCCGCACGCCTTCAACGTCGCCGACGGCTTCGAAGGCCCGGTCGACGGCGCGGGCCATCGCGGCAACGTGGCCGGCTGGAAGGCCGAGGGCCTCCCCTGGCGGCAACGCTGACGGGCGGGCATTCTCCCCCGCCTCATCCAAAGGGGGAGAACGCCATGACGCCGCTGCCGCTCAAGACCGAGTTCCTGTTCCGCATCGCCCTGTCCGTCGGCACGCCGCAGATGGCCGGCACCGCGCGGAACGGGGAATTGCGTATCGTCCCCGTCACCGGCGGCAAGGCCGAGGGCCCGCGCTTCAAGGGCGAGGTGCTGCCCGGCGCCGCCGCCGACTGGCTGCGCGTGGACCCGGACGGCACCGCGCATATGGACGTGCGGCTGACGCTGAAGTCCGAGACCGGCGGCATCGTCTTCATGCACTACAGCGGCATCCGCACCGGCTCGCCCGAGGTGCTGGCGCGGCTGAATTCCGGCCAGGCGGTCGATCCTTCCGAATACTATTTCCGCACCGCCATGCGCTTCGAGACCGGGGCGCCCGAACTCGCCTGGATGAACCAGGTGATCGCGGTCGGCGTCGGCCAGCGGCCGCCCAGCGGGCCGACCTACGACGTCTACGCCGTGGCCTGACGGGCCGGCGCTCGCAGCCCGATCGCGCGGCCAGGCGCGATCGGGACCCGCGATGCGGGCCGCGGGCCGGCCCCGGGCAGGACCTCGCCCGGGACCGGGCGCCATCGCCGATATCGGACCGCCGGTATCGGACACGGATTTCGTCCGCTTTCCGAACTGATTCCCGCTAGACTTGCCCCCGGCCGGCGCGCCGCCGCACCCGCGAGCACGGGGGATTGAGGTCATGCAATGTCGATGGCTCGGGCCGGCGCCGAGGCCGGGCAATGCCGGCGAGCCACGGAACCGCCGCATGGAGGTCATCCTCCGATGATGCGCGACGCCCCCTGCCTGCGCCGCCTCGCCGCGCCGCTGCTGGCCCTGGTGATGCTCGTCGCCTGCACCAGCGTGCAGGTGCCGATGAACCGGCCGCTGCCGACGGACGCGGCGGGCCAGCCCGACTTCGCCTCGAACTACGGCGTCGGCACCTTCGCGCGCAGCATCGAGGCGGGTGATCCCGAATGGCCGGCGGCGCGCAGCGACCTCCTGGTGTTCGTCGCCTTCTCGGGCGGCGGCAAGCGGTCGGCGGCCTTCGCGCACGGCGCGCTGCGCGGGCTGCGCGCCATCCCGGTGCGGCCGCGGGGCGAGGCCGGTTGGACCATGCTCGACGACGTGGACTACATCTCGGGCGTTTCCGGCGGCAGCTTCCCCGCGGCGCATTACGGCCTCTACCGGGAACGGCACTTCGAGACCTTCCCGCAGGAATTCCTCAAGCGCGACATCAACGCCTTCATCTACGGCATCTACCTCTTTCCCTGGCGCTGGGACTGGCTGGTGAACCCGCTGGTCGGCACCAACGACTACATGGCCGAGATCTACGACCGGCTGATGTTCCGCGGCGCGACCTATGCCGACCTCCGGCGGCGCGGCCCGCCGCTGATCTCGGTGAACGCGACGGACATCACCAACGAGATCTCCTTCTCTTTCCTCGGCGCCACCTTCGGCCTGCTCTGCTCGGACCTGAACAGCTTCCCGATCGCCCGCGCCGTCGCGGCGAGCAACGGCTTCCCGGTGCTGTTCTCCCCCATCACGGTCGAGAACCACGCGGCGCGCTGCAACGGACGCAGGCCGCCCAATGCGCCGCCCGCGGCCTGGGCCTCGCCGGCGAGCCTGGTCTCCCGCCGCGCCGAGATCGCGCGCATCGCCAATGTCTATGCCGACCCGGAGCAGACGCGCTTCGTCCACCTCATGGACGGCGGCATCGCGGACAACCTGGCGCTGCGCGGGCTGATGAACCTCTTCGTGCGGCTGGATGCGAGCAACGAGATCTTCCGCGAGGCCGCGCGCCACACGCGCCGCATCCTCATCCTCAGCGTGGATGGGGAGGCGGCGCCGGACCGCAGCCTCGGCCGCCGGCGCGTCGTCACCGGCATCGGGCAGGTCTTCTCGGCCGTCAGCAGCACGCAGATCGACGCCTACAATTTCGAGACGCTGTCCCTCGCCGAGGAAAAGGTGGCGGCCCTGGTGCGCGGCTTCCGCGAGGCGCGCTGCCGGGAGGCGCGGCTGATCAACGGCTACCGCTGCGACGACGTGCAGGGCGAGGTGGTGCACGTCTCCCTCTCCGGCGTGGACGATCCGGTCCTGCGCGCCCGGCTGCAGGCGATCCCGACGGGGCTGACCATCCCGGAGGCGGATGTGGATGCGCTCGTCGAGTACGGCGAGCGCCTCGTGGCCGTGCATCCCCGCATCCGCGCCATCGCGGCGGATGGCGGGGTCAATGCGCCGGCGGACCAGACGGTGGCGGCAAGTGCCCCGGGGCGGGGCGGGAGGTGATGCGATGCGGAGCACCGGCACTCGCGACATGTGGGCAGCAGCCCTGGGAGGCAGCGCGGGCCGACGCGCCGTCCTGTGCGGGGCGGGAGTCGCGGCACTTTCGGCCACCCTCGCGGCCTGCGGCGCCGAGACGCCGGCCGGGCCGGATCCCACCAGCGGGCGCCGCCCGGAGGCGACGGTCGAACTCGAGATGGTCCAGGCCGCCTATTACGGCAGCGCCGCGACCGGCTCGGGCGAGATCGAGTATCGCGGCCGGCGCCACCGCTTCCGCGTGAGCGGGGCGGGACTCGGCGGCATCGGGCTGGCGCGCGTCCAGGCCTATGGCGAGGTCTTCAACCTGCGGGACCTGGCCCGCTTCCCGGGCGCCTATGCCGAGGCCAGGACCGGCTTCGCGCTCGGCGCCCTCGGCGGCGGCCAGTTGTGGCTCGAGAACGAGTCGGGCGTGATCATGCGCCTCCAGGCACGGCGGGAGGGGCTGATGCTCTCCCTCGGCGCCGATGCGCTGGTGATCGAGTTGGAGTGACGCGGGAGGCGGGCCGGCCGGGGGCATCCGGGGAAGGTGGCGATCATGGGTGGCCTCGCGACGCCCGCCCGGGCCTTCGGGGCCGCGCCGTGATGCACGACATCGGGTACTGGAGCAGGTCGTGGGTCTTCGGCGTCCCGCTCATCGCGCTGACCGTCGTGGTGCACGTGATCGGGCTGAGCCTGATCCGCGTGGCCTTCGCGCGCGCCTTCGGCCGCCGCGACATGCGCCGGGCGGCCTCGACGCTGCGCTTCGCCGTCGTGATGGGCGCGGCGACCGCGCTGGTCACGCTGCTGCACGTCGTGCAGGGGGCGATCTGGGCGGCCGCCTATGTGCTGCTCGGCGCGTTGCCGGACCCGCACGAGGCGATGCTCTATTCGCTGGGCGCGATGACCGCCTATGGCCACGCCGCCGTCTTCCTCGCGCCGGCCTGGCAGATGCTGGGCGCGCTGGAGGCGCTGAACGGCCTCATCCTCTTCGGCCTGACCACCGCCTTCCTCTACGGCATGATCCAGCAGGCCTGGCCGGGGCACGAATAGGCCGGCCCGGCTTCCCGCGCCGCCGGGCGGCCCGCCCCTTCGGCATCGATCCCGCGCGCGGCTGGCCCGCCGGCCGCGCGCGCGGACGCGCCGGGCCGATCCGCCGGGCGCATCATTCGTTGTAGTAGTAGTTGTTCACCACTGTGGGCGGCTGCGCGTAGTGGTTCGCGGTCGCCGCGGCGGTGCCGGCGGCAACGCCGACCGCGGCGCCCGCGGCGATGGTGCCGGCAGGATGGATCCAGGGCGTGACCACCACGGGCGGGCGGTAGTAGCCCCCGTAATGCGCGTCTCCCCAGCCATGCACATAACCATGATAGGCCCCGCCGGAGGCTGCGCCGCCCCAGCGGTAGCCGTCCGCCCCGCCTGCGTGCCAGCGGGTGCCGGCGGGCGTCACTCCACCGGCATGCCACCAGACGAGGCGGGCGCCCGGTGTGGCGGCGCGCAGCGCCTGGCGCGCCGCGCCGCCAGCCTCGATCGGCGCCGAGGCCGCGGCGGCGCTGGCAAGGGCGGCCACCGCCGCCGGAAGCAGGATCCTGCGCATGGCGAAGTGCTCCCCGGTCAGCGGTTGAGGTTGTGGTCCTGAAGCAGCTTGCGCCAGTCGACGAGGCTGCGCTCGCAGAAGCTGCGGTCCACGTCGTGCGAGGAGCCCGCGCCGAAGGAGGAGGAGAAGCGGAAGGCCGCATTCGCCCCCATCTGCGCCACCAGGATGCTGTTGAAGGCGAGCACCGCCTGCTGTGCCGCCGGGCGTTCGCCTTCGGGCAGGCACTGGTACGCGTGACCGGCCATGAGGCCGAGGTTCACCAGGCCGCGGTCCAGCCCCTCCGGCGTGACCGCCGTTGCCGGGGGCGATGTCTGCGCCGCGGCCGGTCCCGCTGCGGCAATGACCAGGAGCGCGGCACCCAGGATGTTCCTGCACATCTCCGTCCCTCCCCGATGCGGGGGACAGCCTAGCCGAAAGCCGGCGCCCGCCGGGCATTCATTCGCCATCCGCCTTCGGCGCGGGGCGGCGCGGAGGAAGCCCGTGGTCCCCGTGCAGCGGGGCGCCGCCGCGGATCGCCATGCGATCGCCGCGGCGGCGCCCGGCCGTGATGCCGCGCCGGCTCAGTTCCTCGGCACGTCCAGGCGGCTGAGGATCGGCCGCCACTGCTGGTCCGACCGGCGGAGGAAGTCGGCGAAGTCCTGCGGCGTGCCGCCGGCGAGGAACTGGCCCTCGTTGGTCAGCCTTTCGCGGATGCGGGCATCCTGCAGCGCCTCGTTCGCCGCCGCGTTCACGCGCTCGACGAAGTCCGCCGGCGTGCGCGCGGGCGCGAGCAGCCCGAACCAGGACAGCACGTCGAGGCCCGGGGCGTAGGCCGTGGTCGTTGGCACCTCGGGGGTGGAATCCACGCGGCGCGCGCTGGTCCAGGCGATCAGCCGGCCCTGCTGGTTGCGGTGGGTCGGGATGGCGGTGCCGCCGGCGACGATCAGCATGTCGAGGTCGCCCGCGAGGAAGGCGGCGAGCTGCGCCGAATCCCCACGATAGGTCACGTCCTGCATGGTGATGCCGAGGCGCTCCATCACCATCAGCATCGCGACATTGGTCAGCGTGGTCGGCCCGTTGGTGCCGTAGGTCATCTGTCCCGGCCTGGCCTTCGCCGCGGCAACCCAGGCCGCCACATCCACCGGCCCGCCGTTCAGGCGGGAGAGGATGCCGAAGGGGAAGGTCGTCGCCAGCATCACCGGCGCGAAATCCTCAAGCTTGTACGGCAGGTTCGGGATGATCACCGGGTTGATGGTCAGCGTCGTGCCGGCGGCCATCAGCAGCGTGTGGCCGTCCGGCCGTGCGCGGGCGACGTATTCCGCCCCGATGATGGTGTTGGCGCCGGGGCGGTTCTCCACCTGCACGGTCTGGCCGAGGGTGGCCGTCATGCGCTCGGCCATCAGGCGGCTCACGATGTCCGTGCTGCCGCCCGGGGCGAAGGGCACGACGATGGTGATGGGGCGCGCCTGGGCGCCGCCCTGCGCCAGGGCGGGCCGTGCCAGGCCGGCTGCGGCGAGGCCGCCGAGCAGCGGGCGGCGGGCGATGCGGAAGGTCATGCGGTTCTCTTTCCTGGCGTGACGCGGGCCGTGCTCTGCCGGCGCGGTTTCGCGGCGCAGTCTCGCCCTTATCGCGCCGTCGCGCTACCGCCGCCCGGCGCGCTGCCGGTCACGGTCGCGCCGCGACGATCCAGAACGCGCCATCGAGCACGATGCCCTCCGGGCCCTCGAGGCCGGCATAGGCGGCGGTCACGGCGCCGAGCACGGCGCTGCGCAATGCCGCATCCTGCGGATCCATCGCGCGCGTCAGCGGACCGAAGCGGATCGAGAACTCGGCTGCGTCCGCCACGCCGCCGGGGCCGCCAAGCCGCATGCGTTCGTCATGCGGTGCAACCTCGATCGTCCTGAAGCCGGCTTCCTGGAGGATGCGCCTGATCCGTGCCGGATCGGCGAGCGAGAACATCCCGGGTTCCTCCGGCCCCGGCACCGGCACCGCCCCCTCGGGCAGCAGCGGCTTCGCGGCCGCGAGCGCGGTGGTGATGTACGGGTTCTCCGCCGGCGTCCGGAAGCAGACGAACACGAGGCGGCCGGAGGGCTTGAGCGCGCGATGGAGATTGCGGAAGGCCTCGACCGGCGCGCCGAAGAACATCACCCCGAGGCGCGAGAGCACGAGGTCGTAGGCGCCCCGCGGCAGATCGTGGCGGCCGGCGTCGGCGAGCGTCAGCATGACCTGCGACAGCCCGGCCTCGGCGATGCGGGCCTCGGCACGCGCCAGCATCGGCGCGGAGATGTCGACGCCGTGCACCTGGCCCGAGGGCCCCACGCGATGCGCGAGGTCGAGCACGGTCGCCCCGCAACCGCAGCCGACATCGAGCACATGCTCGCCTGCCCGCACCTCCGCGCGGGCCATGATCGCTGCCAGGAGCGGAGCGAGAAGGGTGTCGAGCCTGTCCTGCAGCGTCACCCACGGCGCCGTCGCGGGGCTGTTCCAGTAGCGGGCCTGCCTGGCGTCGGGGTCATCGTCCGCTGGTGTCGCCGGTGGCTCCTTGCCGGATCCCATGGGGCGTCTCCTCGCGCGGCGGCCTTGGCCGCTGCGTCAGGCTGGCATGGTTCGCGGCCGCAACTCAACCGGCATGCGCGCCGGCCGGCGCCTGGGCGGCTTCCGTTCGCTTCGGCCCGCGGCGACCGCTCCAGCCACCCGCTTTCGCGAGCATCTTCACCCGATCAGTGGTTTCGCCCGTTCGGGATCAGCTCTAGCCCCGCCCCGCGAGTTGCCGGTTCTCGAGGCGTGAGAGCAGCCGCACCACCGGCCAGAGCAGGATGAAATACGCCACCGCCGCCGCCATGATCGGCGTCGCGTTGTAGGTGACGCTCTGCGCCTGCCGTGCCTCGAAGAGCAGTTCGGGCAGCGCCACAACGCTGGCGATGGAGGTGAGCTTCACCACCTCGAGCGTGTTCGAGATCAGGTCCGGCAGAACGTTCCGGACCGCCTGCGGCAGCACGACATAGGTCATGGTCTGCCCGCGCGTGAGGCCGGTGGAGCGCGCCGCCTCGAGCTGCCCGCGCGGCACGCTCTCGATGCCGGCGCGCAGGATTTCCCCGTAATAGGCGCCGGTATTGAGGAAGAAGCCGATCGCCACCGCCCCCCACGGGCCGACATCGACGCCGACGAAGGGCAGCCCGGCGAAGATGAAGACCAGCAGCACCAGCGGCGGCAGGGCGCGGAAGGTGTCCACCCAGACGCGCAGCGGCCACTTCACCCAGGGCGAGGGGAAGGTGGTCAGCACCGCGAGGATGATGCCGCCGAGCAGCCCGAGCGGCACCACCAGCGCCGAGAGCAGCAGCGTCGCCTTGAGCCCCTGCCAGAGGATCGGCCAGGCTTCCTGGACGATCTGCCAGTTGAAGAAGGTGTCGAGAAAGAGGTCCATGGTCCTAGGTTCCGACCATGCGATTCACGCTCCGCTCCTCGCCCGCGGCTGCGGGGCTCCGCGATCGCATGGTCAGCGCTTCCACGCGAAGCGTGTCTCGATCCAGCGGCCGAGCACGACGACGGGGAAGAACAGCACCAGGTAGGCGATCGCGCCGAGGGTCAGCGGCGAAGGGTTGAAGGAGAAGGACACCCCCGCATTCGCCGCGCCCAGGATGTCCGGCACCGCGACCACCGAGGCGAGCGCCGTCCCCTTGGTGATGGCGATGGTGCGGTTGGTCAGCGGCGGGATGGTGATGCGCAGCGCCTGCGGCAGCACGACGAAGCCGAGCGTCTGCACGAAGCCGAGGCCGGTGGAGCGCGCTGCCTCCCACTGGCCCTTCGCGACGGAGGTGATGCCGGCCCAGAAGATCTCCTCCGAGAAGGCCATCAGCACCAGCGTCAACGCGAGCCATGAAGCGACGAAGCCCGACAGCTCGACACCCGCGTTCGGCAGCCCGAAGTACAGCAGCACGATGATGACGAGCGGCGGCAGCGCGCGGAACAGGTCAACCACGAAGATGATCAGCCAGTTCAGCGGCCTGATGCTGAAGGTGCGCACCAGCGCCAGCAGCAGCCCGAGCGCCAGCCCCGCGGCGATGATGCAGAGCGCGAGCACGACCGTCAGCCCGAAGCCATCGATGATCTTCGGCAGGTACTGCGCCATGACGCGCGCGTTGAAGAAGCTGTCGGTGAAGCGCTCCCAGCCGGTCATGGCTCAGTGGCGTTCGATCTGGGAGATGAAGGCGCGGGTGCGCTCGTGCTTCGGGTCGGCGAAGATCTCGGCCGGCAGGCCGCTCTCGACGATCATGCCGTCGGCCATGAAGACCACGCGGTCGGCGGCGGCCTTGGCGAAGCCCATCTCGTGGCTGACCACCACCATGGTCATGCCGTCCTCGCGCAGTTCCCGCATCACCGCGAGCACGCCGCCGACCAGTTCGGGGTCGAGCGCGCTGGTCGGTTCGTCGAACAGCATGACGCGGGGCTCGAGCGCGATGGCGCGCGCGATCGCCACGCGCTGCTGCTGCCCGCCCGAGAGTTGCAGCGGGTAATGGTCCGCGCGGTCGGCCAGGTGCACGCGGTCAAGCGCCGCCTGCGCCTTCGCCTCGGCCTCCGCCCTGCCCAGCCCCAGCACCTTGCGCAGCGCCAGCATGACGTTCCCGAGTGCGGTCATGTGCGGGTAGAGGTTGAAGGACTGGAACACCATGCCGATGCGCTGGCGCGCCTTGTTGATGTCCGTCTTCGGGTCGAGCATGTCGATCCCGTCCACCGTCACCGAGCCGGAGGAGGGCTCCTCCAGCCGGTTCAGGCAGCGCAGCAGCGTGGACTTGCCCGAACCCGAGGGGCCGATCAGGAAGACCAGCTCCTTCTCGACCACCCGCAGGTCGACACCCTTCAGCACGTGGAGGTGGCCGAAATGCTTGTGGATGTCGCGCGCCTCGACGATGGGCGCGCGCCCTGTGGTGGTGCTCACCCGCAGTTCGGATTCTGTGGCGTCGGGTCATAGCCCGGCATGTCGGGCGGGCCGTAGCCGGGGAATTCCATGCGCTCGGCCTGGTCCGGGCCAGGCGCGTTGCCGAACCAGCGCTCGGACAGGCGCGCGACCGTGCCGTCGCGCTTCATGCAGGTCAGCACGTCCTCGACCTGGTTGCGCAGGGCGCCGCTGTCGCGCCGGAAGGGCGTGCCCCAGTGCAGCCGCGTGCCCGGCAGCACCCAGTCCGCCACGAACTGCGGCGTGCGGGACGCCGAGTAGCGGATCACCGTATTGCCCGAGAGGTTCGCATAGGCGCGCCCCTGGATCACCGCCTGCGCTGCATCCGCCTGGCTGTCGAAGGCGAGCAACGTCAGGTTGAGCCGCTCGCGGTTGTTCACCACCCACTGTTCGTAGGGCGTGCCCTTGTTCACGCTGATCGCCTTGCCGCGCAGGTCCTCCTCCGAGCGGATCGGCGCGGTGCCGCGACGGATGCCGAACTGGAGCTCCGTCCAGATGTAGCCCTCGGTGAAGAGCAACGCCTCGGCGCGTTCGCGCGTGACCGTCGTCGGCGCGCAGAGGAAGTCGTAGCGCCCGGCGTTGAGCGCCGGGATCAGGCCGGAGAAGGAGGCATTGTCGATCACGATCTCCCGGCCCATGCGGCGGGCGACTTCGCGGAAGAGGTCGATCTGGAAGCCCTGCACGCCGCCCTGGAGGTTCGGGAAGGAGTGGGGGGCGAAGGTTCCGTCCACGGCGCAGCGCAGCGGCGGCTGCCCCTGCGCGAGGGCCGGCCCGGCGGCGACGGCCGAGATGAGGGCAGCGGCGAGCAGCCTGCGCATGGTGAAACCTCCCTTGATGATCCTCGTCCGTGCATCAATTCCAGATGGCTGCCCTGCTGTCCATGCGGGGATCGCCACAAAACCGCCCCCGTAGCGTCCCGCTGCCGCCGCCGCAGGCAGTTTCACTGGTGGATGAACGGAGCAACGCCATGCCTGTCATCCCCCTCGCCATGATCACCGCCGGACTGGTCGGGAACCTGCTGCTCGTCGCGCTGCTGCTGGGCGACGCGACGGCGCCCGGGCGCATGTCGCTCGCGGTCGCCGCGGTGCTCGCGCTGGGCGGCGCCGCGCTGATGCTGGGCGGGCTGATGATGCTCGAGCCGCGGCGCGGCGGCCCAGCCGATCACCGTTCCTGATGCCGGTTGTCCATCCCGCGGAAGACGATCAGCGGGCGTGACGTTCGCGCCCTGGGCGACATCTCGAGCCAATCGAGGAATTCCACCAGCACCTTGCCGGTGATGTCCGCCACATGGAGGCGGTGTGCCGCCTCCGGCGTGTACCAGCCGAGCCGTTCCAACTCGCCCGATCCGGCGATCTCCCCATGCACCGCCTCCGCCGGCACGGCGAGGAAACGGGCATTGAAGCGGATCGGCCGGCCCGAGGGCGTGACCGCCCGGCAGACGTAGTGCAGCGCGCCGAGTTCGGCCGCCACCGCTTCCCCCCGCCTTTCGCCCAGCACCAGGCCGGTTTCCTCGAAGAGCTCGCGCGCGGCGGCGATGCCGATGGCGCGCGCCCGGGCCGCGGTGGCGTGGCGTTCCAGCATACGGCGCGCCGCCGCGCCCAGTTCGCTCAGCGCCGGCTGGCGGTGGTCGTCGGGGTCCACCCGCCCGCCGGGGAAGACCATGACATCCGGCATGAACCGGTGGCGCGAATGGCGCTTGCCCATCAGCACCTCCGGCCCGGTGGGTCCGAGGCGCCAGACGATCAGGCTGGCGGCATCCCGCGGCCGCACGATGCGGCGGGCATGGCCTTCGGCATCCGCCCCGCCGGGATTGTCGGCGGCGGGGTGCTCGTGGCGCGATTCAGTCAAGGGTGAATCCCCGCAGCCGCAGCCAGGTGCGGAAGCCGAAGCGCTCGGGCACGGATAATTGCCGCGCCGCGTTCTCCGACCAGGTGCAGCCTTCCGGCGCCGGCCCGTGCACCTCCGGGTAGCGCGGCTTCTGGCGCGGGCGCAGCGCGTCGTAGTCGGCCAGCGCGAGGTCGAGCCCGGAATCCGCGTAGCGTTCGCGGTGCACCACCGCGGAGGGCGGCAGGCGCGGCGTCACCTCATTGCGGGAAGCAGGCCAGCCGAGGCTAAGCCCGGCCACCGGATAGACGCCTTCCGGCAGGCCAAAGAGCGGGCCGACCTTCTCGATATGGCTGCGCACGTAGGAGATCGGGCAGGTGCCCAGCCCCGCCGCATCGGCCGCGGCAATCGCCATGCCCATCGCCAGCGCGGCGTCCACCGCGGTGTTGAGGAAGGTGTCCATGTTGTTGTTGGCGTGCGCGCGCCCATGCAGCTCGCAGGCCCGCTGGCCGCGCCGCATGTCGCCGCAGAACAGCAGCAGGACCGGCGCGTCCTTGATCCAGGGCATGGTGCCGATCCAATCGGCCACCCTGGCGATCTTCGCCGCGTCCCGGGTGACGACGATCGAATACTGCTGCAGGTCCGACTTCGACGGCGCCGACTGCGCCGCGGCCAGGATGGTGTCGAGCAGCGGGTCGGGCACCTCCTCGCCGCGGTAGCGCCGCGTCACGCGGCGGTCGAGCAAGGCGGCGAGGGCCGGGGGAACGTCCTCGGGCGGCTCGAAGGGGACGGAGCCGTAGCGGGCGTGGATCAGGTCGGCGGGAGTCATGCGTGCAGCGTGGCACCGCCGTGGCCGGACGGGAAGATCACGGGTCCGGGCTCGGCCAGGCCAGGCGGAAGCGCTCGAAGACGGGGCCGGTCCCGGAGGCCCGAGCGATGGGCCGTCCCGAAGGCCTCGACCGCCGGCGAGCGGTCAGGCACGGACCACCCAGGCGTCGGCGACCGTCACGCCCTGGCCCTCGGCGTGGACGATCATCGGGTTGATCTCCGCCTCCGCGACCTCCGGCACCGCGGCGAGGAGCGAGACGGCGACGATGGCTCGCGCGAGGGCATCGAGGTCGCCCTGCGGCAGCCCGCGCCAGCCAGCCAGGGGCTTCAGGCCCTTCACCTCGGCGATCATGGTGCGGGCTTCGCCGAGGCCGACCGGGGCGCAGCGCAGGGCCGTGTCGCGGTGCAGCTCGGCCATGATGCCGCCGGCGCCGACCAGCACGACCGGCCCGGATTCCGGGTCGCGCCGGAAGCCGATGATCGCCTCGGCCAGCCCCTTGGCCATGGGCTGCACCAGGAAGCCGGTGACGGCCGCCGCCGGCGCCTTTTCCCGGACCAGCGCGAGCATGGCCGCCGCGGCGTCCTGCAGCGCCGGCGCGTCGGCGATGTTCAGCGCGACGCCGCCGACCTCGGTCTTGTGGGCGAGGTCCGGCGACAGGATCTTCAGCGCAATCGGATACCGCAGCCCTTCCGGCACGGCATCGGGCGTCGCCATCACGGCGAAGGCGGTGTCGAGGCCGAGCGCGCCGAACAAGCGGCGCGCATCCGCCTCGTCGGGCCGGGCCGGCAGGGCGTGCACGACAGCGGGTGCTGCGGGCATCGCGCGCGGCGCCTGCCATTCGATGAAGGCGCGGATCACGTCGGCGCAGGATTCCGGCGTGCGGAAGGCCGCAATGCCGGCCTCGCCCAGCATGCGCAGGGAGACATCGGCCTGCGGCACCAGGAACGCCGCGACCGGCTTCCCCAGCCCGGCCTGCGCCGCGCCCAGGATGCCGGCGACCGCATCGGCGGGCCGGAACTGCGCCGAGGAGCCGATCACCGACAGGGCAAGGTCGGTGTGCGGATCGGCGGACAACGCCGAGAGCGCCGCCTTCACCTTGTCTGCCCGCGTGCCGGCCAGCGTCACGTCGATCATGCGGCCATGGTGCGGCAGGCCTGCGGCCTTCAGTCCCTCGACGGCCGTGGCGTCGGGGGCGCGCGTCTCGATGCCGGCGACGCCGAGCGCATCCACCGCCATCGCCCCGCCACCGCCGGTCGTGGTCATCACCGAGACGGCACGCTTCGGCGCCGCGAGCGGCCTGCGCCCGATGAAGAGGGCAGGGGCTTCGAGCAGCGCCTCGATCATCGTCACGCGTGCGATGCCGTTGGCGCGGAAGAAGGCGTCCGCCGCCGCGTCGGACCCCGCCAGCGCGCCGGTGTGGCTGTTCGCCAGTTCCGCCCCGAAGGCCGAACGCCCGAGCTTGAAGGCGATGATCGGCTTGCCCGCCGCGTGCGCCCGGCGCGCCGCCTCGGCCAGCAGGTCGGCGCGGCGGATGGCTTCGAGGAACAGCAGGATGGCGTCCACCTGCGGGTCGTCCACCAGCAGGCCGGCGATCTCGCTCGCCGTCAGGTCGGCCTCGTTGCCGGTGCTGATCAGGTGCGAGAAGCCGAGCCCCCGCGCCGCCCCGCGCGCCATGATCGCGCCGAGCATCGAGCCCGACTGCGACACCAGCGCGAGCCGGCCGGCGGGCAGGCTCTCGGCTTCCAGCGCCGCGTTCACGCTGCAGGCCGTGCGCGAATTCAGGTTGATCAGCCCCATGGAGTTCGGGCCGAGGATGCGCACGCCTGCGGCCTGCGCCGTCGCCAGCAAGCGTGCCTGGCGCGCCTGGCCTTCCGGCCCGGCCTCGGCGAAGCCGTCCGCGAGGATGGCCGCGACCGGGATGCCCTTCGCGGCAACATCGGCGATCACGCCTTCCACATGCTCCGTGCCGAGCAGCAGGTAGGCGAGGTCCACCGGCCCCGGGATGTCGGCGATGGTGGGATAGGACTTCTCCCCGAGCACCGTTTCGGCGCGCGGGTTCACCGGGTAGAGATCCCCGTCGAAGCCGTGCTTGCGCAGGTAGATCTGCGCCCGCGCCGTCAGCCGGGCGGGGTCCGCCGAGGCGCCGACGAGGGCGATGCGGCGAGGGTTCAGCAGGGCGGGGGCGAGGGCATTCATCGGGGGACGTTCCGGCTCAGCGCGACCCCTGCGCGAGGCAGCCTTCCGGCGGCGCTGCGGGCGGGGCGACATGAAGGGCAAGGAAGGAGGGCTGCGGCGCATCGGCCGGCAGCAGCGCAAGGTCGAGCGCATGCAGGGTGACGTCGCCCTGCGCGATCCGTGCGCGCGTCGCGGCGCGGGCAAGCAGCTCGCGCGTCGGCCGTATCACCAACGCGCGCCGGCCGGCTTCGAGGCCCGGCAGGCCGTCGAACAGCACCACGGCGGCCGGCTTGGCCCAGGGGATGTTGGTCGGGATGCGGGAAAGGTGCCGCGCGGCATCTGAAAACGCGCAAGGCGCGGCACGCTCGACCGCCTCCAGCGCGGCGGTCGGCGGCAGGCGCATCGCCGCGTCCTGCGTCTCCGGCGTCTGGGCGGCCGCCACGGCGGGCAGGGCGGCAGCGAGCACCGCCACCACCGCCCGCCGCATCGGGAACCTCATACCGGCCAGCCTTTCGGCTGGCTCGGCATGAGCCTTCGTCTTGCGCGCAGCCGCCACACCAACCCTGCGCGCGGATACGCCCGGCAAAGATGCCGGACGTATCAGATCGGGTCCCAGCAGAAGACGTCGCCGGACCGCTCGAGCTTCGAGAAGCCCTGCGCCAGCGACGGCAGCGCGTATTCGGCGATCGCTTCCGGCGTCCAGCCGGCCTCGCGGTGCACCGACTTGATCGGGCGGATCTGGCTGTAGACGAACAGCTCGTTCATGCGCGGGGAGAAGATCTGACCCGTCACGTCCTTCGCCGCGTCGGAGGCGAGGAACACCGCGAGCGGCGCGTTCTTGTCCGGCGTCATCTGCATGATGCGCTCGACGCGGCGCTTCTGCTCCGGCGTCTCGGCCGGGATGGTGCCGGTCATGCGCGACCAGGCGAAGGGCGCGATGCAGTTCGAGCGCACGTTGAAGCGCGCCATGTCGAGCGCGATCGACTTCGACAGCCCGACGATGCCGAGCTTCGCCGCCGAGTAGTTCGCCTGGCCGAAATTGCCGATCAGGCCCGAGGTCGAGGACATGTGCACGAAGGCGCCCGACTGCTGCTGGCGGAAATGACCGGCCGCGGCGCGGGAGACATAGAAGGACCCGTTGAGGTGCACGGCGATGACCGCGTCCCATTCTTCCGGCGTCATGCGGTGGAAGATCTGGTCGCGCAGGATGCCGGCGTTGTTCACGACGATGTCGATGCGGCCGAAATGATCCAGCGCCGCCTGCACGATCTTCTGCGCCGAGGCCCAGGTGGACACGCTCTCGGTCGAGATCTCGGCCTGGCCGCCCTTCTGGGCGATGATCGCCTTGGTCTGCTGGGCCGGCGTCGCGTCCTGGCCCTCGCCGGACACCGAGGCGCCGATGTCGTTGATGATGACCTTCGCGCCCTGCGCGGCCATCATGATGGCGATCTCGCGCCCGATTCCGTTGCCACCCCCGGTGACGATCGCGACCTTGCCTTCGAGCATATTCGGCATCTGGCGTATCCCTCCTCGGTCCTTAGCCGGCTAAGCTTCTAGACCCGGCCTCGCGGGGCGTGAAGCCGCCCCCTTGGGCGTCGTGCCGGGTTGCCGGGCCGCGATCACGCCCTAACATGGCCGTGTCCGGGAAAAAGGGGTTGCCGTGGCGTTCGTATCGCTCGAAGGCGTGGGCAAGACCTATCGCGGCCGCACCGGGGCCTGGGAGGCGGTGCGGGATTTTTCGCTCGATCTGGCGGAAGGCGAGTTCTTCTGCCTGCTTGGCACCTCCGGTTGCGGCAAGACCACGGTGCTGAACATGGTCGCGGGGTTCGAACAGCCGACGGCGGGGCGCATCCTGCTGGACGGCAGGCCGGTGGACCGCCCCGGCGCCGACCGCGGTGTGGTCTTCCAGGGGCATGACAGCCTCTATGACTGGCTGACCGCGCTCGACAACATCGGCTTCGGCCTGCGCCTGCGCGGCCTCGGCAGGTCCGAACGGCGGGCCAAGGCCGAACATTACCTGACGATGGTGGGGCTGACGGGGCAGGGGGCGAAGCATCCGACCGAACTCTCGGGCGGCATGAAGCAGCGCATCCAGATCGCCCGCGCGCTCGCGAACGACCCGCGCATGCTGCTGATGGACGAGCCCTTCGGCGCGCTCGACGCCATGACGCGCGCGGTGCTGCAGGGCGAACTCAGCCGCATCTGGGCGGAAACGCGCAAGACCGTGCTCTTCATCACCCACGACATCGAGGAAGCGGTGGCGCTGGCGACGCGCGTCGGCGTCATGAAGCGGGGCCCCGGCGGCACGCTGAAGGCGGTGATCCCGGTGGACCTGCCCTTCCCGCGCGAACGCACCTCCGACGCCTTCATGGCGGTGTTCCGGGAGGTCCACGCCCTCATTCACGACGAGATCCACGGTGCGCACTGACGGCCTTGCCACCGCCGGGGGCTATGTTGCCGGCTTCGCGCTGCTGTTCCTGGTCTGGCACCTGGCGGCGACGGTGCTGGTGTCGTCGGTGCTGTTCCCGCCGCCCCTGCCGGTGCTGGAACGCGCCGTGGTGCTGATCGAGGACAACATCCTGCAGGAGCAGATCGTCGCTTCCATGCGTCGCATCCTGCAGGGCTTCCTGATCGGGTCCGCAATCGGCATCCCGATCGGCCTCGCCATCGGGTCCTTCAAGCTGATCCGCTGGCTGCTCGAGCCCTGGACCGAGTTCTTCCGCTTCATCCCGGCGGTGGCGATGATCACCGTCGCGGTGATCTGGTTCGGCATCGGGGAGGAAAGCAAAATCTTCCTCATCGCCTACACCACGGTCTTCGTCGTCGTCATCAGCACCGCGGCGGGAGTCGGGGCGGTGGGGCGGGACAAGATCCGCGCGGCGCAGTGCCTCGGCGCCTCGCGCCTGCAGGTCTTTGCGCTGGTGGCGCTGCCGGCGACCGTGCCCTACATCCTGACCGGGATGCGGCTGGCGATGTCCAACGCCTTCGTCACCATCGTGGCGGCGGAACTGATCGCCTCGAACGACGGCCTCGGCAAGCTGCTGTGGGATGCACGCCTGTTCATGCAGGTGGAGGACATCTTCGTCGCCCTGCTGGCCCTCGGCCTGCTTGGCTTCGCGACCGACCGGATCTTCCGCTTCCTCATCCGCGCCTTCGCGGGGCGCTTCAACGCAACAGTCTGAACAGGGAGACCAGGAAAATGAACCGTCGCTCGCTCCTCGCGCTGCCGGCCGTGGCCGCCGCCGGCGCCTATATCGGCCCGGCATCCGCCCAGGCGCCCACGCGCATCACCATCGCCACCGGCGTCGATCCCTCCTTCGCCGCCTACTACGTCGCCAAGGAAGGCGGCTTCTTCGAGCGCAATGGGCTCGACGTCACCGTCAACACCGGGCCGTCCGGCTCGGCGATGATCGCCTTCCTGATCGGCAACCAGATCCAGTCCGCCTATGGCGCGGAGCAGGCCGGCGTCTCGGCCAATGTGCGCGATCCGAACGTGGTCGCGGTCGCTGAGGGCGTCGCCCTGCTGCGCTGGATCAGCGTGCTCGGCCGCGGCATCCGCACCATGGAGGAGCTGAAGGGCAAGCGCGTCGGCGTGGCGCGCGGCACGGGGTCCGAGACCTTCTGGCTCTCGGTCGTCTCGAAGCTCAACCTCAACCCGGCCGACTACACCATCGTGAACGTCGAGGCGCCGGAGATGGTCGCCGCCATGGAACGCGGCAACATCGACGCCTTCGCGGTGTGGGAGCCCTGGCCGACGCGCGCCCAGCGCGCCATCCCGAACACGCACATCCTCGTCAACAACGAGCAGATCCAGATCGTCCGCAACTACGTCTACATGAACAAGGCCTGGGCGACGGAGAACCGCCCGGTCACCGAGCGCCTGATGCGCGCCCTGATCCAGGCGAGCGACTTCCTCGATTCCAACCGCGACGAAGCGGTCCGCCAGGTTGCGCGCTTCCTGCGCCAGGACCGTTCCCTGGTGGCGGAACTGATGAACAAGGTCGGCTACCGCATGAACCTGACCCCCGACAGCGTGGCGAACGTCCAGCTCGCCATCGACCAGCTGCGCGGCATGAACCGGCTCGATCGCCCGGTGACGACCGCCGACGTGATCTGGGCGGACCCGATGCGTTGGGTCGCGCCGGACCGCGTGCGGATCTGATGCGGTGACGGACCGCCGCGTCGCCGCGCTCGCACGCCTCGCCGCGCATGTGGCGGAGGTCGCGCCGGTCGATCTCTCGGTGCGGCTGTGGGACGGGTCGGTCCTGCCGCTCGCGCCCGGGGCGAGGGAGGACCTGACCCTCGTGGTCGGCACGCCGGCGGCGCTGACGCGGCTGGTGCGGCGGCCACGCCTGCCGACGGTGGTGGAACTGATCGCCGAAGGCGCAGTGGACCTTGAAGGCGGCACGCTGCTCGACCTCGCCGCGCGGGCGGGGTCGGGCTCCACGCGCGGGATCGCGAAGCGGATCGACAAGGGGCTCGCGCTGCGCGCCTTCCTGCCCTTCCTGTTCGGCCCGGGCGGCGGCGGGGCTGGGCATGCCTACACCGGCACGCAGGCGGCGAGGCACGGGCAGGGGCGCGACGACAAGGCGCAGGTGCAGTTCCACTACGACCTGTCGAATGCCTTCTACGCGCTCTTCCTCGACCCGGAGATGGTCTATTCCTGCGCCTACTTCCCGGACTGGGAAGCGGACCTCGCCACCGCGCAGCGCGCCAAGCTGGAGATGATCTGCCGCAAGCTCCGCCTGAAGCCTGGCGAGCGGATGCTCGACATCGGCTGCGGCTGGGGCGGCCTGGTCTGCCACGCGGCGCAGCACCACGGCGTGCAGGCGCATGGCGTGACGCTGTCCCAGGCGCAATTCGACTTCGCCACGGAGAAGGTCCGGTGCCTCGGCCTGCAGGACCGCGTCACCATCGAACTGCGCGACTTCCGCGACCTGCGCGACGTCGAGTTCGACAAGGTCGCCTCCATCGGCATGTTCGAGCATGTCGGCCTCGACAACCGCGACGGCTATTTCCGCCACATCCGGTCGCTGCTGAAGCCGCGCGGCATCTACCTGCACCACGCCATTGCCCGCCCGATGAAGGCCACGGAGAAGAAGTTCCGCAAGGCGAACCCGGAATTCCGCGCACTGGTGAACTACATCTTCCCCGGCGGCGAACTCGACCACATCGGCGGCACCACCGACGCGATGGAACGCAACGGCTTCGAGGTCCACGACACGGAAGGCTGGCGCGAACACTACGGACGCACCTGCCGGCTCTGGACCGAACGGCTCTACGCCAACCGCGAAGCCGCCTACATCGAGGCCAGCGCGGCCAAGACGAAGATCTGGCTGCTGTATCTCGCCGGCTGCGCGCTGGCCTTCGAGCGCGGCACCGTCGGCATCTTCCAGACGGTGGCGACGAAGCGCGCCCGCGGTGCCTCCGGCCTGCCGGCGACCCGCGCCGACCTCTACGCGTGACCGGGCCGGTCTTCCGCCGCGCGACCGCAGCCGACGTGCCGGCGATCGTTGCGCTGCTCGCCGACGACGTGCTCGGCGCGGCGCGCGAGACGCCGGGCGACCCTGCCTATGCCGCCGCATTCGCGGCGATCGAGGCCGATCCCAACCAATTGCTCGCGGTGGCCGAGGAGGACGGGCGGATCGTCGGCTGCGTGCAACTCACCTTCATCCCGGGCCTGTCCCATCGTGGCCTCTGGCGCGGGCAGATCGAGAGCGTGCGAACCGCATCGGACCGGCGCGGCTCGGGCCTTGGGCGGCGCATGTTCGCATGGGCGGTCGAGCAATGCCGGGCGCGCGGTTGCGGGATGGTGCAACTCACCACGGACAAGTCCCGCACCGAGGCGCGGCGGTTCTACGAGGCCCTCGGGTTCAATGCGAGCCACGAGGGGATGAAGCTGGCGCTGTGAAAGCGCGCCGGAGAGGGGCGCCGCCCCTCTCCGGACCTCTCCCCGCCAAGGGCCGAAAGGCCCTTGGAACCCATCAATTTCAAGCGGGGGGAGCGGGCCCGCCGGGAGCGGCTACGACTTCGCCGCGATGATCGCCCCGGTCATGCTTTCCGGGATGCGCGGGCGCCAGGCGCCGGCATCGACCTGCGTCACGAAGTCCAGCACCGCGCGGTTGAACGCGTCCGGATCCTCCAGGTTCATGGTGTGCCCGCATTTCGGCATCACCAGCAGCGCGCTGGTCGAGATGGTGCGCTTCAGGAACAGCGCCGGTTCCAGCGTCGGGTCGTCCTCGTCGCCGGCGATGATGAAGGTGGGCAGGGTCATCGCCCTGAAGCCGGCCTCGAGG
Source organism: Neoroseomonas soli (assembly GCF_018129065.1). Lineage (GTDB taxonomy): Bacteria > Pseudomonadota > Alphaproteobacteria > Acetobacterales > Acetobacteraceae > Neoroseomonas > Neoroseomonas soli. The sequence goes on along the minus strand of NZ_JAAEDM010000033.1, from coordinate 13,519 downwards.
TCGCCCAGCGCCGGGCGCGCCCGCTGCACGCCCATCATGGTGTTGGCCGATCCTTCGGTCGAATGCTCCATGAGCTGCGCGCGGAACTCGGCGTAGCCGCGCGGGTCCTTCTCCTCGAAGACCAGGCGCGTCGGGCCGCGGGCGTAGACGGCGCCGATCCTGTCCATGCCCTCGGCGCGGATGCGGGCGGCGGTCGCCTCGACCTCGGCGCGGAACTGGTCCTGCTTGCCGGGGGCGGCGCCGTAGCCGACGCCCGCCGCCGTCAGGCTGCGGGCCACCCCGGGGTAGCGCAGGCCGAGATGCAGCGTCGCGAAGGCGCCCATCGACAGGCCGACCACATGCGACTTGCCGAGGCCCAGGCCATTGATGACGGCGGCGATGTCATCCGTGGCGCGATCCTGGGAATAGGCCTTCGCGTCCGCCGGCACGGCAGAGGGTGCATAGCCCCGCGCAGAATACGTGATGCAGCGGTAGCGGCGGGAGAAGAACCGCATCTGCGGTTCCCAGGAGCGGTAATCGCCGGCGAACTCATGCACGAAGACCATCGGGATGCCGCTGCCGGCCTCCTCGTAATACAGGTCCACGCCGTCATCGGTCCGGATCGTCGGCATTCCGCTCACTCCCGTTGTTGCCGGTGCAGGATGGAAGGGTCACGGCGCGCCGTCCAGGCGCCTTGACAGGGGCGGGTCGCGAGCGCATCTCCAATCCGGACCAATTGGGTCCAGATTGCAGGAGGCGACCGGCCGTGCTGCGGCTGTCAAAGCTCACGGATTATGCGGTGGTGGTGCTCACCAGGCTGGAGGAAGCCGAGGAGGGTGGCGTGACGACCGCCCCCGTCCTTGCTGCCGCGACCGGCCTGGCGGAACCCACCGTGTCGAAGGTTCTCAAGATCCTGTCCCACGCCGGCCTGGTCGAGGGACGGCGCGGGGCTGCGGGCGGCTACCGCCTGACCCGCGCGATCGCCGAGATGCCTTTGACCGAGGTCATCACCGCGATCGACGGCCCGATCGCCCTCACTGCCTGCGTGGACAATACCTTCGGCCTTTGCGACGCCGAGGCCACATGCCCGGTCCGGGGGCGCTGGGACCCTGTGAACGACGCCATCCGCCGGGCGCTGTCCGGCATTTCCATCGCTGACCTCGCGGCTGCGCCGGCCATCGTGCCGCACCCCGAGGTCGTCGCCGCCGAATAGGACGGAGATCACGAATGCCTGCCGTCACGGAAACGATCGAGGCCGTCCAGTCCGTCACCGAGTCCGGCTACAAGTGGGGCTTCGAGACGGACATCGAGATGGAGTTCGCCCCCAAGGGGCTGAACGAGGATATCGTCCGCTTCATCAGCGCCAAGAAGAACGAGCCCGAATGGCTGCTCGAATGGCGCCTGCGCGCCTTCGCCGCCTGGAAGGCGATGGAGGAGCCGACCTGGGCGGCGGTGAAGTATCCGCCGATCGACTACCAGGACGCCTACTACTACGCCGCGCCGAAGCACACGAAGGGGCCGAAGTCGCTCGACGAGGTCGATCCCGAACTGCTCAAGACCTACGCCAAGCTCGGCATTCCGCTGCGCGAGCAGGAAATCCTCGCGGGCGTCGAAGGCGCGGGCTCCACGCCGGCCGAGGGGCGCATGCCCGTCGCGGTCGACGCGGTGTTCGACAGCGTGAGCGTGGCCACGACCTTCAAGGATCGGCTCGAGAAGGAAGGCATCATCTTCTGCTCGATCAGCGAGGCGGTGCAGAAGCACCCCGAACTGGTGCGGAAGTACCTCGGCACGGTCGTACCGCAGGGCGACAACTTCTTCGCCGCGCTGAACAGCGCGGTCTTCACCGATGGCAGCTTCGTCTACATCCCGAAGGGCGTCCGCTGCCCGATGGAGCTGTCCACCTATTTCCGCATCAACGCCAAGAGCACCGGGCAGTTCGAGCGCACGCTGATCATCGCGGATGCGGGTTCCCACGTCTCGTATCTGGAAGGCTGCACGGCCCCGATGCGCGACGAGAACCAGTTGCATGCCGCGGTGGTCGAACTGGTCGCGATGGATGACGCGACGATCAAGTACTCCACCGTCCAGAACTGGTACCCCGGCGACGCCGAGGGCAAGGGCGGCATCTACAATTTCGTCACCAAGCGTGGCGCCTGCCGCGGCGCGCGGTCCAAGATCTCCTGGACGCAGGTGGAGACGGGTTCCGCCATCACGTGGAAGTACCCCTCCTGCATCCTGCAGGGCGCGGACAGCGTGGGCGAGTTCTACTCCGTCGCCATCACCAACAACTACCAGCAGGCCGATACGGGCACGAAGATGTTCCACATCGGCCCGCGCACGACGTCGACCATCGTGTCGAAGGGCATCAGCGCCGGCCATGGGCAGAACACCTATCGCGGCCTGGTGCGCATCGGGGCCAAGGCGACGGGCGCGCGCAACTTCACCCAGTGCGACAGCCTGCTGATCGGCGACCTCTGCGGCGCGCACACGGTGCCCTACATCGAGAACCGCTGCATGTCCGCGAAGGTGGAGCACGAGGCCACCACCAGCCGCATCGCCGAGGACCAGCTCTTCTACTGCCGCCAGCGCGGGCTGACGGAGGAGGAGGCGGTCGGCCTCATCGTCAATGGCTTCTGCCGCGAGGTGCTGAAGGAACTCCCGATGGAGTTCGCGGTGGAAGCGCAGAAGCTGCTGCAGATTTCGCTCGAAGGGAGCGTCGGATGAGATCGCCGGAGGGCTACGGCACCGAAGGCACGAATCTCATCCGCAAGGAGAACGCTTAAATGCTGCGTATCGAAGGACTGACCGCCGAAGTCGAAGGCAAGCCGATCCTGAACGGGGTCGACCTCGAAGTGCCGAGCGGCGAGGTGCATGCGATCATGGGCCCGAACGGTTCGGGCAAGTCCACGCTCTCCTACGTGCTTGCGGGGCGCGAGGGCTACGTGGTGACGGGCGGCAGCGCCACCTTCAATGGCGTCGACATCCTGGCGATCGAGCCCGAGGAACGTGCCGCGGCCGGCCTCTTCCTGGCCTTCCAGTACCCGGTCGAGCTGCCGGGCGTGGGCAACGCCACCTTCCTGCGCACGGCGCTCAACGCGCAGCGCAGGGCGAAGGGTGAGAGCGAGCTCGACGCCATGCAGTTCCTCAAGCTGGCGCGGGAGCGGATGAAGGCGCTGTCGATGCCCGAGGACATGCTGAAGCGCGGCGTGAATGTCGGCTTCTCCGGCGGCGAGAAGAAGCGCAACGAGATCCTGCAGATGGCGATGCTCAAGCCGGCGCTCGCGATCCTCGACGAGACGGATTCCGGCCTCGACATCGACGCGCTGAAGATCGTTTCCGATGGCGTCAACGCCATGCGCGGGCCGGACTTCTCCGCCCTCGTCATCACCCACTACCAGCGCCTTCTCGACTACATCGTGCCGGACCGCGTGCATGTGCTGATCAGCGGCCGCATCGTGAGGTCCGGCGGTCCCGAACTCGCGCAGGAGCTGGAGGCGCAGGGCTACGCTGCCGTCCAGGCGGCGGCATGACGGCACCTGTCGCCACCGGCGCGGCTGGCTTCCTCGCCCGCTACGAAGGGCTGAAGGACCACCTGCCCGGCGCCCGGAAGCCCTGGCTGAACCAGCTGCGCGCCGACGCCGCGGTGCACTTCGCCGCGCGCGGCTTCCCGACGCGCCGCGTGGAACAGTGGAAGTACACCGACCTCGCCCCCGTCGCGCAGGCCTCCTTCGCCGAGCCGCTGACGATGGTCGAGGGCGCCATCGCCCTGCCGGTGCCGAATGCGGAGAACCGCGCGGTGTTCGTGGATGGCCGCTTCCGGCCGGACCTCTCGACGCTGGATGGCCTCGCCTTCCGCGTGGGCGGCCTCGCGCAGGGCCTCGCGGATGCCGAGCCGTGGCTCGGCGCGCTCGCCAAGCCGGGCACCGAGCCGCTCGCCGCCCTGAACACCATGCTGTTCGAGGACGGGCTGTTCCTCGACCTGCCGGAAGGCGTCGATGGCGGGCTGCTGGAACTGGTCTCGATCGCGGTCGATCCGGGCCGCCCCTTCGCCTTCCACCCGCGCCACCTGTTCCGCCTCGGCGCCGGCGCGAAGCTGACGCTGATCGAAACCGCCACCGGCCGCGGCCACTGCCTGCACAACCCGGTCTTCGAGATCGACGTCGCCGAGAACGCGACCCTGACGCATGGCCGCATGCTGCAGGAGGAAGCGACCGTCTTCCACCTGTCGACCATCTACGCGACCGTCGCGGCGGGCGGCACCTACGACAATTTCACCGTCGCCGCCGGCCCGCGCCTGACGCGCAACGAGATCCATGCGGCGCTGACCGGCCCCAAGGCCGCCTGCCACATGAACGGCGCGCAGATGGCCAGCGACGGCCAGCACGTGGACACCACCACCGCGCTCGACCACGCCGCACCCGACTGCGCCAGCCGCCAGACCTACAAGACGGTGCTCGCCGGCCGCTCGCGCGGCGTCTTCCAGGGCAAGATCCACGTCCACAGGGTCGCGCAGAGGACCGACGGCTACCAGATGAACCAGGCGCTGCTGCTCTCGGACGAAGCCGAGATCGACAGCAAGCCGCAGCTGGAAATCTACGCCGACGACGTGAAGTGCAGCCACGGCGCGACGGTGGGCGCGCTGGATGCGGACAGCCTCTTCTACCTCCGCACCCGCGGCATCCCCGAGAGCCAGGCCAAGGCCATGCTGGTCGAGGCCTTCCTGCACGAGGCGGTCGAGACCGTGACCGATGACACGCTGCGTACCGCCCTGACGCGGGCGCTGGACAACTGGTGGGCGAGGCAGGAGGCCTCTGCGTGATGGACGCGATCCCGGCGGTCACTTTCGACGTCGCGCGCATCCGGCAGGATTTCCCGATCCTGTCGCAGACGCATCGCGGCCGGCCGCTGGTCTTCCTCGATTCCGGCGCGAGCGCCCAGAAGCCGCGCGCCGTGATCGAGGCCATGGTCCGCTGCATGGAAACGGCCTACGCCAACGTCCATCGCGGCGCCTATCGCCTGTCCGAACTCGCGACCGATTCCTACGAGGCCGCGCGTGCCGCCACCGCGCGCTTCCTGAACGCCGCCGACCCGCGCGAGATCGTCTTCACCAGGAACAGCACCGAGGCGATGAACCTCGTCGCCCATTCCTGGGGCCGTGGCGTGATGAAGCCGGGCCAGGCGGTGCTGATCTCCGAACTCGAGCACCACGCCAACATCGTCCCCTGGCAGATGCTGCGCGACGACAAGGGCAACGAACTGCGGGTCTGCCGCGTGACCGACAGCGGCGAACTCGACATGGAAGACCTCGCGCGCAAGCTCGCGGACGGCAAGGTCGGGCTGGTCGCCGTCGCCCACATGTCCAACGTGCTCGGCACCGTCACGCCGGTGGAGCGCATCGTCGCGCTGGCGCATGCCCATGGCGCGAAGGTGCTGCTGGACGGCTCCCAGGCGGCGGTCCATCGCCGTGTGGACGTCCAGGCGATCGGCTGCGACTTCTACTGCTTCACCGGCCACAAGCTCTATGGGCCGACGGGCATCGGCGTGCTCTGGGCGCGGCTGGAACATCTCGACCGCATGCCGCCCTTCCTCGGCGGCGGCGACATGATCAGCAGCGTCACCTTCGAGAAGACCGAATGGGCGCCCGTGCCCGCGAAGTTCGAGGCCGGCACGCCGCCCATCATCGAGGCCGTCGGCCTGCACGCCGCCATCGACTACGTCACGGCCATCGGCATGACGGCGATCGAGACGCATGAGCGCGCGCTCGTGGACCACGCCATGGGCAGGCTGTCGGAGGTGCCGGGCTTGACGCTGCTCGGCCGCGCGCAGGACCGCGGCGGCGTCTTCGCCTTCGCGCTCGATACGGCGCATCCGCACGACCTCGCGACGCTGCTCGATCGCGCCGGCATCGCCGTGCGCGCCGGCCGCCACTGCGCCGAGCCGCTGCACGCCCGCTTCGGCCTGGAGAACGGCACGACGCGCGCCTCCTTCGGCCTCTACACGACGAAGGAGGAGGTCGATCTCCTCGCACGAGCCGTCACCGAGGCGCGGGAGTTCTTCAAATGAGCGCCGGATCGGATCGCCGCAGGGCGGAGGCCGCCATGACACCGGGCACCGGAGGCGTGCATCCGTCCGGTCGGACGACGGGCCTGTTTGACGACCTGCGCGATCTCTACCAGGAAGTCATCCTGGATCATGGCCGCAAGCCGCGGAACTTCCGCCGGCTGGAGGATGCCGACGCCACCTCGCGCGGGGACAACCCGATGTGCGGCGACCGCATCGAGCTGTTCCTGAAGATGACGCCGGACGGCCACATCGCCGACGCCGCGTTCCAGGGCCGCGGCTGCGCCATCTCAACCGCCTCCGCCTCCCTGATGACGGAGACGGTCAAGGGCAAGACGCCGGAGCAGGCGAAGGAACTCGGCGCGAAGTTCCGCGAACTGGCCATGACCGGCGCCTGCCCCGATTGCGGCGGCGATCTGTCCGACGAGATGGAACGCCTGACGCCGCTGTCGGGCGTTCACGAGTTTCCGTCCCGCGTGAAGTGCGCGACGCTCGCCTGGCATACGCTGAACGCCGCGCTCGACGGGACCAAGGAGGCGAGCAGTGAGTGAGGACGCCACCATCAACCCGCCGGAGACGCGCGCCGCCTGGACGCCGGACGGCGAGGTGAAGCCGCCCGCGCCGAAGGTGAGCGAGGACGCGGTGATCGCCGCGGTCTCCACCGTCTACGACCCGGAGATCCCGGTCGACATCTACCAGCTCGGCCTGATCTACGCGATCGAGATCGCCGACGACGGCAAGGTCAAGGTCGAGATGACGCTGACCACCCCGTCCTGCCCGTCCGCGCAGGAACTGCCCGGCCAGGTCGAGGACGCGGTGCGCGGCGTCGAGGGCGTGACCGATGTCGATGTCGAGGTCGTCTGGGATCCGCCCTGGGACCAGTCCCGCATGAGCGAGGATGCCCGCCTCGCGCTGAACATGTTCTGAGGTCCGCGATGAGCGTTACCGCGAACACGCCCCCCCCGCCACGCCGTTCATTGCCGCCGGTCATGTCGCTGACCGATGGCGCGGCGGACCGCCTGCGCGGCCTCTATGCCAGGGGCGAGCACGGCAAGCTGCTGCGCATCGGCGTGAAGACGAAAGGCTGCTCCGGCCTGTCCTACGACCTGTCCTGGACGGAGGAGGCCGCGCCCACCGACGAGGTCATCACCGACAAGGGCGTCACCGTCCTCATCGACCGCAAGGCCACGCTGTTCCTGATCGGCACGGTGATGGACTACGAGGTCAAGGCGATGACCGCCGGCTTCACCTTCACCAATCCGAACGAGAAGGGCCGCTGCGGCTGCGGCGAGTCCTTCCACGTCTGATCAGGCACGCCGATCCGTCCGGATCGGCGTCCAGATCGAAACCTCCCGCGGCGCCTCGAGCAGCCCGGGAAGCGCCGCATGCCATGCGGCGCGATAGGGCCGCGTGAGCTGCACCTCGACGACCTCCTGGTGGTCGCGCCAGGTCTCGTGCAGCAGGAAGCGGTTCGCATCCTCCGGGTCCTGGTGCAGCGTGGCGGAGACGAAGCTTTCCTCCCCGCGCATTGCGTCGAGCACGCCGTTCAGGAGCACGAGGAAACGCTCGTGCTCCGCCGGCCTGACGCGGAATTCGATGAGGTAGGTGACGGCCATCGCGCGGCTCCCATGCTGGCGTCGCGCGAGGATAGGGGCTGCGCGGGGCGCGGGCGATGGCGCCGGAGGTCATCGCTTCGCGGGCAGCGGCGCGGTCGATACCCCGGCCGCCGCCATGTCCGAACGGATCTTGGCGCCGTCGGTCATCACCGTCACGGCCAGCGCGCCGGTGCGGAAGCCGTGGAACGACTGGCCGCCCCGGGGCACGGCCAGTGCCGCCGCAGCGAGCGCTGCGCGGCTCCAGGCCTCCTGCGAAGACCGCCCAGCCTCGACCGGGCCGCAATCAGGTTGCCCTGCGCGGCCCGGCTTCAAGCGAAAGGGTTACGCGGCGCTCGACCAGTCCGCCGGGACGAAGCGGAAGCCGTTGCCTGCTCGTGCCACGTAGCCGTTCGCCGGGAAGGGGTAGTGATAGCCGGTGACGCGGATGCGGTCGGTCGCGACCATGTCCAGCACCCGCCGCCGCGTCGCCGCCGCCTGGTCGCCGTCGAAGTCGAAGGCGATCTGCCAGTCCGGGTGCGCCATCATGACTTCCGGCCGGTTCGTCACGTCGGCGAGGAACATCGCCTGCTCGCTGCCGTCGGCGATGCGGAAGATGGTGTGGCCGGGCGTATGGCCGGGGGCGGCCATCGATGTGATGCCCGGGATCACCTCCGCGCCCGGCTGGAAGGTCTTCACCCGGTCGCGGTAGGGCGCGAAGCGGCGCGCCGTGTTGGCGAAGGTGCCGCGCTGGCCCTCGGGGCTGCGCGTCTGGTTGGCCTCGTCGGTCCACCAGGCCCATTCGGGGGCGGGCACATGGACCTCCGCATTCGGGAAGGCACGGCCATTCCCGGCATCGAGCAGGCCGTTGATGTGGTCGCCGTGGAAATGGCTGTGGATGACGTGGGTGACGCGGGCCGGGTCGATCCCGGCGGCGGCCATGTTCGCGATCATGCGCCCGGCGGTCGCGCCCGCCGGGGTCACGCCGTTGCCGGCGTCGAACATCGCCAGCGTCGCGCCGCGCTGCACGAAGGTGATGGTGAAGGGGATCACCGTGCGGTCCGTCGGCAGGAAACTGTCGCGCAGAACAGCCTGCACCGCGGCCAGCGGCGCATTCCGCACGAAGCCTTCGACCGGCCGGGAGAAGAAGCCGTCATGCACCGTGGTCACGGTCGCCCCGCCGATGCGGAAGCGGTAGTAGCCCGGCGCCTGCGCCGCGGCCGGCGTGGTTGCTGGGGCCTGGGCCCTGGCGGGGCGCGGCAGGGCCGGCAGGGCCAAGGCGCCCCCGGCGGCAAGCATGGCAAGGCGTCGGCTGGTCAAGGCGTTGGATCTCCCTCCGGGTTGGCAGGGTGGGGTCCCGGCCCGCCAGTCAAGCTCCAAGTTTGCCGGGTTGCAACGTGCACCCGGGGGTGGGATTTTGCGCGGCAGGTGCAATAATCCATTCGCTCTCTCTGTTGGCCCAAGGAATGCTGGTGCCCAAGGACGATACGCAAGCCCCGGCTCCCTTCGCCTCGCCACGGGGCAGGCTTGGATTGCTTCCCCGCTTCTTCTCCTGGCTTTTCGCGACCGACGCCGTGCGGACGCGGGCAGCCGTGCATGGCACACATGAGGAACTCTTCCGCATGCGCGGGGAGCTCGCGGTCCTGCGCGCCGAGATCGAGGCGATGCACGCCGCGGTCGGCCGCCGTGACATCGCGACGCTCGAGGAACTTCTGCGCGAGGGCAACCGCCGCCAGATCGAAGCGCTGATCCGCGACCGCACCCAGACCGTGCCGCTGCCCGACGGCAGCGTGCTCTGCCGCGTCCTCGGCCGCTTCAAGATGTTCACCGACGCGAATGACGGCGGCATGGCGCCGCATCTGCTGCTCGACGGCTACTGGGAATACTGGGTCACCGAGTTCCTCTGCCGCAACCTGGCGCGTGGCGAGACCGCCTACGACATCGGCGCGATCTACGGCTACTACTCCATTCTGCTCGCGGACCTGGTGGGCAGCGAGGGCCGCGTCGTCGCGCTCGAACCCAATTCCTGGCTGAACTGGCTGCTGAGGCGCAACATCTCGGTCAACGGCCTTGGCGGCACCGTCGCCATCCACCGCCTGGCGGCGGCCGAGGCGAAGCATGATTCGGTCCGCGTGCCGGCGATCCTGACCGGGCCCTTCACCGGCCCCTTCGCCAACTGGTTCACCTTCGAGGAAGGCCGCGCCACCTGCCCCGCGCCGGCCGTCGCGTTGCAGGACCTCGAGGCCGGCAGCGTCGATTTCGTGCGCATCGGCATCGCCTCCGCGGCCGATCGGGTCGTCGCCGGCATGGCCGGGCTGATGGACCGCAGCCCGGGCATGCGCATCCTGATGGAATTCGACGCCAATCGCTGCCAGGAGGCGCCGGCGCTGCTCGCAACGCTCGCCGCCCGCTACCCGCTGCGCTTCATCGACGGCGATTCGATCGCCAAGCCCTGCACGGCCGAGGAACTGCTCACGCAGCGCCGCGTCGCGACGCTCTACCTCTCGCGCATCGAGCCGCGCTGAGGCCCCTTCGCGCGGACGAAGGCGACCACCGCCTCGACCTGCGCGGAATGCACGAACTGATCGACCGGCGTCGCGGCCGCAACCTGCCAGCCGGCGGCGGCAAAGGGGCGGGCGTCGCGTGACAGCGCCGCCGGGTTGCAGGAGACATAGACCACCAGCGGCACCGCGCTGCGCGCCAGCAGCGCGGCCTGCTCGTCGGCGCCGGCGAAGGGCGGGTCCAGCACCACGGCGGCGAAGGGGGCGAGTTCGGCCACCGCCAGCGGTTGCCGCGCCAGGTCCCGCCGCGTCGCCGCAATAGGCAGGCCCGACCGGCCGCCTGCGGCGGACAGTGCGGCGACCGCGGCCGCATCCCCCTCGAAGGCGGCGACCCGGCCGCGCCCGGCGAGCGGGAAGGAGAGCGTCCCGAGCCCCGCATGCAGGTCCGCGATCCGCCCGCGGCCGGCCAGCTTCTCCGGCAGCGCGGCGAGCATGGCGGTGACGATCGCCGCCTCGCCTTCCGGGCTCGCCTGCAGGAAGGCGCCGGGCGGTGGCGCAACCTCGACGCCGGACAGGGTGATGGTGGCCGGGCCGTGCTGCGCCGCGACCTCCGCAGGGCCGTCCTTCCTCGCCCAGGCGATGCGCCGCAGGCCCTCCCGCGCCGCGAAGGCGGCGAGGGTGGCGCGGTCTTCCGGTGCCAGGGGGCCGTCGGTGCGCAGCAGCAGGTCCGGCCCGGTGTCGAGCAGGTTCACCACCGCCGAGCCTTCCCGCCGCAGCGCGCGCAGCCTGCGCAGCAGGTCGCGCAGCGCCGGCAGCAGAGCGACGATGCGCGGGTCGAGCACGATGCAGGTGGCGAGGTCCACCACCTCCGCGCTGCCCGCCGCATGGAAGCCGAGGGCGATGCGCTGGCCCGCCCGGCGGATCGCGAAATCGGCCCGGCGCCGGCGGCCGGGCGGGGTGGTGACGGTCGCGGCCACTGGCGCGTCCGGGAAGCCGGCGCGGGAGAGGGCTTCGGCCACCCGGCCGCGCTTCCATTCCGCCTGGGCGGCGGGCGCCCAATGCTGCACGGCGCATCCGCCGCAGCCTTCGGCGAAGTGGGGGCAGGGGGGCGGGACGCGGTCGGGACTGGGCGAGAGGATCTCGACCGCCTTCGCCGCGCAGCCGTCGCGCCGCCGCGGCCCGAGGAGGGCGCGCACCGCCTCCCCCGGCAGGGCGCGGGTGACGAAGCAGGGCGTGCCGTCGGGCAGCATGGATAGGCCGTCGCCGGCCGCGCCGATGCCGGTGACGCGCAGCGCCTGGGTTTCGGCGCTCATCGCTCGGGGCTCATAGGCAGCTTGGACGCGCTCAGCAGGACTTCACGCAGGAAGAGCATGAGGGAGGCGGTCAGGCTGAGCATGGCCAGCAGCAGCAGGCCCGCGATGTGCCCGCCCGCCCGGACGCCGGCGAGCGGTTCGACGAAGGCGGCGATCACCAGGATGCACAGCAGCACCGCCGCCATGATGGCGAAGGTGATGGCGCGGTAGGTCAGGCGCGCCCGCCGGGCCAGCATCCGCAGGTCGTTCAGCGGCGATTCGACGCCGTTGCGCGCTTCCTCGTGCAGGTCCGCCAGGCGCTGGAGCCGCGCCGTCAGCAGCGACAGCATGGCCATGATGCCACCGAGGATGAAGGCGGGCGCGATGGCGAGCTGCAGGGTCCGCTCGATCGTCAGCAGGTCCGTGCCGGTCAGCAACATGCCCGCCCGCCCTCCGTCCCGGGTTCAGCCGAAGGCGTTCAGCCCCGTCTGCGCACGGCCGAGGATCAGCGCGTGCACGTCGTGCGTGCCTTCGTAGGTGTTCACCGTCTCGAGGTTCATGACGTGGCGGATCACGTGGTACTCGTCCACGATCCCGTTGCCGCCGTGCATGTCACGCGCCATGCGCGCGATATCGAGCGACTTGCCGCAGTTGTTGCGCTTCACCAGGGAGATCATCTCCGGCGCGACCTTGCCCTCGTCGAACAGGCGCCCGACGCGCAGCACGGCATGCAGGCCGAGGGTGATCTCGGTCATCATGTCCGCGAGCTTCTTCTGGATGAGCTGCGTCTGCGCCAGCGGCTTGCCGAACATCTTGCGGTTCATCGTGTAGTCGCGCGCGCGGTGCCAGCAGTCTTCCGCCGCGCCGAGAGCGCCCCAGGCGATGCCGTAGCGCGCGCGGTTGAGACAGGAGAAGGGGCCGGCGAGCGACTTCACGCCCGGCAGGCGGTTCTCCTCCGGCACGAAGACGTCATCCATCATGATCATGCCGGTGACCGAGGCGCGCAGCGAGAACTTGCCCTCGATCTTGGGGAAGGTAAGGCCCTTCATGCCGCGGTCGAGGAGGAAGCCGCGCAGGATGCCCTCGTCGTCCTTCGCCCAGACCACCGCGACGTCGGCGATCGGGGAATTGGTGATCCAGGTCTTGGAACCGTTCAGGATGTAGCCGCCATCGACCTTCTTCGCGCGGGTGCGCATGGAATTCGGGTCGGAACCGGCGTCGGGCTCGGTCAGGCCGAAGCAGCCGACCCATTCGCCGGTGCGCAGCTTCGGCAGGTACTTGTCCTTCTGCGCCTCCGACCCGAAGGCATGGATCGGGTACATGACCAGCGAGGACTGCACGGAGAAGGCGGAGCGGTAGCCGGAATCGACGCGCTCGACCTCGCGCGCCATCAGGCCGTAGGAGACGTAGCCGACGCCCGCGCAGCCATGGCTGTCCAGCGTGGCGCCGAGGAAGCCCATCTCGCCGAACTCGTTCATGATCTCGCGGTGGAAGTGTTCCTTGCGGAAGGCTTCCTGCACGCGCGGCAGCAGCTTCTCCTGGCAGAACTGCCGGGCGCTGTCGCGGATCATGCGCTCGTCCTCGGTGAGGACGTCATCGAGCAGCAGGGGGTCGTCCCAGACGAACTGCGCGCGGCTGGGCTTGGCGACGACGTTCATGGCGGTGTCCTCCGCGTAATGGCCGACAGGATGCGGTTCCGCCGGCGCTCGGGCAATCGGGAAAGCCGGGCGTCCGCCGCCCGGGGCGGCGTCGCGGGCCAACCGGCACCCACCGGCGCGCCGTGGAGGCGGCTGCCAGCGGGTCCGGCAGGGGGTTTTGTCAGGCGGCCTCGGTTTCCGGCGTGGTGTCGGCCACGGCCGGCTTCTCGGCGCGCGGGCGCGGCAGCGGGATCAGCATGAAGGCCGGCACGGCATCGCCGAAGCCCTTCACCGCCGGGCCGAGATCCTCCTGTCGGTAGCGGCGTTCGCGGCCGGCATCGCGGTCGCGGTCGCGTCGCGGCTCGCGCTCGGTGCGGGCGGCCTCGGCGGTCTCGCGCTCGATGCGGGCGCTGCGGTCGCGATCGCCACCGCGGTCACGGCTCTGCTCGCGGCGCGGG
>NZ_JAAEDM010000032.1 GCF_018129065.1 Neoroseomonas soli | reverse complement strand
CCTGCGGCGCCCCGGCCAGCAGCAGCGGCACCGCCGCCACCGGCCCGAGCAGCCCCGCCGCGATCAGCGCGGCCGGCATGCCGAGCCAGGCCGCGATGCCGAGCACGAAGGCCGGCGCCATCGCCCCGCCGAGGAAGCCCGCGAAGGTGTGGATCGAGAAGGCGCGCCCGACGCGCTGCTCGGCGATCGAGGCGCCGAGGATGGCGTAGTCCGCCGGGTGATAGACGCTGTTCGCCAGCCCCGCGAGCGCCGCCGCCGCGATCAGCCAGGCATAGGAGCCCGTCAGCCCGAGCAGGATGAAGGACAGCCCGCCCAGCAGCAGCGCCGCCGCCAGCATCCGCCGCGGGCCGAGCCGGTCCACCACGAAGCCCATCGGCGCCTGGGTGAAGAAGGAGACGACGTTCAACACCGTCAGCGCCAGGCCGAGCTCGACATAGGAGACGCCGAGGCTGTCCTTCAGCAACGGGAAGAGCGGCGGGAGGACCAGGATATGCACATGGCTGACGAAATGCGCGCCGCAGATCTGCGCGAGCGTCGTCCTTTCCTGCGGCGTCCAGCCGGCGGCCACTTCAGTGCGCCTCCGCCCAGGAATGGCCGGTGCCGACCTCGACCGAGAGCGGCACGCGCAGCGTCGCGACCGATTCCATGATGTCCTTCACCACGGCGGCGGTGGCCTCGACCTCGTCCTTCGGGACCTCGAACACGAGTTCGTCGTGGACCTGCAGCAGCATGCGCGCCTTCAGCCCGGCCTGCTTCAGCGCGCGCGGCAGGCGGACCATGGCGCGCTTGATGATCTCGGCGGCGCCGCCCTGGAAGGGGGCGTTGATGGCGGCGCGCTCGGCGCCGGCGCGGCGCACCGGGTCCTTGGTCGCGATGTCCGGGATCCAGAGCCTGCGGCCGAAGGGCGTGCGGACATAGCCATGGGTCCGCGCCTCCTCCTTGCAGCGTTCCATCTCCTGCCGGATGCCGGGGTACTGGGCGAAATAGGCGTCGATGATGGTGCGGCCCTCGGCGGGGGGGATGCCGAGGCGCGAGGCCAGCCCGAAGGCCGACATGCCGTAGATGATGCCGAAGTTGATCGTCTTGGCGCGGCGGCGGGCTTCCTTGTCCACCTTGCCTTTTTCCAGGTGGAAGATTTCCGCCGCGGTGCGGGAATGGATGTCCTCGCCGTGCTCGAAGGCCTCGCGCAGGGTCGGCACCTCCGCGAGGTGCGCGAGCAGCCGCAGCTCGATCTGCGAATAGTCGGCGGACATGATGACGTGGCCCGGCTCGGCGACGAAGGCGCGGCGAATGCGCAGGCCTTCCTCGCTGCGGACCGGGATGTTCTGCAGGTTGGGATCGTTGGAGGACAGCCGCCCCGTGCTCGTGCCCGCCATGCCGTAGGAGGTGTGCACGCGCCGGTCCACCGGATCGATCTGCGCCGCCAGCGCCTCGACATAGGTGGATTTCAGCTTCGCGAGTTGCCGCCAGTCCAGCACCCGCGCCGCGAGCTCCACGCCCTGCGCCGCAAGGTCATCGAGCACCGATGCGTCGGTCGAATAGGCCCCGGTCTTGCCCTTGCGGCCGCCAGTGAGCTTCATTTCGTCGAAGAGGATCTCGCCGAGCTGCTTGGGAGAGCCGACGTTGAACTCGCGCCCGGCGAGCCTATGGATCTCCTTTTCCAGCACCGCGAGGCGCTTGGCGAAATCCTCCCCGATGCGGGCGAGCTCGGCGCCGTCCACCTTGATGCCGGCGGCTTCCATGTCGCGCAGCACGCCGACCATGCGGCGCTCGATCTGTTCGTAGAGGGCGAGGGCGCCTTCCTCCCGCAGCCGCGGCTTCAGCAGCAGCCAGAGGCGCAGCGTGACGTCCGCATCTTCGGCCGCATAGGCGGTGGCCTTGTCGAGCGCCACCTGGCCGAAGGGGATGCGCGCCTTGCCGGTGCCCGTCACCTCGTCGAACTTGATCGGCGTGTGGTTGAGGTGGACGACCGAAAGCTCGTCCATCCCATGCCCGCGCCGCCCCGCCTCCATCGCGTAGGAGATCATCATCGTGTCGTCGATCGGCGCGATGGTGGCGAAGCCGCCATTCTCCTCGCGCGCGAAGACCTCGAGGTCGTACTTGGCGTTCTGGAACACCTTCAACACGGTGGCGTCTTCCAGCAGCGGGCGCAGCAGCGCGAAGGCGCGCACCATCTCGATCTGCGCCGGCGCGGGATCGGACAGCATGTCCCCGCCGCCGCCGTGGCGGATCGGCACGTAGCAGGCCTTGCCCGGCGCGGTGGCGATGGAAAAGCCCACCATCTTCGCGCGCCGCGCATCCAGGCTGTCGGTCTCGGTGTCGATGCCGATCACGCCGGCTTCCGTCGCCGCCGCGATCCAACGCGCGAGGTCCTGTTCGGTCGTGACCGCCTCATATTGCCCGAAGGGCACGGAGAGGTCCGGCGCCACCGGCCCCGGCGCCGGCGCGTGGCGGACCGCCTGCGGCGCCCCGCGGCGGGCCGGCTCGTTGCCTTCCCCGAGCTTGCCCATGCGCGCGAGGATCGAACGGAACCCCATCGCGCGCAGGAAATGCTCGAGCTTGTGGTCGCCCGGCGGCTTCGCCGCGAAATCCTCGACCGGCCGGGGCAACGGCGCGTCGGCGTCGAGCGTCACCAGCCGCTTCGAGATGCGCGCCATCTCGGCATTCCCGATCAGCGCCTCGCGCCGCTTGGGCTGCTTGATCTTCGTGGCGTTCGCCAGGAGCGATTCAAGGTCGCCATACTCGTTGATGAGTTGCGCCGCGGTCTTGATCCCGATGCCCGGCACGCCGGGCACGTTGTCGGTGGAATCGCCGGCGAGCGCCTGCACCTCGATCACCTTGTCCGGCGTGACGCCGAACTTCTCCAGCACCTCCGGCTCGCGGATCGGCTTCTGCTTGATCGGGTCGAGAAGTTGCACGCCCGGCCGCACAAGCTGCATCAGGTCCTTGTCGGAGGAGACGATGGTGACCTGGCCGGGACCCTCGGCGAGGTAGGCCTTGGCGTAAGCGGCGATCAGGTCGTCGGCCTCGAAGCCTTCCTGCTGCACCCGCGCGACGCCGAGCGCATCCGTCGCGTCGCGGATCAGGTCGAATTGCGGGATCAGGTCCTCGGGCGGGTCGGGGCGATGCGCCTTGTACTCGGGGTAGAACTCGTTGCGGAAATTCACCCGCGCGGCATCGAAGACCACCGCGATGTGGCTGCCCGCATGGCGCGTGAGGAACTGCGAGAGCATGGTGGTGAAGCCATAGACGGCATTCACCGGCACGCCCTCCGGGTTCGTCATCGGCGGCAGCGCGTGATAGGCGCGGAAGATGTAGCCGGAGCCGTCCACCAGGATCAGATGGCGCTCGCCCGGCTTCACCTCGGGCAGCGCCTCGGATGCGGCAGTCGCCTCCGCCAGCGCGGCGCCCCGCGGCCGGCCGGCCTCGGGGGCGCGTGTGTCGTCAGTGGCCATGGTCCTCGCCTGCGCCCTCGGCGAGGACGTAGGTAATGGAGCAATAGGGGCAAGTGACCTCGCGGTCCTCGATGTGCAGCCAGATGC
The DNA here is from genome assembly GCF_018129065.1 of Neoroseomonas soli. Classification (GTDB taxonomy): domain Bacteria; phylum Pseudomonadota; class Alphaproteobacteria; order Acetobacterales; family Acetobacteraceae; genus Neoroseomonas; species Neoroseomonas soli. Next base: position 43,218 of record NZ_JAAEDM010000032.1, on the reverse strand, counting down.
GCGGATGGCCGAGGCCCGAGGCCGCTTCCCCGTCGCAGGGGACCTTGCGGGAGGTCACCTCGATCCGCTGGTCGGGGGTCAGCCCGGCGACGGGCTTCGGGGCATATCCGGTCATCTGGGGGTCGCGCATGGGGGTCCTCTCGCCAGGGGGCGCACCATAGTCGCGGCGGACGTGGTGGACCAGCCTCGGGGGCGGTATCATCTGGCGGGCGATGATCCGAACAGGGCGCGACGGACGGAAGGAAGGTCGGGGGAGGGTGAACCTCCCCCGAGCCCCCTCCCTTTTTTGTTCCCTGGAGACTGACAGCCGAGGTCAGTTCCCAGGAACCAAGGAAGGGCGGGGGAGCGGGGGAGGTTCCCCTCCCCCGCCCTTCTTCCCCCGCCGGGCCGTCCTGGCCGCCCTCGCCGCCGCCGGCTGCGCCCCCGCGCGCGCACCGATGGGCCCGCCGGTCGCCTCCCCCTCGCTTTTCGGCGATGCCCTGGTCATGGCCGATGGCGCGCGCCTCCCCCTCCATGCCTGGCTGCCCCCCAGCCCGCCCAAGGCCATCGTGGTCGGCCTGCATGGCATGAACGAGCATGCCCGCGCCTTCCTGCAGGACGCCGCCGCCCGGTTCACCAGCGAGGGCGTCGGCCTCTACGGCTACGACCAGCGCGGCTTCGGGGGCGCGCCCAACCGCGGCATCTGGGCCGGCCATGAGGCGATGGCCGCCGACGCCGCCGAGGCCGCCCGCCTGATCCGCGCCCGCCACCCGCGCGTGCCGGTGGTGATGATGGGGGAGAGCATGGGCGGCGCCGTGCTGCTCGTCGCCGGCGCCTCCCGCACGCCACCGCCTGCGGATGGCTACGTGCTGCTGGCCCCTGCCGTGGTCGGGCGGGCGAGCCTCGGCTGGCTCGCGCGCAACATGCTCGATCTCATGGTCTCGGTGGTGCCGATGATGGGCGTCGTGAACAGCGCGCCCGGCTTCCAGCCGACCGACAACATGGAAGCCTGGCAGCGCTGGTCGCGCGACCCGCTGCTGATCCGCAATACGCGGGTGGATGCCATCGCGGGGCTGGTGGACCTGATGGATGCGGCGGTTGCGGCGGCGCCGCGCTTCCGCGCGCCGGCCCTGCTGCTCTACGGCGGGCAGGACAGGCTGGTCCCGGCGGCGCCGACCCGCCGGCTGCTCTCCGCCCTGCCGGACCCCGCCCGGCAGCGCGCCGGCTTCTATCCGGAGGGCTACCACATGCTGCTGCGCGACACGCGCGGGGACCGCGTGGCGCGCGACATCACCGCCTGGTCGATGGACTCGCGCCTCCCGCTGCCCTCGGGTTCCGAGGCCGCGGCGCGGGCCTGGCTTGCGGCGTGACGGAACGCGAGCCGCCCTTCCTCGGCCCTGAAGGCGCGATCACCCTGGCTGCGGCCGCGACCGTCGCGGTGCTGACCGGCGGCCTGGCGCCCCTGGCGGCGACGCTCGCGGTGCTGCGGACGGCCCGGCGGGCGGGGATGGCGCCCGAGGCACCCCCGGGGCGCATCCTCGTGCTCGGCCACCGGCTGCGGGGCAGTGTGCCCTCGCCGGTGTTCGCCGTGCGGCTGAGACGGGCGCTCGTCCTCGCACGTAGTTGCCCGCGGGCGGACCTGGTCGTGCTCGGAGGACGCTCGGCGCCGGGCGCGCCGAGCGAGGCCGAGGCCGGCCGCGACTGGCTGGTCGCGCATGGCCTCGATCCCGTGCGCATCGGCATGGAGACGCATTCCCGCCATACGCTCGAGAACCTGCGCAACCACAGGACGACAGGTCCAGCGTCGGGGCCGGAGGCGCTGGTGACCAGCCGGCTGCACCTGCACCGCACCTTGCTCATGGCGCGCGGCCTCGGTCTCGCCGTCGCGCCGGTGGCAGCGGAGGACGCGTTCCGCCCGGACCTGCCGGCCTTGCTGACGGAAGGCCTCATGGTCCACTGGTACGTGACAGGGCGACTGCTCGCGCGGCTGCTCCGGCGGCGGCGCTGGCTCGCGCGCATCGCTTGACCTGGCGCAACCCGCAGGGCCGGGCGAGGCCGATAGCCTATGCTTCAGGCGACGCCCGATCCCGGGCGCGCGAGGTGGAGGACAAAGGATGCAACGAAGGTCCCTGCTCGGTGCGGCGCCGGTGCTGCTGGCGATTGCCGCGGTCGGACTCTCGGCCTGCACGCGGCCCATCTACAACGTCGAGAGCCGCAGCTTCGTGGACACGGCGACGCCGGAGATCCGCCGCAACCAGATCCTGCGCGCCGGCGCCGGGCTGGGCTGGGAGATGGAGCCGGTGCGCCCCGGCCTGATCCGCGCCACGCTGCGCCTGCGCACCCATGTCGCGGTGACCGAGATCACCTACACCGCCAGCAATTTCTCGATCCGCTACGTGAACAGCACGAACCTGCAATACGACGGCACCAGCATCCACAGGAACTACAACAGCTGGATCGAGAACCTCGAGCGGGCGATCATCCAGCAGCCGCCGGTGTAGCCGGCGGCACCTTCACCAGCCCCTCCGGCCGCAGCCTGTAGCCGAAGCGGTAGGCGACATTCAGCGCATGGTAGGCCGCCTTGAAGGCGAGCACCGGCATCTGCCGGTTGGCGTTGGCATGCACGTCGCCGGCCAGCAGGCTGACCAGGCCTTCCCGCATGCGGAAGCGGTTGCGCGGCTCCATGAACATGTCGCGCAGCACCGGCTTGTTGATGCGGTAGATGAGCCAGGAGAGCGAGCCGATCGCCCGCTTCACCTTGCGTTCGAAGGCGCGCGCCATGCCGGCCGCACGCGCCGGGTCATCGAGCCAGGTGTCGGCGACCTCGGCACCCATCTCGGCACTCGCCATCGCCAGCAGCACGCCGGAGGAGAAGACCGGGTCGAGGAAGGCATAGGCGTCGCCCGCCATCAGCCAGCCGTCGCCGTGCATCACCTTCGATGCATAGGAGTAGTTGCCCGTGGTGGTGACGTCGGAGACCAGTTCCGCCCCTTCGATCCGCCGCGCGACGGAAGGGACCGAGCGCAGCGTTTCGAGGAAGAAGGACTCCACCGCGCCGCGCCGGCGCTTGAAGAAGGCCGGGTTGCTGACGACGCCCACGCTCATGACGTCGTTCTGCAGCGGGATCATCCAGAACCAGCCGTGGTCGAACAGGTGGATGGTGATGTTGCCGTCCTCCTGCTCCCCGAAGGGCGCGACACCGTGGAAATGGCCGTAGATGGCGGCGGTGTTGTTGTGCGGGTTGCGCGCCTTGCTGCCCATGGCGGTGGCGAGCATCGTGTCGCGGCCGGACGCATCGACGACGTAGCGCGCGCGGAAGGCCTGCATCGCGCCGTCCTCGCCGCGCGCCATCACGAGGTGCCCGCCGCGCGCATCCAGCGCGACATCGAGCACGCGCACCCCCTCCCGCGCATCGGCGCCGGCGGCATGGGCGCGGCGGAACAGGATCTCGTCGAACTCGCTGCGCCGCACCTGGTAGGAATAGGTGTAGTCCTGGTTCAACCCCGCCGCGAAGGAGAAGGCGGTGTGCTTGCCGTGCTCGTCCGAGACGAAGCGCGCGCCGGGCTTGTAGACACCGATCGCCGCCATCTCCTCCTGCACGCCGAGGCGCTCGAAGATGCGCAGGTTGAGCGGCAGCAGGCTCTCCCCGATGTGGAAGCGCGGGTGGCGGTCCTTCTCGAGCAGCACGACGTGGCGCCCCTTCTCCGCCAGCAGCGCCGCGGCGGTGGACCCGGCCGGGCCGCCGCCGATGACGAGCACGTCGCATCGGGTCTCGACCGGAATGTCGGCGGAATCGAGCGGCATGGTCCCTAGGTCCCCGCGCATTTCAACGGTAAGGTGATCGCCCATTCCAGCCGCATTCCCGTGACCGATGCAACCGCAGCGGCGGCCGCGAGCCTCGCCGTCGTCATCCCCGCATACCAGGAAGCGGCAACCATCGCATCGGTGGTCGCACGCGTGCGCGCCGCGCTGCCGGAAGCCCCGCTGCTGGTGGTGGACGACGGATCGACCGACGGCACCGCCGCCCTGGCCGCCGCGTCCGGGGCGGAGGTGGTGGCCATGCCGGGCAACCAGGGCAAGGGCGCGGCCCTGCGCCGCGGCATGGCGGAGGCGCTCGCCCGCGGCGCCGCCTTCGTCGCGACCCTGGACGGCGACGGCCAGCATCGGCCGGAGGATCTGCCGCGGCTGCTCGCGCTGGCGCGGCCTGACCGGATCGTGATCGGCTCCCGCCGCCATGCCGCCGGGCAGCCGGCGGCGCGACGGCGGGCCAATCGCTTCGCGGATTTCTGGATCTCCTGGGCGGCCGGGCATGCGGTGGCGGACAGCCAATCAGGCCTGCGCATCTACCCTGCGGCGGCGCTGACGGAACTCGCGCGCTACGACGGCCGCGCCCGCCGCTTCTCCTTCGAGAGCGAGATCCTGATCGACGCCGCGCGCGCCGGCATCACCAGCGTCGCGGCCGACATCCCCGCCCTCTATGGCGGGACGCTGCGCCGCCCGAGTCATTTCCGACCCGTCGCGGACATCGCCCGCATCGTATTGATGGTGGCGGGCAAGCTGCTCGCGCGCGGCATGGACCCCGCGGGGCTGTGGCGAAGCCAGGCCGAGTTGCGCCGGCTGGCGAAGCGCGATCCGTGAGGCGCCGCGCTACGCCATCCCGCCGTTGATCGAAACGGTCTGCCCCGTGATGTAGGCCGCGCGGTCGGAACAGAGGAAGGCGACGAGTTCCGCCACCTCCTCCGGCCGGCCGAGCCGCCGCGCGGGGACCATCTGCCGCACCGCCTCGGGCGGCACGGCGGCGGCGACGGCGGGGCTCTCGATCAGCCCGGGCGCGACCGCGTTCACCGTCACCCCGCGCGGCGCGCATTCCAGTGCGAGCGACCGAACCGCGCCGATCAGCCCCGCCTTGGCGGCGGCGTAGTTCGCCTGGCCGCGGTTCCCCATGATGGCGGACACCGAGGACATCGCCACGATCCGCCCGCGCCGCGTGCCCATCATCGGCAGCAGCAGCGGCCGCGCGACGTGGAAGAAGCCGTCGAGCGAGACGGCGAGCACGCGCCGCCACTGCGCCTCGCTCATGCCCGCCATGGGCACGTCCTCATGCGTGCCGGCATTGTGCACCAGCACCTGGATCGGGCCGTCCTGCAGCAAGGCCTCGCAGGCGATGCGACAGGCGTCGTGGTCGGCGAGGTCGAATGCGATGCTCGTCCCGCCGATCTCATCGGCCAGCGCCGCCGCTCGCTCGGCATGGGCATGGGCGTGGACGATCACCGCATGGCCGTCGCGGGCCAGCGCGCGGCATATCGCGGCACCTATCGGGCTCGCGCCGCCGGTGACGAGGGCGCGGATCATGCCAGCACCACCCTCGCCCGCCCGATCAGCAGGCGGCGCCCCTCGCTCTCGACCGCGAAGCGGTAGATGGTGACGAGGGCGCGCGTCATGCCAGCACCACCGTCGCCCGCCCGCTCAGCAGGCATCGTCCCTCCCCCTCGACCGCGAAGCGGTAGATGAAGCCGCGGCTCTCCCGCGCCATCGCGGTGGCGGAGACGGAAAGCACGCCCGCAACATCATCCAGCCGCGCGGCCGCGATCTCCACGCCCGAGAGCGCCGCGACGAAGCCGCGGCCCTGCGGCGCGCCCTCGGTCAGCGCGCCGTGCAGTGCCATCGCCTGCAGCGCGTATTCGACGCCGCAGACTGCCGGCAGCATGCCGTCCCGCCGCAGCGGATTGGCTGCGTCGCGGTGGCTGGTCGCGGCGCAGGCGATCGCCTCCGCATCGCAGGAGTCCACGCGGTCGAGCAGGCACATCCCGCCCTGGTGGGGAATGAGGCGCGCGATCGCCTCCCGCGTCGCCGGCAGGGCCTTCACGCCGCCACCGTCACCGCCAGGCTCGCATCGTCGAGCATCGGCAGCAGGATCTCCGCCGCGCCGCCGGCCGCAAGGGCGGCGAGCAGCGGCAGGGCGCGCGCCACCGGATTGGCGCCGTGCAGCGCGTCGAGACCTGGCGGGAGCAGCGGCGGCGGCGCGGCCAGGTCGCGCTGTTCCAGGCGCAGCGCGCCGCGCGTCCCTGTCGCGGGCGTCAGCACCATGGCGATCGCGAAGGGCGCGCTGGTCGGCCGCAATGCGTCGAGCGGCGGCGGCAGCGGCACGTCATGCGCCACGAACAGCACGGGCCGGCGGCCGGCCACGACCTGCGCCGCCGCATGCAGCAGCCCCGTGGCGAAGACCCCGTCATGCCCACCCAGGCTGACCGAGGGCCGCGACGATCCCACCGCGATGCCCCAGTACCCCGCCGCCGCGTTGTGCACCGAATTGTGGAACTGCGTCGGGGAGATGGCCCCGTCCGGCGTGTGCAGCGCCTCGAGGATCGAGGTGATCACCTGCCCCTCGCCATTGGAACTGGCGAAGACGGTATCGAGTTCCTCCGGCGGCACGCCGCTGTCCTGCACCGCCTCCGCCGCCACGGCGAGGGCCAGGCGCACCGAGGGGCCGGTGCGGCGGCGCTCGGTGGCCGGCAGCATGGCAGGCGCGGGCGGGGTGAGCGGCGCGGCCTCGTGCGGGACGCGACCGGCCAGCACCGGCGCGGCCTGCACCCAGCCCGCGAGCCCCGGCCCGAGCAGCCCGATCCCGGCGATGCCGACGGCGAGCGTCACGGCAGCCGCCCGATCACCAGCGCGCAGTTGCTGCCGCCGAAGCCGAAGGAATTGGACAGCACCCGGTCCACGCGCGCCGCCCGGTTCGTCACCACGATGCCGGAGGCGAAGGACGGGTCCGCGCGGTCAAGGCCAAGGCAGCCCGGCACCAGCCCAGCCTCGATGCAGACCGTCGAGATCGCCGCCTCCAGCGCGCCCGAGGCGCCCAGCGTGTGGCCCGTCCAGCCCTTGGTGGAGGAACAGGGCACCGCATCGCCGAAGATCCGCGCGAGGGCACGGTCCTCCATCGCGTCGTTCGCGCGCGTGCCGGTGCCGTGCATGTTGACGTAGTCGATCTGCGACGGCGCGAGGCCCGCGCTGTCGAGCGCCGCGCGCATCGCCACCACCGCGCCGAGCCCGTCCGGGTGCGGCGAGGACATATGGTGCCCGTCCGACGAAGCACCGGCACCGAGCAGCCCGAGCGCGCCCGCATCCTCCGGCCCCGCACGTTCCAGCAGGGCGAAGGCGGCGGCCTCCCCGATGCAGATGCCGTCGCGGTCCTCCGCGCAGGGCCGCGTCGGCCCCTTGGCAAGCAGTTCCAGCGAGCCGAAGCCGTGCAGCGTGAGCCGGCAGAGCGTGTCAGCGCCGCCCACCACCGCCGCGTCGGCAACGCCCGCCGCGATCAGCGTCGCCGCGTCGAGGAAAGCCCGCGCGCCCGAGGTGCAGGCGGTCGAGATCGAGATGCAGGCCCCCTTCAACCCGAGCCGCGCGCGCACGTAGCGCGGCAGCGCATGCAGGTCGTGGGTAGAGGCGAAATCGTAGGGCGGCAGCGCGCCGTCCGCGCCACGGCGGGACCAGGCCTGCTCCGTCTCCTCGATGCCGGAGGTGGAGGTGCCGAGCACCACGGCCACGCGCCCGGCGCCATGCCGGGCGACGGCAGCGGCCACCGCCTCCGTGAACCCATCCTGGCGCAGGGCAAGTTCCGCAAGCCGCGTGTTGCGGCAGGCGAAGGCGGCGAACGCCGCGGGCGGTTCGACCGTATCGGCCTCCCGCACGCGCCCGACCCAGACGCCTGGCGGCATGCCGGGCAGGTCGCAGGGCGCGAGGCCGCCGCGGCGCGTCGCCAGCGCCTCGCGCGTCCCCGCCAGCCCGACGCCCATGGCGCTGGTCGCGGTGATCGCCGTGATGCGGAGCGGAGCCATGCGGCTCAGCGGGGCGCACCCCGTCCGGGCGCCAGGGCGCAGGCGAGCAGGAAGGCCGCCGCGACGCCGACCGTCACGGTCAGCCCCGTGGCGTGCAGCACCGGCGTGCGGCAGAGCGCGAGAAGCCCGAAGGTGAGCAAGGTGGTGACCATGCAGGTGATGACGGATCCAAGCGCCCGCGCTGCCTCCTCCGTCGATGCCTCCCCGGAACGGGCCGAGGCCCGGGTATTCCCAAGGAACAGCGCATAGTCCATGCCGACGCCGGCCAGCAAGAGCGCCGCGGTCAGGTGAAAGACCGAGATCCGTTCCCCCAGCGCTGCGAGCATGGCGAAGGTCAGCATCAGCGCGCCGCCGAGCGCCACGGCGATGCGCAATCCGCCGGCGAGCCCCCGCCCCGCGCCGAGCAGCACCAGCACCAGCACGCCACCGACCGCGGCCCAGCGCAGCGCGGCGCCGGTGGCCTCGGCGAGGATCGCCTCGGTCTCCGCCTTGATCTCCACCGGCAGCAGCCCGGGCACGCGGGATGCGGCCGCGCGCAGCGCCGCCATGTCGCGGATGTCGGTGGGCAGCAGGATGGCGCGGACGCCGCCTTCCTCCTGCCGCAGCAGCGGAGCCAGCCGGGCGGCGAGCAGCGGCGCCGCGCGAAGATCCGCCGGCGTCAGCGGCGCCTGCGTCCGCGCGGCCTCGATGCCTTCGAGGAAGGGCGCGAAGGCATTGGCGCGGAAGGGCAGGCCCTGGCGCGCGGCCTCGATACGTTCTGCCAGCGTGGCGGCCTCGGGCAATGCCGCGAGCCGCGCGCGCTGCGTCGCCGCGCTCGGCAGGAAGCGCGCCGGGTGATCCAGCCCGGCGATGGCGCCGGAGGCAACCAGCGGCGCCAGCGCTTCCGCCGCCCGTTCCGCCGCCTGAAGGGCCGCTTCGGCATCAGGCGCGCGCAGCGTCAGCACCACGCGCACATCCGGCGCACCTACCTGGCGCCGCAGCACCTCGTCGAGGTCGCGCACCGCCTCCGGCACCGGGCTCAACGCCGCCAGGTCGCGTTCCATGCGCGGCCCGCCGCCCAGTGCCAGCGCGACCGCGACAACCGCCAGCGCCGCCAGCACCACCCCGCGCCGCGCCGGCAGCCGCAGCAGCACATGCGCGAGCCGTTCCGGAAGCGGACGCACCGGCAGCCCTTCCGCCGGCAGCAGCGCGGGCAACAGGTAGCGCGTCGTCAGCGCCGCGCCGACCAGCCCCGTCGCCGCAAAGAGGCCGAGCTGCGCCAGGCCCGGAAAGCCCGAGGCCAGCATCGGCACGAGCCCAGCCACCGCCGCCGCCGTCGCCAGCCGCAGCGTCGGCCAGATGCGGCGCGCGGCCTCGCGCAGCGTCTCCCCCGGCGCGCGCCCGGTGATGAGCAGGATCGGGTAGTCGTCCACCACGCCGAGCATGGTCATGCCGAAGCCGAGCGCCGCGCCGTGCACATGCCCGAACGCCGCATCGACCACCGCCAGTGCCGCCAGCGTGCCGGCCGAGAGCGGCACCGCTACCACCGCCAGCATCAGTGGCGACCGGTAGCGCCAGATCAGGAAGGCGGCGACCAGCACCGAGGACAGCATCGAGACGAGGCGCACATCCGCCCGCACCGTCGCCGCCGCCTCCGCCGCGAAGATGCCGGGCCCGGAGAGCAGCAGCCGCGCCCCCGGCGGAGGGTCGGAGGCAGCGAAGGCGGCGCGGAAGGCCTCGGCCGTGCGCGCCTGCGCCTCGGTGTCCAGGCCTCCGGCACGGGACTGCGCCAGCAGCAGCGCGCGGGGGCCTTCGGCCATCCACACGCCATGCTCCATCGCCACGCGCGCATCCGCGGCCCAGCCCCGCACCAGCGCGAGGAAGGCACCGGTCGGATCCGCGAAGCCATAGCGCCGCACCAGCGGCGCGGCGCTGCCGCGCAGCCCGTCCAGCACGGCTTCCAGCGAGCGGCGCAGCGCCGCCTCGGTGAAGGCTTCCGGCGTCGCGGCCGGGGAGAGCGCGTAGCGATGCGCGATGAGCAGCGCCGCCTCGCCATCGTCGATACGCGGCGCGCCATTGGCCACCAGCGCGAAAAGCCCGCTCGCCTCGAGCCGCGCCGCCATCGCCCGCGAGACGCGCGCGAGGTCGCGCGCCTCCCCGCCCTCGATCCCCGCGATCAGCAGCGTCGTCGCGGCGCCGCTGCGGAGTTCCTCCAGCAGGAAGGCGGATTCCTCGGTCTTCGGCGCCGGCAGGAAATCGGCGATGTCGCCGCGCAGCGAGACCTGGCGCAGCAGCAGCGGGAAGGCCAGCGCCAGCACCGCCAGCGCGGCGAAGAGGGCAGCATAGCGCGCGACGAGGCGCCTCATCGCAGCGGGGTGATCGCCATGCGGGTGCGGCCGTCGCGCATCTGCGTCTCCACCACCAGGATGGCGCCGCCCTCGCCTTCCAGCGTCACGCGCTGCACCGCCGCGCGCACGCGCAGCGAACGCGGCGTCAGCACCATCCGCCAGCGCGCGAAGGTGCCGGAGAAGACCACCTCGTGATGCTCGCGCAGTGTGGCGAGGTCGCCGGCAAGCGTCGCGCGGATCGCCTCCACCACCGGTCGCACCTCGGGCACGGCGTCGAGCGCCATGGTCTCGCGGATGCCGCGCGCGGGCTGCTCCAGGACCAGCGTGTCGCCATCGGCGAGGAAGCGTTCCTCGACCGGCTCGAGCGTATGCTTCTCCATCCGATCGGGCGCGCGCCAGGTCAGCACGCCGCGCGAGATCAGCGGGCGGTCGAGTTCAGGGAGTTCCCTCTCCTCGGTGAAGGCGGCGCGGCTTTCGCGCACGGCGGCGAGGGCCGCCATCACCTCGGGCAGCGGGTCGGGGGCCTGGGCGGCCAGGGGCAGGATCAGCAGGGTGCGGCGCAGGAAGGTCGGGGGAGGCGAACCTCCCCCGAACCCCCTCCCTTCTTTGGTTCCAAAGAAGGAGGGGGGATTCGGGGGGAGTTCACTCCCCCCGACCTTCAGCCACCGCCACCTCACGGCTCCTCCCCCCAGAAGTCGTAGAAGTTGAACCAGTTGTAGGGATGCGCCCGGCACATCTCGCCGACCCGCTCCGCGTAGCGCCCGAGCCATTCGCGCAACGCGGCCTCGCGCCGGTCCCGTGGCAGGTCGATCGCCTCGGCGAAGGGTTCGAAGCGCAGCAGGTAGCGGCGCGGGCCGAGCCACAGCCCGAAGCCCAGCACCACCGGCGCGCGCAGGATCGCGGCGAGCGTCATCGGCCCGCCGGGCAGCGTCGCCGGCGCACCGAGGAATTCCGCCGGCAGCATGCGGTCGCCGCTCACCGCGCGGTCCGCGAGGATCCCCACCACGCCGCCGCGCTCCAGCGCCTCCCGCGCCGCCAGCATCGCCGAGGGTCGGCCGAGCGGGATGACGGCGGCCGCGCGCGTCGGGTCGAGGCTGTCGAACAGCGCGTCCGCGGCGCCGGCATTGGCGGTGTGCATCATCATGCGCACCTCGACCGGCGCACCGGCGCCGCCGACCGCGCGCAACGCCTCGAAGGAACCCATATGCGCGCCGAGCACCACCATCCCCTGCCCGCGCGCGGCGGCGTCGCGCAGAATCTCCAGCCCCTCGACCTGCACATGGTAGCCACGCGTGCGCCCGGTCAGCAGGAAGACACGGTCGAGCATCGTCGAGGCGAAGCAGAAATACAGCCGCCAGAGGTCGCGCCACCCCGCCGGCCGGCCGAGCGCCCGCCCCAGGTAGCGCCGCGCCGTACGCTTCTGCGCGGCGGGCGAGGTGGCGAGGAAGAACAGCGTGATCGGGTGCAGCAGCGCATGCGCCACCGGCCAGCCGAGGCCGAGCGCGATGCGCGTCATCAGCCGCAGCACGGCGGCGTTGCCGCGCTCCGGCGTCGCGGCCCAGGCGGCGGTGCCGCTCATGCCGTGAAGGCCATGTCCCCGGCTGCCGCCGGCCGGCCATCGGCCTCGCAGGCGAAGCCGACGCGGCCGGGCGCGAGCAGGGTGAGCACGACGCGCACGTCCTGCCCCGGCAGGACGGGGGCGGCGAATTTCGTCCTCGGGAGCCCGCGCAGGGGGCCAAGGCCGAAGGCCATGCGTGCCGCCTCGGCCACCCGGTCGAGCAGCACGACCCCAGGCACGACCGGATGACCCGGGAAATGCCCGGGCAAGGCGGGATGGTCCGGCGGCACGGCGAAGCGGGCGACATGCGTGGGCGGGGGCGGCACCTCGTCCGGGCGCCGGGCGGCCGGGCCGCGGCTGGGGTCGGAGGCCATGGGCGCCTTCTACGGCAGTCCGGGGCCGGGTTGAATGGGCGGTGCAGGGCTCATGCCGCCGGGCCTTGCCGATCCAGGCCCGGTGAATTGGCGCGCGGAGCGGCTGGGGCGGCCGCGCGCAGGACCAGGCGCGCTGGTGCCGAAGCAGCCGAAAGTCTGGCCGGTATCAGCGCCGCACCGGGCCGCGGGGCCAGGCGAGCGCGGCGAGTTCCGCCTGCCGCAGCTTGCCCACCCCATCGCGCGGAAGCGCATCGACCATCACCACCGGGCGCGGCAGGAAGGCGGGCTCGATCCGCCCGCGCAGCGCCGCCACCACGGCCTTCGGCGTCATTCCCGGCGCCACCACCAGCGCCGCGAGCCGCGCCCGCGGGTTGTCGTCGATATCCGCCGGCGCGAGGTAGACGCCGTCCGCGATGCCCTCGACGTCGGTGAGGATGCGCGTCAGCCCGGCGAGGGAGGCGCGCTTGCCCGCCAGCTTCACCATGTCCGCCCGCCGCCCCGCCAGGCGGAAGCGGCCTTCCGGCAGGGGCTCCAGCGTGTCCGAGAGCGGCACCGGCGCCGGCAGGCCGGGCACGGTCACGTCCGCCCCGTCCTCGGCGATGGCGAAGACCGTGCCGGGATAGGGTTCCCAGGCATCGCCCTCCAGCGTGCGGCGGGAGGCGACGGACCCGGCCTCGGTGGCGCCGTAGATCTCGAGCACGGGCGCGCCCCAGGCCGCCTCGGCCTCCGCGGCGAGGCGCGGATCGAGCGGCGCGGTGGCAGAGATGACGGCGGCGAGCGGCGGCAGCGCGATGCCCGTCCCGAGCACCGCGCGCATCTGCAGCGGCGTGGTCACCAGCAGGCGCGGCGCGGGTACGCCGGCCAGGGCCTCCGCGATGTCGGAGGGGTAGAAGACCGCCCCCGCGTGCCCCGCCCCGCCGCCATGCAGCGGCAGCATCAGGGTCGTCTCGAAACCGTACATGTGCTGCGCCGGCACCGTGCCGACGATGGCCGTGCCCGATGTCACGCCGAACCGCTCGGCGGCGGCACGCGCCCCGGCCACCAGCGCGCCCCAGGGCTTGGCATGCGGCCGCGGCTCCCCCGTGCTGCCGGAGGTGAAGGCGATCGCAGCCACCGCCCCGGCGGGGATGAGCGGGTTCGGCGCATCGGCACCGGGCGCGGCATCCGGCCGCAGCACCGGCACGGGCAGTTCGGCCTCGGTGTCCGCGAGCGCACAGCGCGCCCCGTGCAGCCGGGCGATGTCGGCCAGGCGCTGCGGGGAACGGTCGGCGGAAAGCAGCGTCACCTGGCCCCGCGACAGCACCGCGGCGAAGCCGACCAGCGCCAGGTAGCGGTCGGCGCAGAAGTTCAGGACGGGCCCTTCCGCCGGCAGGCGCGCGGCGAGGGCCGCCACCTCGGCGAGGAAACGCGCCGTCGTCACCGGTTCCCGCCCGCGGTGGAAGATCACTTCGTGCGGCGCGCGGGACGTCAGCGGCAGGGCGGCGTCAGCGGGCATGGGGCACCGCGTCGGCGCGCCAGATGGCGCGCAGCGTCCGCCACGGCCGCACCGGGCCGAGTTCGGGAAAGACCATGCCGCGCACCACATGCTCGCCGAGGAAGAACGCCGCGGCGAGGCCGATGTTGAGCGCCGCCGAGGGCCCCGCCGGCGGCCCGAAGCCCGCCAGCGTCGCCGCGTTCATCGCGGAGAAGAGCAGGAAGTACGCCGTCCAGAGCGCCGTCAGCCGGCGCGCGTAGCGCACGAGCCCGGCCGGGATCTCCCCGTGCTCGGCGCGGCTGTAGCGGACGATCAGGGCTTCCTGCCCCGGGCGCAGCGTCGCGCCGAAATGCCAGGCGAGCGTCAGGTTCCCGGCCAGGGGCAGCGCCGCGAGCACCGCCCGGGCCCCACCCGTCCCGCCCACCCAGAGCCAGGTCGCGATCCCGGCCGCCAGCGCGCAGGCGACGATGCCCGCCGGCCGCGCGGTCGGCGCCAGGAAGGCGACGATGATCGCGGCGGCCAGAGCCGCGGCGGCGAGATCCTGTCCCGCCGCCCGGGCAGCGAGGCACAGCCCCGAGAGCGGCAGCGAGACCAGCAGCCGCGGCGCCAGGCGGGGCAGGCGCATGGCGTTCAGGCCGCCCGGTTCTTCTCGATATGCGCGGCGAGCGCGCGGAGCGAGGCGAAGATGCGGTGGTTCATCTCGTCATCGGATCGGAGTTGGAAGCCATACCGCTTGGAAACGGCGAGCGCGATCTCGAGCGCGTCGATCGAATCGAGGCCGAGGCCCTCGCCGAACAGGGGCGCCTCCGGATCGATCTCCTCCGGCGCGACTTCGAGGTGCAATGCCTCGACGACGAGGCGCGCCACCTCCGCTTCCAAGGAGAGGGTCGTGGTCAAGCTCGGTCTCCCGCCGCGCATCGGCTTCACAATCCCGAGGGCTGCCGCCGCCGGCCGCCCCCTTGCCGGGTGGCCTTGACGAAGCGGGGCCGACCAGCGACCTCAGCCGCGATGTCATCCACCTCCGGACTGCAAGAATATCAACGCGAAAGTGGCCTCACAAGGGCGGCACGCCGGGCCGCGCGCGGCTTCGCGGCACTGCCCGCCCTGTTCACCTTCACCGTGGACGTCGAGGAGCATGAGGGCGGGTCACGCGCACGCGAACAGACCGCCCGGCTGCTCGACCTGCTGGATGCCGCCGGGGCGCGCGGGACCTTCTTCGTGCTGGACCGGGTGGCGCGCGCCGATCCGCGCCTGGTCACGCGGATCGCGCGGCGGGGGCATGAGGTCGCCTCGCACGGCCATGTCCACCAGCCCCTGGCGGATCTGGCGCCTGATCGTTTCCGCGCCGGCATGGCAACGGCGCGGGACCGGCTGGCGAACCTGACCGGCGCGGCGCCGGCGGGATTCCGCGCGCCCTATTTCTCCCTGACGCCGGCGGCCGCCTGGGCGCCGGACATCCTGGCGGAACTCGGCTTCGCCTATTCCTCCTCCGTGCTGCCGGCCTGGAACCCGCTCGCGGGCTGGCCAGGGGCACCGCGGCGGCCCTTCCTCTGGCCCTGCGGGCTGCTGGAATTGCCGGTGCCGGTGGCGCGGCTGGGGCCGGCCTGGCTGCCCTTCCTGGGAGGCATGTACCTGCGCTGGCTGCCGCCCTGGCGCCTGCGCGGCCTGGCCGCGCGCTGGACGGCGGAGGAAGCCGCGGGCGGCGCCCTGTGGTCCTATTGCCACCCCTACGACCTCGACGAGCGCGAGGCGCTGGTCCACCGCCCCGATGCCGGCGTCTTCGGCAGCCTGATGTTGTGGCTCAACCGCGGACCGATGCTGCCGCGGCTGGAAGGGCTGCTGCACGGACGGCGCTCGGTGCCCTTCACCGCGCGGCTGGCGGAGTTGCGGTCGGAAGCCCGGGCCTGGGCCGCCGCGTAGCGCCGCAGGACCGGCGACCGGTTCACGGGAACCGCCGAGGCCACTGGCACGGCGGATTTCGACGTCCGATGCGGTGATGCCCGGTTCTACCGCCGGCAGACCGAGGCCTCGGCCGCCGCCACTGCAGAGGCGGTGTCGCCGCCGCTCAGCACGAGGTCGCGCAGCCCTTCCGCGCGCAGCCGGTCCGCGACGCAGAGGCAGAAGCCGGCGAGCCGGCGGAGCGGCCAGTCCGGATGCTCGCCAATCGCTTCCCGCAGGCCGGCGGTGCAGCGCCAGCGGAACATCGCATCCCCGAACGGCGTCTGCAGCGCAGCGCTGCCCGCCGCGGGCGGAGTGACGGCGGCAGCGCGCGGCCCGCGCTCGGCCATCGCCGCGCGCGGGCCGGTGGCCACGGGCGACGGGGCTGGCGTCACGAAAAGCCACCAGCCACCGAAGCCGAGGGCCGCCAGCAAGGGGAGCAGGAAGACGAGTCGCAGCACGGCGCCCAGCATGACCCGCCCGCCGCCGCTTGCGCCAGGGGGCCTGCCGCGGCAGCCGGGAGCGGTTTCGCCGACCGCCGTCGCCTGGCCAGGGAGGTTTCCGCCCGGGTGGAAGCCCCTCCCGCCGTGCCTCAGCGAGCATCTTCACGCACACGGCCGATTCCAGCCGCGTGCGATCTGCTCTAGGCTTCCGCCATGCGCAGCCTGTCGATCCTCCTCCTCGCCGCCGCGCTTCCCGCCCTGCCGCCGGCGCTGCCCGTGGCGGCGGCACAGGCCTGGCAGACCGAGACCCCGGCGCCGCCGCCTTCTTCCCCCGTGCCGCGGCCGCCGCGCTCCTGCTACCCGCCGCCGCCGCCGCCGACCTCCTGATGGCGGCGAGGGAGGTCGCGCCAGCGGCGCGCGAGACCGGCGCGCCACCTGCGCGCGAGACCGGCATGCCACCGGCGCGCGGGACCGACATGCCAGTGGCGCGCGGGACCCGCGTGGTCGAGAACGGCGGGATCGTGGTGCTGACGGGCGCCGGCATCTCCCGTGAATCGGGCTTGGCCACCTTTCGCGACACCGACGGCATCTGGGCCAGGGTGCGCATCGAGGAGGTCGCGACGCCCGAGGCCTTCGCCCGCGACCCCTGCCGGGTGCAGGCCTTCTACAACGCCCGCCGGGCGCAGCTCGCCGATCCCGCGCTCGCGCCGAACGCAGCGCACCTGGCGCTGGCGCGGCTGGAGCGCGAATGGCCCGGCGAGGTGCTGCTGGTGACGCAGAATGTCGACGACCTGCATGAGCGCGCCGGCAGCCGCCACCTGCTGCACATGCATGGGGAACTGGGCAAGGCGCGCTGTCTCGCCTGCGGCGCCGCCAGCCCCTGGTCGGCGGACATCGAACCCATCAGCGCCTGCCCCGCCTGCGGCGCGACCGGCCGGCTGCGCCCGCATGTGGTGTGGTTCGGCGAGATGCCGATGGAGATGGACCGCATCGACGAGGCGCTGGGGCGCTGCGGGCTGTTCGTCTCGATCGGCACCTCGGGCAGCGTCTATCCGGCCGCGGGCTTCGTCGCCGGGGTGCGCGGCCGAGCCCGCACGGTCGAACTGAACCTCGAGCCGTCCGAGGGCGCCATGCTGTTCGACGAGGCGATCCACGGCCCCGCGACCCAGGTGGTGCCCGCCTTCGTGGACCGGCTGCTGGCGGGCCGGTGAGCATCCGGGCCTCGATCATGCGCCTCCTGCCGGCGCTGCTGCTCCTCTTGGCCACCGCCCAGGCGCTGGCGGCGGAGGACACGCCCGGCCTCGGCCGCACCGACACGCGCCGCCCCGTCCCGCCCGACCGCCCGCCGTGGAACGCGGTCGGGGAGGTGGAGGCGCCGGGCAACCGCTGCACTGGGACGCTGGTCGGCCCGCGCAGCGTGCTGACCGCGGCGCATTGCCTGATCAACGAGGACGCCACCGCCCTGGCGCCGGCGCGCGACGTGACCTTCCGTCTCGGCACCCGCGTTGCGCGCGTGACGGCGGTCCGCATCGACCCCGGCTTCAACCCGCGGACCGAGCAGCCCTGGCGTTCGGACTGGGCGGTGCTGACCCTGGACACGCCACTCGGCGAGGGACGTGCGCTGCGCCTGTCCCGCGAGCCGCCGCGAGAAGGGATCGCCCTCGCCCTGCCTGGCTGGCAGCATGACCGGCCGGGGGTGCTGCTGGCCGATCTCGGCTGCCGCGTGGTGGTGATGGGCACCTTCGGCGGCCAGGGGATGTTGGTCGGGCACAATTGCGCCGGCACGCTCGGCAGCAGCGGCGCGCCGCTGATCGCGCTGGCCGAGGATGGCGGCTTCGTCGTCGTCGGCGTGCAGTCGAAGGCGGCGCTGGGAAGGCCGCTCGGCGTCGCGGTGCCGTCCTTCGCTATTCCCCTGCGGTAGCCTGCCCGGCCCGCCTTGCCGGGGGTGTCGAGGCGGATCGTGGCGGTCCGTAGCGCGAGGCAGGACGCCGCGGGGATGACGGGGACGGGCAGCCCCCCTCCCCCAATGTCCCCGGCTGTATCTCATGGTTCCCAAAGGCCTTTCGGCCTTTGGTGGGGGGAGGTCCGGAGGGGGGCGAAGCCCCTCTCCGGCGCGCCTCACTCCGCCGCGCTGCGCCCTGCCTGCAGCGGCCCCAGGATCTCCTCGTCGTGCTCGCCGGCCTTCGGCAGGTCGAGCCGCACGCCGAGCCGTTCCGCGCCAAACTGGATCGGCAGTGCGGGGACGGCGCCGGGACGGCCATCAGGCAGGGTGATCGGCAACAGCCCGCCGCTCGCCTTCAGGTGCGGGTCCTCGAACAGGTCCCATGGCCGCGCGATGCGGGAGAAGGGCAATCCCGCCTGCTCGCACATGTGTTCGAGCGCCGCGACGTCGTGTTTGACCAGCAGCGACTGCACGAGCGGGATCAGCGTCTCCCGCCGCTTCGCGCGTTCGGTGTTGGTCGCGTAGTCGGGATCGTCGAGCACCGGCTCGTTGAGTTCGCGGCGGAAGATCTCCCACTGCCGCTCGGTGACGACGCCGATGAAGATCTGCTCGCCGTCCCTGGTGTCGAACACGTCGTAGACGCCCCAGGCGCGGCGGCCGGCGGGCATCGGCGTCGGGTCCTGCCCCGTCATCGCCTGCTGCAGCATGGCGGTGGAGACGAGGAAGGCGGCGTTCTCGAACAGGCCGGACTGCAGGTGCTGGCCGCGGCCCGTCGCCTCGCGCTGGCGCAGCGCGCCGAGGATCGCGATGGCGCCGAACATGCCGCCCATCATGTCGTTCACCGGCGCGCCCGCGCGCAGCGGACGGCCGGGCGGGCCGGTCATGTAGGCGAGGCCCGACTGCATCTGCACCACCTCATCCAATGCGGTGCGGTTCTCGTAGGGGCCCGGAAGGTAGCCCTTGAGCGAAAGGTAGATCAGCCGCGGGTTGCGCGCCGTCAGCGCGGCGTAGCCGAGGCCCTTCGCGTCCAGCCCGCCGGGCCGGAAGTTCTCGATCACCACGTCGGCCGTGTCGATCAGCCGCTTCAGCGTCTCGAGGTCCGCCGCGTCCTCCGTGTCGAGCTGCACGGATTTCTTGTTTCGGCTGAAGGCCGGGAAGAAGCCGGTGCCCGAGGCCGTCAGGTAGCGCGTGCGGTCGCCCTTGCCGGGAGGTTCGACCTTGATGACCTCGGCGCCGAGATCGGCGAGCACCAGGCCGCAGGTCGGCCCCATCACCATGTGGGAAAATTCGACGACGCGGATGCCTTCGAGCGGAAGCGTGTTCATGCCGCGCGCGCCTTCGCCCGGAACGCCGTCAGGCTGCCGCCGCGCAGCAGGGCGGAAGGCAGCGTGCGGCCGAGGATCTTCTCCGCCAGATGCCCGGCCGCGATCAGCGCGTCCACGTCCACGCCCGTGGCGATACCCATTTCCTCACACAACAGGACCAGTTCCTCCGTCGCGATGTTGCCCGGCGCGCCGGGATGCCCGGCGAAGGGGCAGCCGCCGGCGCCGCCCACCGCCGCGTCGTATTCCGCCACGCCCATCCGCAGCCCGGCGAGCGCATTGGCGATGCCGAGCCCGCGCGTGTCGTGCAGGTGCAGGGAGACCGCCTGATCGGGCCAGCGCGAGCGCACCTCGCCGACCACGCGCTCGATCAGCAGCGGGTTCGCCCAGCCCATCGTATCGGCGAGCGAGATGCGTTCGATGGCGCAGCCCGTCTCTGCCGCGAGCGCCATCGCATCCGCCACCGCGGCGATTGCCTGCGCCGGCGTGATCTCGCCCTGGAAGTTGCAGCCGAAGGCGGCCTGGACGGAGACGCGGTTCACCTTCACGCCCGCCGCGAGATGCTCCGCGACATTCTCGCGCATCGCCGCGAGTTGCCCTGCTCGGTCGCGATTCAGGTTGCGCTGAGAGAAGGCCTCGGAAGCCGCGACGGTGATCGACCCGTAGACCGAAAGCCGATCCTTGAAGGCCAGCGCGCGCTGCAGCCCCTGCGGGTTGAACCACAGCGCCGTGTAGGCAACGCCCGCCCGCGGCGCGAATCCCGCGACAACCGCATCGGCATCCGCCCAGCCCGGCACGCGCTTCGGGCTGACGAAGGAAGCAACCTGGATCCGCGAGACGCCGGTCGCCGAGAGCGCGTCGATTAGCGCGATCTTGTCCGCCGTCGGCACGGGCGTCGCTGCGATCTGGAACCCCTCGCGCGGGCCTTCCTCCGTGATGCGCACGGCGCGCGGCAGGTCGGTCATCGCCATCTCCTCTCGGTGCGCCCGTTCTAGCCCGCGGCCGAGCGGCGGAACACCACCACCAGGTTGTTCGCCGGCATCTCCGTGACCTCCGGCGGCCCGAAGCCCGCCGCCGCGGCCAATGCCGCGACATCCTCGAGGTTCCGCACACCCCAGGCCGGATCGCGTGTCCGCAGGTCGGCGTCGAAAGCCTCGTTCGATGGCGCGGTGTGCCGGCCTTCGCGCTTATACGGGCCGTAGAGGACCAGCGGCGCGCCCGCGGGCAGGATCACGGCGGCGCCGCGCACCAGGCCCTCGCAGGCCGACCAGGGCGCGATGTGGATCATGTTGATGCACAGCACCGCATCCGCTTCCGCCACCGGCCAGGCCGGTGCGGCGGCATCCAGCGCCAACGCCGGACGGATGTTCGCGATGCCGGATGCCCAGGCATCGATGCTGGCGCGCGCAGCGTCATTCGGGTCGCTCGGCTGGAAGACCAGCGAAGGAAAGGCCGCGGCGAAATGCACGGCGTGCTCGCCGGTGCCGCTCGCGACCTCCAGCACCACGCCGCGCGCAGGCAGCACGTTGCGCAGGACGGCAAGGATCGGGTCACGGTTGCGCGCGGTGGCGGGGGCGAAACGGCGATCGTCGGTCATCGGCAAGCGCGCGGGGGAGGAGAACCTCCCCCGCTCCCCCTCCCTTCTTTGGATTTCCGCCCTCGCAGCATCACGGCGCCAGTCTTTCCGGGGCGAGGGCACAGTACACGTCGCCGCTGTTCGCGGCATGCGGCAGGGCGGCGATCCAGGTGGCCATCGCCTCGGCACGGATGGGGCGCGGATGGACGAAGGCCATGCTCTCGCCCAGGCACGCATTGAACGCGCGGTAGCCGAGCACCGAAAGCAACGCCAGGCACTCCGCGGCGACGCCGCGCTGGATGGTCGTGAACTCGAAGGAGAGCGCGCGTGGCGGTCGCGTCAGGCCACGCAGGGCCTCGGCCTCGAACCCCTCGACGTCGATCTTGATGAAGGCCGGCAATCCGTGCCGCATGGCCAGCGCATCGAGCGTCGTCACCGGCCGCGCGATGGCGGCGTCCCAGTGCTGGCCCTCCCAGCCGGCGGCGCCGTCGGCGGCGGCGATGAAGGCCTCGCTCGCGGTGGCGATGGTGGGGTTGGCGGTGTTCAGGCGCAGCACCGCCTCGCCCGGCCGCGCGCCGACCAGCGCCGGCACCAGCGCGACACCCGGATCTGCGCGGAAGATCAGCCGCAGCGCCCGCAGGAGGCGAGGCTGCGGTTCCACGGCCACCACGCGCGCGCCGAGGCGCCGGAAGGACGCCGTGCGGTCGCCCACATGCGCGCCGACGTCGAAGGCGAGGTCGCCCGGTCCGAGGAAGCGCGCGTGGAAGCCATCCAGCAGCGGCGCGCGCCCCGGGGCGTAGTAGGTGCGGAGGGAGGCGCCGATGGCGCTCATGGGCGAAGGTCGGGGGAGGGTGAACCTCCCCCGAACCCCCTCCCTTCTTTGGATTTCTGGCGCTGACCATCGCGGTCAGTCCCCAAAACCCAAAGAAGGTTGAGGGGGGTATGGGGGGAGAAGTTCTCTTCTCCCCCCATCACGCAAACACCACCGCCGCGCCTGCCGCATAGGCCGGCGGCACCATGGCTCCCGCCGGCGCCTGCACCGTCGGGATCCCTTCCAGCACCCGCCGCGCCGCCGCGCCGCCATCCTCCGTGCGCACCACCATTCCCGCCATGAACGGCAGGGCGGGCGCGGTCACGCCAGGCAGGACTTCGCCCAGCGCCTGCTCCGTCAGCATCCGCACGCGGGTTTCCATGACCGGCGCGAAGGGCCCGGCGGCACGCGCAGCGCCCGCCAGGCGCAGCAGGAAGCCGCCGGCCGGGTCCGGTTCAACCGGCAGGCCGGACAGCCGCGACAGGCGCGCCGCCGTCTCCGCGGGCTCGGCGGCGCAGAGGATCACTTCCTCCAGCGCGACCGCCTTGTTGGCGTGGTCCATCCACCTTTCCTGCCACACCAGTTCGGGCGTCAGGTGGCGGATGAGCTGCACGCGGCCTTCCGGCGGATCCGGGAAGGGCAGGCGGGCGAAACGCGCGATCGGCCCGCCCGCTTCCACCGGGCGTTCGAGATACGCCACGCCGGGGATGTCGATGCCCGCGGCGCGCATGCGGGTGAGGTTCGCATCCTCGTCCGTCATGGCCAGCGCCAGGATGTGCATGCCCGGGTAGCGCGCGAGGAAGGCGTTCAGCGTGTTGTCGTAGAGCGCCGGATCGAGGATCGCGATCAGCTCGATGTAGCCGTGCTTCAGGAAGGCGCAGCGATTGCCGGAACCGTATTGCTCCACCGGCAGGTCCGGGCGGCGGCGGCCCGACTGCTGCGCGACCGGGGAAAGCGCGAAGCCGAGGCGCTCGTAGGCCGCGGCCATCGGCGCCAGGTCCCGTGCCGCCACGCCGACGTGGTCGACCGCGACGGCGGTGCTCATGCCGGGTTCTCGTACTTGTCGAGCAGCCAGGACTGCGGTTCAGCCGCCGCCTCGGCGTACCAGCGTTCCATCAGCGGATGCGCCCGCACCGCCTGGACATAGGCACGCGAGGTCGGCGTGAGGTCAGGCTGCCAGGTGAGGAAGCGCGTCACCACCGGCGCATACATCATATCCGCCAGGCCGAAGCGCGGGCCGAACAGGAAGGGGCCACCCTGGGCGTGCAGCGCCTCGGCCCAGATCGCCTCGATGCGGGCGATGTCGGCCAGCGCCTCGGGCGTGCGGCCCATGCCGGGGAAGGTGCGGCCGAGGTTCATCGGCATGGCCATGCGCAGGCCGCGGAAGCCGGCATGCATTTCCGAGGCGACGGCGCGCGCGTGGGCACGCGCGGGGCGGTCGGCGGGCCAGAGCAGCGGGGCGATCTCGGCGCAGTATTCCGCGATGGCAAGGCTTTCCCAGATCCGCGCCCCGTCATGCTCGAGGTATGGGACCAGCCCGTTGGGGGAGACGGCCTTGATTGCCTCCGTCCCGCCGCCGGCCAGGGGGATCACCACTTCCTCGACGTCCAGATGCGCGAGCCGCACGGCGAGCCAGCCGCGCAGCGACCAGGACGAATACCGCTTGGTGCCGATGACAAGGCGACCCTTGGCCATGCGCGCGCCCTCCTTACCGGCGCGGGCCGACCATGCCACGGCCGGCGGCGGGGGCGAAGGGCGCGGGACGCCGGAGACCGATCGAGAATGCACACGCCGGCCCGCTCCCCCACCCGGCCGCCCAGCGCCAGTATCCTGGATGGGTGGCCGGGTGGGGGAGCGGGCCGGTGTCGGACTTCAGGATGCGCCGGATGGCGCACCCTGCAGCGGTCTCTCAGCCCTGGATCGGCGGCAGCATCACCATCTGCAGCAGCAGCAGGGACAGGCCCGCGGCATTGAGGGCCCAGCCGACCGTGAGCACCCGCGCCAGCGCGCTCCAGAAGGCGCGGTCGATGCCGAGCGGTGTCGGGTTGTCGATGTTGTCCGCGCTGCGCCAGACGCAGATGCAGATCCAGCCCGTGTAGACCATCAGCACCACGATGCCGAACAGCACCCAGCCGGCACCCACCCAACCCATCAGCGGCGGGACGGCGATGACGAGGGAGAGCACCAGGCTCGCCGCCACGCCCCACCCCCAGTAGAGCGGCGCCAGCCGGCCCTGGCCGTTCCACCAGGGGCCGAACTCGAAGCCGTGGAAGCCCGCTTCCGTGTCATGGGTCGTTTCCATCGCACTCCTCCTGAAACCCGGGCCGCGCGGTCGCGGCGAACGCGCACGGCCGTATTTGGGTATCCTGCGCCCGCCAGCGCCGGGAAGGCGAGCAAATTTGCATTTTACAATCCAATTCGCCCCCTCCGCCGGAGCCAGCGCTTGCCCCGCCGGCCCGGTGGGTGTTCCTTGCACCCCTGCCGACCCCGGAGACCCTGGCGATGAACGAACTGAGCGTGCCGCGTCCGAACTCCCTGGACGCCTTCTGGATGCCCTTCTCCGACAACAAGTACTTCAAGGGCACGCCGCGCATGCTCGCCCGCGCGGAAGGCATGCACTACTACACGCCCGAGGGGCGGGAGATCCTGGACGGCACCGCCGGCCTGTGGTGCTGCAACGCCGGCCATGGCCGCGTCGAGATCGTGCAGGCGATCCAGAAGCAGGCCGCGATCATGGATTTCGCGCCGACCTTCCAGCTCGGCCACCCGATCGCCTTCGAGGCCGCGTCCCGCATCGCGGAGATCACGCCGGAAGGCGTGGACCGGGTCTTCTTCACCAATTCCGGCAGCGAGAGCGCCGACACCGCGCTGAAGATCGCGCTCGCCTACCACAAGGCCCGCGGCGAATCCTCCCGCGTGCGGCTGATCGGGCGTGAGCGCGGCTACCACGGCGTCGGCTTCGGCGGCATGTCGGTCGGCGGCATCGGCCCGAACCGCAAGCAGTTCGGCGCGCTGCTGCCCTATGTGGACCACCTGCCGCACACCCACCTGCCGGCCAAGAACGCCTTCGCGAAGGGCGAGCCGCAGCACGGCGCCGAACTGGCCGATGCGCTCGAGAACCTGGTCGCCCTGCACGGTGCCGAGACCATCGCGGCCGTGATGGTCGAGCCGGTGGCAGGCTCGACCGGCGTGCTGGTGCCGCCCGTGGGCTACCTCAAGCGCCTGCGCGAGCTGTGCGACAAGCACGGCATCCTGCTGATCTTCGACGAGGTCATCACCGGCTTCGGCCGCCTCGGCACGAATTTCGGCGCCGAGCGCCTTGGCGTGACGCCGGACATCATGACCATGGCGAAGGGCCTGACCAACGCCGCGGTGCCGATGGGCGCGGTCGCGGTGAAGAACGGCGTGTACGACACCATCGTGAACGGCATGCCCGCGGGCATCGAGTTCTTCCACGGCTACACCTATTCCGGCCATCCGCTCGCCGCCGCGGCCGCCATCGCCACGCTGGAACTGCACAAGACCGAGGACCTGCCCGGCCGCGCCCGCGCCATGGAGCCCTATTGGGAAGACGCGATGCACAGCCTGAAGTCGGCGCCGAACGTCATCGACATCCGCAACTTCGGCCTGATCGGCGGCATCGAGCTGTCCTCCCGCCCCGGCAAGCCAGGCGCCCGCGCCATGGACGTGTTCCGCCGCTGCTTTGACAAGGGCGTGCTGGTGCGCGTGACGGCGGACATCGTCGCCCTCTCCCCGCCGCTGATCGTCGAGAACGCCCATGTGGACCGCCTGGTCGGCACCCTGGACGAGGCGATCCGCGCCGAGGCCGCCTGACCCCGGCCATGGCCGAGGAGGAAGCGCAGGCGCTGCGCGTGCTGCTGGTGGACCCGCTGCCCGGCACGCGGGTCACCGTCATCGCCATGCTGGAGGAGCAGGGCCACGAGGTCCTGCCCGTATCGGACTGGGACACGGCGGAGGACCTGCTGCTGCGCGAGGAGGTCGATGCCGTCGTCATGGCCTTCACCGCGGATGGCTTCGACGGCAAGGACGCCGCCCAGCGATTGCGGGACCGCCTGCCGCCGCAGGCCGACCTGCCGCTGGTCGGCACCACCACCGGCCTGCGCCGGGGAGAGGAGGACGAGGCCCTGGACGCCGGCTTCGACGTCCTTCTCACCCGCCCCTTCGAGGCCGAAGCCTTGGGGGAGGCGCTCCGCCAGGCCGCCCGGGACCGCACGCCGCCGCCGCCGCTGGACCCCGAGCGGCGGGC
The DNA here is from genome assembly GCF_018129065.1 of Neoroseomonas soli. Lineage (GTDB taxonomy): Bacteria > Pseudomonadota > Alphaproteobacteria > Acetobacterales > Acetobacteraceae > Neoroseomonas > Neoroseomonas soli. Next base: position 17,375 of record NZ_JAAEDM010000032.1, on the reverse strand, counting down.
GGCGCTGCGCCGCCTGCATGGTCCCGCAGCTCTCGCCGGGCTTGACGACGCCGCGATGGATGCCCCGGGCCGCCTGCTCGCTGCCCTCTTCACCGAGGGCGGGGGCGCGGGCGACTATGTCGCCGCGGGAACGGAAATCGCGGCCGCGCTGGAAGATGTCGGTGCCATTGCCGCCGCCGCCGCCGCCCGGCGCCTGGTGGAGAATGCCGATGCCGGCCGTCGCTTCCTCTACCCGCTGATGTCCGCCGTCGTGGCCGCCCGGGTGGCGCTGCGCAAGGACAGGATGACCGCGGCCGCCCAAGACCCCATATGGGCGGCAAGCGACACACCGCCTGGAGACTCCCCGTGAGCGAAACCACGCAGCCCCCCCTTGGCCGCGAGCCCGTGCCCGTCACCGTGCTGACCGGCTACCTCGGCGCCGGAAAGACCACGCTGCTCAACCGCATCCTGACCGAGAACCACGGCAAGAAGTTCGCCGTGGTCATCAACGAGTTCGGTGAGCTCGGCGTGGACAACGACCTCGTCGTCGATGCGGACGAGGAAGTGTTCGAGATGAACAACGGCTGCATCTGCTGCACCGTGCGCGGCGACCTGATCCGCATCCTCGGCGCGCTGATGAAGCGCCGCGACCGCTTCGACGGCATCATCGTCGAGACGACCGGCCTCGCCGATCCCGCCCCCGTCGCGCAGACCTTCTTCGTGGACGAGGACGTCAAGCGCGCGACGAAGCTCGATGCCATCGTCACGGTCGTGGACGCGAAACACCTGCCCGCGCGCCTGTCCGACAGCAGCGAGGCGCAGGAGCAGATCGCCTTCGCCGACGTCATCGTGCTCAACAAGATGGACCTGGTGACGCCCGATGAGGCGTCCGAGGTCGAGCGCCGCATCCGCGCCGTCAACCCCTATGCCGAGATCCGCCGCGCGACCAAGTCCGACGTGCCGATCGACGCCGTGGTCGGGCGCGATGCGTTCAACCTCGCCCGCGTCCTGGAGCGCGAGCCGGAATTCCTCTCCGGCGAGGACCACCACGAGCATGATTCCGCGGTGAACAGCGTGTCCTTCGAGGTCGAGAAGCCGGTCGACCCGGAACGCTTCAACGCCTGGATCACGCAGGTTCTGGCGTCGAAGGGCCAGGACCTGCTGCGCACCAAGGGGATCCTCTACTATGAGGGCGACAGCCGCCGCTTCGCCTTCCAGGCGGTCCACATGATCGCCGATGGCGACTTCATCGGCGAGGTGAAGGAAGGCGACCCGAGGAAGTCGAAGATCGTCTTCATCGGCCGCGACCTGAACCGGCCCTGGCTGCGGAAGGGCTTCGAGGCCTGCCAGGCGGGTGAGGACGAGGCGAAGATCGAGGCTGAGATCGCGCGCTGGAGCCCGCCCCCGGCATGACGTGCACGGGGAGGGCCCTGCCCTCCCCGAACCCCACCCGCCGAGGGCTTAAGGCCCTCGGAACCCTCGATTTGATCGGGGTGGACAGGGAGGGGGCATGAAATGCCAGCGATCACCGGCTCGCCATTGACGCCCCCTCCCTGTCCACCCCGATTGAAAATGGTTTCCAAAGGCCTTTCGGCCTTTGGCGGGGGAGCGCGAGGGGGCGGCGCCCCCTCGCTGCCGCGCCCCTGGCCATGGCCACCGCGCCGCCGAAGCCCCATACACGCACCAGGACACGGACCCGGACACTGCGATGAGTGCGACCGAATCGGACTTTCTCCTCGAATCCCGCGGCCATGCGGAGGATCTCGGCGCCTGGGTCGTCGGCGTCGCCTTCGGGCGGGAGGGCGGTTCCTGCGCCTTCGCCCTTGGCGACGGCACGGTGCGCATCGCGACCCCCGGCGACCTGCGCGCGGAATGGCGCAGCGTCGCGGCGCATGACGGCGCCTGCCTCGCCATCGCCCCCGACGCGAAGGATGGCGTCCTCACGGGCGGCGACGATGGGCGGCTGATGCGCATCGCGCCCGATGGCACCGCGACCGAGCTCGCGAAGTACGGCAGCAAGTGGGTGGAGCGGGTCACCTCCCACGAATCCGGCCTGCGCGCCGTCGCGGTGGGCAAGGCCGTGCATGTCCTGGACGGCAAGGGCGCGGCGCTGAAATCGCTCGCGCATCCGACCTCGGTGACCGGCATTGCCTTCGACGGCAAGGGCAAGCGCATCGCCGCCAGCCATTACAACGGCGCCTCGCTGTGGTTCGTCGCGGCGAAGGAAGGCACCCCGCGCGTGCTGGAATGGAAGGGCAGCCACACCGGCGTGGTGATCAGCCCGGACGGCACGCATGTCGTCACCACCATGCAGGAGAACACGCTGCATGGCTGGCGGCTGGCCGACGGGCAGCACATGCGCATGGCGGGGTATCCGTCCAAGACCAAGTCGCTCGGCTTCACCGCCAAGGGGCGGTGGTTGGCGACGGCGGGGGCCGACTGCGTCGTGCTCTGGCCCTTCTTCGGCGGTGGGCCGATGGGCAAGGCGCCGACCGAACTGGCCGGCGGGGACGGCGTGCTCTGCACCATGGTCGCCTGCCATCCGCAGCAGGAGGTGGTCGCCGCGGGCTTCGGCGACGGGCTGGTGCTGATGGCCGAGGTCGCCTCCGGTCGCGTCGTGCCCGTGGCGGCGCCGCGCGGATCGGCCATCTCGGCCCTGGCCTGGAATGCGGCCGGAACGCACCTCGCCTTCGGGGCCGAGAACGGCTTCGCCGGGATCGTGGACCTCTCGAAGCGATGACCGTCCCGGTCCTGTAGAGCGGATCGCATACGACTGGAATCGGCCGCAGCGTGAAGATGCTCGCTCAAACACGGCGAGACCGGTTTCCGCCGATGTGGACATCGCTCTCGCCCCCACGGCTGCACATCCTGCGCCTCGGCCTCGGGCAGATGCCGACCAGGTGGAATCACCCGATCGGATGACGATGCTCACGAAAGCTAAGGACCTGGAGCGGTGTTCGTGAGCCCGGGCGAACGGAAGCCGCTCCAGGCATCTGGCCGACCCGCCGCATCACCGCGAAGCGCGGCGCGACGCCGGTGCAGATGCAGATGCAGATGCGGATGCGGATGCAGGTGACGCTCGCGCGGCTTCCGGCGCAGGGTAATCTCGTCGCTGCCGACCGGAAGCAGGCGCGGCCGGAAGGCCAGCGGGAGAACCTCGCCGCCATCGCCGCCCTGCCCAAGCCGATGATCCCGGCCTTCGCGCCGGCCTGGGCCGCGTGAATCGCGCCTTGCCGGGGGTGGCAAGCCCCCGCCCGCCCATGCTTGATTGCCGCCGTCCGTGATGCAGGAGTGAGGACAATGGCCGCGCGCGACCGTAAGGACGATGAGGGATTCGACCTCGGAATAAGCCTCGAGGCAGTCGCAGCCATCGTGGATGCCGCGCGCGCCGTGCAGGAAGGCGAGGAAAGCGGCGCCCTGGCGCGCGAGGATGAGGACGATGAAGGCCTCGATGCCGAGGACGACGAGAACATGGATGAGGACGCGCTGCGCGCCTTCATCGGCGACCTCAATGAGGACGAGCAGGCCTCCCTCATCGCGCTGGCCTGGATCGGCCGCGGCGACTACTCGGGCGCGGAATGGAGCGAGGCCCGCACACTGGCGAAGGAACGCAACGTGCGCGACACCGCCGAATACCTGCTCGGCATCGACATGCTGGGCGACATGATCGAGGAAGGCCTCTCCGAACTCGGACTTTCGCTGGAGGATGCGGACGGGTCGTGATGCGCCTCGCATTCGCATGGCTGCTGCCGTCCGCACTGGCCCTCGGCGCCTGTTCGGCACGTGATTCCGCCGTGGCCGAGGACGGGCGCGAGCGCCTGGTCGGGCTGCGCGCGGACGACCTGCGCCTCTGCGCGGGGGTGCCGAACCTCACGGCCCAGTCGGCCGGCGGGGAGTTCTGGACCTATGACCGCACCCCCCCGGCCGCCGGCGTCTCGGCGCCGGTGCCGGTGATCGGCGGCTCGCTCAGCGTCTCGGCCGGGTCGAGTTGCCGCGTCACCTTCCAACTGGTGGACGGCAAGGTGACGCGCATCGGCTACTCGGCGGCCTCGGACCTGCCGATGTCGCAGAACTCGGCCTGCGCGCCGGTCGTGCAGGGATGCCTGCGGCTGGTGGACACCAACGAGGTCAGGCGGGAATAGCGCCCCGCGCCAACCCCGCGACTTCCTGGATCAGCTTGCGCTTCACGGCGACGCCGAAGCTCTCGAAATCCTCGGCGACGATCATGAAGGCGCCGTCGCCGCCGATCACGTTCTCCCGGTAGTAGTCGTCGAGCGGCACCGGCGGCAGCCGCCCGAAGGTCGGGCGGTCGTTGATGATCGGCAGCCCGTTGATGACGATGCCCTCGGCCACCGCGGCATCGCGCACCAGGTCGGCCGGCGGTCCGGAATTGTTCACGCCGTCACCCGAGACGTCGATGACGCGGCGCGTCGCCTCCCACGGGCATTCATCGAGCAGGCCCATGGAATGGCGGATGCCGCCGGAGATGGAGGTCCAGGACAGCGAGGCGCGCGGCGCCTCGGCCAGTGCCGCCGCCCAGGCGTCGGCATCGGCCTGCGCCGCGATCCGCCGCCAGGGGATGACGGTGCGCTGGTACTCGATGCCGGCCCATTCGACATAGGCGATGCCGATCGCCCCGACCTGTCCGCTGCGGATGGCCGCCAGCACGACGGGGTCGGCAACTGCAAGGCGGTAGCCTTCGCGCTGCAGCCTGGCCTCGTCCTCGTCGATGGAGCGGGAGACGTCCACGGCCAGGACAAGGGCGACGTCCACGGCTTCCTCCGCACGGGCGGAGCGGAATGCCGGCACCGCCGCGGCCCCGGCCGCGGCGAGAAAGGACCTGCGGCGCATCGGCGCCTCCTCGGCTCGATGCCGCATGGTGGCGCCGCGAAGGGCGTGGTTTCAACCGTTCCGTGCGGCGATCGTCCGGATATCTCGATGCCGCCGCATCGATCGCCGCGACATGGCCGGCGCCGTCGTCACACCGCCGCGGTCACCGCCGCCGCGACGCGCTGCGCATCCGCCTCGGTCATGTAGGGGTGCATGGGCAGGGACAGGACCTGGTTGCACAGCGCCTCGCTGACCGGCAGCGGCGCCGGGCCGCCGGCGACCGCGCCGGCGTGCTGCGCCGCATAGGCCGGCTGATGGTGCAGCGGCTTCGGGTAGTAGATGCCGCAGCCGATCTGCTGCGCCGCCAGCGCCTGCTGCACCCGCGCGCGCGTTGCGGCATCCGGCAGGCGGATCGTGTAGAGGCCGCGGGCGCTTTCCGCCCCCGGCTGCGCCACCTGTACGCCCACCTTCCCGGCCAGCGCCGCGTCATAGGCCGCGCCGATCCGGTGCCGCTGGGCGAGCTCGCCCTCGAACAGGCCCATCTTGGCGCAGAGGATGGTCGCCTGCAGCGTGTCGAGCCGGCCGTTCATGCCGGTGCGCTCCACCTCGTAGCGCGTGCGGCCCTCGCCATGGGTGCGCAGCATGCGGAACAGTTCGGCCCGGTGCGGGTCGTCGGTCAGCAGCGCGCCGCCGTCGCCATAGGCCCCGAGCGTCTTGGTCGGGTAGAAGGACAGCGCCGCCGCCCCGCCCCAGCGGCCCAGCCGCCTGCCGTTCAGCGCCGCGCCGAAGGCCTGCGCCGCGTCGTCCAGGGCGAACATCGCCTCCCGCGCGCAGATCGCCTCGATCGCCGGCCAGTCGGCGGGCAGGCCAAACAGGTCCACGCCCACCACCGCGCGCGGCTTCAGCCGCCCGTCCTTCTTCACCGCGGCGATGCGGCGCTCGAGGTCGGCGATGTCGATGTTGAAGGTCTCGGCGTCCACGTCCACGAAGACCGGCGTGGCGCCCAGCACCAGCGGCACCTCGGCGGTCGCGGTGTAGGTGAAGGCCGGCAGGAAGACCGCGTCGCCGCGGCCGATGCCCTCGGCCATCATCGCGATCTGCAGCGCATCGGTGCCGGAGGAGACGCCGACCGCATGGGCGCAGCCGGCGAAGGCGGCGAGCTTCTCCTCGAGTTCCGTCACCTCCGGCCCGTTGATGAAGCGGCCGGAATCGAGCACCGCGGCGATGCGGCGATCCAGCTCGGGACGGATCAGCGCCTGCTGGGCCTTCACGTCGAACAGCGCGATGGGGGCGGTCATGATTCCTCGAAGCCTCACGCGATACGGAGCGCGGTTCTCTTAGACCCGGGTGCCGCGTCGCGCGAAATCACCCTTGGTGTCCTTGTGCAACGCCGCGGAGGCCAGGGCGGAACGATCAGCGTGCCGCCGCCTCCCTCGCCGGCTCGATGGTGCCGACCGGGCGCAGCGTGTCCCGCCAGCGCCCGCCGGCCAGCCCCTGCCGGTAGCCGTGGTCGAAGAGCGCGCGCATGAAGGCGGTGTCGAAGGGCTCGCTGCGCGGCGCCTGGAAGTCGGAATCGATATAGGCGAGCCGGAACCGCACCCCGTCCCGCTGCGCCGTCAGATAGATGCGGACGATGTCGTTGGCCGCGCTGAAATGCAGCAGCGTCGACGCAGACCGCCCGGCGATGGACAGGATCGAGCGGTTGGTACTCGCCCATTCCGCGTCCATCCGGCCGTTGCGCACCACCCAGGCGGTGCGTTCGCGCGGCCGACCGGCGTTGCGGACCTCGAGGCCGGGGGGCCAGAGGAACATCTGCACCGACGCCCCGCCATCCACGTGCATCTCCTGGTAGTGGGCGCCCTGGTGCTCGACGTCGATCAGCACCGGCGGGAAGGCCCCGGGGATGGAGGCGGAGGCGAGGAGGATGCGGCGGAACAGTTCGAGCGCATCGGGGTGCCCGCTCGCCGCGATGGCGCCGATGTTCCAGAACACCGGCCGGCCGAGGTCGAGGTTGGTGGTGCCGATCAGCAGCAGCCGCCCGCGGCCGTATTCGCGCGCGATCGCGGCCATCAGTTCCTCGTTCACGTGGCGTTCGATCAGGCGATAGAGGGGGGAGGTGTCGGCCAGTGCCTCCCCGAACAGCACCGCGCGCATCCGCCCGCGCATCAGCATGAGGTCGCGCGGGGCGACCTCGGTGAAGACCTCCCGCACTTGCGGGTCGTAGTCCGGGCCGAGGAAGGCGAAGGGGGCGATGAGCGCGCCAGCGGAAATGCCGGTCACGAGGTCGAAGGACGGCCGCTGGCCGGATTGCGTCCAGCCCACCAGCAGCCCCGCCCCGAAGGCGCCGTTGTCCCCGCCGCCGGACAGGGCCAGGAAATTCGCCGGCGGCAAGGCGCCGCGCCGGCCGGGCGGCAGCAGGGCGACCTGGCGCTCCTGCATCAGCCGCCCTTCGCGCAGCAGCGCGTCGCCCCCCGAATCGAGCCACAGCCGTGCATTGGGGATGCCGAGGACAGGCTCCGACTCGCTCACCGCCACGGGTGGGGGGTCGAGTCGCCGGATGCTGCCGCAGCCGGCCAGGGCCAGCAGAGCCAGGAACGCGCCCAGCAACCGCGCCGGCGCCCCTCGGCGCCAGAGCCAACCCTGCAACCTCATGCCGTGCGCCCCTTCTTCCCTGCCGATGTCCGCAGTGCCCGGCCCCGGCGCTGCCGGACGGGGAGCCGCAGTCTAGGGTGCGCCGGTCCCGGCCGGGAAGCGCCGCCGGGCCCGCTTCCCGGAAGCGTCACCCCGCGGGCGCTTCCCTCCGACGCGCAACCCGGTTTAGTTTCGGATCGATTTTGTGCAGCGCACACTAACACTCGCCTTCCGGTGCATGGGCTGACAGGCCCCAGCCGGCGGCAGGAACCAAGGCGACCGAAGACCCATGGCCCAACGCCCCGCCCGCCGCGCCGCCACGCGCGCGCCGATCCTCGTGGACCTCGCGCTGCAGGGTGGGGGCAGCCACGGCGCCTTCACCTGGGGCGTGCTGGACCGGCTGCTCGAGGAGGAATGGCTCGTCATCGAAGCCGCCTCCGGCACCTCGGCCGGGGCGATGAACGCCGCGGTGCTCGCCCACGGCCTGGCGATCGGCGGGCGGGAGGGCGCGCAGGATGCGCTGGCGGCCTTCTGGCGCCGCGTCTCGGAGGCCGCGGCGCTCAGCCCGCTGAGGCGCGGGCCGCTCGACGTGCTGCTCGGGCGCTGGTCGCTCGACCATTCGCCCGGCTACCTGGCGATGGACATCGCGACGCGCGTCTTCTCCCCCTACGACCTGGATTTCGGGCTGCCCAACCCGCTGGCGGCCATCCTGGCCGAGGCGGTGGATTTCGCCCGCCTCCCGCAGGCGCCGGTGAAGCTCTTCATCACCGCGACCAACGTGCACACGGGGCGGCCGCGGGTGTTCCGCAATGCCGACCTCTCGCCCGAGGCGCTGCTCGCCTCCGCCTGCCTGCCGATGATGTTCCAGGCGGTGGAGATCGACGGGCAGGCCTATTGGGACGGCGGCTATTCGGGCAACCCGACCATGACGCCGCTGATCGACGAGTGCGTGTCCGACGACACCATCATCGTCGGCATCAACCCGGTGGAGCGGCCGGGTATCCCGAAAAGCGCGCGGGACATCCTCAACCGGCTGAACGAGGTCGCCTTCAACGCCGTGCTGCTCAAGGAACTGCAGATGATGGCGCTGCTGCGTTCGGTGGCCGATCCCGGCAACGAGCGCACCGCCCACTGGGCCAGGATGCGCGTGCACCTGGTCCGCAGCGGGCTGCTGCTGGAACTCGGCGCCTCCTCCAAGCTCAACGCGGAATGGGAGTTCCTGACCATGCTGCGCGACGAGGGCCGCCGCGCGGCCGACGCCTTCCTGGCCGAGCACGGCGAGGCACTCGGCACCCGATCGACGCTGCCGATCGAATACCTGCTCCAGAAGGCGTGAGGCGATGGGCCTCCTCGGGATCCTCCTCGGCCTCGCGGTCCTCGTCTGGCTGGCCTATCGCGGCTGGTCGGTGCTGCTGCTGGCCCCGGTCGCGGCGCTGGTCGCCGCGGGCTTCGCGGGTGAGCCGCTGCTCGCGCACTGGACGCAGACCTTCATGGGCAGCGCGGCGCGCTTCGTCGCGCAGTTCTTCCCGCTGTTCCTGCTCGGCGCGCTGTTCGGCAAGCTGATGGAGGACAGCGGCTCGGTCGGCGCCATCGCGCGGTGGATGACGGCGAAGCTGGGGCCGCAGCGGGCGCTGCTCTCGGTCGTGCTGGCCGGCGCGGCGGTCACCTATGGCGGCGTGTCCCTCTTCGTCGCGATCTTCGTGCTGGTGCCGATGGCGATGGCGCTGTTCCGCGAGGCCGGCATCCCCCGCCGCCTGATGCCCGCGGCGATCGCGCTCGGCACATCGACCTTCACCATGTCCGCCATGCCGGGCACGCCGGCGATCCAGAACGCCATCCCGATGCCCTTCTTCGGCACCACGCCCTTCGCGGCGCCGGGGCTCGGCATCCTGGCCTCCGCCATCATGCTCGGCTTCGGGCTGTGGTGGCTGCAACGCGCCGAGGCCCGCGCGCGCGCCGCCGGCGAAGGCTTCGGGGACGAGACGCCCGCCCCCGTCGATGCCGCCGCCGACGACCCCGTGATCCGCGAGCGCGCCTCCACCGCGCGCGAATTCGACCCCGCCGAGATGCACCGCAGCCCGCATGCGGCGGGGGAACCGCCGATCCTGCTCGCGGCGCTGCCGCTGTTCGTCGTGGTCGGCGTGAACCTCCTCATGTCGATGGCCGTCCTGCCGAACATGAACGCGGATTTCCTCGCCGAGCCGCGCTGGGGCGGCACCAGCCTCGCGGCGGTCGCGGGCGTGTGGTCGGTGGCGGTGGCGCTGCTTGCCGCCATCCTGGTGCAACTCGCCACATCCTTCGCGCGGCTGCCGGACCTGCGGGCGACGATGGATGCCGGCGCCAATGCCTCGGTCCTGCCGATCTTCAGCGTCGCCAGCCTGGTGGGCTTCGGCGCGGTGGTCGCGGCCATGCCGGCCTTCGAGGCGGTGCGCGACTGGGTGCTCGGCATCGGCGGCGGGCCGCTGGTCTCGCTCGCGGCGGCAACGAACATCCTGGCGGCGCTGACGGGCTCGGCCTCGGGCGGGCTGACCATCGCGCTCGACGCGCTGGGGCCGACCTACATGGCGCTGGCGGCGGAAAAGGGCATCGACCCGGGACTGCTGCACCGGGTGGCGGTGATCGGGGCAGGCACGCTGGACAGCCTGCCGCACAACGGCGCGGTGGTGACGCTGCTCGCGGTGTGCGGGTCCACGCACAGGCAGTCGTACCTCGACATCGTCATGGCGTGCATCGTCGGCGCGCTGATCGCGCTGGCGGCGGTGATCGTGCTGGGGAGCACGTTGGGGTCGTTCTGACGCGGCGGAGAGGGGCGCCGCCCCTCTCCCCGCCACGGGTCCCCATTGCTGTTGCAAGCAACGTCAATGGGGACCCATCGGCCGAAAGGCCTTTGGAACCCGGGACCTCGTCAGGGATTTCGGAACGGGTGTGAGACGCGACAGGTGCGCCACGCTCCTCCCCGCGGCGTCACCCGCCGCCCGCGCCCTTGCCCGACAGCAGTTCCGCCACCCAGCGGCTGCCCTCGAACTGCTCGCAGAGCGTCAGCGCGGCGATCAGCACCGGCACGCCGATGAAAGCCCCGGGAATCCCCCACAGGAATGCGCCGAGGAATACCGCCACCAGCACCATGAAGGGCGACACCGCCAGGTGTTTCCCCGCGAGGCGCGGCTCCAGGTAGGACCCGATCAGGAACTGGATCACCTGCAACACCGCGAAGATGGTCACGACGGATTGCCAGGACCCGAATTGCAGCATGCCGACGGCGGTCGGGAAGACGGTTGCGACCAGCGGCCCGATGAACGGGATGTAGTTCAGCACGAAGGCGATGACGCCCCATTCGGCCGCAAGGTCGAGCCCCATGTAGAGCGCGAAGGCCCAGACCAGCACGCCCGTCAGCACGCTCGCGAAGGTCCGCACCAGCATGTAGGCGCGCAGTTTCGAAGCACTCGCAGCCAGTCCGGAGAGCACCCCGCGCGCCGCCGCGCTCTCCCCGCGCGCCGCGAGCTGCGAGGCCACCTGCCCCACTTCCAGCAGGCCGAGGATGACGAAGACCGCCGTCACCACCACGAAGCTGATGACGCCCTGCAACTGCGCGAGCACGCCCTGCGCGATGCGCACCAGCCAGCGCACGTCGAACTGCTCGGCGAGCGGACCGGCCGCCGCGATGCCCTGCGACTCGAGCCAGGCGATCTTGGCGTTGTACAGCGCCTGCAACTGGGACGCATTGGCCACCACCCACTGCGCCACGCGCCCGAAGGCCCAGGCGATGCACATCGCCAGCCCCGCGACGACGACGAGCGTGACCAGCACCGTGCCGATCATGGCGAGGCCCGCCGGCATCCGCGCCTGCACCACGCGCTGCACCGGCCAGACCAGCGCGATGACGAAGAAGGCGAAGACGACCGGCGCGAAGATGGTCTGGCCCGCCTGGAGCGCAGCCGCGACGAGCACGGTGGCGCAGAGGCCAACGAGGATGCGAAGTCCGCGATCGGTGGTCATGAGGTTCGGCAGCTTCCCGGGAATCGGCGCCAGCCTGGGTCGGCTGCACGCGCGGCGCAAGGGCTTCGATCCGGACGCGGTTCCGTGCGACACCGCTCGACGGGGACCCGGAGACAGGCATGACATCCTTCGCGAGGCGCTGGCTGATCCGCGCGGCGGCCGCGGTCGCGGCGGCATTGCTGCTGGTGCTCGGCGTCCGCGCCTGGGAAGCGACGCAGGGCCCGCCGCTCGCGCCCTGGCACCTGGTGGTGCCGGAGGAATTGTCGCCGGACGCCCTCGATGCCGCCGACTGGCGCGGCTGGCTCGCGACGGAGGAAGCCGCCTTCGCCACCGTGCGGCGGGAGGTGACGGAGGCGCTCGACCCCGCCGACCGTGTCCCGGCGAACCGCTTCTTCGCGGGCAGCCCGGTGAACCCGGCGCGCTTCGCGCGCGACTGGAACCGTTCCTTCGTGCTGGAGCCGGAGGGTGCCCCGCGCGGTGCCGCCGTCTTCCTGCACGGGCTGACCGACGCGCCCTTCAGCCTGCGCCACCTGGCCGAGGCCTATCGCGCGCGCGGCTTCCTCGCCATCGGGATGCGCATGCCCGGCCACGGCACCGTCCCCGCCGGCCTGACGCGCGCGGCCTGGGAGGACTGGATGGCCGCGACGCGCCTCGCGATGCGGGAAGCGCAGGCGCGGGTCGGGCGGGAGCGGCCGATCCACCTGGTCGGCTACTCGAACGGCGGCGCGCTCGCGCTCAAGCATCAGCTCGACGCCATCGAGGATGCGCGCCTGCCGCGCGCGGAACGCATCGTGCTGCTCTCCCCCATGGTGGGCGTGACCGCCTTCGCCCGCTTCGCCGGCATCGCGGGGTGGCCGGCGCTGCTGCCCCGCTTCGCCCGCGCCGCCTGGCTCGACGTGCAGCCGGAATTCAACCCCTTCAAGTACAACTCCTTTCCGGTCCAGGCGGCGCGGCAGACCCACCGGCTGACGGCGGCATTGCAGGCGCAGCTCGACCGGCTGGCGGGCGCGGGGCGGCTTGCCGCGCTGCCGCCGGTGCTCACCTTCCAATCCGTGGTGGACGCGACGGTCTCGACGCCGGCGGTGCTCTCGGCGCTCCATGCGCGCCTGCCGGCCAATGGCAGCGAGCTCGTGCTCTTCGACCTGAACCGGAATGTGAAGTTCGGCCCGCTCTTCGCGGCGGGGGCGGAGGCGGCGCTCGGCCGCATCGTCCCGCCCGCGCCACGCGCCTACGGCCTGACCATCGTCACCAACGCGGCGGCCGAGACCAACGCCGCCATCGCGCGCCGGACCCCGGTCGGCAGCCAGGAGGAAACCGCGATGCCGCTGGGCCTCGCCTGGCCGCGGGAGGTCTTCTCGCTCTCCCACGTCGCGCTGCCCTTCCCGCCGCAGGACGGGCTCTACGGCGCCGAACCCGACCCGGCGGAGGATTTCGGCGTGCGGCTCGGCGCGCTGGCCATCCGCGGGGAGCGGGGCGTGCTGGCGGTCGGGCTCGACTCGCTGTCGCGCGTCACCTCCAACCCCTTCTTTCCCTACCTGCTCGACCGGGTGACCGAGGCGCTGCCGGCGCGCTGACGCCCGCCCTGGGACGCACGAACCAGGGTGCGGGACGTTGGGCTCATGGTTTGGCCGCGCCGGGCAGCCCCGAGCCCGCCGTCATTCGCGTTTCGCTTGCGCATCCCCTCGGCGCGATGCATGACCCGACGACGCAATGACCTGCCGATACCGGCGACCATGGACCTCATGATGCAGTATTCGCCCATCCGGCCCTTCCTTCGCGCGGTCATGCCAGGCTTGCTGGCCCTCCGGCTGCTCGCCGCCTGCGACAGCGCCCCCCCACCCGCGCCGCCGGAAGTCCGCCCGGTGCGCGTCGTGACGGTGGAACGCAGCGCGGGCGGGGAAGTCGTCTCGCTGACCGGCACGGTGCAGGCCGAGACGGAGGTGAACCTCGCCTTCCGCATCGACGGGCGGATGGTCGAGCGGCTGGTCAACGTGGGCGACACGGTGCGCGCCGGCCAGGTGGTGGCGCGGCTGAACCGCGAGAACGAGGAGAACGGCCTGCGCGCCGCCCGCGCGCAGCTCGCCGCGGCCTCCGCCCAACTGACCGAGGCGCGCAACAACTACTGGCGACAGTCCGAACTGCTGCGCGACGGCTGGACCACCCGTGTCCGCTACGACCAGGCGGCGCAGACGCAGCAGAGCGCGCAGTCGGCGGTCGATGCGGCCCAGGCGCAGGTGGGCATCGCGGAAACCCGGCTCGGCTACACCGAACTCGTCTCCGACGTGAATGGCCGCGTCACCGCGCGCGGCGCCGAGCCCGGCGAAGTGGTGCAGCCCGGCCGCATGATCGTGCAGGTCGCCCGCGACGAGGGCCGCGACGCCGTCTTCGACGTGCCGCCGGTGCTGAAGGACCAGGCGCCGGCCAATCCGGTGATCGAGATCGTCCTCGCCACCGACCCCAATATTCGCACCACCGGCCGCGTGCGCGAGGTCGCGCCGCGCGCCGATGCCGTGACCGGCACCTTCCAGGTGCGCGTCGGCCTCGCGGACCCGCCACCGGCCATGCGCCTCGGCGCGACGGTGACGGGGCGGCTGACGCTCGGGTCCAGCGCGGGCTTCTCGATCCCGGCCTCGGCGCTTACGCGGGCCGACCGCGCGCCCGCCGTCTGGGTGGTGAATCCGGCGGACCAGACCGTCGCGCTGCGCACGGTCGAACTGGTGCGCCACGACCCCGGCCATGTGGTGGTCGGGACCGGCCTCGAAGCCGGTGAGATCGTGGTCACGGCCGGCGTCCAGGCGCTCAGGCCGGGCCAGAAGGTGCGCCTGCTCGGCGGCGCGCGATGATCGGGCCCAATCTGTCGGAATGGGCGATCGGGCGGCGTTCGCTCGTCGTCTACTTCATGATCGTCGCGCTGGTGGCGGGCTCCTTCGCCTTCCTCAAGCTCGGGCGCAACGAGGACCCCGCCTTCACCTTCCGCACCATGATCGTCTCCGCCGTCTGGCCGGGGGCGACGATCGAGGAGACGCTGCTGCAGGTGACGGAACGGCTCGAGCGCACCTTGCAGGAGACGCCGAACCTCGAACGGATCCGCTCCTACACCGTGCCCGGCCAGACCACGATCTTCGTGGACCTCAAGGGTGCTACGCCGCCCGCCGTGGTGCCGGACATGTGGTACCAGGTGCGCCGGCGCGTCGCCGATATTCGCCACACCATGCCCCAGGGCATGGTCGGGCCGTTCTTCAACGACGATTTCGGCGACACCTTCGGCATCATCTACGGCTTCACCGCCGACGGCTTCACCCAGCGCGAGCTGCGCGACCAGGTCGAGGCCGCGCGGTCGCGCCTGCTGCTGGTGCCGGATGTCTCGAAGGTCGAGATCCTCGGCGCGCAGGATGAGCGCATCTTCATCGAGTTCTCGACCGAGCGCCTCGCCGGCCTCGGGCTGAACCGCGGTGCGCTGATCGCGGCGTTGCAGGCGCAGAACCTGGTGCGCCCGGCGGGGCTGGTGGAGACCGGGCAGGAACGCCTCTCGGTCCGCGTCTCGGGCGCCTTCGCGAACGAGGCGGACATCCGCAACGTCAACTTCGTGGTCGGCGAGCGCATCTTCCGCCTGGGCGACATCGCCGAGGTCCGCCGCGCCACCGCCGATCCGCCGCAGCCGATGTTCCGCGTGAACGGCCAGCCCGCCATCGGCCTTGCGGTCGCGATGCGGGATTCGGGGGACATCCTGGCCCTCGGCCGCAACATCAAGGCGGCGATGGACGAGATCCGCGCCAACCTGCCCATCGGCATCGAGCCCGTCCTCGTGGCCGACCAGTCGGTGACGGTGGACGAGGCGATCGGCGACTTCACCGACAGCCTCTGGCAGGCGATCCTGATCATCATGGCGGCGTCCTTCGTGGCGCTCGGCATGCGGGCCGGCTCGGTGGTGGCGCTGTCCATCCCGCTGACGCTCGCAATCGTCTTCCCGCTGATGTCGGTGTTCGGCATCGACCTCCAGCGCATCTCGCTCGGTGCGCTGATCATCGCGCTGACCCTGCTGGTCGATGACGCGATGACGACCATCGACGCCATGATCCGGCGGTTGGCGGCGGGCGATTCCAAGCCGAAGGCGGCGACCTTCGCCTATTCCACCCTCGCCTCCTCCATGCTGATCGGCACGCTGGTGACCATCGCGGGCTTCGTGCCGATCGGCTTCGCGCGGTCCTCGGCGGGCGAATACACCTTCTCGATCTTCGCCGTGGTCGGCATCGCGCTGATCGTGTCCTGGTTCGTGGCGGTGATCTTCGCGCCGCTGCTCGGCATGGCGATCCTCAAGGCGCCGAAGGGCGCGGTGGAGCCCGTGAAGCCCGGCGCCATCCTGCGCGGCTACACCGCCTTCCTGACCATGGCGATGCGGGCGAAGTGGGTGACCATCGCCTTCACCGTCGTGATGTTCGGCGCCGCAATCTTCGCCATGCAGTTCGTGCCGCGGCAGTTCTTCCCCTCCTCCGACCGCACCGAGTTGCTGGTCGAGGTGACGCTGCCGCAGAACGCCTCGATCTTCGCGAGCGAGGAAGTGGCCCAGCGCCTCGACGCCGCGCTCGCCGCCGATCCGGACGTGCAGCGCTGGAG
Source organism: Neoroseomonas soli (assembly GCF_018129065.1). Lineage (GTDB taxonomy): Bacteria > Pseudomonadota > Alphaproteobacteria > Acetobacterales > Acetobacteraceae > Neoroseomonas > Neoroseomonas soli. The sequence continues at coordinate 1,325 of NZ_JAAEDM010000032.1, read as the reverse complement.
CACCTATGTCGGCCGCGGCGCCATCCGCTTCTACCTGCCGCTGAACGTGCAACTGGCCCTGCCCTTCTTCTCCCAGGCGGTGGTGGTGGCGAAGGACCTGGCGGGGCGCGAAAGGCTGCACCGGCGGCTCGAGACGCTGCTCGCCGAGCAGTTCCCCGCCGCCGTCTCGCGCGTCTATCCGCTGGAACTCGGCCCGCCGGTCGGCTGGCCGCTGCAATACCGCGTCAACGGGCCGGACATCGAGCGCGTGCGGGAGATCGCGCAGGATGTCGCGAAGATCCTCGCCGACACACCCGGCGCGCGGCATGTCCATTTCGACTGGATGGAACCCTCTCGCCAGTTGCGCGTGCGGGTGGACCAGGACCAGGCGCGACTGCTCGGCCTGTCCTCGGCGGAACTCGCGGCCGCGATCAACGGCGCGGTCACGGGCACGACGATCACGCAGGTGCGCGACGACATCTACCTGATCGACGTGGTGGCCCGCGCGACCTCGGACCAGCGGCTCTCGCTCGATACGCTGCGCTCGCTCCAGGTGTCGCTGCCGGGCGGGCGGACGGTGCCGCTGACGCAGCTCGCGACCTTCGAGCACACGCAGGAATACCCGCTGATCTGGCGGCGCGACCGCGTGCCGACACTGACCGTGCGCGCCGACGTCAACCCCGGCGTTCTGCCCGACACGGTGGTCGCCGCGGTGCAGGGGCGCATCGACGCGCTGAACGCGCGGCTCGAACGGCCCTACCGCGTCGACCTCGGCGGCATCGCGGAGGAAAGCGCGGACAGCCAGGCCTCGGTCATCGCCGTGGTGCCGATGATGCTGCTCATCATGCTCACGCTGCTGATGTTCCAGCTCGGCTCCTTCCGGCGGCTGGGGCTGGTGCTGGCGCTGCTGCCGCTCGGTATCATCGGCGTGGTGCTGGCGCTGCTGGCCTTCAACCGGCCGCTCGGCTTCGTGGCGATCCTCGGCATCCTCTCGCTGCTCGGCATGATCGCGAAGAACGCGATCATCCTGATCATGCAGATCGAAGCCGATCGCGAGGAAGGCAAGGATGTCTGGAACGCGGTGATCGCCGCGGCGTCCTCCCGCCTGCGCCCGATGCTGCTGACCGCGGTCTCGACCGTGCTCGGGCTGATCCCGATCGCGCCGACGGTGTTCTGGGGGCCGATGGCCTTCGCCATCATGGGCGGGCTGATGGTCGCGACGCTGCTGACGCTGGTCTTCCTGCCGACGCTCTACGTCACGGTGTTCGGCGGGAAGCCGCCGGGACCGGCCGCGGAAGCGGCGCCACCCGCCCCGGCCGCGGGCTGAGATGGCGGCGGCCGGCGCC
>NZ_JAAEDM010000031.1 GCF_018129065.1 Neoroseomonas soli | reverse complement strand
GATCGGCGCCTCCTCCCACGGCACGCGCGGCGCGGCGGGGAGGGCCACCGGGCCAGGCGGCCGCATCGGCATGGCGGCATCGCCCGGCGTCCCGGCGGGTCGCATCGGTTCCGGCTGGCGCTCGGGGTCGAGCGGATTGCGGCTGCGCTGCCGTTCGGCCGCCAGGGCTGCGGTCAGCGCGTCCCGCACCGCGGGATCCGGCACGGTCGGGCGCGCGGGGATCGTTCCGAGGTTGGGAAAGGCCCCATCGGCACCGGGCGGCGCCTCTCGCCCTTCAAAGGCGGGGCCGGTCACGCGGCTCCAGACCGGGCCGATCGACTCCGGCCCCTGCCCCGCGCTGCACGCAGCGCAGAGCAGCGTCGGCAGGAGCAACGCCCACCGTGCTTGATCGGCCGGTTGGCGACCCCTACCGTGACCCTGCCCTGTCTCGCGGCCCATTCGACCGGTCATCCCGCCCCTGCCATATGCTGGCGAAGCGGTAGCCCGAATCGGTCGGCGCGCGAAGGCCGGGGCGGCTTCGCACGCACCGGAAACTCCGATGGCCGACAAAGAGTCACCCAACGCTTCCTCCTTCCGGCTACCGGACCCGGCCCTCGTGAGCCGGACCATGGCCGACGTGGCGGAGCGCGGGCAGCGCATCGTCTCGGACTTCCTCAAGCGCCAGGCCGGGTCCTCCGCCGATCCGGACCCGCTGAAGATCGGCAACGCCTTCCTCGAGATGACGACGCGGCTGATGGCCAACCCGGCGCGGCTGGTGCAGGCGCAACTCGGCTTCTGGCACGACTACCTCACCCTCTGGCAGAACACCGCGCGGCGCATGATGGGCGATGACCCGCAGCCGGTGATCGCCGAGGACGACAAGGACCGCCGCTTCAAGGACGACGCCTGGCGCGAGCACGAGGTCTTCGACTTCATCCGCCAGACCTACCTCCTCTCGGCGCGCTACTTCCGCTCCGTCGTCGAAGGTGCCGAGGGGCTGGAGCCCAAGACGGCGCAGAAGGTGGATTTCTACACGCGGCAGTTCGTCGATGCGATGAGCCCGACGAACTTCCTGCTGACCAACCCGGAGGTGCTGCGCCGCACCGCCGAGACGGGCGGCGAGAACCTGCTGCGTGGCCTGTCGAACCTGCTGACGGATCTTGAGCGCGGCCGCGGCCAACTCAAGATCCGCATGACGGACGACACCAAGTTCAAGGTGGGCGAGAACATCGCCGTCACCCCGGGCAAGGTCGTCTACCAGAACGACCTGATGCAGCTGATCCAGTACGCGCCCACCACCGAGAAGGTGCTGAAGCGCCCGCTGCTGATCATCCCGCCCTGGATCAACAAGTTCTACATCCTCGACCTGCGGCCGAAGAACTCCTTCATCCGCTGGGCCGTCGAACAGGGCCACACGGTCTTCGTCATCTCCTGGGTCAATCCGGATGAGAAGCTCACGGAGAAGGGCTTCGACGACTACATGCTCGAAGGCCCCCACGCCGCGCTCGACGCCATCGAGAAGGCGACCGGCGAGAAGGGCGCCAACGTCATCGGTTATTGCCTGGGCGGCACGCTGCTCGCGTCCACGCTCGCGCAGATGGCGGCGAAGAAGGATACGCGGGTAAAGTCCGCGACCTTCTTCACGACGATGGTGGATTTCGAGGAAGCGGGCGAACTCGGCGTCTTCATCGACGAGGAGCAACTCTCCGCGCTCGAGCAGAAGATGTCGAAGCTCGGCTACCTCGAGGGCCGGGAGATGGCGACCACCTTCAACATGCTCCGCGCGAACGACCTGATCTGGTCCTTCGTGGTGAACAACTACCTGATGGGCCAGGAGCCCTTCCCCTTCGACCTGCTCTACTGGAACGACGATTCCACCCGCATGCCGGCCCGCATGCACTCCTTCTACCTGCGCCGGATGTACCAGCAGAACGACCTGGTGAAGCCGGGCGGCGTCGAGCTGCTGGGCGTGAAGCTCGACCTGCGCAAGATCAAGACCCCCGCCTACATACTGAGCACGCGGGAGGACCACATCGCGCCGTGGAAATCCACCTACCGCGCGACGCAGATCTACCAGGGGCCGGTGCGCTTCGTGCTCGCCGCCTCGGGCCACATCGCGGGCGTCGCCAACCCGCCCGACGCCGGCAAGTACAGCCACTGGATCAACGAGGAACTGCCCCCCGACCCGGAGGCCTGGTTCAAGGGCGCGACGGAACTCGCCGGCTCCTGGTGGCCGGACTGGCACCGCTGGGTGAGCGGCCAGGACAAGACCATGGTCTCGGCACGTATCCCCGGGGAAGGCGCCCTCCCCGCCATCGAAGACGCACCCGGCGCCTTCGTGAAGGTCATGGCGACCGACTGATCAGTACCCGGCGCCGAGCCCGTCGGTGATCGTGCCGGGGGCGCCGGTCTGCCACCAGTTCCCCGCCCCCGCCCAGCCGCCGTCGAGGTCGAGCCGCCGCACGTCGCGCAGCAATGCGGCGGTGGCCTGCTCCGCCGCCGGCAGCGGGCCGAGGGCGCCGAGACGATCGAGTGTCGCCTCCCCGCCCGGCTCGAACAGGCTCCGCGGCAGCGCCGCGGCTGCTCCGGCCCGGTCCCCCGCGCGCAGGCGGGAGGAGACGGTGGCAAGCGCCCGGACCACCTCCGGTCCCGGTGCCTGCTGCGCGGCGCCGAGTGCCGCGCGCGTCTCGTTCCGCGCCGTACGCATGGCCGTGGCGAGGGAGGGCGAGAGTTCCGGCCAGGCGCGGCGGTTCGCGACCTCCATCTCCAGCGCCTCGAGCCGGGCGATCGCGAGCGCCGCATCGGCGGGGCGGTCGGTGAGGGCCGCGCCCTGCCCCGCGAAGGCGGCGGCGGTGGCCGCCACCGCGGCGCGAAGCGGCGCACCGGCGCTGGAAGCGGAGGTCAGCACGGCAGGCGGCGCGGCGGCAGGCGTGCGCAATTCCTCGCACGCGCCGAGGGCCACGGGCATCAGCAGCAACGCACGACGAAGAGTCACTGCCAGTCATCCCTTCGGTTTCGGCTATCCATGCGCATCAACTCCTGCTGGGCCAGCATCGCGGCACGCGCGGTGCGCGGTAGAGGCGGCAATTCGTTCAGTCGCGCAAGGCCTGACGCCCCGCCCGGCGTGAACAAGGGCGGCTGCAGCGCGACCGCCGCGGCGGCGCTGTCCTGGGCGCCATAGGCGAGCCGCACCCGCGTCATCGCGTCGATCACCGCCTGCGGCTGCGCGTCGGCGGCGATGCCGAGCGCCCCCCGCCATTCCGGCCGTGCCTGCACCAGGGCCATCTTCGCCAGCCCGGACATCTCGATCCAGCGCTGGTTGGCGTCGAGCTCGACAGCGAGGAACTCGACTTCGGAAATCGCCTGCGCGGCCTCCCAGGGCCGCCCGTTCATGCTCCCGCGGGTCGCGAAGGCATAGCCCGTGTGCAGGATCGACTGACGCACCGGGTCGGTGAGGACGAAGCCCGGCGCCATCGGCAGGCTGACCACGGGTGGCGGTGGGCGGTTCGTGCAGGCAGCCAGCAGACCAAGGGCCGCGAGGCAGGCGCCGCGGCGGCCGGGAACAAGGTTGTGCTCCATGGCAGTCACCTCCGCCCACGCATCTGGCCATCGCCGCGCGGGCGGACAATGGCTTGCGCGCCGAGGATCACGGCAGGCAGCCGGCCGCCCTGGCGCGCGCGCGCACCAGCGCGAGCACGGTGCGGCAGGTGGGTGCAGGCTCGCCGACCAGTTCGGCCAGTTCCACCACCGCGCCGAGCAGGGCCTCGATCTCCATCGGCCGGCCGCGCTCGAGGTCCTGCAGCATCGAGGTCCTGTGCGCGCCGACCTCGGCCGCGCCGGCGATGCGCTTGTCGACGTCGATGGCGAAGCGCACGCCGAGCGCCTCCGCCACCCGCTGGCCCTCCAGCATCATGGCGCGGGCCACGCCGCGCTGGCCCTCGTCGGCGACCAGCACGTCGAGCGTCGCCGTGGTCAGCGCCGAGATCGGGTTGAAGGCCATGTTGCCCCAGAGCTTGACCCACAATTCGTCGCGGATGCGCGGCCGCACCGGCGCCTTGAAGCCGGCGGCGATCAGCGCCTCGGACAACCTCTGCGCGCGCGGGGTGCGCGACCCGTCAGGCTCGCCCAGGGAGAAACGGTCGCCGTAGGTGTGCTCGATGACGCCGGGCGCGGTCACCTCGGCGGCGGGATAGACGATGCAGCCGATGGCGCGCGACGGCGGCAGCAGGCGGGTGACCTCGCCGCCCGGATCGACGCTGGCGACGATGCGGCCCTCATGCGGGCCGCCGAGGCCGTGGAAGTACCACCAGGGCACGCCGTTGACCGCGCTGACAACCGCAGTCTCCGGCCCGAGCAGCGGCTGCATCTGCGCCGCGGCACATGGCAGGGAATGCGCCTTCAGGGTGACGACAACATAGTCCTGCGGGCCGGCTTCCTCGGCCGATGCGACGCAGCGTGGGCGGACGACGGTCTCCTGCCCCTCGCTGACCAGCTTCAGGCCATTGGCCTGCATCGCGGCGAGGTGCGGGCCGCGGGCGATGACCGTCACCTCCGCGTCACCCTTCGCGGCAAGCCTGGCGCCCATCAGCCCGCCGATCGCGCCGGCCCCGAAGATGCAGATTTTCATGGGCCGCCCGCCGCTCCTTCCTGTCCGCGAGAGTATGGCCGCGGCGCGGCCGGGCCGGAAGGTCCGGCCCGGCGTAAGGCGCTCGCGCCATGCGCGAGTCGGGGGATCGGGGGCATCCCGGCGCCTGCCACCGCATCAGGAGATACATCCATAAGTGGTATCTCTTGCTGACGATCGTGTGATAACCTGAAAGAACGCGGGCGGCACCATCGGGGCGCGCGCAGGGCAGAGGCAGGCGCCGGGCATCAACGTGTCGAGCACCGTGACACTTCCCGACCGGGGACGCGGAAGCCGCCTCGCCGGCCATCCCGAGATCGTCGCGCTGCTCGCCGGGGTGCTCCTGCCCAATGCCGTGCACCTGCTGGGCATCGCGGCCGATGTCGGGGTGCCGCTGCGGACGCCGGCCTTCTTCCTCTACCTCTGGGTCGTCCTCCTCGCCCGGCGCCTACCCTTCGCGGTCGCCTGCGGCACCTACCTTCTCGTGCTGGCCGCGGATATCGTCTGGACCCTCTCCGCAACCTTCCACCTGACGCCGCTGGGGATCCTGCAGGCGCTGAAGTTCACCTCGGAACTCAATCTCGCCGCCTCACCGCTCTATCTCGCACTGATCGCGGGCGTCGCGTCGTCGACCACCACGTCGTTGCTGCTTCTCGCGCGGCACCGCGAGGCGCTCCGCCAGGCCAGCCTGGTGCCGGCGCTGCTGGCCACGCTCGCCCTCGCAGGCGGGGATGTCTGGACCTATGCGACCGGCAACGTCTCGTTCCTGACGCTGCGCAGCGCGCCCGCGGAACTCGACTCCGCCGCCAGGCGCTCGGGGTTCGAGCAAGCGGTGCTGGCACCGGGCCAAAGGAACGCGCTGCTCGTGGTCGTGGAAAGCCTCGGCGCCTTCGCCGACCCGGCGCACCGGGAACTGGTGCTCTCGGCCTTCGGCTCGCGCCGGCTGCGTGCGGCCTACGAGGTCACCAGCGGCACCGTGCCCTATTTCGGCGCCACGACCTCCGGCGAGCTCCGCGAACTCTGCCGCTCCTCCCAGTCCTACACCACCCTGACCGCAGAGGCCGCCCGCGACTGCCTTCCCCGGCGACTGGCCGAGGCCGGCCGGCGGACCGTCGCCCTGCACGCCTACACCGGCCAGATGTTCGACCGGCGCGACTGGTACCCGCTGCTCGGCTTCCAGCGGATGCTCTTCGCGGAGGAGATGGCCGACACGCTGCACAACCGCTGCGGCGGCGTCTTCACCGGGCTCTGCGACACCGAAATCGGCGCCAGCCTGCCGCGCCTGCTGCCGCCTCGTCCGGAAGGCCGCTTCACGTACTGGCTGACCTTGAACACGCATGCGCCGATCCGCCCGGGTGATAGCCAGCCGCGCTTCGGCTGCGACGACGGGGGCGGTCCCTTCGGCCAGAAGGAGATCTGCCTCATGGCGGAACTGTGGGCCGACCTGATGGAGACGGTCGCCGCCGTCGCCCTCGATGCGCGCACGCAGCCGCTCGAGGTGCTCATCGTCGGGGACCACGCACCAGCGCTGTGGTCGCGCCGGGCGCGGGCGCTGTTCCGCCCCGGCGAGGTATCGTGGGTCAGGCTGGCGCCGCGGGGCTGAGCCGGGTCAGGCGGTCAGACCCAGCTTCTCCGCCAGGCCGATGCGCATCAGCTTGCCGGTCGCCCCTTTCGGGATCTCGGCCAGGAACACGACCTTCCGCGGCACCTTGAAGTCGGCGAGGTGTTCGGCCGCGAATTCGCGCAACTCCCGCTCGCTGCATTCCATCCCGTCGCGGAGCACGACGGCGGCGCCGACCTCCTCGCCCAGCTTCGGGTGCGGGATGGCGAAGGTCAGCGCCTGCGCGACCGCAGGATGGCCGGAGAGCACGCCATCGACCTCCAGCGGGCTCACCTTCTCCCCACCCCGGTTGATCAGTTCCTTGAGGCGGCCGGTCAGGGTCAGGAAGCCCTCGGCGTCGAAGGCGCCCTGGTCGCCGGTGCGGAACCAGCCATGCGTGAAGGCCTTCGCGTTGGCCTCCGGGTTCGCTTCGTAGCCGGCGGTGACGTTGGGGCCGCGGATGACGACCTCGCCGACCGCGCCCTCCGGGAGGAGATTGCCGTCATCATCCATGACGGCAACCTCGGGCCCTGCGGGCCGACCGACCGAGCCCGGCTTGCGCGGCCCGGCGAGTGGGTTGGAGCACATCTGGTGCGAGGCCTCGGTCATGCCGTAGCTCTCGACCACCGGACAGCCGAAGACCTGCTCGAGCTGCTGCATCACCGGCCCCGGCAGCGAGGAGGAAGAAGAGCGCAGGAAGCGCAGCGGCGCGCGGCGGATGACATCGAGGTTGCGCTCGGCGCGCGACAGAATCGCCTGATGCATGGTCGGCACCGCCGTCACCCAGGACGGGCGTTCATCGTCCAGCCAGCGGAAGAAGCGCAGCGCGTCGAAGCCTGGCGAGCAGACCACCGCCCCGCCCGAGCCGACGGATGCCAGAACCGCCGCCATCAGCCCATGGATGTGGAACAGCGGCATGATGTTCAGGCAGGCATCGTCCGGCCCGAGTTCCAGCGTGCGCGCGATGTTGCGCGCCGAGGCACAGATGTTCGCCTGGCTCAGCGGCACGATCTTGGGCCGCGCCGTGGTGCCGGAGGTGTGCAGCACCAGCGCCGCGTCCTCGGGCCAGGCGAGGCCGGGCTTCGCGGCATTGCCGGGCTCGCCACCCTCGAGCGTGAAGTCGCCGGCCGCCTCCCCCGGCACCAGGTCGAGCACGGGGATGGCAAGCCGCGCGGCGACCTCCCGCGCATCGCTCGCCATGCCGTGCAGGATGACCAGCGCCTTCGCCCTGAGGTCGGTGAGGTAGAAGGTGAATTCCTCCGCCCGGTAGGCGGGGTTGAGCGGCGCCGTGGTCGCCCCCGCGCCGATGGCGAGGAAGGCGGCCGCCATCTCCGGCCCGTTGGGCAGCACGATCGCCACGCGGTCGCCGCGCCCGATGCCGAGGCGGTTCAGCGTGGCGACGGTCCGCGTGCAGAGGCCGCGCAGCGCGCCGAAGGTCAGGGTGGGCCGCTCATTGGTGCCGCGGATCGCGGCGGCGCCGGCGGCCCCGCCCGCCAACAGGCGCGAAATCGTCTCGACCATGCGCTTCCTTCCCCCGCAGACGTGCCGGCCCCGGGACTATGGGAGAGGCGCGGACCCGCGTCAGCCCCCCGTCTCCATGGCGCTTCCCCTCGGTGGCCCCGGCGTGGCAGCCTGACCCCGCCAAGCTCCCCGGACACGCTGCCGATGCGACGCCTGGTGATCCTGCTTGTCGCCACCCTGCTGCTGGCCGCGCTGCCGGCCATGGCGCAGCGCGTTGCGCTGGTGGTGGGCGCCGGCGCCTACCGGCACGTCCCGGGGCTCGCGAACCCGCCCAACGACGCGGCCGACATCGCCGCCGCGCTCGCCCGCCTCGGCTTCCGCACCGACCTCGTGCTCGATCCCGACCGCGCGCAGCTCGAGCAGGCGGTGCGACGGCTCGGCCAGGCGGCGCGCGGGGCGGAGGCGGCGGTGTTCTACTTCGCCGGCCATGCGCTCGAGGCCGGCGGGCGGAACTGGCTTCTGCCGGTCACCGCCGAGATCGGCAGCGAACGCGACCTGCGCTTCGAGGCGCTCGACATGGACATCGTCGGCGAGCAGCTGGATGGCGTCGCGCGCGTCTCGATCGTGCTGCTCGATGCCTGCAGGGACAATCCCTTCCGGCTGCGCCTCGCCGGCGTGAGCCGCAGCGCGACCGTGGGCCTGGGCCTCGCGCAGTTGCGGGCCGCCGTGGGGACGCTGGTCGCCTTCTCCACCGCGCCCGGCACCGTCGCGGCCGATGGCGAGGGCCGCAACAGCCCCTTCACCAGGGCGTTGTTGCGCAGGATCGAGGCGCCGGGGATTGAGCTCCGCCAGATGCTCGCCGAGGTGCGCCGCGAGGTGCGGGAGGCAACCGGCGGCCGCCAGGTGCCGTGGGAGCATTCGGCGCTGGAGGGCGCATTCTACTTCGTGCCGCCCCCCGCCGCGACGGCCGCCACCGGCGCGGCGCGGGACGCCGAGCTGGTCTTCTGGGAAAGCGTGCGCGCAAGCCGCAACCCGGCCGACCTGCAGGCCTACCTGGCACGCTTCCCGGCCGGCCTGTTCCGCGACCTGGCGGCGAACCGCCTGCGCGAACTCGGCGCACCGCCCGGCGGCGGCGCTGACCGCATCGCGGCGCCGGGCGCCGGCGCGGTGACGGAGGAGAGCCTCGCCACCGTGCTCGCCGCGCGGATGACGCCGGAGGATGCCCACCGCATCGCCGCAACCTACATCGCCGAGCGCGGCCCGGCGAAGGCGATCGCGATCCAGGGTGTCCGGCGTGGCTCCTGGCGCATCTCCGCCCTGCCCGAGAACGTCGACGTCGCGGAGATCGTGCTCGAGCGCTGCCAGATCGCCTATGGCGCGCCCTGCATCCTGGTCGCGGTGAATGACCGCCTTGCGGAGCCCGGCCCGCCCCGCCCGATGCCGCGCGTCGCCCATGCCGGCGCCTTCGATCTCGCCCAGGTGCCGGGCATCCTGCCGACGCGGCGCGGCCCCGGTGCGGATCTGGCGCGCTACGTGGCCGGGCCGGAGCCCAAGGCCATGGCCATGCACCCGACCGGCCGCTTCTACTGGCGCACCGGCGCTGCCAGCCGGACGGCTGCGGAGGAAGCCGCGCTCAATGCCTGCAACGACGACCGCGAGCGGAACCGCCGCGACGGTCCCTGCCTGCTCTACGCCAGCGACGGCCAGGTGGTGCTGCCGGAGCGGCGCAGGACCCCCACGCCGCCCTGAGAGATCGTTTGAGGATGCGCCGCATGGCGCATTGCCAAGGCCGGCGCCGGCAGCCTCAAGGTGCTGCCGGAGCGGCGCAGGATCCCCAGCCGCCCTGAGAGATCGTTCGAGAATACGCCGCATGGCGCATTCCCAAGGCCGGTTCAGGCAGCCTCAAACGGTCCTTGCGCTGGCCGCGGTCAGCCGCCGAGCGAGCGCCGGTGGCGGCCGGAGAGTTCCACGTAGTGCGGCGCCGTGCGGTCGAAGCCGGCGCGCTGCTCGACCGTCAGGACGCGCACCAGCTTCGCCGGGTTGCCCATCCAGAGTTCCATGGCGCCGATGACCTTGCCCGGCGGCAGCACGGAGCCGGCGGCAAGCACGCCGCCTTCCTCGATCACCGCGTCGTCCAGCACGGTCGCGCCCATGCCGACGAAGGCGCGGTCCTTCAGCGTGCAGGCGTGGATGATGGCGGCGTGGCCCACCGTCACGTCATCGCCGATCGTCGTGCACTGGCGCCCGGCATTCACGTGGATGATCGTGCCGTCCTGGATGTTGGTGCCGCGGCCGATGGCGATGGTGTTGGTGTCGCCGCGCAGGACGCAGTGATACCAGATGTTGGACCCCTCCCCGATCGTCACCTGGCCGATCACGGCCGCGGTCGGCGCGACGAAGGCGGTGGGGTGGACGACCGGCCGGTGCCCCTCGAAGACGTAGAACGGCGGCAGCGTCAGGGTCTGGTTCGTGTCCATGGCGGGTCCTCCCGATGATTCGGGCGCAAGATGCGCCAGCAGGCGGGGCAGCGGAAGGCCACCCCGCCCGGGTCGCTACTCGGCCGCGCGCGGGGCCGCGACGGGCAGGTCGGCACTCACCGGAATGCCCAGCATCAGCCCGAGGTTCTGCACCGCCGCCCCCGACGCGCCCTTGCCCAGGTTGTCGAAGCGCGCGACCAGCACCGCCTGACCGAGCGCCTCGTCGCCATAGACGCGGATCTCGAGGGCATTGGTGCCGTTCAACGCCTGCGGCTCGATCTTGCCGCCGGCCTCGGCGGGCACGACGCGGACATACTGGCTGCCGGCGTAGCGGTCGCGGAGCAGCGCCTCGATGTCGGCCGGCTTCGGCTTGCCAGCCAGCGTGTCGAGGTGCAGCGGGATCGCGTCCAGCATGCCCTGCGCATAGTCGGCGACAGCCGGCACGAAGATCGGCCGGCGCGTCAGCAGCGCGTATTTCTGCATCTCCGGCAGATGCTTGTGGCGCAGGCTGAGGCCGTACATCTCGAAGTCCGGCGCGGTGCGGGCCTCATAGGCCGCCACCATGGACTTGCCGCCGCCGGTATAGCCGGAGACGGCATTTACCGTGACGGGATGGTCCGGCGCCATGAGCCCGGCCTCGACCAGCGGACGCAGCATCAGGATCGCGCCCGTCGGGTAGCAGCCCGGGTTGGAGACGCGCGGCGCGGCGGCGATCGCCGCGGCCTGGTCCGGCGTCAGTTCCGGCAGGCCATAGACCCAGTCGGGATCGACACGATACGCCGTCGAGGCATCGAGCAGCTTCGGCGCCTTGGCGCCGAGCGAGGCGGCGAGGGCCGCGCTCTCCTTCGCCGCGTCGTCGGGCAGGCAAAGGATGACGAGGTCCACCTCCTCCATCATCTCCCGCCGCGCCCCCGCATCCTTTCGGCGCTCGGCGGCGATGGATCGCAGGGCGACATGCGGGTTCGCAGCCAGCCGCTCGCGGATCTGCAGGCCGGTGGTGCCGGCCTCGCCGTCGATGAACACCGTGGGGGTCTTGGCCATGGAATGGACCTCCGTTGTCTGGCCATTTGCCGCGAAATGCGGCGGGAAATGCAAGAGGGGCGGGCCCTTGCGGACCCGCCCCCCAAACGAACCAGCCATGCGGCCGGGCGTGACGCCCGTCCGCCGGGCGTCAGCGCTTGCTGAACTGGAAGGAACGTCGCGCCTTGGCCTTGCCGTACTTCTTGCGCTCCACGACGCGGGGGTCGCGGGTCAGGAAGCCGGCCTTCTTCAGGATGGCGCGCAGCTCCGGCTCGTAGTTGGTGAGCGCACGGGAAATGCCGTGGCGCACCGCGCCGGCCTGGCCGGACAGCCCGCCGCCGACCACCGAGCAGAACACATCGAACTGCTGGTAGCGGTCGGCCACCAGGAAGGGCTGCGTGATCAGCATGCGCAGGACCGGGCGGGCAAAGTACTTCGCCGCCGGCCTGTCGTTGATCAGGATCTGGCCCTTGCCGGGCTTCACCCACACGCGGGCCACGGCGTCCTTGCGGCGGCCGGTCGCATAGGCGCGGCCGAACGCGTCGCGCTTCGGCTCACGCTTCGGGGCGGCCTCGGGCGCCGCCGGCGTGCCGGCGACGAGTTCCTTGAGGTCCGCGAGGGTACGGGTCTCGCTCATCGCCTCAGGCCACCTTCTTCACGAGCACGGAGTTCTTGCGGTTCAGCGCCGCGACGTCGAGCGCCTCGGGCTGCTGGCCGGCATGCGGATGCTCGGCATCGGCATAGACGTGCAGGTTGCGCATCTGCTCGCGGCCGAGCGGGCCGCGCGTGATCATGCGCTCGACCGCCTTCTCGATGACCCGCTCGGGGTACTTGCTCTCGAGGCGCTCGCGCACGGTGCGCTGCTTGATGCCGCCGGCGTAGCCGGTGTGCCAGTAGAACACCTTCTGCTCCGCCTTCGCGCCGGTGACGCGGATCTTGCGGGCATTGATGATGACGACATGGTCGCCGCAATCCACATGCGGGGTGAACTGCGGCTTGTTCTTGCCGCGAAGGCGATTGGCCACGAGCGTCGCGAGGCGGCCGAGCACGAGCCCGTCCGCATCGATCAGCACCCAGCCCTTCTTGACCTCCGCCGGCTTCAGCGAGGTGGTCTGTCTCGTGAGCATTGGTTTTCCAGGTATCAGGCGTGTTCAGTGGCGTGGCTTATCGCGATCGTGGCCGGGAAAGTCAAGCCGGAAGCGGGATTCGGTGAAGAGGTAACTGGATACCGTAATCCTTGCGCGGCTCTCTTCCCCTCAAGCGGCCTGCCTGCGAGGCTGATGCCAAAGGCGCCCGAAGGCGCCGCCGGATAACCTGGGGAAAGTCCATGACGTCTCTCAACCGCCGCAGCCTGCTCGCCGCCAGCGGGCTGCTCGCCGCGCCTGGCCTGGTTCGGGCCCAGGGCAACTGGCCACAGGGCCAGGCCACAAGTCTCGTGATCCCCTATGCCGCGGGCGGCTCGCCCGACGTGCTCGGCCGGATCATCACCCAGGGATTCGCCGAGCGCAGCGGCGGCACCTTCATCATGGACCACAAGCCGGGCGCCTCCACGACCCTCGCCGCCCGCCACGTGGCCCGCGCGCGCCCGGATGGCACGACGCTGCTGATGGGCACCATCGTCACCTTCACCATGGCGCCCTATGCGCTGCGGAGCCTGGGCTACGACCCGATCAACGACTTCGCCCACATCACCCAGATCGCCGAGACCCTATTCATCATGGTCGCCCACCCGCGGTGGGAGAGCCTCGACCACGTGCTTTCCGAGGCGCGCCGCCGTCCGGGGCAACTCACCTACGCGACCTGGGGCGTCGGCAGCACGTCGCACCTCGGCATGGTGGACCTGATGCAGCGAACCGGGACGGAGATGCTCCACGTCCCCTTCAACGGCACCCCGCCGGCGCTGACCGAGACCATCGCCGGGCGGACGGACGTGATGATTTCCACCTTCGCCCCGGCCAAGCCCCATGTGGAAAGCGGGCGGTTGCGCGCGCTCGGGATGGTCTCGGCGGCGCGGACGCCGGCGCTGCCGGATGTTCCGACCATGACCGAACTCGGCCAGCGGGATTTCGTCCTGGGTGGCTGGTTCAGCCTGCAGGCCCCGTCGGGGACGCCCAGGCCCATCCTGGACCGCGTCAACGACCTGGCCAAGGAGGCCTTCGCCACCCCCGCCACGGCCGAGGCCTTCGCCCGCCTCGGCTTCGCCCGGGCCGAACCCGGGCCGGAGGCGCTGATGGCCCGGATCCGCCGCGAACTCGACCAGAACAAGGACCTGATGCGCCGCGCCGGCATCCAGCCGGAATAGCCGCACGCGAAAGTGCGGGCACCGGTTCGAACCGGCTCCGATAGTCTACCGGTGCGGCGGAGGAGGCCGCGCCCATGTACAGCCACGTCACCCTCGGCACGAACGACATCCGCCGCGCGATCGCCTTCTATGATCCACTGCTGGCCGGGCTCGGCCTGAACCGGCACGAATCGGATATCGAGGAAGGCTATGCCGGCTATGCAGCCGCGCCGGGGGCGAGGCCGCAGTTCTGGGTGACGCGCCCGCTCGATCGCCGGCCGGCCAGCGCCAGCAATGGCATGACCATCGCATTCGACGCGCCGGACCGCCCGGCGGTGGACCGCTTCCACGCCACCGCCCTCGCGCATGGCGGCACGGATGAGGGCGCCCCGGGCCTCCGCCCGCACTACCACCCCGACTACTACGGTGCTTATGTGCGCGACCCCGATGGCAACAAGCTCTGCTGCGTCTGCCGCCGCCCGGCTTAGCGGCGGCACGGCGCGGCGGCGCGGAGGACACGCATGACCGACAAGCCCCAT
Source organism: Neoroseomonas soli (assembly GCF_018129065.1). Taxonomy (GTDB): domain Bacteria; phylum Pseudomonadota; class Alphaproteobacteria; order Acetobacterales; family Acetobacteraceae; genus Neoroseomonas; species Neoroseomonas soli. Next base: position 34,250 of record NZ_JAAEDM010000031.1, on the reverse strand, counting down.
GGCCTTGGCCGCAACGCCTCGAACTACGGCGATCCGGCCTTCGCGCTCTACCTGCGGCGGTCGTTCGCGAAGTCCATGGGCTATTCGCAGGCGATGCTCGACAAGCCGGTGGTCGGCATCGCCGACACGGCGAGCGACTACAACAACTGCCACCGCACCATCCCCGAACTGATCGAGGCGGTGAAGCGCGGCGTGCTCGCCGCCGGCGGCCTGCCGATGGCCTTCCCGACGATCAGCATCTGCGAGCCTTCGCTCAGCCCGTGCTCCATGCACTACCGCAACCTCATGGCGCTCGACACCGAGACCATGCTGGCGAACCAGCCGATGGACGCGGCGGTGCTGGTCGGCGGCTGCGACAAGACGGTGCCGGCGCAGCTCATGGCCGCGATCAGCGCGGGCACGCCGTCGGTGATGCTGGTGGTGGGCCCGATGCTGGCGCAGGCCTTCGAGGGCGAGCGCCTGTCCGCCTGCACCGACTGCCGCCGCTACTGGGCGCGCTATCGCGCGGGCGAGGTCTCGGACGAGAAGATCAGCACGCTGGAAGGCAAGCTGGCGACGACGGCGGGGACCTGCGGCGTGATGGGCACGGCCTCCACCATGGCCTGCCTCGCCGCGACGCTCGGCTTCATGCCCCTCGATGCGGCAAGTGCGCCGGCGGTGCATGCCGACCGGCTCCGCATCGCGGAGGAAGCGGGCGCGCAGGCTGTGCGACTCATCAGGAACCCGGTCTCGCCGCTCTCGCTGATGACGCAGGGCAATCTCGACAATGCGGTGCGCGTGCTGCTGGCGCTCGGCGGTTCGACCAATGCGATCGTGCATCTCGCCGCCATCGCCGGGCGGGCCGGGCTGGCGCTGGACCTGAAGCGCCTCGATGCGCTGTCTGAGACGACCCCGGTGCTGGTGGACCTCAAGCCCACCGGCGAAGGCTACATGGAGGACTTCCATTCGGCCGGCGGCATGCGCGCCCTGCTGTGGGAATTGCGCGACCTGCTGGACCTGACGGCGAAGGATCTGGACGGCGCGTCACTGGCGGAACGCATCGGCGACGGGACGCATTTCGTGGACCGCCGCATCATCCGCGCGCGGGGCGAGCCGGTCTCGCCGGTCGGCGGGCTGGTCGCGCTGTTCGGTTCGCTGGCGCCGGACGGGGCGATCCTCAAGCGCAGCGCGGCGACGCCGGCGCTGTTCGAGACCGAGGCGCGCTGCATCGTCTTCGACGGGCTTGCCGACCTTTCCGCGCGAATCGACGACCCCGATCTCGACGTGACGGCGCAGGACATTCTCGTCCTGAAGGGGGCGGGCCCGCGCAGCCCCGCCGGCATGCCGGAAGCGGGCTACCTGCCCATCCCGAAGAAGCTCGCGCGCCAGGGCGTGAAGGACATGGTCCGCATGAGCGACTGCCGCATGTCCGGCACCGCCTTCGGCACCATCGTCCTGCACATCGCGCCCGAGGCCTCGGTCGGCGGGCCGCTCGCCTTCGTCGAGACCGGCGACCGCATCCGGCTGTCGGTGAAGAACCGCAGCCTCGAACTGCTGGTGGATGAGGCGGTGCTGACGCAGCGGCGGGCCGCCTGGACGCCCGCCCCTGCCCCGGCCCGCGGCTGGGACCGGCTGGTGCATGAGCAGGTGACGCAGGCGCCGCTCGGCGCCGACCTTGCCTTCCTGCGCGCGGCGCCTTGATCGCGCTTGTCGGCGCCACCGGGCGGTCGGGGGTGGCGCTCGCGCGCGCGCTGCTCGCCGCCGGGATGCCCTTCGTGCCGGTGGCGCGGAATGCGGCGGCCTGGGCGGCGCTCGGCCTTCCGGGTGAGTTGCGCGTCGCCGACCTGCGTGACCCCGAGGCGCTGCGACAGGCGCTTGCAGGCGCCGACCGCGTCGTCAGCACCGCCCATGCGCGCTGGACGCCGGCCTTGCTCGCGGCCGCCGAGCCCGACGCGTCCTTCGTGCTGATGGGATCGACGCGCCGCTTCTCGCAATGGCCCGACGACCACGGCGACGGCGTGCGCGCGGGGGAAGCGGCCTTCCTCGCCTCGGGCCGCCCCGGCGTCATGCTGCACCCGACGATGATCTACGGCGCGCAGGGGGAGAACAATGTCCAGCGCCTTTCGGCCCTGCTCGCGCGCCTGCCCGTGGCCCCGCTGCCCGGCGGCGGCCGCGCCCTGGTGCAGCCGATCCACCAGGACGACGTGACGCGCTGCCTGGTCGCCGCCCTGGGCCTGCGCTGGGAGAAGCCGGAAACGCTGGTCATCGCCGGCCCCGCGGCCATGTCCTATCGCGATTTCCTGCGCGCCGTCGCCGCCGCGGCCGGGCTGCGCGCGCCGCCCATCCTGCCCATCCCGGCCCTGCCGCTGCGGCTGCTGGCGCCGCTGACGCGCATCGTGCCGGGCCTGCCGAACGTCACCGGCGACGAGATCCGCCGCCTGACCGAGGACAAGGCCTTCGACATCGGACCGATGCGCCGGATCCTCGGGGTGGAGCCGATTCCGCTCGCGCAAGGCCTTGCCCTCACCTTCGGGCCGGACCACACCACCGGCTGACATCGCACCGGAGCCCTTCCATGCCCGTCAACAACCGCATCGCCGACTTCCATGCCGAGATGACCGCCTGGCGGCGCGACTTCCACGAGAATCCGGAACTCGCCTTCGAGGAAGTCCGTACCTCCCGCATCGTCGCCGAGAAGCTGCGGGAGTTCGGCTGCGACGAGGTCGTGACGGGCATCGCCAAGACCGGCGTGGTCGGCGTCATCCGCGGGCGGAATGCCGCCTCCGGCCGTGCGATCGGCCTGCGCGCGGACATGGATGCGCTGCCGATCCTCGAGGACACCGGCCTGCCCTATGCCTCAAAGACGCCGGGCAAGATGCACGCCTGCGGGCATGACGGGCACACCACCATGCTGCTCGGCGCCGCGAAGTACCTGGCGGAGACGCGCAATTTCGACGGCACCGTCTACGTGATCTTCCAGCCGGCCGAGGAGAATTTCGGCGGCGGCGAGGTCATGGTGAAGGAGGGCCTCTTCGAGCGCTTCCCGATGGAGCGCGTCTTCGGCCTGCACAACTGGCCCGCCATCCCCGCCGGCACCTTCGCCTGGCGGGAAGGCCCGGTGATGGCCGCCGTCGCCAACCTGGAAGTGACCATCACCGGCAAGGGCGCGCACGGCGCCATGCCGCACAACGGCAACGACCCGATCGTCATCGCCGCGGCCATCGTGCAGGCGCTGCAGTCCATCGTCGCGCGCAATGTGGAGCCGGTGGATGCCGGCGTCATCACCATCGGCCACATCACCGGCGGCCACACCTACAACGTGATCCCGCAGACGGTGACGATGCTCGGCACCGCGCGCTGGTTCGACAAGGAGGTCGGCGACCTGCTGGAGAAGCGCTTCCTCGAGACCGTGACCGGCATCGCCGCCGCCTTCGGCGCCTCGGCCGAGGCGAAGTTCATCCGCCTCTACCCCGCCACGATCAACGAGGTGAAGAGCGTCCACCTCGCCGCCGACGCCGCCCGCGCCGTGCAGGGCGAGGCCCGCGTCGTCCCGATGCCGAAGCCGACCATGGGCGGGGAGGATTTCTCCTTCATGCTCAACGCCAAGGACGGCGCCTACCTGATGCTCGGCGGTGGGCGCTCGGAGCAGGACGCCAACGTCCACCACCCGAAATACGACTTCAACGACGAGATCCTCCCCGTCGGCGCGTCCTGGTGGGCGGCGCTGGCGGAGCGGTTGATGCCCCGGCAGGGCTGACGCCGCGCCGCGTTAGCCCGACGGAAACCGTTGGCGGGCAATGGTCGCGGAGGGATGTCCCCGCGACCGGAGCCCGCCCATGGCCAGCCCCAAGCCCGCCTTCGAAACCTGGCCGCTGCTGCCGCGGCCCGTCGAAGGTCGGCCGCGCCCCGCGGACGAACCGGTCCGGGCGGCGGTCACGGCCTGCATCGGCCTCGCCGCGCTGCTGCTGGTGCTGCGCCTGGCCCTGCCCGGCAGCGGGCTGGGGCCGGAGTTCGCGAAGCTCGTCGCGCTTGGCGGCTGCCTGCTCGGGTTTGCGATCACGCTCGCGCTGCTGGCCCTACTGGCCGGCGTCGCGGTGGCCACGCCGATGGTCGCCCTGCCCGCATGGATGCGACAGGTGGCCCTCGGCGCCTTCGACCGTGCCATCCACCTCGCCTTCGTGCTGACGGTGGCGGGGGTGCTCGCCACCGTCGTGCTGCACGGGCGGGTGCCTCCGGCGGCCATCTGGTTCACCGGCCAGGCGGCGCTGCTGTGGGCCTGCCACCGCACGCGGCTGTGGCTCGCCGGGCCGAGCACGGCCTGACACCGGGACAGGCTTTCGCCGCTGCGGCCGTTCCGGCGGAAGGACCTGCTTCATCGGCGCCATCCGGGAGCAGGGCTTCGCTATTTTCGCGCGATACTTGCGACGGCGTGGGGGAAGGCGCCTTTTCGGCGGCGGACCATCGCTGCCGAGGACCTCTGCCATGCCCCATGACGGCCACGACCATCCCTCCATCCCGACGGATGGCTGGAAGCACACTGGCGTCCGCGTCATTCCCGGCGACAGCCTCGACACCAACACCGCGCAGACGCCGGGCATGAACCGTGCCGCCGCGATCAACGCCGCGCGCGTCGGCGCGCAGAAGATCTGGGCCGGCACCGTCCATATCCACCCCGACGCCAAGACCGGCGCGCACCATCACGGGCACCTGGAAAGCGTGATCTACGTGGTGCGCGGCAAGGCCCGCATGCGCTGGGGCGAGAAGCTGGAATTCGTCGCCGAGGCCGGGCCCGGCGACTTCATCTACGTCCCGCCCTACGTGCCGCACCAGGAGATCAACGCGTCCTCCGACGAGACGCTGGAATGCGTGCTGGTGCGCAGCGACAACGAGGCGATCGCGATCAACCTCGACATCGAGCCGGTGGAGAAGCCGGAATCGGTGCTCTGGGTGGACCCGATCCACCGGCCGCCCGGCGGCTGATGCGGCCGCGCCGCGGTCAGGATGCGGCGCTGTCGATCACGATCAGCATCCGCCCGGCGATGGATGTCGGCGTCCGGTCGGGGGCGAGCAGCGCGGCCATGCGCGGGCTCTCGGCCGCGATGCGTTCGAGGTCGGCGTCGATGACGCCGTGGCGGTCGAGGAACATGTTCATCGCGCCGCCGACGCGCACGCAGCCTTGCGATCCCGGCTGGCCGAGGAGCGGCTCGAAGTAATCGGGGTCCGTGGCGTGCAGCAGGAAGCGGATGCGCGCCTCGCTGCCGTCATCCGTCCAGCCGCGCGGCGCCCTGATCCAGCCGAAATCCCAGGCCCGCATGCCGCGCGCGCCGAGGCCGCGGATGCCTTCCTGGTTGGGCGTGCCGAGGGCACGGTAGCCCATGATGCCGCCGTCGTTCACGAAGACGCCGGTGGGGGTGACGAAGTAGCCGCGACGGCCGGTGATGCCCGTGGCCGCCGGTGCCGTCGCCACCACCTCCCACGGGCCTTCCGCGCGTAGCAGCAGCAGCGCAATACGCTGTACGGCCGGCGCGCGGTCCACCAGCAGCGCGAGTTCCGTCCCCTGCGGCGTGCGACCGGCCTCGGCCAAGGCATTGCGGGCCAGCGCGATCCACCGGACGGCCTGCGGCGGGTCCGGTGCGGCGGCGCCCGGAACATCCGCCAGCATGACCGCACGCAGGCGGATGGCCTCCCTGCCCGCCACGTCCGGGGCGGGCGGCGGCCGGCCGGCGCAGGCGGAGACGGAAAGCGCCACAAACGCGAGGCAGCCCCGGCGACCGCAGCCACGCCCGGCAATGCCGGATGCATCGCCACATGCGCGGGTGTGGAGCGGGGAAGGCATCGGTAGTTCCATCGAGCCCGAAGAGGCTTCTGAAATCCTAGCCCGTCTCGATGCCGCAATGGAATGCTCCATGCGTCGCATGATCGCCCTGCGGCTGCCTTCCAGCCTTGCCCGACGCTGCGTCCGCTTGCGACGCCTGCCGGTGCTCCACGGGCACGGGCATGGAGGGCTTGCGCGCCGTGCCGGACGGCCTCATCCGTGTGCAGCGCCCGAGAGGCACGAGGGGATGGGAACGACCATGACGGAAACGATGCGTGCGGCTGTCGTCACGGCTGAGGGCGTGCAGGTGCGGGACGTGCCCCGCCCGAGCCCGGGGCCCGAGGAGGTGCTGGTCCGCGTCCGCGCCGCAACGCTGAACCGCGCCGATCTCGGCGTGGCCGCGGGGCATGCGCATGGCGCGATGGGCGGGCCGGGCACGATCCTCGGCCTCGACTTCGCCGGCGAGGTGGCCGCCGTCGGCAGCGCCGTGAAGGGCGTGAAGCCGGGGGATCGCGTGACCTGCTCGGGCTCCGGCGGCTATGCCGAGTATGCGGTTGCCGACAAGGACCGGGTGCTGCCGATCCCCGACCGCAACCTCTCCTGGGAGGAAGCCGCGACGCTGCCCGTGGCGCTCGCCACCATGCACGACGCGCTGGTCGTGAACGGCCGCATCGCCAAGGGCGAGAGCGCGATGATCCTCGGCGCCTCCTCCGGCGTCGGCATCATGGGCATGCAGATCGCGAAGTTCATGGGGGCGTCGCTGGTCGTCGGCACCTCGACCGATCCAGACCGCCGCGCGCGGCTGAAGGAGTTCGGCGCCGACGTCGCGGTGAACACGCGCGACGCGGACTGGGCGGACCAGGTGCTGGCGGCTACGGGCGGCCGCGGCGTGAACCTGGTGATCGACCAGGTGAGCGGCCCGACCATCAATGCGGCGATGCGCTGCACGGCGATCACCGGGCGGATCGTCAATGTCGGCCGGCTCGGCGGCGCGAAGGGCGAGTTCGACTTCGACCTGCATGCGAACCGCCGCATTTCCTACATCGGCGTCACCCACCGCACGCGCTCGCGCGAGGAGATCCGCGCCGAATACGCGGCGATGCGCCGCGACCTGTGGGGCGCAGTGCAGGAAGGGCGCTTCGCCATCCCGATCGACCGGGTCTTCCCGCTCGACCTGGTGGTGGAGGCGCTCGGCCACATGAAGGCCAACAAGCACTTCGGCAAGATCGTGCTCGCGGTCTGAGGGAGGCGCGCCATGCATGACCTCGTCATCCGCGGCGGCACGGTGGTGGACGGCACCGGCGCCCCGCCTTTCGAGGCCGATGTCGCCATCGGCAACGGCCGCATCGTCGAGGTCGGCCGCGTCGCCGGCCGCGGGGCAGAGGAGATCGACGCCAAGGGCCTGCTCGTCACCCCTGGCTTCGTGGACATCCACACCCACTACGACGCGCAGGCGACCTGGAGCGAGCGGCTGATCTCCTCCTCCATCAACGGCGTCACCACCGCGCTGATCGGCAATTGCGGCGTCGGCTTCGCGCCCTGCCGGCCGGAGCGGCGCGACATGCTGGTGAAGCTGATGGAGGGCGTGGAGGACCTGCCCGAAGTCGTGCTGACCGAGGGCCTGCCCTGGACCTGGCAGTCATTCCCCGACTACCTGAATTTCCTCGGCGGCCGGCGCTACGACACCGACATCGCCGCGATGGTCACCCACGCCCCGCTGCGCGTGCACGTGATGGGCGAGCGCGCGGAAGCCCATGCCGAAGCCACCGAGGCCGAATGCCTCGAGATGGCGCGGCTCGCGGCCGAAGGGCTGGCGGCGGGCGCGGTGGGCATATCGACGTCGCGCGCCCTGGCGCACCGCACCCTCGATGGCCGCCACATCCCGACGCTCGGCGCGCCGGAGGCGGAGCTGGAGGCCCTCGCCCGCGCGCTGCGCGCCCATGGCAGCGGCTGGCTCCAGGTGATCTCCGACTTCGACGACCCGGCGGAGGAGGAATTCGCCCGCCTGCGCCGCGTCGCCGCGGTGGCGGGGCGTCCCCTCACCTTCTCCCTGCTGCAACGGGAATCGAAGCCGAAATTCTGGCGCTGGCTGCTCGACCGCGTGGAGGAAGCCAACGCCGCCGGCGTGCAGATGTTCGGCCAGGTGATGGGCCGCCCGGTCGGGCTGATGTTCGGCTTCGAACTGTCGCAGCACCCCTTCCTGACGCGACCGTCCTACCGCGAGGTCGCCCATCTGCCGCTGCCCGAACGCGCCGCTGCCCTGCGCGACCCGGCGCGCCGCGCCCGCATCCTGGCAGAGCCGACCGACGACGACGCGCTGAAGGTGCGGCTGAACAACTGGGACAAGATCTTCCCGCTCGGCGACCCGCCGGACTACGAGCCGCCGCCTGAACGCTCCGTCGCCGCCATGGCCGCCGCGCGCGACATGGCGCCGGAGGCGCTTTGCTACGACCTGATGCTGGAGCGCGACGGCCAGGCCATCCTGAACCGCCCGCTGCTGAACTACGCCGATGGCGACCTCGGCGCGATCCGCGAGATGATGACCCATCCGCACACGCTGATGGGCCTCGGCGATGGCGGGGCGCATGTCGGCTACATCTGCGATGCCTCCTGCATGACCCACATGCTGGTGCATTGGGCGCGCGACCGCGCGCGCGGGCCGAGGCTGCCGGTCGAGCAGGCGGTGAAGCGCATCAGCCGCGACAACGCGGCGGCCATGGGGCTGGCCGACCGCGGCGTGGTGGCGCCGGGCACCAAGGCGGACCTGAACGTCATCGACTTCGGCCGCCTGCAACTGCGCGCGCCGGAGATGCGCTACGACCTGCCGGCCGGTGGCAAGCGGCTGGTGCAGAAGGCGGAAGGCTATGTCGCGACGGTGCTGTCCGGCGCGATCACCTATCGCGACGGCGAGGCGACCGGGGCCCTGCCCGGCCGCCTGGTGCGCGGGGCGCAGCAGGCCGGCTAGAGCGGCTTCCGTTCGCCCTGGCTCACGGAAATCGCTCTAGGTCATTGTTTTTGCGAGCATATTCACCCGACCAGGTGGTTGCACCTGATCGGGATCTGCTCTAGGCGCCGACCTCCGCGAAGAAGGCCTCGACCAGCGCGTTGAACTGCGCCGCGTGCTCGAAATGGCCGGAATGCCCGGCCTTCGGCAGCGGCGCCACCTTCGCGCCCGGGATCATGGGCGCCATGCCGGCGGGCGCGAAGGGTGGGATCACCACGTCCTCCTCGCTGGGGACGAACAGCACCGGCGTCTGCGCCGCGGCGAAGGATTCCGGCGGGCGCGTGCGTGCGGCATGCAGCTTCGCGCGCACCGCCTCCCGGTCGAAGCCCTGGGAGAGCCCGTTGATATGGGTGTAGAGGTGGTGCAGCGCCGGCTGCTCCTCCGCCATGCGCGCGCCCGCCGCGGGCAGGATGTTGCCGGTGAGCAGCGCCGAGCGCGCCTCCGCACTCTCCTTGCTCCAGGTGGCGAGGCGAGAGTGTTCGGGCTCCCGCATCTGTCGCGGGTCGAGCGAGCCCGTGGTCGCCGCCAGCACCAGCGCCTTGACCCGGCCCGGCCGCAGGAGCGCGTACTCCACCCCGCTCCAGCCGCCCATGGACTGGCAGACCATGCGGATCTCGCCGAGGCCGAGCTCGTCGACCAGCGCCGCCACATCCCCCGCATATTGCGCCGGGTCCGGCCCGCCCGCGGGTGCCGTCGAGGGGAAGAAGCCGCGATGCGAGAAAGCCACGCAGGTGTAGCGCGGTGCGAAATGCGCGACCTGCTGCCACCAGGAGAAGAGGCAGCCGCCCAGGCCATGGGCGAAGACGATCGCCGGGCCCTGGCCGGTCATTTCGTAACGGATGCGCGCATCCGGCCGGTCGATCCAGCCGGCGCGGCGGGGCGGGGCGGCGAAGCTCATGCCAGGTTCTCCATCACGGCCGATTGCGACATGCGGTTCCTCCGGCTTCACTGTCAGGAAGCCAAGCATGCCGCACGAGGCCCGCACTGTCGCCGTCTGGCGGGAAGGCCCGCGCGCGCCTAGGTTGGCGCATCACGCCCCAGGGAGAGTCCCGCCCAGATGGCCAGCACGCCCGACACCTTCGACTACGTCATCGTCGGCGCCGGCGCTGCCGGCTCGATCCTCGCCGCGCGGCTGACGGAAGACCCGGGGGTAACCGTCTGCGTGCTGGAGGCGGGCCCCACGGACCGCAATCCCTGGATCCACATCCCGGCGGGCTTCATCAAGACGCTGGTGGACCCCTCGGTCACCTGGCAGTTCAAGACCGCGCCGACCGAGCGCACCGGCGGCCGCGCCATCGCCACCACGCAGGGGCGGACGCTGGGGGGTTCGTCCTCCGTCAACGGCATGATCTACAACCGTGGCCAGCCGGGCGACCTGAATTCCTGGGCACAGCGCGGCAACCGCGGCTGGGGCTACGAGGATTGCCTGCCCTACTACATGCGCACCGAAAAGCGCATCGGCTTCGGCCGCGACGATCGGCGCGGAAAGCAGGGTTCGCTGCCCGTCACGGACATGGACTGGATCCACCCGCTCTCGGAAGCCTTCATGGAAGGCTGCGTGGCGGCGGGCCTGCCGCGCAACCGGGACTACAACAGCGGTGAGCAGGCCGGCGTCGGCTACTTCCAGCGCGGCATCCAGAAGGGCTGGCGCGTCTCCGCTGCGCGCGCCTTCCTCAAGCCGGCGATGGCGCGGAAGGAGCTCGAGGTCCGCACCAATGCCCGCGCCTGCGGGATCATATTCGAGGGCAGGCGCGCCGTCGGCATCCGCTACGTCACAGCCCGCAACGGCATGCCCGTCGAGGTGCGCGCACGGAAGGAGGTCATCCTTTCCTCCGGCACGGTGAACACGGCGCGATTGCTCCAGGTCTCCGGCGTCGGGCCGGCCTCGACGCTGGCGCGCATCGGCGTGCCGGTGTTCCACGAACTGCCGGTCGGCGAGAGTTTCCGCGACCACTACGCCTCCCGCCTCGTGATGCGCGCCAAGCCGGGGGTCGAGACGCTGAACGAACTCGCCCGCGGCTTCGGCCTGGTGAAGCAGGTGGCGCGCTGGGCGAGCGGCAAGCCGTCCATCCTCGCGACCGCCCCCTCCCACGTGCATATCTTCTGGAAGTCCTTCGAGGGACTGGACGAGCCCGACCTGCAGGGCGTCTTCACCCCCGGCTCCTATGCCGAGGGCAAGGTCTACGTGCTGGACGACTATCCCGGCTGCACCGCCGGCGCCTGGCAGCACCGGCCGGAAAGCCTCGGCTGGGTGCGGGCGAAGAGCACCGACGTCTTCGAGGATCCGGAAATCCAGCCGAACTACCTCGCGGACGAGATGGACCGTCGCGTCCATCTCGGCGGCATCCGCCTGATCCGCAGGCTGCTCCACATGCCGCAACTCGCGCAGTACCTCGACAAGGAAGTGCTGCCCGGCGTGAACATCGAACGCGACGACGAGTTGCTGGACTTCGCCTACAAGAACGGCTCGACGACCTACCACCTCATCGGCACCTGCCGCATGGGCCCGGCCGAGGACAGGACCTCGGTGGTCAACGACCGTCTGCAGGTTCACGGGCTGGAGGGGCTGCGCGTGGTGGACGCCTCCATCATGCCGTCGATGCCGTCCGCCAATACCTACGCGACCACGATGATGATCGCGGAGAGGGCGTCGGACTTCATCCGGGGCCGGCCTCCTCTCTCGGCGGCCGCGTGACGCCTCGAGCGGCTTCCGTTCGCGCCGGCAGACGGCAACCGCTTCGGTCGCTTGTTCTCTCGGTATCCTTAACCGATCGGGAACTTCCGCCTGAACCGATCGGGAACTTCCGCCTGATCGGGATTCGCCCTGGTGCGGGAGGCGATGGGCGTTTGCGCATCAGGCGTCGGCCAGTTGCCTGCGCGTGCGGCGACCTCACCAGCGCTACGCGCCCGACCGCCCGCCAAAGACCCAGCCCTTGCAGGGCTGGGATGACGGTCAGGCGGCGCGCTTCAGGCTGAAGCGCGCCCAGACATCCTCGAGCGCCGACACCAGCCGGTCCATATCGGCGTCCGTGTGGACCGGGGACGGCGTGATGCGCAGCCGCTCCGTCCCGCGCGTCACCGTGGGGTAGTTGATCGGCTGCACGTAGATGCCGTGCTCGTCGAGGAGGATGTCGCTGATCGTCTTGCACACGACCGGGTCGCAAACCATCACCGGCACGATGTGGCTCGGGTTCGGCAGATGCGGCACGCCGGCGGCATCGAGCCGCCTGCGCAGGGTCCGGGCGCGCTCGTGCAGGCGGTCGCGCTCCATGCCGCTGTCGCGCAGGTGCGCGATCGCCGCGCGGGCGCCGGCCGCGACCGCCGGCGGCAGCGCGGTGGAGAATATGAACCCCGAGGCATAGGACCGCACGAAGTCGCACATCGCCGCCGAGCCGGCGATATAGCCGCCGATCACGCCGAAGGCCTTGGCGAGCGTGCCCTGGATCACCGTCAGCCGGTGCGCCACGCCATCGCGCTCCGTCACGCCGCCGCCCGTCGCGCCATAGAGGCCGACGCCATGCACCTCGTCGCAATAGGTCATGGCGCGGAACTCATCCGCCACATCGCAGATGTCCGCGATAGGCGCGATGTCGCCATCCATGGAATAGACGCTCTCGAAGGCCACCAGCTTCGGCGCCTTCGGATCGAGTTCCGCCAGCAGACGGCGCAGGTCGGCGACGTCGTTGTGGCGGAACACGCGCCGCTCGGCGCGCGAATGGCGCATGCCCTCGATCATGGAGGCGTGGTTCATCTCGTCGGAGACGATCACGCAGCCCGGCATGCGGGAGGCGAGCGTGGAGAGCGCCGCCCAGTTCGACATGTAGCCGGAATTGAACAGCAGCGCGGCATCCTTGCCGTGCAGCTCGGCGAGGTCGCGTTCCAGCAGCACGTGCTCGTGGTTGGTGCCGGAGATGTTGCGCGTGCCGCCAGCACCCGCGCCGTAGCGGTCCAGCGCCTCGTGCATCGCGGCGAGCACCTTCGGGTGCTGGCCCATGCCGAGGTAGTCGTTGGAGCACCAGACGGTCACGTCGCGCGTCGCGCCCGCATCGTGGCGGATGGCGCGCGGGTAGTGGCCGGCCTGGCGCTCGATGTCGGCGAAGATCCTGTAGCGTCCCTCGCGGCGGAGGGTGTCGATCTGGGCGCGGAAATAATCCTCGTAGTCCATCGTGGGCTCCCGGGTCCTCGGGTCCGCCAGGCTGGGCGGGCAAGCGTCGCTACAGGACGCAGTATCGTATCAGATCAGAGGCTTGACCCCCTGGTCCTTGATTTGTGTCATGCTGCGATCAGCCGCGCAGCGCCACCTTCGCGCGCGCTCGACGACAAGGCGCCTCCTTGCCCCAGGGCAGTCAGGGCATGCAAGCGCCGCCCGCCGCGCCAAGGCATGCAAATCTGCCTTGGCTGAAACTCGTTGCGCGATCGGAGGAACGCCGCGCGACACTCCCCCGACCTGCGGGGGTGCCAATCCGGATTATTTGCGAAGGCATGTTCCCCAGGGCCTTGCAACGCCGTGCCCACGGCATCATCACCGGGCCTGCGGAATATGGTTGGAGAGAAATCGCATGCGACGACTGATGCTGACGATGGTGGTGGCTGCCGCGTCCTCGCTGCCGGTGGCGGCCTTCGCTGAGGCGGGTGATGCCGCGGCGGGCCAGCGCGTGTTCAACCAGTGCCGCGCGTGCCACACGATCAACGAAGGCGGGCGCCCGGGCGTCGGGCCGAACCTCTGGGGCATCGTCGGCCGCCGCGCCGGCTCGGTCGATGGCTTCCGCTACTCCTCCAACCTGCGCGAACTCGCCACCGGCGGGCTGGTGTGGAACGAGGACCGGCTGCGCGCGTACATCCAGAACCCGAAGGCGGTCGTGCCGACGGGCAGCATGTCCTTCCCGGGCCTGCGCAACGAGACGCAGCTCAACGACCTGATGGCGTATCTCGCCGCGCAGAAGTGATCCGCGCGCGGGCGGTGCCCAGGCCGCCGCCCGCTCTGCCATGCGGACAGAAGTGCCGTATGCATCAGGCGACCGGAGGGCGGTCGCCCGATGACCCGTCCTGCGAGGTGTTCGGCACGGTGCGGGATGTGTCGGGGAGGATTTCTCCCCGGCAGCGCTGCCGATGTCCTTCGACGCCGAAGGCCTATGACGAACGGCGCGGCTGGGGCCGACGCGGAGGCGTCTACCGCGGGGAAAGGCGATTGATCCGCCGGATCACAAGCGCAAGGACGATCAGCGCCGCGACAGGCCCGATCGAGACGCCGTAAGCGAGGCCGAGGCCTATCGAAGCCGCGGGGGTGGCGACACCGAAGACCAGACCGGTCTTTTCCCATGGCAGGAAGCCGGCGCGCCGCGCCTCGGACCACAGCCAGACCACCGGCAGCAGCAACAGCGTGAGGTCGTAGGCGAAGATGTAGGGCGTCGCCAAGGGCGCACCGGCCGCCATCGCGGCGATCTCCGCCCTGCCGCCCGGGCGGCGCCGCGCCACCGCCGCGACAAGGAGGACGGCAGCAAGGGTGACAACGCCCTGCACGACGTAGGCAAGGCCCCGGTCGACGCCCAGGGTGCGGAGAAACCCGAACACGCTCTGGAACTGCCACATGGGAACCTGGCCGGTGTCGAGCGCATGCGTCGCTGTTGGCATGCCCGCCAGGAAGGCCCGCCATGGTTCGGTCCCGAAGGCGGCCACGGAGGCGATAACCAGCAGCGCCCCCGCCACGGTCCCCAGTCCGAGCACGCGCCAGCGTCGCGCGGAAAGAAGCGCCGGCAGCACCAGCAATCCGAGTTGCGGCTTGAAGGACAGCACCGCGAGGATCGCACCGGCCAGGGCCGGGCGCCGATCCAGGGTGACGCCGGCGGCGGCGAAAAGCGCCGTCGTGAGGAAACCATTCTGCCCGTTCGCCACGTTCTGCACCGCGACCGGTGCGAACGTGCAGATGAGAGCGATCGCCGGCCATGGTGCTGCCCGATACGCGGACAGTGCCGCGACGCAGGCGGCCCAGGTCGTACCGATCCAGGCGAAGAAACTCAGCGCGAAGGGAAGGAGCGCGAGCGGCAGGCAGAGCAACAGGAAGGTGGGCGGATAGAGGAACGGAAAATAGCCGCCAGCCACGGAGGTGCCGTGCGCCGCGGCATGCAGCGCGCGGTCCCAGGCCACGGCTGGCGTCCCCGACAGCGCAAGCGACGAGGCCGCGTAGAACGCTGAAAAGTCGATCGTTCCAGGCGTGCGGCCCGCCTCACCCGCCATCCGCTGAAGCGCAACGGCGAGATAGAAGCCTGGCACCAAGGCGAGAACCGCCCCGTAGAGAGCGGCCCGTGTGCCGGTCAGCCAGTGCCCGTCACGGATCCAACTCAGGGGCGCCGCCCTGGCGGCCTCGGCCATTCGCCGCTCCCCTCAGCGTCAGGCCGACTGCGGAACGCGCCGCAGAAACTCCGGCCCGAGTTCCGCCATCGAGTTCGCGCCGATCAGCGCGAGGTCGCGATGGATCTCCTCCTGCAACAGGTCGATCGCGCGCTCGACGCCCGCCTGGCCGCGTACCACGGCCGCCGAGAGCATCGGCCGGCCGACGAAGACGAAGGCCGCGCCGAGGGCGTAGGCCTTCAGCACGTCGGTCCCGCGCCGGATGCCGCCGTCGTAGATCACCGGCAGGCCGCCGGCGACCTTCACGATCTCCGGCAACATGCGCAGGCCCGACACGGCGCCGTCGAGCTGCCGGCCGCCATGGTTGGAAACCATGAAGCCGTCCACGCCGATCTCCTTCGCGCGCACGACGTCGTCGGGGTGCAGGACGCCCTTGATCAGCACCTTGCCCGGGAAGCGCTTGCGGATGAGTTCGAGGTGCGGCCAGGAGAGGCCGTCGCGCGCGCCGAAGGCGCGTTCGAGTTCCCGCGAGAGGATGGGCGGGCCGCGCCCGGCGTCCATGTTCTCGAAATACGGCATGCCGTAGTTCTTCAGCGTCCTGAACCAGGTGCCGAACGCCCAGCCCGGATGCGTCGCCCCCTGCCAGAACAGCTTGAAGGTCGGCTTCAGCGGGATGGTGTAGCCGTTGCGGATGTTGTTCTCGCGATTCGAGGACACCTGCACGTCCACCGTGAGCACGAAGGTCTTGAAGCCCGCGGCGATGACGCGGTCCACCAGCGGCTCGATGCGCGTGGGGTCACCGGGCAGGTAGGCCTGGTACCAGGCGTCCGGATTGGCCTTGGCGATCTCCTCCAGCTTGATGAGCGAGGAGGCGGACATGATCATCGGGATGCCCTTGGCGCGGGCCGCCTGGGTCAGCACCAGGTCGCCGCGATAGGCCATCAGCGCCGAGGAACCCATCGGCGGAATGCCAAAGGGGGCGGCATATTCCTTGCCGAAGAGCGTCGTCGCCGTGGTGCGGGCGCGGGCATCGACCAGCACGCGCGGGATGAAGCCCCATTCGGCGAAGGCGCGGCGGTTGTCATCGAGCGACCAGTCGGTCTCGACCCCGCCGGCGAGGTAGCCGTGCAGCATCTTCGGCAGGTGCTTCTCCGCCGCGACCTCGAAGTCATTCAGCGAGAGGAAGTTGCGCAGGTTCGGCGGCACCGGCGGCGCGGCGCGCTTCTGGGAGAGGGCCTGCGTGGCGGCGGGCGCGCGGGTTTGCGCGGGGCCTTCGGCATTCATGGACGGATCACCCGGGACTGTTTCCGTACAATGATGACCAGGATGCGGAGATCAGGCCAGAGGGCGAGGGCCGCGCGCGCGTCGGGGCTGGGGCCTGTTCGGGCGATGGCGGGAGGCCCGCGCGGGAGGGTTCGAGGGCCTGGGGGGGGTGAATGCACGCCCGATGCATGTGGGGAGGGCGGGCGACCCCCGGGATCAGGTCGGGGGGGTGATGGCGGCGATGCGCAGCTTTCGGCAATGCAGAGCGCGAGAAAGGCTTGAGCCGTGCGGTGA
The DNA here is from genome assembly GCF_018129065.1 of Neoroseomonas soli. Lineage (GTDB taxonomy): Bacteria > Pseudomonadota > Alphaproteobacteria > Acetobacterales > Acetobacteraceae > Neoroseomonas > Neoroseomonas soli. The sequence goes on along the minus strand of NZ_JAAEDM010000031.1, from coordinate 17,547 downwards.
CGCTCGACGGCATTCCGGGGCTATTGGGTCAACGTCTTGCCTGCGACATGCAGCAGGCTGGCCGCCAGGTCCCGGCATTGGCCTGGCGTGATGAGGAAGTGCAGCCAGCCGAAACCCGGATCGCGCAAGGATAGTCCAGGCCCCGAATCAGTGCTGCTCGCGATCCAGTGCGTCGTTCTCACGCGCGGCGCCCGGAAGACCGGCTCCAGCTGTTCGGGCACACGATCGCTCATGCTCTCGCGGAGCCGGCCAAGGCAGGTAATGAGCTCGTCCAACTCTGCCGCGTCGAACTGCATGACGGATGGCGTCGGGTCGGTTGGAAGTTCGATGGCTGCAATCAGGCCGTCCGGGCTCAGCGCAAACGCGACAACGGAGTTCACGCACATTGGAACCTCCATCGCTCGAGCTGCACACCCCGTTGCGGGGCGAAGGTGCGGCGCTCGTCAAAGGCAGTCAGCGAGATTGAAACGCGCCGGCATACATCCGGTTTCTAACGGACAGTGCCGACCATCGCCGATCCGCTCGCCGCGCTGCGCGTCGCGCTCGCTGCTGTCAGTCCTGGCGGCGTGTCACCCTGTTCGCCAAAACCAAGGCGAGCGCCATAACCTTTATCTCCGAGAGTAGCCTGAACAAGCTGCTCATGCGCTCCGACAAGCCGATGACGCGGACCCTTCGGCGAACAGAGAAGAGCTTCTTGGCGGCCTGGGAAGGCGGCCTAGGACCGGCCAACGACAGGCAGGCCTGTGCCGGAAACCTGTGTGGGATGACCGCCTAAGGCTTTGATTTTATTGATGCAAAGAGAGATGGCGGAGGGGATGGGATTCGAACCCACGATAGGACTTGACATCCTATAACGGTTTAGCAAACCGCCGCCTTCGGCCACTCGGCCACCCCTCCGCAGGAGTGGAAAGTCACACGGCGTTGCAGGGCGCTGCTTCTACCGGCGGGCGCGCGGGTCGTCAAACATCCCGCAGCGCCCGCCGCGGAAACCTAGGACAGCGCGATCTCGAATCCCCGCTTCGTGGCCGGGCGCGCCATCATCGTTTCGTACCAACGCTTCACGTTCGGGAAGCCGCTCAGGTCCACCTGGTGCCGTTCGTGCCGCCAGGCCCAGCCGAGAATCGCGAAATCGGCCACGCTCGGCTCGCCCGCCGTTGCCACGAAGTCCCGCCCGGCCAGACGCCGGTCCAGAACTCCGTAAAGCCGCAGCGTCTCCTTGTGGTAGCGATTCAGGCCGTAGTCCCGGGCGGGGCCCTCGGGCTGCATCAGGAAGTGGTGCACCTGTCCGGGCATCGGCCCGAAGCCGCCCATCTGCCACATCAGCCATTCGTAGACCGGGACGCGGTCGCGCAGGCTCGTCGGCAGGAACTTCCCGGACTTCTCGGCGAGGTAAAGCAGGATCGCGCCGCTCTCGAAGACCGTGATCGGCTTGCCGTCCGGCCCGTCCGGATCCTTGATCGCCGGGATGCGATTGTTCGGGCTGAAGGCGAGGAATTCCGGGTTGAACTGCTCGTCCTTGGAGATGTTCACGGTCTTCACCGTGTAGGGCAGGCCCATCTCCTCCAGCGCGACGCTGATCTTGCGGCCATTGGGCGTGTTCCAGGTCCAGAACTCGATGCTCATGCGCGCATGTCCTCCAGGGGGGCTCGGACGGCAGGCTTCGCATGGCGCCCCCTGCCCGTCCACCGCCGGCGGTCACGCCGGCGTCCGGCTGCCCCCTGCGCCACGCCAGGCGCCGAGCAGCCCGTGCCCGACCGCCAGCAGCGCCGGCCCCACGAACAACCCGAGGAAGCCGAAAGCGATCAGCCCCCCGAAGACACCGAGGATGATGAGCCCAAGCGGCATCGCGCTGCCCCGCTGGATCAGCAGCGGCCGGACGATGTTGTCGCTGCCCGAAACCAACACCCCGCCCCAGACCAGCATGAACAACGCCCAGCCCGTGTCCCCCTGCCCGTAGAGCCAGGCCGCGGCCCCGCCCCAGGTCACGATCACGAGCGGCCCGAGCACCTGGCTGATCGAGAACACCATGGTCAGGAAGGACAGCACGGCCGCGCCCGGCACGCCCGCCACCGCCAGCCCCACGCCCATCAGCAACGCCTGCAGAATGCCCGTGCCAACCACGCCCCAGGCGACACCGCGCACCGCGCCGCCGGCGGCCTCCACCGCTGCCACGCCGGTCTCGCCCCCGAGTCGGCCGGCGATGTCCTCCAGCTGCGCGACCATCCGGTCGCCGCTGGCCCAGAACATCGTCGCCACGACCAGCGCGAGCAGGATCTGCAGCAGGCTCGCCGCCGCCTGCTGGCCGATATCCACCAGAAGCCGCGCGATCTCCCCGCTGTAGGGCGCGAGGACGGCGTTGAGGTCGCCCTGCAACGCCTGGAGGCGAGGCCACCCCTGCGCGATGCGCCCCCCGACCACCGGCAGGTCCGCGAGCCAGGACGGCGCCGCGGGCGGCAGGTTCTCGAGCAGCGCGCGGCCGCGAGCGACGACGACGCCAATCTGCTCGCCGAGGCCCGGCGCCATCAGCACGGCGGGGACGGCCACCACGAGGATGACGGCGGCGAGCATGACCGCGGCCGCCGCGCCGGGCCGCACGCCGCGGCGCACGAGGAACGCGCGCAGCGGCCAGGTGCCGATGGCGATGAAGGCCCCGAAGGCGATCGCCATGCCGAAGGGCTCGAGCACCCGCATCACGCCGTAGAGCAGCAGTGCGAGCAGGATCAGCACCGCTGCCCGCTCGGCCATCAGCACGGTGGTGGCGTGACGCTCCTCGGGACCCGGCGAATCGGTCTGCATGGCGGCCTTCCCTGCCTCGCGGCGCCAGCCAAGCACGCCACGAAGCCTCCGGGAAAGCGCGCCGTCAGGACAGCTTCTTCTTCAGCACCTCGTTCACCAGGGCGGGGTTCCCCTTGCCCTGCATGGCCTTCATGGTCTGGCCGACGAAGAAGCCGAAGAGCTTGTCCTTGCCGGACCTGAATTCGGCGACCTTGTCGGCATTGGCGGCGAGCACGCCGTCGATCACCGCCTCGATCGCGCCGGTGTCGGTGACCTGCTTCAGGCCACGCTCCTCGACGATGACGCCAGGTGCGCGGCCGGTCTCGACCATCACCTCGAAGACCTCCTTCGCGAGCTTCCCGGACAGCGTGTTGTCCGCCATCAGGTCCAGCAGCGCGCCGAGGTCCGCCGCGGAGACGGGCGGCTCCGAGATCGAGGTCTTGGTGCGGTTGATGGCGGCGAACAGGTCGCCCATGACCCAGTTCGCCGCCTGCTTGGCGTCGCGCCCATTGGCGACCGCCTCGTAATAGGCCGCGGTCTCCTTCTCGAGCGTCAGCACATGCGCGTCGTAGGGCGTCACGCCAAAGTCGCGCACGTAGCGGGCGCGGCGGGCGTCCGGCAGTTCCGGCAGGGCCGCCTTGAGCTGCTCAACCCAGGACTGCTCGATCACCAGCGGCGGCAGGTCGGGGTCGGGGAAGTAGCGGTAGTCGTGCGCGTCCTCCTTCGACCGCATGGACCGCGTCACACCGCGGCCGGTGTCGAACAGGCGCGTCTCCTGCTCGACCGTGCCGCCGGATTCCCACACCTCGATCTGGCGCCGCGCCTCGGCCTCCACCGCCTGCATGACGAAGCGGATGGAGTTGACGTTCTTCACCTCGCAGCGCGTGCGGTATTCCTCGCCCGCCTTGCGGACGGAAACGTTCACGTCGGCGCGCATGGAGCCTTCCTCCATGTTGCCGTCGCAGGTGCCGAGGTAGCGCAGGATCTGGCGCAGCTTCGTCAGGTAGGCGCCGGCTTCCTCGGGGGATCGCATGTCGGGTTCCGACACGATCTCCATCAGCGCCACGCCCGACCGGTTCAGGTCGATGAAGGACTTCGTCGGATGCTGGTCGTGCATCGACTTCCCCGCATCCTGCTCGAGGTGCAGGCGCGTGATGCCGATGGTCTTGGTGCTGCCGTCCTGCAACTCGATCTCGATCTCGCCGGTGCCGATGATCGGATGCGCGAACTGGCTGATCTGGTAGCCCTGCGGCAGGTCCGCATAGAAGTAGTTCTTGCGGTCGAAGCGCGACCACAGGTTCACCTTGGCATTCAGGCCAAGCCCCGTCCGCACCGCCTGCGCCACGCATTCGCGGTTGATCACCGGCAGCATGCCGGGGAAGCCGGCATCGATGAAGGACACCTGGCTGTTCGGCTCGGCGCCGAATTCCGTCGCCGCGCCGGAGAACAGCTTCGCCTTGCTGACGACCTGCGCGTGGACTTCCAGCCCGATGACGAGTTCCCAGGCGCCCGTCTCGCCGTCGATCGTGTAGCTCATGCCCCGGCCCTCATGCCCGGAAGTGCCTTGAAGTCCGCCGCGCGCTCGATGGCCGAGCCGACCGCGAAGACGGTTTCCTCGTCGAAGGGCCGCCCGATCACCTGCAGGCCGAGCGGCAGCCCCTGCGGATCGAGCCCCGCCGGCACCGCGAGGCCCGGAAGCCCCGCCAGGTTCGCCGTCACGGTGAAGACGTCGTTGAGGTACATCTTCACCGGATCGTCGGTGTTCTCGCCCTCCGCGAAGGCGGCGTTCGGCGTGGCCGGCGTGACGATGGCGTCCACCTTCCCCCAGGCCTCGCGGAAGTCGCGCGCGATCAGCGCGCGGACCTTCTGCGCCTTGAGGTAGTAGGCGTCGTAGTAGCCGGCGCTCAGCACATAGGTGCCGATCATGATGCGGCGCTGCACTTCCTGCCCGAGGCCCGCCGCGCGGGTGCGCTCATAGAGGTCGCGCAGGTCGGAATTCGCTTCGGCCTCACGCAGCCCGAATCGCACGCCGTCGTAGCGCGCGAGGTTCGACGAAGCCTCCGCCGGCGCGACGATGTAGTAGGTCGGCAGCGCGTACTTGGTGTGCGGCAGGGAGATGTCCACGATCTCCGCCCCCGCCTCGCGCAGCCAGTCGAGGCCCTGGCGCCACAGCTTCTCGATCTCCGGCGGCGTGCCGTCGAGCCGGTATTCCTTCGGCACGCCGATCCGCAGGCCCTTCACCGAACGCCCGCAGGCCTTGGCGAAATCGGGCACCGGCCTGTCGGCGCTGGTCGAATCCTTCGGGTCGTGCCCGGCCATGGAGCGCAGCATGATCGCGCAATCCTCGACCGTGCGTCCGAAGGGCCCGGCCTGGTCGAGCGACGACGCGAAGGCCACGATCCCGAAGCGCGAGCACCGCCCATAGGTCGGCTTGATGCCCGCGATGCCGCAGAAGGCCGCAGGCTGGCGGATGGACCCGCCGGTGTCGGTGCCGGTCGCCCCCAGCGCCAGCCGCGCCGCGACCGCCGCCGCCGACCCGCCGGAGGACCCGCCCGGCACCAGCCGCGCGTCGGGGTCGTTGCGCCGCGACCACGGGTTCAGCACGCCCCCGAAGGCCGAGGTCAGGTTCGACGACCCCATGGCGAACTCGTCGAGGTTCGCCTTGCCCAGGAACACCGCCCCGTCGCGCTTCAGCTTGGCGGTGACGGTGCTTTCATAAGGCGGGACGAAGCCCTCGAGGATCTTCGACGCCGCCGTGGTCTGCACGCCCTCGGTGCAGAACAGGTCCTTGATGGCGAGCGGGATGCCCTCGAGCGGCCCGGCCTCGCCCCGCTTGCGACGGGCGTCGGAGGCGCGCGCGGCCTCCATCGCCTGCTCGGGCGTCGTCGTGATGAAGGCGTTCAGGCGCGGGTTCAGCGCCTCGACCGCCTCGACATGGGCGCGGGTCAGCTCCTCGGAGGAGATCACGCCCTCTTCCAGCGCGGCGACGGCGCCGGCCAGGGTGAATTCCGTCGGATGCATCACTCGATCACCTTCGGCACGCCGAAATACTCGCCCTCGCGGTCGGGGGCATTGGCCAGGACCTTCGCGGCGATGCCGCCATCGGTCACGACGTCGTCGCGCATCGGCATCGCGGCGATGCCTTCCGGCGTGCCGCCGGCCATCGGCTCCACGCCGTCGGTGTTCACCGCCTGCAATTGCTCGATCCAGCCGAGGATGCCGTTGAGTTCACCCTGGACACGGGCGACCTCCTCCTCCTCCAGGCGGATGCGGGCAAGGGCGGCGACACGCCGCACGGTGGCGGTATCGAGGGACATCACTCTCTACTTCCAGGGGAACGGGCGGCGGACCATAAGGCCCGCCATGGCCATCATCAACCTGAAGGACCTCCGCGCCGGCCTGGCCCGGCACGCGAGGCTTATCGGACTCGATCCGGGGACGAAGACGATCGGCGTCGCGCTGTCCGACGTGACCCTGATGCTGGCGAGCCCCTACGGCGCGCTGAAGCGCGGGAAACTCACGGCCAACGCCGCCGAGATCGCGGCCATCGCGAAGAAGGAAGGCGCCGGAGGCCTGGTCGTCGGTCTGCCGCTGTCCATGGACGGAACGATGGGCCCGGCCGCCCAGGCGTCGAAGGACTGGGCGCGTGCGGTTTCGGACGCCATCGGCCTGCCCTGCGCCCTGTTCGACGAGCGCCTTTCCTCTGCCGCCGTCAATCGCATGCTGATCAGCGAGGCCGACCTCACCCGCGCGAAGCGGGCCGAGGCGGTGGACCGGGCGGCGGCGGCCTACATGCTGCAGGCCGCGCTGGATGCGTCCCGGGCCTGACCGGCCAGGAACGCCTCCACACGCCGGATCGGCCGGCCATCGCCACCCGCGGACATTCCCCCCTTGGCCTCTCCTCCGTGATTCCGCCGTTCACAGCGGCCTGTACGCCGCCACCAGCCGCGGCTCCGCGCCGACCAGCACCGTCCCGAACCAGACCAGCGCGGATCCGGCCTTCTCCTGCGGGTGCCCGTCGATGAACTCGAGCCGGGTCTGCTGGCCATCCCCCGGCAGGTCATCCGCGGTTTCCACGCCTGCAAAAGCCAGGAAGTTGGTCTCGGAGCCGGCCATGATCGCGCCGAGGAACCGGCCGAGGATCACCTCCTGACTGCCGATCACCTGCCCGAGTTGCGCCAGCGTCCTCGAACCCGGTGAATTGCGGATATGCGGGTCCATGGGACTATCCTCCCGCCGCCGTCCTGACGGCGCTCTCGATCGCAGCCACCTGATCCGCCGAGGTGTTCCGCACCGAGAGCACCTCCCTCAACTGCCGCTTCGGGTCCGCCCCGCCCGAAGGAAGGCCGAGCAGCGTCAGCGCCCTGCGGGCCGCCTCCGGGCTCAGTCCGAGGATGCGACGGGACAAGGCAGCGACCCTGGCCTGGAGGGCCTCCGGGGTTGCCTCCGCCAGCGGGAACTGTCCGAGGGTTACGATGTCGCGCACCACGTCGGGGGCACCGGCGACCTTGAGGGCCGCCGCGCCCGAGGCGAATTGCGTCGAGACCCGCAGATCGACGTTGACCGGTTGCTGCGTCGCGACCTCACCCCGGCGATCGACCTGGAAACCGGCGAACATGTTGATCGCCTCCCCTTGCGGCCTGCCGTCCTCGCCTCGCGCGCGCGGCGGCACGATGGTGCCGGAGGCGCGGTCGAGGCCGAAATTCACCGCCAGCGGCGGGCGGCTTGTCGCATCGGCGCGGATCGACAGATTCACGCCGCTGCGCTCCGCGAACACCAGGGTCTGCCCACAGCCCGCCACCGCAGGGAGCACGCATGCCACCAGTGCGGCGGAACGGCGCCGCGGCCTTCGGTTTCCGGTCATGACCCACTTCCCGCAGTCGCCGGGGCTTCGCGGAGACAGCGGAAGAAGTCCCGCAGCGCCACTCTTGCCTGCCCCGCCCGGTCCTGATTCCGAAGTTGGTCGGCGAAGTCGGTCGCAGCCTGCCCGGTTGCGAGGGACTCGCTGTAGTGCCGGATGGTGATGCCCTGCACCTGCAGGTCCGAGCAGACCAGGGCGGACATCGCGTCGCGCCCGTCCTGCCCGGGCGCCTCCACGCTCCGCGGCACCACCGCCGCGAAGGAGCGGTCGTAGCCGATGACCAGCGACCCGCTGGTCTGTTCCAGGTTCACCGCCGCGTTGATGCCGATCACCGTGCGCGCGCCGGTGTAGAGCTGCGTCGGCTCGCAGGCCGCGAGCAGCAGCGCGCCCAGCGCCGCCCCCGCGCATCGAGGTGCCTTCACTCGCATCGCGATGCCTCCTCGCAGGACCGCAGGAAGGTCAGGCCGGGTTCGTCCGGCACCAGTTCGAGCCGCCGGATGATGGATGCGCCGGCGGGCACGGCCGCGAAGACCGCGTCCTCGGAATAGCCCAGGGTGAAGCCCGCCATCCGCCCCCCGAAACCGAGGTCGAGGCCGATTACCTGCCGGATCCGCGCCGCGGGCGCGATGCCGCGCAGCGCCAGCCCGAAGGGATAGCGCCCGGGCGCCGGCGCCCCGTCCCTGTCCGGCAGGACGGTCAGCGTGCGGGTGACGCCGATGGCCAGGCCCGCCTCGGCCGGGTCGGTGCGCAGCGCGGCCCCCAACGTCTCGGCGCGCACGACCACCGCGCCGTCGGCCCGGACCACCTCGGCCCGGGCCAGGCCGATCCCATCCACCGCGCAGCCCGGCAGGACCATCGCGAGCAACGCGGCGACGGCGGCGCGCCGGGGCGTCACAACCGTGCGGCCTGGAAATGCATCCAGTCGAAGTCCCGCGCGCGGCCGAGGCTGACCAGGCCCTCCCCCTCCACGATGCGCCAGAAGGGCTCGTATTCGGGGCGGGCGAAGGCGGCTTCCCTGTGCGTCATGCGCAGGGCGTTGCGCTCGGGGTCGAGATCGACCGCGATGCCCCAGGAATGCATCGACATCTGCGTGCCGCCCTTCATGAGCCGCTTGTTCAGGCAGCCGCCGAAGAGGTCGAGACGCAACTCCTGGATGCGCATCTCCCCGTATTCGGCGAGCGTCTTCTGGAACACCCTCAGGAAGGCGTCGTGGACCTTCTCGTGGCAGGAGAAGCGGGTGATGCGCGTCTGCGGTTCCCAGGACAGCCGCATCTCGTAGGGCAGGCGGAGCATCGCCTGGTTCTGCTCCATGGCGCCGTAGAAGGCGGGCACCTCGGACTGGCGGGGCCAGCGGGTCGCCGGCCCGCTCGCCGGCACCGGCTGGGCGGGGGTCTCGTCCCTGCCGGGGATCACGAGGGGCTTTCCCGTCTGGTCGAAGGCCTGGAACGATTCCCGCGCGAAGCGCGTCTGCGGGCCGATCAGCCCGTCCACCTTGCCCACCTCGATGCCGGCATCGCGGATGATCGCCTGCTCCACCGCGAGCTTGCGGCGCAGGGGCGGCCAGCCCTGCCAGCCATCGGCGAGGCGGCCGGCCAGTGCCTCACGGTCGAAGCGGGCGTCGATCGCGCGATCCAGCGCGGCGGAGGGTTCGCCATCGACCTTTCCGGCGAAGAGCCCATCGGCCTTCAGGGCCTTCTGGAACTGCAGCGAGGTCATTTCGTTGGCCATCGGGCTCTCCTGCGTGGCGGAAGGGCTGGGATGCGGTGCGAAAATCTCCGTAGGTGACACTGCCGGACGTCGCCGGGGCCGGTTGAGGCCGGCCACCCTTCTACCACTTCCGGCTGCCGCCCTGTGTGCGTCAGGTCGCAGCGCGGCGACCCGGCCGCGGCGGCCCCGACCCTGGCCGAATCTGCTCCGGCGGCCTAAGGTCCGGCCGTGTCGCACCCGTCCAAACACCTGCTCGCCATCGAGGGGCTCGAGCCGCCGCACATCGCGGACCTGCTCGACCTCGCGGAATCCTATGCCCTGCTGAACCGCAGCGGAAAGACGCAGCGGGACCTGCTCAAGGGCAGGACCCTCATCAACCTGTTCTTCGAGGACAGCACCCGCACCCGCACCAGCTTCGAGCTCGCCGGCAAGCGGCTGGGGGCGGACGTGATCAACATGTCCGTCAGCACCTCCTCGGTGAACAAGGGCGAGACGCTGCTCGACACCGCGAGCACGCTGAACGCCATGCAGTGCGACCTGCTGGTCATCCGCCACGCGCAGTCCGGCGCGCCGGCGCTGCTCTCCCAGAAGGTCGATGCGGCCGTCATCAATGCCGGCGACGGCACGCACGAGCATCCGACCCAGGCGCTGCTCGACGCCCTGACCATTCGCCGCCACAAGGGAAGCCTCGAAGGGCTGATCGTCGCGATCTGCGGCGACATCGCCCATTCCCGCGTCGCGCGGTCGAACATCCATCTGCTGACGACGATGGGCAGCCGCGTGCGGATCATCGGTCCGCCCACGCTAATCCCGGCGGATGTCGCGCGGCTCGGGGTCGAGGTCTTCCACGACATGAAGGCGGGCCTCAAGGACGCCGACGTGGTGATGATGCTGCGCCTGCAGCGCGAACGCATGTCAGGCGGGCTGGTGCCCTCGGCGCGTGAGTTCTTCCGCTTCTACGGCCTGGATGCCGAGAAGCTGGCGCACGCGAAGCCCGACAGCATCGTCATGCACCCCGGCCCGATGAACCGCGGCGTCGAGATCGACAGCGCCATCGCCGACCACCCGACGCGCTCCGTGATCGGGGAGCAGGTGGAAATGGGCGTCGCCTGCCGCATGGCGGTGCTGGACGTGCTGGCGCGGCGGCTGCCGCGGAACCGGTGAACGAGCCCCGGCGCGCACGGCCCGAGGAAGCCGCCGCGCTGCGGGACCTGGTTCGCGCCGCCTATGCGGAATGGGTGCCGACCGTGGGCCGCGAGCCCATGCCGATGACCGACGACTACGCCGCCCGTATCGCCGCGGACCAGGCCTGGGTCGTCGAGGAAGCCGGCCGCCTGGTCGGCGCGCTGATCCTCGAGGACACCAAGGACGGGCTGCTGCTCGACAACATCGCCGTGGCGCCGGAGGCGCGCGGCCGCGGCCTCGGCGGCGCGCTGATGGCCTTCACGGAGGCCGAGGCTCGCCGCCGCGGCCATGCCCGGGTCTGGCTCTACACCAACGAAATGATGACGACGAACATCGCCCGCTACCTGCGCCTCGGCTTCACCGAGACGCACCGGGAGGAACAGGCGGGCTTCCGGCGGGTGTTCATGGAAAGGCGTCTTTCGCCACCGGGCCAACCGCTGCCGTAGGCCAGGCGGATCGCGCTGCCGCCCCTGGTCAGCGCCCGCCGGTCGTGGGCGTCAGGGCGCCCGGAGCCCGACCCTGCCGATAGCGCTCGATTCCCGGCGGGAGGATGACCCAGGTGTGCATCGTTTCCTCGAAGACCGAGGCCGTGGGCGCCGGGTAGTCCGGATCGGCGAAGGCGCCCACGAAGACCGTGCAGAGGCCGGGAAACTTCTCGCCCTGCGAGAACACGGTCGTGCCGCACTCCGGGCAGAAGTGGTGGCGGACCTTCCGCCCTTCCTGGCCATCGCGGACATAGACCTTGTACGGCCCGTCCAGCCGCACATCCGATGTCCGGTAGTGGGCATTGCTTGTCAGCGGCACGCCGGAGCGGCGCTGGCAGTCCGTGCAGTGGCAAATGGTCACGCTCCGCGGGTCCGCCGTCACTATGGCGCGCAGCCCACCGCACAGGCATCTGGCGATCTTTTCCATCTGGCGTCTCCATGGCGCGCTGCGCGGCCGGATACGTGCCGGGGCACGCCGCGATGCCAGGAGGACCCCACCACACATTTCGTCGGCGACACAAAAGAAATGCAAGGTGCTCGGGCGGAAAGCACCGGTCGGGCTGCCATGGCCATCCCCGAGCTTCGGCAGCGGAACCGGCGCGCCCCGACGGCGCCCGTCCGGTGCAGCCCTTGGTCCCGTCGGTCTGCGCGCCCGCGCACCGCCCCATGGCAGGACTCGGCCATCCGTCTATAAGCGGAACCCATGCGCGACCTGCTGATCACCGGCGCCCGCCTCCTCGACCCAGCCTCCGGCCTCGACGCGCCCGGCGCGCTGCTGGTCCGCGACGGCGCCATCGCCGATCTCGGCCCCGGCCTCACGGCGCCCGATGACGCGGAGGTGCTGGACGCCAACGGCGCCTGCCTGGCCCCGGGCCTCGTGGACCTGCGCGCCAATCTCGGCGAGCCCGGCGCGGAGCACCGCGAAACCATCGCCTCCGCCGCCGCCGCCGCCGCCGCGGGGGGCATCACGACCCTCTGCGTGCTGCCCGACACCGATCCGGCGCTCGACGATCCGGCGCTGCTCTCCTTCATCATCCGCCGGGGCGAGGCGACGGGCTCGGTCGCGCTGCTGCCCTACGGCGCCGCCACGGTCGGCTGCGCGGGTAAGGAACTCGCCGAACTCGGCCTGCTGCGGGAAGCCGGCGCCATCGCCTTCACCGACGGCGTGCGGGCGATCGGCAATGCGCGGACGATGCGGCTCGCGCTGTCCTACGCGCGCGCCTTCGGCGCCTTCGTCGTGCAGCACCCGGAGGAGCCGTCCCTTGCCGCCGGCGGCTCGGCGACGGAGGGCGAACTCGCCACCCGCCTCGGCCTTCCTGCGATACCGCCGGCCGCGGAGGCGATGATGGTCGCGCGCGACATCGCCCTCGCGCGCATGACCGGCGGCCATGTGCACTTCGCCCATGTCTCGACCGCGGCGGCGCTCGACCTGATCCGCGCCGCCAAGGCCGAGGGCCTGCTAGTCACCGCCGATACCGCGCCGCCCTATTTCGACCTGAACGAGACGGCGATCGGCGACTACCGCACCTATGCGAAGCTTTCGCCCCCGCTGCGCACCGAGGCCGATCGCCGGGCAGTGGTCGCCGCGCTGGCGGACGGGACGTTGGATGCGATCGCCTCCGACCATCAGCCGCGCGATGCCGATGACAAGCGGCTCCCCTTCGCCCAGGCCGAGGCCGGGGGTGCAGGCCTCGCCACCCTGCTCGCCGTGACGCTGGCGCGGGTTCACGCGGGCGACATTCCGATGCTGACAGCGCTCGGCCTGCTGACTGCGAAGCCGGCGGCGCTGCTGGGGCTTGCCTGCGGCCGGCTGGCCAAGGGCGCGCCGGCGGACCTGGTCCTGTTCCATCCCGATCGCGGCTGGAAGGTCGAGGCGGGGAAACTGCCCGGCAAGGCGCAGAATTCCCCCTTCGATGGGCGGGCGCTCGAGGGTCGCGTGCTCGGCACCTGGAAGTCCGGCCGCCGGGTCTTCGGGGGCTGAGCATGGGCGAACACGCGGACAGCATCGCCTTCCTGCTCGCCCTGGTCGGCGGCTACCTGGTCGGCTCGATTCCCTTCGGGCTGATCCTGACGCGCGCGGCGGGGCTCGGGGACATCCGGGCGATCGGCTCGGGCAATATCGGCGCGACCAACGTCCTGCGGACGGGCAACAGGAAGCTCGCGGCGGCGACGCTGCTGCTCGATGGCCTGAAGGGCGTGGCCGCGGTGCTGCTGGCGCGGGCCTTCCTCGGCGAGCAGGATCTGGTGGCCGGGACGGCGGCGGTGCTCGGGCACACGCTGCCGGTCTGGCTGGGCTTCAAGGGCGGCAAGGGGGTGGCGACGGGGCTCGGCGTCTATCTCGGCGCCATGTGGCCTGTCGGGCTCGCCTGCTGCGCGGTCTGGCTGGTCGCGGCGAAGGTGACGCGGATCTCCTCGGCCGGCGCGCTGGCGGCCCTCGCTGCCGCGCCGCTGCTGGCGCTGCTGCTGGCGGATGCGGAACACGCGCTCCTGGCCCTGCTGGTCGGGTTGCTGGTCTTCTGGCGACACGAAGCGAACATCCGGCGGCTGATCGCGGGGACGGAACCGCGGATCGGGCAGAAGGGCTGAGCCCTCGCCTTCCGGTAGAAATTCACGCTATCTCTATCGCGTGAACTTTCTGCCTCCACCTCCCCACCGGCCGCGCCCCAGTTCTGGCGGGGGCCGGGATGCGCCGCGCACCCCGGCGGGGGCGTGGGGGCGGCGCCCCCACGGATGACCATGACCCCGGACACCCTGGCCCGACTCCGCCTCGCCCGCACCGAGGGCATCGGCCCCCTTACATTCCGCAAGCTCATCGCACGTCATCGGGACCCTGAGGCTGCACTCGCCGCCCTGCCCGCACTGAGCACCACCCGCGCCACGCCGTACCAGCCGCCACCAGCGGCCGAAGCCGAGCGGGAGGGGGCGGCACTCGCGCAACTCGGCGGCCGATTCGTGTTCCTCGACGACCCGCTCTACCCGCCCCTGCTGGCGCTGTTGCCCGATGCGCCGCCGGTGATCGCCGTGCTCGGCGATGCGCCGCTGCTCGCCGCGCCGGCGGTGGCCGTGGTGGGGGCGCGCAATGCCTCCGCCGCCGGGCGCCGCGTGGCGGAGCAACTGGCTGAGGCCCTGGCCGGCAAGGGGCTGACGGTCGTCTCGGGCCTCGCCCGCGGCGTGGACACCGCCGCGCATGAGGGGGCGCTGCGCAGCGGCGGCACCATCGCCGTGTTGCCCGGCGGCATCGACGTGCCCTATCCGCCGGAGAATGCGGGGCTCGCCGCGCGGATCGCGGGGCGCGGGGCGGTGGTGGCGGAAAGCCCGCTCGGCACCGCGCCGCTGAACCGGCACTTTCCAAGGCGAAACCGGATCGTGGCCGGGCTGTCGCTCGGCGTGGTGGTGGTGGAGGCCGCGCACCGCTCCGGCACGCTGATCACCGCGCGCCTGGCGCTGGAGCACGGGCGGGAGGTCTTCGCGGTACCGGGCAGCCCGCTCGACCCGCGCTGCCGCGGCTCGAACGACCTGATCCGACAGGGCGCGCACCTGGTCGAAACGGCCGAGGACGTGCTCGACCACCTGCCCGATGCGCCGCGCGCCGGCCCCCTCTTCGACCCCTCCCGGATGGCGCCGGCGAACGCCGAAACGGCGCCGGAGGCCGCCGACCCCCTCGGCCCACCCCCGGAAGGGACGGGGGAAGTCCTTGAATTAATTGGAATGTCACCGGTATCGGTTGACGAGGTGCTGCGGCGCTGCCACCTGACTGCACCCGAACTCCAGGCCGTGCTGACGGATCTGGAGCTCGAAGGCCGGGTGGAACTGCTGCCCGGCCACCGCGTCATGCGCTCTGCGAACGGGTGATCCTCAAAGCATGTCCGACGTCGTTGTCGTCGAATCCCCGGCCAAGGCCAAGACGATCGAGAAGTATCTCGGGCGGGACTTCACGGTCCTCGCCTCCTTCGGCCATGTCCGCGACCTGGAGGAAAAGGATGGCGCCGTCATCCCCGACCAGGACTTCGCCATGGTCTGGGGCAAGGACCCGCGCGGAGAACAGCAGGTCGGCAAGATCGCCCAGGCGCTGAAGGGGGCGAAGCGCCTCTTCCTCGCCACCGACCCGGATCGCGAGGGCGAGGCGATCTCCTGGCACGTCAAGGACATGCTCGGCCAGCGCGGGGCGCTGAAGGGCAAGGACGTCCAGCGCATCACCTTCAACGAGATCACCAAGCGCGCCGTGCAATACGCGGTGGAGCACCCACGCGACCTCGATGTGCCGCTGATCGACGCCTACCTGGCGCGCCGCGCGCTGGACTACCTGGTGGGCTACACGCTCTCCCCACTGCTGTGGCGCAAGCTGCCGGGCAGCCGGTCGGCAGGCCGCGTGCAGTCGGTGGCGCTGCGCCTGATCTGCGAGCGCGAGGCCGAGATCGAGGCCTTCCGTGCCCGCGAATACTGGACCCTGGAAGCCCGCTTCCAGACCCCCGCCGGCGCCCCCTTCACCGCCCGCCTGACGCACCTGGACGGCAGGAAGCTCGAGCAGTTCGACCTGCCGGACGAGGCGACCGCGAAGCGCGCCAAGGCGCTGGCGGAAGCCGGGAGCTACGCCGTCGCCTCGGTCGAGAAGAAGCGGACCCGGCGCAACCCGCCGCCGCCCTTCATGACCTCGACGCTGCAGATGGAGGCTTCGCGCAAGCTCGGCATGGGCGCGCAGCAGGCGATGCGCACGGCCCAGGCGCTCTATGAGGCCGGGCACATCACCTACATGCGGACGGACGGCGTCTCGATGGCGCGGGAGGCGATGTTCGCCATCCGTGACCATGTGAAGGATGCCTTCGGCCCGGATTACCTGCCGTCCGCCCCGCGCGAGTACCAGACCAAGGCCAAGAACGCCCAGGAGGCGCACGAGGCGATCCGCCCCACCGACGTCACCCGCACGCCGGAGGCGATGGCCCGCGAACTCGATGGCGCCCAGGCCCGGCTCTACGAACTGATCTGGAAGCGCGCGGTGGCGTCCCAGATGTCGGCTGCGGAACTCGACCAGACCGCAGTGGACATCGACAGTGCCGACCGAAATCTTCGTTTCCGTGCAACGGGTTCCGTCGTTGCTTTCGACGGCTTCCTGAAGCTCTACAGGGAAGACGAGGACGACCGCGCCGCCGACCTCCGCGCCGGCATCAAGCCCGCCGAGCCGACCGAGGACGAGGACAGCCGCATCCTGCCGCCGATGCGGGAGCGGGATCCGCTGAAGCGCGGAGAGGTCACGGCCAGGCAGCACTTCACCCAACCGCCGCCGCGCTATTCCGAGGCCTCCCTGGTCAAGCGCCTGGAAGAACTGGGAATCGGGCGCCCCTCGACCTACGCCTCGATCCTGCAACGGCTGCAGGACCTGAAATACGTCACGCTCGAGAAGCGGCGCTTCATCGCGCAGGATCTCGGGCGGATGGTGACCACCTTCCTCGTCCGCTTCTTCGAGCGCTACGTGGACACCGGGTTCACCTCGGCGATGGAGGAGAAGCTCGACGAGATCTCCGCCGGCCAGACCGACTGGCGCGCGGTGATGCGCGACTTCTGGAAGGATTTCTCCGCCGCGGTGGAAGCGACCAAGGACCTCAAGATCCGCGACGTCATCGACGCGCTGGACGAGGATCTCGGCCCGCACATCTTCCCCGAGCGCGCCGACGGCACGGACCCGCGCGTCTGCCCGACCTGCGGCAATGGCCGGCTCGGGCTGCGGCTGGGGCGGACGGGCGCCTTCATCGGCTGCTCCAACTACCCGGAATGCCGCTACACGCGGCCGTTCGGCGTGGATTCGGGCAATGCGGAGGGTGCGGGCGGCGACCAGGAACTCGGCGACGACCCGGCGACGGGCGAGAAGATCACGCTCAAGCGCGGCCCCTACGGCTTCTATATCCAGCTCGGCGAGGGCGGCACGGATGCCAAGGGCAAGCCGACCAAGCCGAAGAGAACCAGCCTTCCCAACGGCGTAGCGCCAGATACTGTCACGCTGGATCAGGCGATCGGCCTGCTCTCCCTGCCCCGCGCCATCGGGTTCGATCCCGAGACGGGGGAGGAGATCACCGCCGGCCTCGGGCGCTTCGGTCCCTATGTGCGCTGCGGGACAGTCTTCAAGTCGCTCGACAAGGATGACGACGTCCTGACCGTCGGCATGAACCGGGCGCTGGCGCTGCTGGCGGATGCGCGGGCACGGGTGCGTGAACTCGGCGCGCACCCGAAGGACAAGGAGCCGGTGGTGGTCCGCAAGGGCCGTTTCGGCCCCTATGCCCAGCACGGCAAGACGGTCGCCAACCTGCCGCGCGACGTGGCGATGGAGGACATCACCCTCGAGGACGCGGTGGCGCTGCTCGAGGAGAAGGGCAAGGCACTGAAGCCGCGCGGCGCCGCGGCGCGCAAGGCCGCCTCGCCCAAGGCTGCGCCGCGCAAGGCCTCGGCGAAGACGGCCGAAGCCGCCACCCGCAAGGCGCCCGCAGCCAAGGCCCCGGCCCGCAAGCCCGCCGCCAAGGCTGGGCCGAAGGCGGCCGCGAAGCC
>NZ_JAAEDM010000030.1 GCF_018129065.1 Neoroseomonas soli | reverse complement strand
CGCCGCGAGGGCGCCTGCCGGGCGGGGGTGCCCCGCGATGCGCGTTGCATCGGGCGCAGCGCCCGCGCTGCCGGCGGGGAACGGAGCCACCGCGCCGCGGGCGGTCACCGCGGACGCTACGGGTGAGGACGACATGGAGGCGGACGGAGAGGACCTTCCGACCGGCCGGCCAGACGATGGCGCCGCGAAGCCGGGCGCCGAGGCGGCAGCCGGCGCCGTCGCCGCGTTCGGTCCCATCGCGGCCGCCGTCATGTCCATCGGTTTCGCAAACCGCCAGGCCTTCGCCTCGCCCGGTTCCGCCACTCCGTCGCCTGCCGCCTCCGGGTCCGCCCACAGCGCGGCCAGCGCCAGCAGCCGGTCCAGCATCGGCCGCTTCCGGTCCTGTTCGGCGAGGAGGGCAGCCGGCGCGTCAGCCATCGGGCCCCTCCACGACACGGATGCTGCTCCAGCCATCGCCGGGCGCGGATGGCGAGTCGGGGTCGAGATTGGCCAGCAGGCTGTCCAGGGCCGGCGCCGGCTCCTCCGCGATCGCGCTCGGCAACCATCCGAAGCGGGCCGCAAGCCGCGCCTCCGCCGCGCCGAGCGGCGACGGCGCCGCCCCGTGCCCGAGCCCGAGCAGGTCGAGCGCGACCAGCGCATGCAGCGCGATCAGGTCCGGCGGCGGCGGCGGATCGTAGAGCGTCGTCGCGACAGCGGCGGCGAAGGCGTTCCCGTCAAGCCGGCCGCCGCGGCTGCAGGCGGCGACGAGCCGCCGGCGCTCGCCCCAACGCCAGGTGCGCAGCGTGCGCGGCACATCGGCTTCCACCCGCCAGGTGCCAGTGCCCGGATCGAGGCCGATGGAGACATGCGCGACAGGGCTGGGAACGGGGATCATCGGGAATGCCGGTCAGGCGGCCGCCTCCTCGCGCATGCGCGTCGCGGTGAATTCGTACACGGCCTCGGCATGGCCGCCGGCGGAGAGGGCGAAGGTCTTGCCCGTCATGAAGCAGCCGTCGAAGGCGACGCTGCGCTCCGGTTCCAGATCCGCGCGCGCCGAGAGGTTCGCCACGACCTGGAAGGTCTCGCCCGAGGCGAGCAGCGCATCCAGCGCGTCGGACGCTGAGGCGATGATGATCCGTCCGGCGACCGACGTGCCGCCGTAGATGACCGCCACACGCTCGGCCGAGCCGAGCGCATAGACGCTCTCCTGCGCGCGGCGGTGCTGGTAGTCGATGCTGCGGACGCCGCCGACGCGCTCGCCGCCGATGAGGACGGCCGAGGAATTCGCGGTGAAGACGGAAGCCATGCGCGTTCCTCCCGCTCTGGCCGCTGGGGCCTAGTTGCGCACCCGGATGGTCGCATAGACGTAGTCGATGGCGCGCACCGGCCGGACCGCGATGTCCACGCGCAGGATGCCGGCGGCGAAATCCGTCTGGCTGCCGTAGACCTCCACGAGGAAAGCCGGGTCCTTCCCGTCCATGCTGCGCACCAGCGCGCCGTCGCGCTCCATCTGGGTGAAGGTGTCCACGATCATCTGCCGCAGCGCGCCGCGCTGCTCGCTGTTGTTGAGCTGGCCGATGAAGCGGTCGGCGATCTTGCTGACCTCCCGCACGCAGCGGTCGGCCGTGCGCAGTACGCTGATCTGGAAGCCGTCGGCGGCGATGCCCTTGACCACGATGGTGCCGCGGCCGCGCCGCGAGGTGACGACGCAGACATTGCCGTCCGGCCCGACCAGGCGGTTGAGGTCGGAATCCGTGTAGGGCACGAGCGCCGCGGAGAGGGAGCCCAGCGTCTTGAAGGTGGGCGATTGGAACACGTCGAGTCGCCCCAGCAGGCCGGCGACCGCGCCTTCCGCGCCGCCTGGCGCGACCAGCACGAAGCGCCGTCCGGCGACGATCGCGGCCTGCGACAGGATGGCCGAGGTGTCGCGCTGCGTCGCCGGATTGACCCCGCCGAGCGCGATGCGTGGCCGCGCCAACTCCGCCTGCTGCGCGGCATGCGCGCCGAGCGCCGTCTGCACCGCCGCATGGTCCAGCGCAGGGTCGCGCCAGCCTTGCAGCCCGGCCATCACCAGGTCCACATCCGGGACGCCGGCCAATGCGTCGGTCGCGTTCTGCCAAGCGGCGAGAGACGGCATCGCCCCGCCCGTGAAGCGCTGCGGCGCGAGGCTGCCCGTCGGCAGGTGGCTCGCCCCGCGGCGCAGGAAGGTGTCGGCGGCGCGCAGGACGTTGCTGCCGGCGGCGAGGACGGCCGGCAGGTAGCGCGGGTCGTCCGGGTCCATGGTGAGGTTGTCGAAGCTTTCCTGCTCCGCATAGACGCCGGCATCGAGCCGGCCGACGCTGATCCGCACCGTGCCGGCCGTGGTGCCCGCGAGCACCCGGAAGCGCGCGGCGGCGGCATCGGCACCCGGCGCAGGGCGCAGTTCCAGCACGGTGGCGGCCGGATTGTCCTGGCCGGCACAGGCACGCGCGGGACCCGCATCGCGTCCGCCATCCAGGAAGCGCGCATTCGGCGCGCCCACATCCGGCAGCCGCGTGCCGTCCGCGCCGGGCGCGAGAGCCGCGACGAGCTGCGGCAGGGCATCCAGCGCCGCGGCGATGGCGGTCGCGCTTTCGAGGTCCGCGAGTTCGGTGGTGGCGGCGCCTTCCTCGGCGAAGGTCACGCTCACCGTCCGCAGCAGCGGCTGGCGCCCCGCGGTCGCCGCGGGAAGCACGTCGCCCAGTCGGACCACGCGCACGGCAGGATCGGCGGACAGCGCGGCGACCAGGGCGGCGACGCTGTCCAGCACCTGGCCAGCGCCGCCATAGGTGCGGACATTGCCCGCGCCATCCTGCACCTGCACCGTCACGGCCGCCGCATCGCCGGTGATGCCGAAGGAGATGGCGGTGCCGGCATCCCCGGCCTCCCGCGCGCTGACGCGGATGCTCGGGGCGTCGGCGGCGCCGGGGAAGGAACGGCTCGCATGGCCTGCCGCGACGCGGAGCGAGGCGCGGTTGCCCCGCCCGCCCGGCTGCGCCGCGGTGACGTTGACGAGGGTGTCGTTCCCCGCCGCGAGGCGCCCGCGCGCTGGCTGCGCCGCGCTGTCCGTGAAGGCGACCACGTCGGCGTCGGTCGCCGGAAGGTCGGTCATCAGGTCCGGATCGATGGCGACGACGAGCGTGCTCTCGCGGTTGATGGTGGCGAAGAAATCGCGTTCCTGCGTCGCGTCGAAGACCAGGCTGTCGAAGCGTTCGACCGGCGTGCCGCGCAGCGCGATCTCGAGCGAGAGGCGGCGGACGGTGACGCCGTCCTCGGCCATGGTGCGGACGACGCGCGCGCCGAGGTCGTTCCCCCAGGGACCGACGGCACGGGCGCGGAGCAGGGCTACCGGCTGGTTCTCGTCGTCGCGCAGCGTCAGTTCCGCCGGCGCGCCCGAGCGCGGATCGACGGCCGAGACGAAGACCTCCGACACGCCATTGGCGATGGCGTCGAGGAGTTCGGGGAAGGAATACCGGCTGGCCGGCCCGAAGCGCTCGAACAACTCGGTGGAGGTGGTGATGCCGGTCAGTTCGCCGGGAGGCGGGGCACGGTCCACGACCCCGACCGCACCGAGGATGCCGGACCGGGAGGGGAGCGGCGGGGGGACATCGAAGCGGGTTTCCACCGAAACGCCGGGCACAACCAGAACGCGCGCCATGGCCTTCCCCCAGGTTTTTGCAGCCGGGTCACTCGCCACACGGTTGCGGCCGAGTGGTGCCGCTCAACTTCAGTCTACGCACGGAACAAAGGTGGCGGGTTCTCACAACCCCGTGTGGCGGGACGGTAATGTGATCTTCGTGCCGGCGAGAGGTCCGTTCACCCCGCCGGCACCACCCATGGGCGATCCTGCTGCGGAAACCGAGAGCCGGTCTCCCTTGCCGGAAGATCGGCTGCGCGCCCAATCCTGCCTGATGCCGAGCCGCGCGTGACCCCGCGCAACGCACGCCGGCGGAGTCCGAACTCGATCAGCGATCGATGACGCCTGCCGAAGTAGTGCTAGACGAAGACGCCGGTCAGCAAGCGGACCGCGATGTTCACCACGATGGCGACGCCGACCACCGCGAGGGTGAAAGTCAGCGCCTTTTCCTGCGGCACGCGCATCACCGTCGGCACGCCGATGTAGAGCGTGTAGAGCGAATAGATGCCACCCGCGAGCGCGATGATGCCGCCGAGGATCGGGATGATGATCGCCGCCCCCGCCACCCAGGCCACGGTGGGCGCGAAGGCCGCGAGCTTCAGTGCCGCATCCGCATCCTGCGGGCCGCCGAAGTTCGGCGCGAGGACCTCGATGATCTTGGCGATGACGAATACGCCGGCCACCGAGAGGATGTAGCCCACGATCGCACTGCTGATCGCGGAAAAGAAAAGGCCGAACGCCATCATCAGCAGCATCCCGGCGATCGCTGGGATCGCCGCGAGGATCATGACATAGCGTGTGAACAGCGGCACCAGCTCGACCGGCTCCCGCTGGATGGTGCGCCACTCCTCCGCCGGGGAGAGGATCATCCCCTTCACGCGCGCGATCAGCTGTTCCATGCGGTCCCCTTCAGGCCTCGTTGCTGCGCCGATACTGCCCAGGCGCATCGTGCGGCGGCAAGAGCCGGGGGCGCTGGCGGCCCGGCGGGGCTTCTGCCAGCCTGCCGGCCATGCCCGAATCGGCCCTTCCACGCTGGCGCGACCGCCGCTTCCTCGTTCTGCTCGCGCTCGGCTTCTCGGCCGGCGTGCCCTTGCCGCTCGTCGCCGGCCAGGTGCTGCGCCAATGGTTCGCGGAAAGCGAGCTCTCGCTCTCGGCCATCGGCATGACGGCGCTGATCGGTCTCTCCTACGCCAACAAGTTCCTGTGGTCGCCGGCCCTGGACGGGCTGCGCCCGCCCGTGCTGGGGCGGCTCGGCCAGCGGCGGGGCTGGCTCGTCTGCATCCAGGTGGCGCTGGTCGCGACGATCGGCGCCATCGCGCTGACCGACCCGAACGCCGACCCCATGCCCACGGTCGTGCTGGCGGTGCTGGTGGCCTTCCTCTCGGCCAGCCAGGACATCGTCATCGACGCCTACCGCATCGAGATGCTGGGCGAGGACAACGCCGCGCAGGCCTATGGCCTCGCGGCCTATGTCTGGGGCTATCGCCTCGCGCTGCTCGCGAGCGGGGCGGGCACGCTGCTGCTGGTCGGGCATATCGGCTGGTCGGGCGCCTATCTCTACGGCGCGGCACTGTTGGTGGTGGGGCTGGTCGCCGCCCTTGCGGCGCCGGACGCGCAGCACTCGGTGCCCGACGTCTCGGGGTGGCGGGCGCGGCTGCGGGTTTCGGTGGTCGAGCCCTTCCGGGACTTCATGGGCCGGCCGCTCTGGTTCGCCATCCTGCTCTTCATCTCGCTCTACAAGCTCGGCGAGGCGCTGGCGGGGGTGATGACGACGCCGTTCTACCGCTCGCTCGGCTTCACGCGGGAGGACCTGGCGCTGGTCGCGACCGGGTTCGGCATGGTCGCCACACTGGCGGGCGCGCTGGCGGGGGGCTGGCTGGTCGGCCGGATCGGCATGCGCCGTGCCCTGGTCTGGACCGGCGTAGGGCAGATGACGTCGAACCTGATGTATGTCGCGCTCGCCCAGGCGGGGCATTCCATGCCGATGCTGTGGGCGCAGGTGGGGGTCGAAAGCTTCACCGACGGGCTGGCCGACGCGGCCTTCCTGACCTGGCTCTCGGCGCTGACGAGCCGGGCCTTCACGGCGACGCAGTACGCGCTGCTGTCGTCCCTCGCGGCGCTGCCGCTGCGCACCTTGGCGGCAAGCGCGGGCGGGCTGGCGGCAGCCCTTGGCTGGTCGAACTTCTTCCTGCTCACCACGGCCGCCGCGCTGCCGGCCATGGGCATCATGGTCTGGCTGCTGAGGGCGCTGCCGCCGCCGGCACCGAAGGCGGCCCCACAGAGTTAGTGCTGTAGCTGCGGTTTGCTTGAGGCTCCGTTTCGCTTTTCCTGGATGGAAGGGGCGAGGCCATGCCCGTTGCGGCATGGTCCGGAGCGCTTCCCGGGAGGGTGCACGAGCCGGCGTCCTTCAAGGGACGGCTCGGCTATGCTCCGCGTTCGGGCGCGCGCACCAACAACAACAGAATACGCAACGGTAGTACTGCCCGTCATTCGCCCTTCGTCCCCCATCCATGCCGAGTTCTAGTTATTCCAGGCGTACGCCGGTCGCGCGCACGACCTCGCCCCAGACGCTGATATTGGCGCGCATGAACGCGGCGAACTCCGCGGGCGAACTGCCGACGATGCGTCCGCCCTGGTCCGCCAGCGCGGTGCGCGTCTCCGTGTCCCCGAGGGCCGCCCGCGCCGCGGCGGCCAGCACGCTCAGGCGGTCCGCCGGAATGCCGGCTGGGCCGAGCAGCCCGTACCAGGTCTCGCTGACGAAGCCCGGGACGCCCGCTTCCTCCGCCGTCGGCACCTCGGGCAGCAGCGCCAGGCGCTCGGTTGCGGTGATGGCGAGGGCAGGCAGCGCGCCGGCACGGACCTGGCCGAGCAGCGCCGGCACGTCGGCACAAAGGATCTGGATGCGTCCGGCCAGCAACTCCGTCACTGCGGGAGCGGCGCCGCGGAACGGGATATGGGTGATGTCGATGCCGGCGCGCCACTTCAGCATCTCGCTCGCCATGTGCAGGGAGGATCCGATACCCGCCGAGCCGTAGGCGAGCTGCCCCGGCCGAGCCTTCGCGAGCGTGACGAGTTCGCGCAACGTGCGTACGCCAAGCCCCGGCGTGACCGAGACGATCTGCGGCACTGCCAGGACCTGCGTGATGGGCGCGAGATCCTTCAGCGGATCGAAGGGCATGTCCTGGCGCAGGTTCGGGAGGATGGCCAGCGCCCCGCTGCTGGCGAGGACGATGGTGTGCCCGTCGGGCCGCGACTTCGCCGCTGCCTCCACGCCGATGAGGCCGCCCGCGCCGGCGCGCGCCTCCACGACCACGGGCCGGCCCAGGCGATCGGCCATCACACGGCTGATGATGCGCGCGATGAAGTCCGCCGGGCCGCCGGCTGCGAAGGGAATGATCAGGCGCACGGGCTGTTCGGGGAAGGCCTGTGCTCGCGCGTGCCCGACCAGGGCCGGCAGCATCAGCACGGAGAGCGCGGTCCTGCGGCGGATCATGTGTCGTTCCTCCCTTGGTGCGTGTCACGCCGGCGAGCGCGGTTTTCCCGTCATCTCCGCCGGTGGCAGATCGAACAGGCCCTGCGGCGGCACGGAAAGCGGCAGCGGGGCGCCTCGTTGAGGCTGGTGCCGAAGCGCGGGGATTCGCCGAGCGCCGACCCGTTGCGTGTGAGCTCTGCAGGGTGGTTCGCGGCGCGCAACCGGCCGCTGCTGCGGCCGCGCAGGCCGGAGACGACCTTGTCCCGCACGGCGCGTGGCGACCCTTCCAACTCCTCCCGCGTCGAGGGCAGGGGGATGCGCGGCACGCTCAGTCGTCCACCACCGGCGTCGCGCGCATGGAGGGGCGCTCTTCGAAGCGCCTCTGCCAGGCGGAGAAACGCGGGCAGCGGTCCCGCCAGCCGAGATCGCCGAAACGGAAATCCAGATAGGCGCCGGCGATGGCCAGTGTGATCTGTGCGAGGCCGACCGGCGCCCGCGCGATGGCGTCGGCCTCCGCTTCCAGTGCCGCGAGCACTGCGCCGGTCTTCAGCGTGAAGGAGTCGATCAGGGCAGGCAGGGGCTGCGCCTTGCCACGCTCATAACGCCACAGGATGAGCAGGTCGAGGAAGCCGTTGGCCAGCGCATGCCGCCGCAATTCCAGCCAGCGCGCGGGACCGGGCGGCGGGATCAGCCGTCCCCCGCCGGCGAGGTGGTCCAGGTACTCGATGATGACCTGGCTGTCGTAAAGGATCGTCCCGTCCTCCAGCACCAGGGTCGGGATCTTGCCGAGCGGGTTCTCGGGCAGCAGTTCGCGGTTCGGGGTGGTCATCGCCACCACGGTGCGCGTCATGGAGATGCGGTCCGCGAGGTCGAGCTCGTGCGCGGCGACCATGACCTTGCGCACGAAGGGCGAGCGCGGGGACCAATGCAGCTTCATCATGGCCGTCGAGGCGCCGAGGCACCCTCCCTGTTGGTTCGTCTTCTTGGTCGACCAGGTGGCATCCTGCGGCGGTGCGGCCCTGGACAGCAAGTTGCCGAAGGCCATGCCCGGTGGCGCGAGGAAGCCTGTGGGGCCGGGTCGTCTGCCTCGCCGCCCTGCCGGCGGCCGCCTTGCCGGGACGGGATGGGCTTCCGGTGCGCTTGCGCTATGTGTGGTGCATGTCCCGCATCGATCCCCTTCCCGCGCTTCGCCGCGTCGCCGCCGCTCAGGCGGACGCCGGGCAGCCTGCGGCGCTCTTCGCCGCGCTCGAGGCCGCCATGGATGCCGCCATCGGCCATCGCCTCTTCACCATCATGCGCCATGACGCGGCCGGCGGCCGCAACCGCCGCGTCCACAGCGGCGATGCGGTGTCCTATCCGATCTCAGGCTACAAGCCGGTGAACTGGGAGCACCCCTGGACGCGCCGCGTGCTGGTCGAGGGGCGGCCCTGGATCGGCCGGAACGTTGCCGATATCGCCTGGGCCTACCCCGATCATGAGAAGATCGCCGCGCTTGGCCTGGAGAGCGCGATGAACCTGCCGGTGCGCTGGGCCGGGCGAACGCTCGGCACCGTGAACCTGCTGCACGGGGCCGGGCACTTCACCGAGGCGGATGCCGAACTCGGATTGGTGTTCGCTGCCCTCGCCGCACCGGCGCTGCTCACCATGGATGCCACGTGAGATGAAGGAGGTCCCGATGACCCCGCTGCCCCGCCGTGTGGTCCTGCTCGCCGCGCCGGCCGTGATCGCGGCCACCTCGGTCGGTGCCCAGGCCACATTCACCAGGCCCATCCGCCTGATCGTACCCTGGGCGCCGGGCGGGACGACGGACATCCTCGGCCGCATCGTCGCCGAGCCGCTTGGCCAGGCACTGGGCCAGCCGGTGCTGGTGGAGAACCGCTCGGGCGCTAGCGGCAATGTCGGCTCCGACGTCGTGGCCAAGGCGGCGCCGGACGGGCACACGCTGCTGTTCGGCTCGATGAGCACCCACGCCATGAACCACGCGCTGATGCGCAGCATGCCGTTCGACGGAGTCGCCGACTTCACGCCTCTGGCCATGCTCGGTTTCGCCGTGAACACCATGGTGGTGCACCCGTCCGTCCCGGCGCAGACGCTGTCCGAGTTCATCGATCATGCGCGCGCGAACCCGGAGAAGATCGCCTATGCCTCGGCGGGGCCGGGCTCCACGAACCACCTCTCCGCCGCGCTGTTCGAGAGCATGACCGGCATCCGCATGGTCCATGTCCCGTATCGCGGGGGCCAGCCGGCGGTGACGGATACCGTGGCGGGCCAGACGCAATTGCTGTTCAGCGCGGCGACGCAGACCATGTCGCATGTGGAGGGCGGCCGGCTGCGGCTGCTTGCGGTGACCGAGGCAACGCGCTGGAGCCGGCAGCCGAACGTGCCCACGGTGGCCGAGGCGGTGCCCGGCTACGAGATGGCAGTCTGGTACGGCGCTTTCGGCCCGAAGGGTATGACGCCCGGGCTGCAGCAGCGGCTGAACGCGGAATTCAACCGCATCATGGCTTTGCCGGAGGTGAAGGACCGGCTCGCCGGCATGGGCGTGGAGGTCGCCGCCGAGAGTGTCGACGCCTTCGGACAGCGCCTGCGCGCCGATGCCGGAAAGTGGGGTGCGCTGATCCGCCGCCTCGGCATCGAGGCGAGCTGACGCAGGCCGAACCTCAACTGTCGCGGAAGCGGGGGCCCAGCGCGCCGGCGGTGCGCAGCGCTTCCCGCTCCGCTTCCGTGATGCCGAGCATGTCGCCGAGCACCACGGCCTCGTGCTGGTTCAGGAAGGGGCTGGGGACGAAGTCCGGCGGCGGTGCATCCGCGATGCGCAGCGGCGTCGAGGGCAGCACGACCCGGCCCACCTCCGGATGATCCACCCAGCGGAGCATGCCGCGCTCGTGCATGCCGGGATCTTCCAGCACTTCCTCGAGCGTGCGGACGGGAGCGGCGGGGACGCCGTGCTCGCGGGTCAGCGCCTCAAGTTCCGCCCGGCTGTGCTTCGACGTCCAATCCGTGACCAGGCGGTCGACCTCCGCCATATGTCGGACGCGGTCGGGGTTCGTGCGGAACCGGGCGTCGTCGACCAGTGCCTCCTGCCCCATGGCGCGCAGCAGGCGGTCCCAGTGCCCTTCGGTGACGACGATGATGGCAAGCCAACCATCCGAGGCCGGATAGACATTGTACGGCGCCATCGCGAGGCCCGCGTGGCTGTTGCCGGTGCGCGGCGGGGCCTTGCCGCGCTCACCGCCGAAATGCATGCCGATCGCGGAGGCGAGGGTCGAATAGGCGGCATCCTGCATGGCCACCTCGACGAAGGTCCCCTTGCCGGTACGTTCGCGCGCGAAGAGCGCGGTCATCACCGCACCGTAGAGGTGCGTGCCGCCGAGGAAGTCGCAGACCGTCGGCCCGGCCTTGGTCGGCGGCCCGTCCGGGAAGCCGGTGGTGTGCATCATGCCGACTGCGGCCTGGACCGTCAGGTCCATCGCCAGGCGGTCGCGGTCCGGCCCCGTCTGGCCGTAGCCCGAGCCGGCTGCGTAGATCAGCCGCGGGTTGTGCCGGAGCAGCGCTTCGTGCCCCAGGCCCAGCCGATCCATGGCGCCCGGCGAGAAGTTCTCGATGAGCACGTCGGCGCGGTCGACCAGGCGCAGGAAAATCTCCCGCCCCTTGGAATTCTTGAGGTCGAGCGACAGGCCGAACTTGTTGGAGTTCAGCATCGCCTGCGGCACCGAGCCGCCGGCGACCGCGGCGCGGCGCCGCAGGGGCTCGCCATGCGGCGGTTCGATCTTGATGACGGTGGCTCCCGCCATCGCCATCAGGAAGGCGCAGTAGGGTGCCTGGTAGATGTGGCCGAGGTCGAGGACGAGGATGCCGTCGAGCGGCCGCTGCGTGGTTGTCACGATCAGACCTTCGAGCCCAGGGTTCGGCGGCCGATGGCGCTGCGATGCACCTCCGACGGTCCTTCGTAGACGCGCATGACGCGCACCTGCTGGTGCATGAGCTGCAGCGGCAGTTCCTTCGTCATGCCCATGGCGCCGAAGGCCTGCATGGCGTTGTCGAGCACCGACTGCGCCATCTCCGTCGCGCGCACCTTCAGGATGGAGGCCTCCATCCGCACGTCGGCGCCGGCATCGAGCTTGGCGGCGAGGTCGTTCACCATCAGTCGGCAGGCGTGCATCTCCATCACCGCCTCGGCGGCGAACCACTGGATCGCCTGGCGGTCGGCCAGGCGCACGCCCCAGGTGACGCGGTTCTGCGCATGCTCGGTCATCATCTCGAGCGCGCGGCGCGCCATGCCGATGCAGCGCGCGCCGATCTGCATGCGGCGCACGTTCAGGCGCAGCTGCATCGGCGCATAGCCGCGGCCGAGCTCGCCCAGCACGTTTTCCGCCGGGACGCGGCAATCCTCGAAGACCAGTTCGTAGGTCGTGCGGCCGCCGATCATTGGGATGGCGCGCTCGATGATGAAGCCGGGCGTGCCCTTCTCGACGATGAAGGCGGTCACGCCCTCCTGCCGCTTCCCGTCGCCGGTGCGGGCCATGAGGATGATGAAATCGGCACGCGGAACGTTGGAGACCCAGATCTTGCGGCCGTTGATCACCCAATGGTCGCCGTCCCGCGCCGCACGCGTCGTCATGCCGGCAGGGTCGCCGCCGGCGCCGGGCTCGGAGATGGCCATGGCCGAGCGCTGCTCGCCCTTGGCGTAGGGCATCAGGTACTTCGCGCGCTGCACCGTGCTCGCGACCGATAGCATCATGTGCAGGTTCGGGCTGTCGGGCGGGATGACGAAGGGGACGCAGGCGCGCCCCATCTCCTCCTCCGCTGCCGCGAGGGAAAGCAGCGGCAGGTTGGCGCCGCCGAATTCCTCCGGCACGTCGAGGCCCCACAGGCCGAGTTCCCGGCAGCGGGCGAGGAGATGCTTCTCCTCCTCCTCCGAGAGCTTGTAGCCGCCGCCCTGTGCCTCCCGCTTCAGCACGGCTGGTTCGAGCGGCATGAGGTCCCGCTCGACGAACTTCGCGACGAGGTCGCGAAGCATGCGGGTTTCCTCGCTCGCGGCGTAGGGCTGGCTGTGATCCATGGCTTGGCGTTCCTCGTATCGCGCGAACCGCACCGGATGGATGCAGCTCGCCTCAGGCAGTGGCGGTCCTTAGAGACCGTTTGAGAATGCGCCAGATGGCGCATTCTCAAGTCCGGCACCGGCCCGCACCCCCACCCGGCCACCCAACGACAGTATCCTGGATGGGTCGCCGGGTGGGGGTGCGGGCCGGTGGCGGCATTCTCAAACGGTCTCTTATCGGGTGTAGCGCCAGCGGAAGCGGTCGCCGTGTGCCTCCACGCGCCCCACGGTCGGGTCGGGGAAGTGGATCGGCAGGATCTTCGTGTCGGTGCCCGCCACCTGGCCGAAGAACGTGCGACGGCTGGTCGCGGCCTCGGCAGGGTCCCAGCAGAAGACCGTGGACCAGTCGGGTTCATGGACCTGCAGCGCGTGGTGCATCAGGTCGCCGGTCACGACCGCATGCTGCCCGCCGCTGCGGATATGGACGCAGCAATGGCAGGGCGAATGGCCCGGTGTCGGCTGGATGGTGATGCGGTCATCGAGTTGGAATTCATCGTCCACCAGCAGCGCCTGCCCGGCCTCGACGATCGGCTCGCAGTTGAAGCGGTGAATGTTCCCGCCGCCGCCCGGGCGCTCGATGCCGGCCTTCGTTGTTTCTTCCCATGCGGCGTATTCGCGCTTGTGGAAGACGTACTTCGCATTCGGGAAGGTCGGCACCCAGCGGCCGTCGCGCAGCACCGTGTTCCAGCCCGAATGGTCGATGTGCAGGTGGGTGCAGAAGACGTAGTCGATGTCCTCGAAGGACAGGCCCTCGGCCTTGAAACCCTCCAGCCAGGGCTGCTTCGGGAAATCCATCGGCGCGGGGTAGCCCTTGTCCTCGCCCGTGCAGGTATCGACCAGGATGGTGTGGTGCGGCGTGCGGACGACATAGGTCTGGTAGGTGATGACCATCTTGCCCGAGGCGATGTCGTAGGTTTCGGGCTCGACCTCCTTCAGGCGCTCGGCGAGCAGTTGCGGCGCGGCCGCGGCCTTGGGGAACATCGCCTCCGGCGCGCGCCAGGGGCCGTCGCGTTCGATGATGCTGGTGATGGTGACGTCGCCGATGGTGAGCTTGCGCATGTCCTGTCCCGGGTTGTCAGAGAATCATTCGGCGCGGATGCCGGCCTCTGCCGCGACGCGGCGCCAGGTCGGGACATCCTCGGCGAGCCGCCCGGCGAGGATGTCCGGCGGGCTCATCAGCGGCTCGGCGCCGAGCGTGGCGAAGCGTGCACGGAAGTCGGGGTCGCTCCGCAGCGCCGCCAGCTCGGCTGAAAGGCGATCGAGGATCGGTGCCGGCAAGCCGCGCGGCGCAGCGATCGCGAACCAGTTCGGCGCGATGTAGCCGGGCACGACTTCCACTGCGGCCGGGACATCCGGCAGGGCAGGGACACGCTGCGCGGTGGTGACGGCGAGTATCCGCGCCCGTCCTTCGCGCGCATGGGCCAGCGTCTCCACCGTGCTCGCGAAGACGACGTCAATGTCGCCGGAATACAGTGCGTTCATCGCCTGAGCGGCGCCGCGATAAGGCACGTGCGTGAGGTCGAGCCGCGCGGTTGCCGCCAGCATGGCGCCGGAGAGGTGGTTCGACGAACCGATGCCCGAGGTTCCGTAGGTCACTGTGCCCGGCTTGGTGCGTGCCTCTTCCACCAGCGCCTGCAGGTTGGCGAAGCGATGGTCGGCACGGACGACGATGGTGGTCGCGATCTCCGCCACCAGCGAGACTGGTGCGAGGTCCGTCCGCGGATCGAAGCCGAGATTGGCGTAGATCGCCGGCAGGATGGCGAGCGAGGATGAGGTCAGGACGAAGGCGTAGCCGTCCGGTGGCGCTTGCACGACCGCGCGGAGTCCGATCGAGCCGCCCGCACCGGCGCGGTTGTCGATGATGAAGGGCTGGCCGAGGCGCTCGCGCAGGCGCTCAGCGATCAGCCGCCCCACCGTGTCGATGGGCCCGCCCGGCGCGAAGGGAATGACGAGTCGGATGGGCCGCGACGGCCAGGCTTCCTGCGCGCCCGCGGGCGCGGCGGCGAATCCGAGGGCCATCGCGGCAAGGGTGCGGCGACGCATCCTCAGCCCATCCCGCATCGGGCGGCGCCGCGTCGTCGCGGCGGAGCGATGATCGTCATGCGTTCCTCCTCCCGCCGTCGTTGCGGCGACCCGGGGCAACGATCCGACGGCAGCGACCGCCGCGCAAGACACCGCGTCAGCGCTGCCTGGCTTCCCGCCGTGCGATCCAGGTGGTCGCGGCGAAGATGACGGCGGCCCCGGCGAAGGTGGTGGCGGCCGGAACCTCGGCGAAGACCAGCCATCCCAGGATCGCCGCCCACACCATGTCGATGAATTTCACGGGCTGGGTGGCCGACATGTCGGCGATGCGGAACGCCTCCGTGAGGCACCAGTGGCCGGCGCTGCCGAGCAGCCCCGTCATGAGGAACCAGCCCCATTGCTCCGCCGTGGGCCAGGTCCATCCCGGGATCGCGAAGGGCAGGGTGAAGGCGGAGACGGTCAGCGCCTGCCAGGCGACGATCACCGCCGGCCTGTCGCGCCGCGTCAACGCCTTGGTGATGAGGAAGGAGGCGGCGAAGAGCGGCGCCGAGGCCAGCATCACGAGGGACCAGAAGCCCCCTTGCGTCCCGGTCAACTGCGGGGCGACCACGACCATGACGCCGAGGAAGCCGATCCCGGCGGCGACCCAGCGCGCGCGGACCATCGGTTCGCCCAGGAAGAGCACCGCCCCCGCCATGATGAAGATGGGTCCGGTGAAACCGATGGCGGTCATGTCCGCCAGCGGGACATGCGGCAGCGCCCAGAACCAGAGGAGCAGGCCGGCCGTGTGCACCACGCCCCGCCAGCCCTGCCCGAGCAGGTCATGAGGCCGCCAAGCGGCGAGACCCGTCCGCAGCATGAAGGGCAGCAGCACAAAAAGCCCCGCCAGGTAGCGGAGGAACTGCGTCTGGAACGGGTCCATGTCCTGCGCGAGGCGCCGCGCGATGGCGTTCAGGACGCAGAAGAGGAGGCCGGCGAGCGCCATCCACGCCATGCCGCGGAGTGTCGCCGCGCGGGTCGGCCGCGCAGTGGGGGTGGTCACGCGGCCGCACTCTCCGGCGCCAGGATGCGGGCAAGGGCGGCGTTGAATTCCTTTGCGGCCTCGTAGGCGACCCAGTGCCCGGCGCCGGGGATCATCTCGGTCCGCGCGCCTTCCCGGAGGGAACGGATCAACTCGAGGCGAAGAGGAACATGCGGCCGGGCGATGGCGTCCTGCTCCCCGTAGATGCAGGCCAGCGGCGCCCGGCTGCGCAGGATCGCCTGCTTGAGGGAATCGGTGTTCGCGTAGCCTTTGCTCTTGAAGCGGGCGCGGCGGGTGTGGAGGTCCTGCATCGCCAGCGCCGCCTCGTCGATGCGCGCCGGATCGGCGAACATCAGTTCGGCGAGGTTGTAGCGGTTCGCTTCCTCCCTCGCCGCGCCTTCGAGGTGCCGCACCTTCACGAGTTCGGTCGGGCTGCGTTGCAGCCCCAGCGCGCCGGCGCCGACGACGGTCAGGGAGAGGCAGCGATCATGGTCGGCCGCGGCGAGGTGCCCGGCGCAGAGCGCGCCGAAGGAGAAGCCGACGAGGTCGTAGCCCTGCCCGGGCAGCAGCATCGCGAGCCCGTCGCGCAGTATTTCGCCGATGATCGCCGGGGTGGCGCCCTGCGGCGGCATGTCGCTGTCGCCGAGGCCCGGCAGGTCCGGGCAGAGGACACGGCGTCGCGCCGCAAGAACCGGAATGTTCCTCAGCCAGTGCCGCCAGGACCCCGAGCCGCCATGCAGCAGCACGAGGGGGCGGCCCTTCCCCCAGGCACGCCAGACCAGGGAGCCGGCGCCACAGGGGGTCTCGGTGCGCGCGGCCTGTTCGGCGGCTGCCTTGAGGATGGGGTGCGGTTCGTCCCGCCCCGGATTCCTGCCCCACTCCCCAAACGCCATGTGCGCCGCACTTTCCTCGCTGCCGCGTGGCATCCTAAGGCAGGCGCGTGGGCGGTCCACCCACCCGCTGCCGGGCGCGCGCGGGTCGCTACACGGCGGGCATCGTCTGCAGCGGCAGGCCCGGACCCATGTGCTCAAGCCCGAGCCGTTGCTCGAGATTGGGCAGGGTGGCCCGCGCCACCGCGATCACCGAGGCCTGCAGGTCGGGCGAGGGGTCGCCTTCCCGCGCCGCCTTCTGAAGCGCCTCGGCCTCCAGGGCCAGGCGGATCGCGCCGAGGGTCCGTGCGGCGCCGACCAACCGGTGCGCCGCATGCTGGACATGCGCGGCATCGGCGCGCTCGGTCGGCGAGGCGTTGGTCAGCAACGCCATGGCACGGCGCAGTTCGCCGACGAATTCCGCCAGGATGCTGTGGGCGGCGTGGCCAAGCTCGCGCTCCAGGAGGTCGAGAGCCGAAGCGTCGAGCAGCGGGGTGCCCTTCTCCTCGCTCCGTTCGGGCATCTGGCCGCCGTGCCGAGGCACGCGCCGCACCAGTTCCAGCAGGGCGGTGCGGTCGAGCGGCTTCGCGAGGTGGGCGTCCATGCCGGCCTTTTTCGCGGCCTCGACCTGCTCGGGCAGGGCCGAGGCGGTCAAGGCGATGATCGGGACCTCGCAGGCCGGGGCCGGCAGGGCGCGGATGCGGCGGGTGGTCTCGAACCCGTCCATCTGCGGCATCTGGAGATCCATCAGCACGATGTCGAAGCGGGTGCGCGACAGTGCCAGCAGCGCGCTGGCGCCGTCCTCGGCCAGCGCCACCCGGTGGCCGGCCCCTTCCAGCATGGCCTGCGCGATCTGCCGGTTGGCAAGGACATCGTCGACGACCAGGACGTGGAGGGCAACGGCCTCGGGTGCCGAGCCGGCGTCGCCGGGTTGGGCGAGGGGCTCCTTCGGCATCTCGGCCTCCTGAAGCGGGATCTCGACCCAGAAGAGCGCGCCGCCGCCCGGCGGAGGATCGCAACCGATGCTTCCGCCCATCAGCGCCGCGAGCTTCGCCGAAATCGCGAGTCCGAGGCCGGTGCCCTGCTGCTCGTGTCCCGTGGCGGGGGTGAGCTGGACGAAGTCCTCGAACAGCATGTGCCGCTGACCGGGCGGTATGCCGGGCCCGGAATCGGCGACTTCGACGCGCATCACGCCGCCGGGCCTCATGCGCACGCGCAGTTCCACGCGCCCCCCCGCAGGCGTGAACTTCACCGCATTGGACAGGAGGTTCAGCAGCAACTGGCGGATGCGCGTCGGGTCCAGATGGGCCGCGGGGGGCAGCGACGGATCGATGTCGAGGCTGAAGGATTGCGCCTTGCGCGCGATCTCCGGCTCGAGCAGCGTCGCGCAGCCGTTGAAGAGCGGCCCGATGGCGGTCGGCCGCGGCGCGAGGTCGAGGCGCCCGGCCTCGATCTTCGAAAGGTCGAGCAGCCCGTTCACGAGGTCGAGCAGGTGCCTGCCCGCTTCGTGCAGGGTCTGGACCTGCTCACGCTGCTCGGGCGTGAGCCGAGGATCCTGCAGGAGCACCTGCGCGAAGCCGAGGACGCCGTTGAGAGGCGTCCGCAACTCGTGCGAGACACGGGCGAGGAAGCGGCTCTTGGCCTCGCCCGCCGCGGCGGCGGCGTCACGCGCGGCGGCGAGATCCTCCATCGCGCGCTTGAGGGCGGTGATGTCCGTCCGGATGCCCACGGTGCCGCCGTCCGGCGTCCGGCGTTCCGTGATCAGGACCCAGCGACTGTCGGGCAGGAGGCGCTCCATCGGCGGCTGATTGCCGAGGTGGAAGGCCTTGCTCTCGGCCACGAAGGCCTCGATGTCCTCGCCGGCCTGCGGGTACTGCCCGCACCTGGCGCCCTCACGCATGATGTCCTCGAAGAGGTTGCCCGGCTGGATGAAGGGCGCGCTGATCCGGTAGAAATCCTTGTAGCGGCTGTTGCAGGCGATCAGGCGATCCTCGGCGTCGAACATGACGAAGCCGTCCGACATCGATTCCAGTGCGTTCTCCAGGGTCCGGCGTGCGCGCGCCCGCTCTTCCTCGGCCTTGTCGCGCTGGCGGAGGATGATCATGAGCGCCAGGGCGACGAGGATGATGACGCTGCCGAGCACGGTCGAGACCGCCAGTGCCCGGACGCGGTCCCGGTACCAGCCGGCCAGCGCTTCATCCACCTCGATCGTGGCGGTTATGGTCAGCGTCGGGTAGAGCGAGGGCCGCGATGCGGCGAAGACCGGCCGGCCGGTGAAGCGGCTGACGGCGATGCCGGGCTGCTGGGTGGTAAACGCAGCGGAGCCGAGGCTGCCCAGGCGCTGGCCGATCCTGGTCTCGTCATGCGGGACCGAGGCAAGCAGCGTTCCGTCGTCGCGCTCGAGGGTGGTCTGCAGCCCGGGGCTTTCCCCCGAGGCCGAGAGCAGGGACCGGACGGAATGCACCGGGACCTCGGCGACGGCCAGGACGGGGCCGAGCCCCATGATGGTCACGTTGCGGGCGAAAAAGAGCGTCCATTCGCCGGTGCTGGGGTTCTGGACGGGGCCGCCGAAGGACACGCCGCCGCTGCTGCTCGCGAGTTCCGAGAAGCCCGTTTCGACCGGCAGGGGCAGGCGCCGTCGGCGCGACACTGGCAGGGCGGTCGCCGCGGGCAACCCGTTGGGCGCGAGCAGCAGGATGTCGCGGTAGGTGAAGTTCTGATTGATCAGCTGGCGCAGCACGCGGTTGATCTGAGAGACCTCGATCTGGCCATTCACGGCGAAGGGCGCCAGCAGCGCCGGCAGGCCGGCCAGCATGGCGTCGACCTGGACGAAGGCGCGGTTGATCGAAGCCTCGGTCGCGATGCTGGTGCGCTGGACCGTTTCCTCCGCGGCCCGGATTTGTGCCTCCCGCGCCCGGCCGATGATCATCAGCGTCGCAATGGTCTGCGCGAGCAGCAGCATGATCGAGCCGATGAAGATGGCGCGCCGGAGGAAGCGTGTGTGCTGCATCGTCAGTCGGGCTGGGCGCTGACGCCGAGGACGGGGGCGAGGCGCGTGTTCCATGCGTCGACGCATGGCTCGCCGCAGCGGCGGACCCAGCCGGGCAGCACGGTCTCGGTCAGCAGGCGCAGGCGTCGCGCCTGGTCCTCGCGGGAGACCGGCACGATCGTCATCGTGCCGCGGCGTCCGGACCGGCAGCTGGACTGGCCGGCGTTGCACGCGATGCCTTCCCCGGTCTCCACCTCGGCGGCTTCCCAGATTTCACGCTCGAGCTGTCCGAGCTCCCGGCGGATCAGCGAGCGGGCCCAGTCCGGCAGGGCGCTCCACGCCGCCCGGTTCGCACCGAAGACGGCCAGACCCCAGGTGATCGCCATGCCGTGCATGTGGGTCGTGACCTCATGCAGGCCGATCGCATTGGCCGAGAGCGTGCCGGTCACCGCGCATTCGACGACTCCCGTCCGCATCGCCGCGAGGGTTTCCCCAAACGGTATCACGACGGGCGTCGCTCCGAGCGCGGCGAACATCTCGGATTGGCCGACCGAGGAGGTCCGGATTCGCCGTCCGGTGAGGTCCGACAGACCGGTGAAGGCATTGCGGCAGAAGATGACCTGCGCGGGATAGGTGTAGACGGCCAGCAGTTCGACGTCATAGCGCTCGGCGAGCAGTTCCTCGAGATGGGGACGATAGGCTGCGACGGTCCGCCGCAGCGTGTCCATGTCCGGGTTCACGATGGGCAGGTCGACGGCGTTGAACTCGGGCTCCTCGGTGCTGACGACGGCGAGCAGGGCCGTGCCGAAGGGCACGACGCCGAGACGCATCAGCGCCAGCATCTCCTGCGCGCGGATGCCGCTCCGGTCGAATGGGGCGATCTCCGCCTGGATGCGGCCGCCCGAGGCTTCGGGCAGCCGGCGCCGCCAGAAGGGTTCCTCGTAGCGGACGTACTGGCTGACATCGGCCAGGCCGCCGACGATCTTGAGGCGAATGGGGGCATCCGACGGCGCCGCGCCCTGGGCGAGGGCGACGAGGGGGGAGAGGATCATGGCCATGGCCACGAGTCCCTTGGACAGGATCTGCCTGGTCCTTGATGGGATCATTGACACCTCCTGGCGGCACCGGCTGCTGGTTATTGCCACCATTGGGCGAACAGTGTCACAGTTTTCCTTAAGGAAGGGGCATCACGATTGGTAGCCGCGCTCGGCGATTCCCGTGTCGCGTGCATCGTGCCGGGCCGGTGCACCGGGCCGCCAGCCGTCGCAGCCCTCCCTCAGTCAGAGGCCTTGGTCCATGTCCGAGTACCGTACCGCCATCGCCAGCCATCGTGGCGGTGCCTTCCTGTGGCCCGAGAACAGCCTGGCCGCATTCCGTGAAACGATGAGGCTTCCGCTCGAGCAGGCCGAGTGCGACGTCCACCCGACGGCAGACGGGGACCCGCTCATCCTCCACGATGCCACACTCGACCGCACGACCGACGGAAGCGGCCGCGTCGCGGCCTTGCCGACGGCTGAGTTGCGCCGGCACAGGATCAAGGGCGGTCGCGGGGAACAGGTGCCGCTGCTGTCCGAGATGCTCGCCCTGCTGCGGGGAAGCCGCATCGCTCCGCGCATCGAGATCAAATCCGATGGCCAGGGGCGCGCCTATCCGGGCTTCGTTCCCCGTGTGCTCGAAACTCTCGAGCGGCAGGCGATGCGGGACCGCGCCTGGATCATCGCCTTCGACGCCCCGACGGCCGCGGAGGCTGCGGCGGCGGGCGGTCTCCTGGGGGTCGCCTGGCTGCTGGAGACGGCGACGTGGCGGTCCCTCGGCACGCATGGGACCATCGCCGTCGCGCGGGCCTACGGGTTTCCCGAGATAGGCGTCCATGAATCCGCGCTGGACGCGGAAGCCTGTGCGGCGTTGCGGGCGGCAGGGCTCCGCATCTCGGTCTGGGGCGCGAACCATGCCCCCTCGATCCGGCGCATGCTCGGCCTCGGCATCGACGTGCTGACCACGGACGATCCGCCGTTGGCCATCGCCCTCCGGGCCGAGACCCCTCCCTGAGGCGCGCCCCCCGCGCAATCAAGTTGCCAGCGGCGGCGCGCGCCCCCTAACCTTTCCTCCAACAAGACGAGTTGGGGGGAATGGAGACGTGGTGGCAGGGCCGCCAATCCTGGAGGCTGAACGCGTCAGCCTGCGCTTCGGCGGCGTGCGGGCGCTGACCGACGTCTCCTTCGCCGTGCGTGGCGGCGAGATCTTCTCGATCATCGGCCCGAACGGGGCCGGCAAGACCTCGATGGTGAACTGCGTATCCGGACGCTACAGGCCGACCGAGGGGCGGATCCTGTTCGACGGGCAGGACGTCACGCGGACGGGGACCAGCCGGCGGGCCGCGCTCGGCATCGGGCGCACTTTCCAGAACCTGGCGTTGTTTGGGCACATGACAGTGCTCGACAACATCATGGTCGGGCGGCACCACCTGCTGAAATCCGGCCTGCTGCGCGGCATGGCCTACTGGCTGGGCGGCGCGCAGAGGGAAGAACTGGAGCACCGCCGGGAGGTCGAGCAGATCATCGACTTCCTCGAGATCCAGCACATCCGGAAGGCGACGGCCGGCACGCTCTCCTACGGGCTGCGCAAGCGCGTCGAACTGGCGCGCGCGATCGCGCTGCGGCCGAAGCTGATCCTCCTCGACGAGCCGATGGCCGGCATGAACCTCGAGGAGAAGGAGGACATGGCCCGCTTCATCATCGACCTGAACGAGGAATGGGGGATGACCGTGCTCATGATCGAGCACGACATGGGCGTGGTGATGGACATTTCCCATCGCATCATGGTGCTCGATTTCGGGCGGAGGATCGCCGACGGCACACCGGAGGTGGTGCTGGCGGACGAGCATGTGAGGCGCGCCTATCTCGGCGAGGCGGACGAGCCCGTGGAGCGCGTTGCGTGAACGAACCGCCGCGGGACACGCTGCCGCGCCTGCTCGCGCACAATGCCCGGCATCACGGCGCGGAGATCGCGCTGCGGGAGAAGCATTTCGGAATCTGGCGCAGCTTCACTTGGAGCGACTACTACGCACGCACGCGCCATTTCGCCCTCGGCCTCCGGCGCCTCGGCGTCCAGCGGGGGGAGGTGATCGCACTGGTCGGCGACAACCGGCCCGACTGGGTGATGGGCGAGATCGCGGCCCATGCCATCGGCTGCCGCAGTCTCGGTGTGTACCGCGACGCGCTGGAGGAGGAAGTGGCCTACCTGCTCGGCCACAGCGGCGCGAGCGTCGTCTTCGCCGAGGACGAGGAGCAGGTGGACAAGCTGCTCGGTGCCTCCGACCGGCTGCCGAACCTGGGGCGCATCATCTACAGCGACCCGCGCGGCATGCGGAAGCACGAGGACCCGCGGCTGATGTCGACCGAGGCGCTGGTGAAGATCGGCGCGTCTGAGGACCCTGCGGATTTCGACGCGCTGCTGGCGGCGCAGGATCCAGAGGAGGTCGCGGTGCTCTGCACCACCTCCGGCACCACGGCGCGCCCCAAGCTGGCGATGCTGCAGAGCCGTGCGCTGATCCGGCACTGCGAGAGCTACCTGAAGGCCGATCCCAAGGGGCCGGAGGACGAATACGTCTCGGTCCTGCCGCTGCCCTGGATCATGGAGCAGATCTATGCCCTGGGCTGGAACCTGCTGACGCGCATGAAGGTCAACTTCGTCGAGGAACCCGAGACGATGATGGCCGATTTCCGCGAGATCGCACCGACCTTCGTGCTGCTGGCGCCGCGCATGTGGGAACAGATCGCCGCCGATGTGCGGGCGAAGGTGATGGATGCCTCGCCGCTGAAGCAGAAGCTCTTTGCCCTCGGGGTGGAGAAGGGGCTCGCTGCGCTGGAGGAGGGCAAGCGTTCATTGCTCGCCGAGCAAGTGCTGTTCCGCGCATTGCGCGACCGGCTCGGTTTCACCAACCTACGCTCCGCCGTCACCGGCGGCGCGGCCCTCGGGCCGGACACCTTCCGGTTCTTCCAGGCCATGGGGGTGCCGCTGCGCCAGATCTACGGCCAGACCGAGGCGCTCGGCGCCTACACGACGCACCGTCCCGACGATGTGGATTTCGATACCGTCGGCGTACCCTTCGACGAAGGCATCGCGCTGCGCGTCGACGAGCCGGACCAGAACGGCG
The DNA here is from genome assembly GCF_018129065.1 of Neoroseomonas soli. Taxonomy (GTDB): domain Bacteria; phylum Pseudomonadota; class Alphaproteobacteria; order Acetobacterales; family Acetobacteraceae; genus Neoroseomonas; species Neoroseomonas soli. The sequence continues at coordinate 25,070 of NZ_JAAEDM010000030.1, read as the reverse complement.
TCGGCGAGATCGTGGTCCGGCACCCCAACATCTTCGCTGGCTATTTCGGCACGACGGAGAGCGCGGACCTGCGAGACGGCTGGCTGCACACGGGCGATGCGGGCTTCTTCGACCGTAGGGGGCAACTCGTCGTCATCGATCGCGTGAAGGACATCGCGACGACCTCGGGTGGCTCGCGCTTCTCGCCTCAATACATCGAGAACAAGCTGAAGTTCAGCCCCTTCGTCGCCGAGGCGGTCGTCCTCGGCGACCAGCGGCCGCATCTCGCGGCCATCATCTGCATCCGCTTCCCGATCGTCAGCAAATGGGCGGAGCGCAACCGCATCGCCTTCACGACCTATTCCGACCTCTCGGCGCGACCGGAGGTCCTTGCCAAGATCCGCGACGAGGTGGCGCAGGTGAACGCCACGCTCCCCGAGGCGCAGCGCATCCATGACTTCATCCTGCTCTACAAGGAACTCGATGCCGACGACGAGGAACTGACGCGCACGCGCAAGGTCCGTCGCGGCGTGATCAACCAGAAATACGGGAACATCATCGACGCGATCTATGCGGGGGATGAAGCCATCCCGGTCGATACGACGATCGCCTTCCAGGACGGCACGAAGCAGCGGATCCGCACCGTCCTGCGCGTCGTCCGGATGGAAGGCGCCGCTCCGCAACCCGTGCCGGCCGGCGCAGAGAGGACCTGAATGGACGCGCCCCTGCTCTTCCAACTTGTGCTGAACGGGCTGATCGTCGGCGCGCTCTACGGCGTCGTCGCGATGTCCTTCGTGCTCATCTACAAGGCTTCCCAGGTGGTGAACTTCGCGCAGGGCGAGTTCCTCCTGGTTGGCGCCTGGGTCTGCTGGTGGCTGTTGACCGCCTGGCAGCTGCCCTTCTGGGCAGGCTTCCTGGTGACACTGGCCTTCATGACGATCTTCGGCGTGCTGCTGCAGGTGATCGTATTGCGGCCGCTGATCGGCGAGCCGGTGATCAGCGTCATCATGGCAACCGTCGGGCTGTCGATCTTCTTCCAGGCGCTGATGAAGTGGATGTTCGGTGTCTTCGCGCAGCCCTTCCCGCCGATCTTCACCGCGGACCGCATGCGTGTGCTGGGGCTGGAGGTGCAGACGGTCTATCTGGCGAGCCTCGTCGTCTCGGCGCTGATCATGCTCGGCTTCTGGTGGTTCTTCACCTATTCGAAGCACGGCCTGGCGATGCGGGCGACGGCGTTCGACCAGCAGGTCGCGCAGTCGCTCGGCGTCTCGGTCCCGCGGGTCTTCGCCATGTCCTGGGCCATCTCCGCGGTCGTCTCCGCCGTGGCCGGCGTGGTGGTGGGCGTGGTGAACGGCGTATCCTCGGCGCTCTCCTTTTACGGCATCAAGGTGTTCCCGGCGGTCATCCTGGGCGGACTCGATTCCGTCGTCGGCGCGGTGCTCGGCGGACTGATCGTCGGCGTGCTCGAGAACGTCGCGCAGTATGTCGATGCGGAATGGCTGAACTGGGGAAACATGTACCAGATCGCCCCGTTCTATGCCCTCATCCTGATCCTGCTGATCAAGCCTTACGGCCTGTTCGGCACGCGCAACATCGAGCGGGTCTGACGGCGCGATGACCTCCATGGTCCCCGCGGGGGATTTCCGAACTTCCTACCGCGCCGATACGACCATCTTCCCGACGCGTGGATCGCGACTTGCGATGCTTGCGGGGCTGATCCTCCTGTGCGCCGCGCCGGCGGTCTTCGGACGGTATGAGCTTGGCCTGCTCATCACCATCGGCTTCAGTGCCATTGCGGCTCTCGGGTTGAACATCCTGGTCGGCTTCACGGGGCAGATCTCGATCGGGCACGCGGCCTTCTTCGGCTTCGGCGCCTTCTCCTCGGCGCTGCTGGTCGAGCACCACGTTCCCGTGCCGCTCGCCATCTGGGGGGCGGGGTTGATGACGGCGGTGGTCGGCCTCGTCTTCGGCGCGCCGGCGGCACGGCTGAAGGGGCTCTACCTGGCGATCGCGACCCTGGCCGCGCAGTTCATCCTCGAGGATTTCTTCGCCCGCGCGCGCTGGTTCTCGGGCGGCGTCGCGGGGCGCGTCACGGAACCATACGAGCTGTTCGGCCTGCGCTTCGACCGGGAGGAGACGTATTTCTACATCGTCCTGGCCCATGTCGTCGTCCTGTTCGCGGCTGCCGCGAACCTGATGCGCACGCGCGACGGCCGCGCGCTGATCGCGGTGCGCGACCACTACCTCTCGGCCGAGGTGATGGGCATCAATCTCGCCTACTACCGCACCCTCTCCTTCGGCATCGCCTCCTTCTACGCGGGGATCGGGGGGGCGCTCTACGCGCACTACCTGCTCTTCGTCAGCGTGGAGGCGTTCAACATCCTCTACTCGATCCAGTTCCTCGCCATGATCATCATCGGCGGGCTGGGATCGATCATGGGCAGCATGATGGGCGCGGCCTTCATGGTCCTGCTGCCGGAGGTGGTGCAGGCAGGCGCAGACCTGCTGGCCGGTGGGGCGATCGACCGCGCCCTGCGTCTCGGCGCCTCGATCTCCTTCCTGCGGGAGATGGCGATCGGCGCGGTCATCATCCTGTTCCTGGTCTTCGAACCCGACGGGCTCGCGCATCGCTGGAAGATGATCAAGGCCTATTGGAAGCTCTACCCGTTCTCACACTGAGGCCGGCCAACGGCCCGCATAACGCAAGGAGGAGATTGAGATGAGGGTTTCGCTGCCGCTGCTCGCCGGGGCACTGGTCGCCGCAATGCCGGCCTTCGCCCAGGCGCCGATCCCGGTCGGCCAGCTCATGGACAATTCCGGGCCGACCTCCGATGTCGGCGTGCCCTACGGTCAGGGCGTGGCCGACGCACTCGCCTGGGTGAACCAGACGCGCAACGGCGTGGCGGCAAGGCGCCTTGCCGTCTCGGGCTTCGACTATGGCTACCAGGCGCCGCGCGCGGTCAGCCAATACCAGTCCTGGGCGCAGCGCGAGCGCGTCGTCGCCATCCAGGGCTGGGGGACGGCGGATACGGAGGCGCTGGTGCGCTTCGTCACGCGGGATCGCATTCCCTATATCTCGGCATCCTATTCCGCCGCGCTCACGGACGCGGCGGGCACCTCTCGCCGGCAGGGGGTGGAGGCCGCTCCGTTCAACTTCTTCTATGGCCCGTCCTACTCCGACGGCGTGCGCGCCATGCTGCAATGGGCAGCGGAGGACTGGCGCGCGCGGGGCCAGCAGGGCAGGCCGCGCTATGTCCACATGGGGGCCAACCATCCCTACCCGAACAGCCCCAAGGAGGCCGGGGAGGCGCTGGCCCGCGAGCTCGGCTTCGAGGTCCTGCCCGCGATCCAGTTCGCGCTGACGCCGGGCGACTACACGGCGCAGTGCCTGACGCTGAAGAACCAGGGCGCGAATTATGCCTATCTGGGGAATACGGCCGGATCGAACATCTCCGTGCTGCGCGCCTGCCAGACGGTCGGCGTGCAGGTGCAGTTCCTCGGCAATGTGTGGGGCATGGACGAGAACGCCATGAAGGCGGCCGGCACTGCGGCCGACGGCGTCGTCTTCCCGGTGCGCACCGGCGCCGTGTGGGGCGGTACTGGGCCAGGCATGGAGGCCGTGCGCGCCATCAGTCGCGTGTCCGATCAAACGGGCAACGCCTATCGCCCCGTGCACTACCTGGCGGGCATCTGTGGCGCGATGCTGATGGTCGAGGCGATGGAGACCGCCGCGGCGAATGGCGGCCAGGTGACGGGGGAGCGCATCCGCGATGGTTTCTATGCGCGGCGCGACTGGGTGCCGGCCGGCTTCCAGGGTGTCTGCGAGCCCTCCAACTTCGCCGCCAACGATCATCGCGGGACGCTGCGCGTGGCGCTGTACCGCGCGCGTGTGACCGGCAACACGGCACAGGGCTCGCTGCAGGAGTTGATGGCGGCAGGGACGATGTCGCTCCAGCCCGTCACCACCGTCGAACTGCCCCGCCGCGCCGACTGGCTGGGCTGGTGATGTCAGAGGCGGCCGCGCAGCAGTCCGGGACGCGGCGGGAGACCGCCGCGCCCCTCCTCGAGGTGAAGAACATCGAGGTGGTCTACAGCGAGGTCATCCTCGTCCTGCGCGGCCTCTCGCTCATGGTGCCGAAGGGCGAGATCGTCGCCCTGCTCGGCGCCAACGGCGCGGGAAAGTCGACCACGCTGAAGGCGATCTCCGGCCTCCTGAAGACCGAGGAAGGAGAGGTCACGCGCGGCGACATCCTGTTCGGCGGCGAGCGGCTGAACGGGATCGACCCCGACCGCATCGTGCGGCGGGGCATCTTCCAGGTGATGGAGGGACGGCGGATCATCGCCGACATGACCTGCCTGGAGAATCTGCGTCTCGGCGCCTTCACCCGCAGCGACAACGAGGTGCGGCGCGACATCGATATGGTCTACGGCTACTTCCCGCGTCTGCGGGAGAGGACGGGACTGGCCGGCTATCTCTCCGGTGGCGAGCAGCAGATGCTCGCCATCGGCCGCGCGCTGATGGCGCGGCCGAAACTGATCCTCATGGACGAACCGTCCATGGGCCTGTCTCCCCTCCTGGTGAAGGAGGTCTTCGGCATCATCCGGCAGCTGAACCGCGATCTCGGCATCACCATCCTGCTGGTCGAGCAGAATGCGCGCATGGCGCTGTCCGTCGCGTCCTATGGCTACGTGATGGAACAGGGGAAGGTCGTGCTGGACGGCACCGCCGCCGCGCTGGCCGAGAACGAGGACGTCAAGGAATTCTACCTCGGTGGCCACGGGGCCGAACGGAAGTCATTCCGCAACCTGAAATCCTACAAGCGCCGGAAGCGCTGGCTATGAAGACCGGCGCGCTGCTGCCGGAGGCGGCCAGCTATGAGGAACTCGTCCGGCGCTTCCGCTGGACGGTTCCCGCCGCCTTCAACATCGCCGAGGCCTGTTGCGACCGCTGGGCCGATGGCAGCGGACGGGTGGCGCTGATCCATCTTCCGGCGGACGGGAGCACGCAGCGGATCACCTTCGATGCGCTGCGCTCGGCCTCCGCGCGCTTCGCGAATGTGCTGAAGGCCCAGGGTATCGGCCGCGGCGAGCGCGTGGCGGTCCTCCTGCCGCAGGGGCCCGAGGCTGTCCTGGCGCATCTGGCGATCTACCGGTTGGGCGCGATCGCGGTGCCACTGTTCCAACTCTTCGGTCCGGATGCGCTCGAATTCCGTCTCCGGGATTCAGGCACCGCGGGGATCGTCACGGACGATCTCGGCCTGGCAAGGCTGGCGGGGGTCCGCGACCGTTTGGCCGACCTGCGGGTGATCCTGAACGTGGACGGTGCGCGCCCCGGCGTGCTCTCCCTGTGGGAGATGGCGGAGCGCGCCAGCGACGCATGCCCGGTCGCGCCCACGGCGGCCGATGATCCGGCGCTGATCGTCTATACCTCCGGCACGACGGGGACGCCGAAGGGCGCGCTGCATGCGCACCGGACGCTGCTCGGCCACCTGCCGGGCGTCGAGATGCCGCAGGACCTGTTCCCGCAGCCGGGCGACCTGTTCTGGACGCCGGCGGACTGGGCGTGGATCGGCGGTTTGCTCGACGTCCTGCTGCCATCCCTGTTCCATGGCGTGCCCGTGCTGGCGCACCGCATGGCGAAGTTCGATCCGGAACGCGCCTTCGGCATCATGGCCGAACACGGCGTACGGAACGCTTTCCTGCCGCCGACGGCGCTGCGGATGATGCGGCAGGTGGCTGATCCGGTGCGCTACGGCCACCGCCTGCGCAGCATCGGCAGCGGGGGCGAGACGCTGGGGGCCGAAACCCTCGACTGGGGCCGCGCCGCCTTCGGACTCACCATCAATGAATTCTACGGCCAGACCGAGTGCAACCTCGTGGTTTCCAACTGCGCCCGCCTGATGCCGGTGCGGCCCGGTTCAATGGGGCGCCCGGTGCCCGGGCACGAAGTTGCGATCATCGGCACCGACGGAACGTCGCTGCAACCGGGCGAGGCGGGAATGATCGCGATACGGCGGCCCGACCCCGTGATGTTCCTCGGCTATTGGAACAACCCGGCCGCGACCGAGGCCAAGTTCCGGGGCGACTGGCTCGTGACCGGTGACACCGGTTCGGTGGACGAGGAGGGCTACCTTACCTTCCTGGGCCGGGACGATGACGTCATCACCTCCGCAGGGTATCGCATCGGCCCGGGTGAGGTGGAGGATTGCCTGCTGAAGCATCCGGCCGTCGCGCTGGCCGCCGTGGTCGGGCTGCCCGACGCCGTCCGCACGGAGGAAGTGACGGCCGTCGTCGTCCCGCGGTCCGGCATCGAGGCCGGCCCCGCCCTGGCCACCGAGATCCAGGCTTTCGTGAGGGAACGGCTGGCGGCGCACCTCTATCCGCGCCGCGTGCTCTTCGCCGAAACCCTGCCCCTGACGGCCACCGGCAAGGTGATGCGTGGAGTCCTGCGCAAGACGCTTGGCAAGGACGCGGCCGAAAGCGATCCTTGACCGCGAGGTGACCAATGCCCGCAAACCAGATCCCCACCCTTGATTTCGGCCTCGGCGACGAGGTGGACATGCTGCGCGACAGCGTCCGCTCCTTCGCCGCCGAGCGCATCGCCCCGATCGCCGCCGAGATCGACCGCACCGACGAGTTCCCGCGCCATCTCTGGCCCGAGATGGGGGCGCTCGGCCTGCACGGCATCACCGTGGAGGAGGAGTATGGCGGCGCCAACATGGGCTACGTTGCGCATTGCGTGGCGATGGAGGAGGTCAGCCGCGCCTCCGCCTCGGTCGGCCTGTCCTACGGCGCGCATTCCAACCTGTGCGTGAACCAGATCCGCCGCTGCGGCAGCGAGGACCAGAAGCGCCGCTACCTGCCGAAGCTGATCTCCGGCGAGCATCTCGGCGCGCTGGCGATGAGCGAGCCCGGCGCCGGCAGCGATGTGGTGAGCATGAAGCTGCGCGCCGACAGGCGTGGCGACCGCTATGTGCTGAACGGCACCAAGATGTGGATCACCAACGCGCACTACGCCGAGACGATGGTGGTCTACGCCAAGACCGACCCCGCGGCCGGCGCGAAGGGCATCACCGCCTTCATCGTGGAGCGCGACTTCAAGGGGTTCCGCCCGGCCCAGAAGCTCGACAAGCTTGGCATGCGCGGCTCCCCCACGAGCGAACTTGTGTTCGAGGATTGCGAAGTCCCGGGGGACAACGTCCTCGGGGAAGTCGGCGGCGGCGTGCGCGTGCTGATGTCGGGCCTCGACTACGAGCGCGCGGTGCTTGCCGCCGGCCCGCTCGGCATCATGCAGGCCTGCCTCGACCTGGTGGTGCCGTATGTCCATGAACGCAGGCAGTTCGGCCAGGCGATCGGTGAGTTCCAGTTGATCCAGGCCAAGCTTGCCGACATGTACACGGCGCTGAATGCCTGCCGGGCCTACGTCTATGCCGTGGCGCGGGCCTGCGACCAGGGGCGGACCACGCGCAAGGACGCCGCCGGCGCGATCCTCTACGCGGCGGAGGCGGCGACCAAGGCTTCGCTCGACGCCATCCAGATCCTCGGCGGCAACGGCTACATCAACGACAATGCGGCCGGGCGCCTGCTGCGTGATGCGAAGCTCTACGAGATCGGGGCGGGCACCAGCGAGATCCGCCGCATGCTGATCGGCCGCGAACTGTTCCGGGAGACCGCGTGAGCCACGTCCTTACCTCTGCCGTCGAGACGCGGTCCGACGCGTTTCGCGCCAATGCGGCGACGATGCGTGCGCTGCTCGACCGATTGACGGCGCGCACGCGGGAAGCCGCCGCCGGCGGCCCGCCTGCCGCGCGGGAGAAGCACCTCGGCCGTGGCAAGCTGCTGCCGCGGGAGCGCGTGGAGCGACTGCTGGATCCCGGCGCACCCTTCCTCGAACTCTCTTCGCTCGCGGCCTTCGGCATGTACGGAGGTGACGTGCCGGGCGCCGGGTTGATCACGGGCATCGGCCGCGTTTCCGGGCGCGAATGCGTGATCGTCGCCAACGATGCGACGGTGAAGGGCGGGACCTACTACCCCATCACGGTGAAGAAGCACCTGCGCGCGCAGGAAATCGCGACACAGAACCGCCTGCCCTGCATCTACCTGGTCGATTCCGGCGGCGCGAACCTGCCGAACCAGGACGAGATCTTCCCCGACCGCGAGCATTTCGGCCGCATCTTCTACAATCAGGCCCGCATGTCATCGGCCGGCATTCCGCAGATCGCCGCGGTGATGGGGTCCTGCACCGCGGGCGGCGCCTATGTGCCCGCGATGTGCGATGAGGCGGTGATCGTGCGCGAACAGGGCACGATCTTCCTCGCTGGCCCACCACTCGTGAAGGCTGCGACGGGGGAGATCGTCAGCGCCGAGGATCTCGGCGGCGCCGATGTGCATACGCGCCTTTCGGGCGTGGCGGACCACTATGCGGCGGACGACATGCACGCGCTCGGCATGGTGCGGCGGATCGTCGGCAATCTCGGCCGCCCGGCGCGTGCGGCGCTGGAGGTCCGCGATCCGGCGCCGCCGCGCTACGATCCGGCGGAACTCCACGGCGTCGTCCCGCCGGACCTACGCACGCCCTTCGATGCGCGGGAGATCATCGCCCGCATCGTGGACGGCTCGGAGCTGGACGAATTCAAGCACCGCTACGGCACCACGCTGGTCTGCGGCTTCGCGCGCATCTGGGGCATGCCGGTCGGCATCCTTGCCAACAACGGCATCCTCTTCTCGGAATCGGCGCAGAAGGGGGCGCATTTCATCGAGCTCTGCTGCCAGCGCGGCATTCCGCTGCTGTTCCTGCAGAACATCGCCGGTTTCATGGTGGGGCGGAAATACGAGGCCGGGGGAATCGCCAAGGACGGGGCGAAGCTGGTCACAGCCGTCGCCTGCGCGAACGTGCCGAAGTTCACCGTCATCACCGGCGGCTCCTTCGGCGCCGGCAACTACGGCATGTGTGGCCGGGCCTATTCGCCGCGCTTCCTCTTCACCTGGCCGAATTCACGCATCTCGGTCATGGGCGGCGAGCAGGCAGCGAGCGTGCTGGCCACGCTCCGGCGCGACAACCTCGAAGCTCGCGGCGAGGCCTGGAGCGCCGAGGCGGAGGAAGCCTTCAAGGCACCGATCCGCGAGAAGTATGAGCGCGAGGGGGATCCTGTCTATGCCACCGCGCGCCTCTGGGACGACGGCATCATCGACCCCGCGGACACGCGCGATGTTCTGGGGCTCGCCATGGCGGCGGCGCTGAACGCGCCGATCGAGAAGACGCGCTTCGGCGTGTTCCGCATGTGATGGCGATGTTCCGCAGCCTCCTCATCGCCAATCGTGGCGAGATCGCCTGTCGCATCATGCGTACGGCCCGGCGCATGGGCATCCGGTGCATCGCCGTCTTCAGCGAGGCGGATGCCGGCGCCCTGCATGTGGCCCTCGCCGATGAGGCGCACCCCATCGGTCCGGCCGCGGCACACGACTCCTACCTGCGCGCCGACCGGATCATCGAGGTCGCGCGCGCCTGCGGTGCCGAGGCGATTCATCCCGGCTACGGCTTCCTTTCGGAGAATGCCGCGTTCGCGGAAGCCTGCGCCGCCGCCGGCATCAGCTTCGTCGGGCCGCCGCCTGCGGCGATCCGGGCCATGGGCAGCAAGGCAGAATCCAAGGCGCTGATGGTCGCCGCCGGGGTACCCGTGGTGCCGGGCTACCATGGCGAGGACCAGTCGGAGGATCGCCTCGCCGCCGAAGCCGCGCGCATCGGCTTCCCGGTGCTGATCAAGGCGAGCGCGGGCGGCGGCGGCAAGGGCATGCGGCCGGTCCATTCCGCCGCGGATTTCCTCGACGAACTCGCCGGCGCGCGGCGCGAGGCCAAGGCCGCCTTCGGTGACGACCGCGTCCTGCTCGAGCGCTACCTGCAGAAGCCGCGCCATGTCGAGGTGCAGGTCTTCGCCGACCGGCACGGCCGCACGGTGCATCTTCATACGCGCGACTGCTCGGTTCAGCGCCGGCATCAGAAGGTGCTGGAGGAAGCGCCGGCGCCCGACCTTTCTCCTGCGCTGCGCGAACGCCTGCATGTGGCCGCGGTCGCCGCGGCGCAGGCGGTCGGCTACGTCAATGCCGGCACGATCGAGTTCATCGTCGAAGGCGAGGACGCCTTCTTCATGGAGATGAACACGCGCCTGCAGGTGGAGCACCCGGTGACGGAGATGATCACCGGCCTCGACCTGGTCGAATGGCAGTTGCGGGTCGCCGCGGGTGAGGCCCTTCCGGCCGACTGGCCGCCGGAACCTCGCGGACATGCGGTCGAGGTGCGGCTCTATGCCGAGGACCCGGCACAGGATTACCGCCCTTCGGTCGGCACGCTCCGCCGCTTCCTTCCGCCTGCCCCGACCGCCGGCGTGCGCGTGGACACCGGCGTCCGGGCCGGCGACACGATCACGCCCTTCTATGACCCGATGATCGCGAAGGTTATTGCCGCCGGTTCGGATCGTGCAGAAGCCCTGGAGCGTCTCACGCGGGCCCTGGCGGAAACGCAGCTCGGCGGGCTGACCACGAATCTCGGCTTCCTGCGGCGGCTGGTGGCGCATCCCGCGATGCGCACCGGGGAACTCGACACCGGCTTCGCGGCACGCCACGCGGCGGCGCTCATTCCGCCGCCGCGCGAAGCACCGGTGGAGGTGCTCGCGGGCTTCACGGCGGTGTACCTGGCGCGGCCGCGGCTCGATGCCGCCGGCAATTCACCCTGGGAACGGAGCGACGGATTCCGCCTGTTCGGTGCCGCCGAGCAACTCCTGCTGCTGCGCGACGAGGTGCGGCAGAGGCGGGTCCTCGTCCGTCGGCGTCGCGGCCATGCGGAGGCCGTGGTGGATGATGGCCCTTCCATCCGTATTGCGGTGGATCTGTCGCTCGGACCGCGCGCTTCGCTCGACGGCGTCTGGTACCCCATGCCTCTCGCGCTCGATGACGGCGTGGCCAGCCTGACGTTCGGTGGCGAGGACTACACGCTGCGTCTCCTCGACCCCTACGCCCCGCGGGGCGGAGAGGCGGCGGCGGAAGGGCGATTGTCCGCCCCCATTCCCGGCCGCGTCGTGCAGCTTCTCGTCGGCGTCGGCGACCGGGTCGCGCGTGGCCAGCTCGTCGCGATCCTGGAAGCGATGAAGACGGAACTGCGCATCTCCGCGCCGGCGGACGGCGTCGTCGCCCATGTCGGCTGCGCGGCGGGTGACAGCGTGGAGGAGGGGACGGAGATCGTCACCCTCGCGCCGCCGGAGGATGGCGCATCGCCTCCCTGATCGGGTGGCGCAGGAGCAGGCCGGCCCGACGAAGGGCGCAACCGAGGTGGATCGCCGCCGGCATGGCGGCATAGGCGGTGCGCAGCGGCAGCAGGCGGAGCAGCGCGGCCAGCGCCTCGGTGCGCGCGCCGCGCTGCGCCAGGGCGCAGGCGAGGAGCAACGCGGCCTCCGGCGCGGCGACGCGCGGGCAGAAGCGGCAGCCCGCGGCGACGGGCGCGGCTCGCAGCAAGGCGTCCAGCGGTGGTGCCGCGGCGGCGGCATCCTCTGCTGCCAGGACCAGTCTTGCGGCTGGCTCGGGCGGCAGGCCGGCGCGGGCCGCTCCATGCCAGGCGCGCAGGGCGTCCAGCAGCAGGCGCTCGGCCTGCGGCAGGGTGTCGGCCTCGGCATGGACCCATGGCCAATCCGGAAGTCCGCTCGTGGTCATCGGGGCTCCTCTTGCGGCTTCGCAGGGCTATGGCAAATGAGAATGAATCGCAATAACTGCGCGCGTCAATGGAAATCCCGGCTCGGCGGAAGGCGCAACCGGGGGCGGGCCTGGCCTCGGTAATCCGGGTGCCGTACCTCATCCGCCCTGGCCATGGCGCCTTCCCAGCGCGCGGCGTCGATCCGGTGCAGGTCGCCCAGCAGGTGGGAATGGTCGCTCGCCCGTGTGACCAGCAGGTGGATGACGGGCACGGCGGAAGCGTCGTGCCGTTCCACCGTCCCTTCGGCGACGATCAGGCGGGCGGCGACGACCGTGGCGCGGAAGCGCTCGGCGATGTCGGGATACATGATGAGGTTGGCGATCCCGTGCTCATCCTCCACGGTGAAGAAGACGACACCCTTGGCGCTGCCCGGGCGCTGACGCACCAGCACGAGGCCAGGCAGGCGCAGTCCTTGCCCTCGGCGCGCCGTGGCCAGCGCGCGCGTATTCGCGAGGCCCATCGCATCCAGTTGCGGTCGCAGCAGCGCCAGCGGATGGGCGCGCAGCGTCAGCCCCGTGGCGGCATAGTCGAGCACCGTCTGCTCCCCGGCCGTCGCGCGCGGCAGCCGGGGGGCGGCTTCGGCGCCATCATGCGCGGCGAGCGGCGGCGACGGGCCCGACAGCGCCGCCGCATCCCACAGGGCAGCACGGCGGTCGCGGCCCAGGCCGTGGAAGGCATCCGCCTGCGCCAAGGACTCCAACGCCTGACGGTCGAGCCGAGCCCGTTGCGTGAGGTCCGCGATGGAAGCGAAGGGGGCCTCGGCCCGCGCCTCCATGATGCGTTTCGCCTCTGCTTCGCCAAGGCCCGTGACGAGCCGCAGGCCGAGCCGCAGTGCCAGTCCTTCCGCACTGCGCGGATCGGCTTCCAACGTGCAATCCCAGTTGCTCGCGGTCACGTCCACCGCGCGCACGGCGACGCCATGCGCCTTCGCGTCGCGCACGATCTGCGCCGGCGCGTAGAAGCCCATGGGCTGGCTGTTGAGCAGCGCGCAGGCGAAGACCGCAGGGTGATGGCACTTCACCCAGGCGCTCGCATAGACCAGCAAGGCGAAGGACATGGCGTGGCTTTCCGGGAAGCCGTAGCTGCCGAAGCCCTCGATCTGCTGGAAGCAACGTTCGGCGAAGTCCCGCGGATAGCCGCGCCGGAGCATGCCGGTGATGAACTTCTGCTGGAACGCCGCCACCTTCCCCTCGTTGCGGAAGGTCGCCATGGAGCGGCGCAGCGCATCCGCCTCCGTCGGGGTGAAGCCGGCGGCGACGATGGCGATGCGCATCGCCTGTTCCTGGAACAGAGGCACGCCGAAGGTGTGCTGCAGGACAGCCTTCAACTCGGCCGGGTCGCCATTGGCCGGGGAGGGGATGTCCGCCTTCTCGATTCCGTCACGGCGACGCAGATAGGGATGCACCATGTCGCCCTGGATCGGCCCCGGGCGGACAATCGCCACCTCCACCACCAGGTCGTAGAACTTCCGCGGCTTGAGGCGCGGCAGCATGTTCATCTGCGCGCGGCTTTCCACCTGGAAGACACCGATGGCGTCGGCCTTGCACAGCATGTCGTAGATGCGCGGGTCGTCCAGCGTCATGTCCCGCAGCCCGATGCGGGTGCCGTGGTGCTGCTCGATCAGCCCGAAGCCGCGCCGCAGGCAGGTCAGCATGCCGAGGCCGAGCACATCCACCTTCAGCATGCGCAGCGCCTCGATGTCGTCCTTGTCCCATTCCAGCGTGGTGCGGTTCTCCATCGCCGCATTGGCGACGACGGCGAGTTCCACGAGCGGCCCCTCGGTGATGACGAAGCCGCCGACATGGGTGGAGAGATGGCGCGGGAAATCCTGGATCTCGTCCGCCAGTTCCAGCGCCATGGCGAGCCGCGGATCACCCGCCGCATCCAGCCCTTTCTCGGCGGCGATCTCCGTCATGTCACGATCGCCGCGTGGGCCCCAGACGGATTTGGCCAGGCCGGCGGTGATGTCCTCGGTCAGGCCGAGCGCCTTGCCGACTTCCCGGATCGCGCTGCGCGGCCGGTAGCGGGCGAGCGTGGCGCAGAGTGCGGCGCGGTCGCGGCCATAGCGTTCGTAGATGTGCTGGATCACTTCCTCGCGCCGCTCGTGTTCGAAATCCACGTCGATGTCGGGCGGTTCGTTGCGCGCGGTCGAGAGGAAGCGGGCGAAGAGCAGGTCGTGCGTCTCGACATCCGCCGCGGTGATGCCGAGTACGTAGCAGACCGCCGAATTCGCCGCCGAGCCGCGCCCCTGGAAGAGGATGCCCTTGCTCTCCGCGAAGCGGACGATCTCGTGCACCGTCAGGAAGTAGGGTGCGTAGTCGAGCTGCGCGATCAGCGCGAGTTCCTCATCGAGCAGACGGCGCAGCTTCGCCGAGGGCCCCTGCGGCCAGCGTTCCGCGAGCGCCCGTTCAACGCGTGCTTCCAGCGTTTCTTGCGCCGTGCGGCCGGTATCGAGGACCTCCTTCGGATATTCGTAGCGCAGGCTGTCGAGGCTGAAGCGGCATGCCTGCACGACGCGCTGCGTGTTCGCGATGGCGTCCTCATGACCCTGGAAGAGGCGCAGCATCTCGGCCGGCGGCTTCATATGCGCCTCGGCATTCGCCTCCGCCGCGAAGCCGAGTGCATCGATCGTCGTGCGGAGCCTGATCGCCGTGAGCACGTCGGCCAGGCGGCGCCGTTCCGGCGCGTGGTAGCGCGTGCCGCCGGCGGCGAGCAGCGGCGGCCCGAGCCGCGCCAGCGCATCGAGTCGCCTGCGATCATCGCCGCGGAAGCGATGCGCGACGGCGCAGAACAGCGGCAGCGCGAGATGCGGACGCAGCGCCGCCGCATCGGCACGCAGCCGGGCCGCGAAATCCGTGCCGATATCGTCGGGGACGGCCAGGGCCATCACGCAGCCTTCCGCATGAGTGACCAGCGCGTCGCGGTCGATCCGGCACTCGCCTTTCGGCGCGGCCATCCGCCCGGCCGAGAGCAGCCGCGTCAGCCGTCCCCAGGCGGCGCGATCGGTCGGCCAGGCGAGGTAGTCGAACCCATCCGCCAGGCAGAGCCGCACGCCGGGGACGAAGCGCAGCCCCTGTTCCTTCGCCGCCACATGCGCCCGCACCACGCCGGCGAAGGAATTGCGATCCGTCACGCCGACCGCCGCATGGCCGAGCGCCTTCGCAGTCCCGACGATCTCGTGCGGATGCGACGCCCCTTCCAGGAAGGAGAAGTTGGTCAGCGCGCCGAGCTCGGCGAAGCCGGTCATGGCAGATGGCCGTGCAGGACCCAGCGGGCGGCCTCTCCCGGTTCGGCCAGTCCGACGCGGCAGACCCAGAGGCGCGCGCCGGAGGCCAGTTCCACCCGGTAGTAGTCGCGCAGCTTGCGGTCCGGCCGGTCGCGCCACCATTCCGGTTCGAAGCGCTCCGGCCCCTCGGCATGGACCACCCGCAGCGTTTCCCGTCCGATTCGCAACAGGGAGGGCGGGGCGTCGGGCAGCAGCGCCACGGCACTTATATATAGAGGGCGGCGCAGCAGCCGGACCGGGCGCGGGCGGGTGGCCCAGCCTTCCGGTTCTTCCACTTCCTCGAAGGCGCCGACCCGGCGCGCCGCCCGTTCCGGCCAATGGGAGGGCCTTGGCGCCAGGCGCCACACCGCCAGCCGTTGCGAGAGACGGTCGAGCAGTTGGGCCAGTTCCTCCCGCCGCGCCGTGTGGCCGGCGGTGCCCAGCCCGTCCTGCACGCCGGTCAACGGGTCCGTTCGCGCCGCTTCCAGCGTGATCCGCTCGAAGCCGCAATCCGGCGCCAGACATTCCAGTTTTTCGTGAAACAGGCGCGCGAGGTGCTTCGGTTCCCGTGTCGCCAGGCCGGTGCCGATCGCGATCTCCTGCACGTCGCCATCGGCGCGATGCGCCCGCAGCAGCATCCGCCGCGCGCCACGCCCGGCCTCGCGCAGGGCGCGGCACAGATCCTCCAGCAATCCGGCGAGGGCCGCCTCGATCCCCTCCCGCGTCACCACCGGATCGGCGAAGTCCCGCGCCACGGCCATCTCCGGCGGGGGGCGGATGGGCGTGATCGGGCGCGAGGCGCGGCCCAGGGCTTCATCCAGCGCCCGCGCCAGGCCGGTGCCGAAGCGTCGCACCAGCGCGGGGCGCGGCTGGGCATCGACACTGCCGACATCCCGCAGGCCGAGCCCTTGCAGGATGGCCGTCAGCGCCGGTTCCAGATGCAGCGCGGCGAGTGACAGGGGGGCGATGGTCGCCGCCTCCTGTCCCGAGGGCACCACCCCACTCCATCCGGCCCGCACCAGCGCCACCGCCGTGCCCGCCGTGCTGGCGACCGCACCAACAGCCGACAGGCCCATGCGCGCCAGCCGGGTCAGCACCTCCTCGCGCAAGGCGACCTCGCCGCCGAAGAGGTGCTCGACGCCGGTGATGTCGAGCACCAGGCCGTCCTCGCCCACTTTCCCCACCAACGGCGTGAAGCGCAGCGCCCACAGCGCCAGCCGTTCCAGCGCGGCGGCATCGCCGGCCGGGTCCCCCGGCACCAGCATGACCTCGGGCAGGATCGCCTGCGCGTCGGCGAGCGCCTGGCCCGCCTCCAGCCCCTCCGCCTCGGCCTCGGCGTTGACCGCCAGCACCAGCCGGCGCGGGCCACGCTGCGCCCAGACGGCGACAGGGCCGGGAAGGCGCAGGCGCTCCACGTGGAAGCGGGGCAGAAGGATGGCGAGGGTGCGGCGCTGCGGTTGGGGGGCGCGGCCAGGGGGCGCTGCCCCCTGGACCCTCGCCGGGGAGGCGGCGGCCTCCCCGGACCCCGCGATCAATGGGGCGAGGAGAGGGAGGGGCGTGTGAGCGTGACCTTCGGGAAGGGCGTGCCATGCCCCTCCCTCTCCTCGCCCCAAAGGAATCGAGGGTCCGGGAGGCTTCTGCCTCCCGGCGGGGGGCTCGGGGGGCTGGCCCCCCGGCGGCATCCCCATCCGCGGCGGCCTGCAGCAACGCTGCCTCATGCCCGCCTCCGCGCCGGCGTGGCCCGTGCCGCGCCGTCTTCCGTCACCAGCCCGTCCGCGTGCCAGGCGGCGCGCCAGGAGGCCGGCCGCCCGCCTCTGCAGCGCAGCAGTTCCAGGTTCCAGGCCGGGTCGCCGATCTCGTGCGGGCTTTGGCTCTCGGTCGGCGCGGCGCCGATTCGCCAGCGGGTCAGGGCCGCGGTCGGGGCGGCGCTGTCCTCGTCCGGCCGCAGCAGCAGGCCGAGCACGCCCCCGGCCTCGGCCGCCAATTGCAGCCGGCGGGCGGCGGTGAGGTCGAGTTCGCCGGCCACCAGCAGCGCGGCGCCGACAGCCGGGCAGCGGAGGGTTTCCTCCATCGCCCAGAGCGCGTCCTGCTCGCGTGGTGCCCGCACCAGCACGAGTCGCGCGGGTGAGAGGCCAAAGCGGGCGAGTCCCGGCGGCCAGGCGTCCGGCTCCGGCGCGATCCAGAGGACGGTGCCCCCGGCGCGCGCCAGGACCAGCGCCGCGAAGCCGGCGGCGGCACCAGGTTCGGCGGCGAGGATCTCGTGCAGGGCCGCGCGCGGAAGGCCGCCCCAGGGCAGGGCGGAATCGATGGCCTGGGTGAGGGGGACGGCATCCTCCCCGCGCGCGGCCAGGGCTTCGGCCGCGCCGGCGCGCTCCATGCGCGCGATGCGGGCACGCAGCGCGGAGATCAGGGCGGGGCGGTCGAGCGGGGCGGGGATCGGGGGTGCGGACATGGCCTGGGGAGGGCCGCTGATGTTCGCATTATGTTCTCGTATTGCCTGCCCAAAGGTCAAGGCGTGCGGAGGGCTTCGCACGAAAAGCGCCTGCACGGGCATGGAATTCCACGGGTAACGCTCTCAGGAGAAAGGATTTCCCGCCCCTTGTCCCGCTGCCGCCGGCACCCGACCATCATGCCCCGGAACGCAAGGAAGCCAGCCCATGGACGCAGTCATGCCCCCCGCCACCGGCATCGTGGACGGCTTCGAGGGGGCGGTCGGCAACACCCCGCTGATCCGCCTGCGCCGGGCCAGCGAGGCGACGGGCTGCGAGATCCTCGGCAAGGCGGAGTTCATGAATCCCGGCGGTTCGGTGAAGGACCGGGCGGGACTCGGCATCATTCTCGATGCCGAGAAGCGTGGCCTGCTGACGCCGGGCAAGCCGGGCACGATCGTGGAGGGCACGGCCGGCAATACCGGCATCGGCATCACCCTGGTCGCCAATGCGCGCGGCTACCGCGCCGTGATCGTGATGCCGGAGACGCAGAGCAAGGAGAAGATCGACTTCCTCCGCATGATCGGTGCCGATCTGCGGCTGGTGCCGGCGAAGCCCTATTCCGATCCTGGCAACTACGTCCATTTCAGCCGGCGGCTCGCTGAGGAACTCGGCGCCGTCCACGCCAACCAGTTCGACAATCCGGCGAATCGCGCGGCGCACGAGGCGACGACCGGTCCCGAGATCTGGGCGCAGACCGATGGCCGCATCGATGCCTTCACCTGTTCCTGCGGCACGGGCGGCTCGCTGGCCGGCGTGGCGCGGGCGCTGAAGGCGAAGAAGCCCGGCGTGCGCATCGTGCTGGCTGACCCGATGGGCAGCGCGCTCTATTCCTGGGTGAAGACCGGCACGCTGAAGGCGGAAGGCAATTCGATCACCGAGGGCATCGGCCAGGCCGCGCGCGTGCCTGGCAACCTCGAACCCGACCGCGCGCTGATCGACGACGCCGTGCAGGTGACGGACGAGGAAGCGCTCGAACAGGTCTACGACCTGCAGATTCATGAGGGGATCTCGGTCGGCGGCTCGGCGGGCATCAACGTCGCGGCGGCGATCAGGGTGGCGAAGGCGCTCGGGCCGGGGCATCGGGTGGTGACGCTGCTCTGCGACGGCGCCGCCCGCTACCAGTCCAAGCTGTTCAATCCGGAATTCCTGCGCGGCAAGGGCCTGCCCGTGCCGCCCTGGCTCGCCTGACGCTTCGGGGGCATCCATGGAAGTCATCGAGCTCGCCCGCACCATCCGCACCCGCGATCCGGCGCGGCCGTCCTGGCCCGAGGCGATCCTCTGCTATGCTGGGCTGCATGCCGTGCTGTGGCACCGCATGGCGCATGCGCTGTGGGGCATGGGGCTGAGGGGCTTCGCACGCTTCGTCTCGCATATCGGCCGCTTCCTGACCGGCATCGAGATCCATCCCGGCGCGCGCATCGGGCGCCGTCTATTCATCGACCACGGCATGGGCGTCGTGGTCGGAGAGACGGCGGAGATCGGCGACGACGTGCTGATCTATCACGGCGTCACCCTGGGCGGCCTGTCCGGCCAGCCCGGCAAGCGGCACCCGACCATCGGCAACAACGTCGCGATCGGCGCGGGGGCGCAGGTGCTCGGGCCGATCACCGTCGGCGACGGGGCGCGGGTCGGCGCCAATGCCGTGGTGACCAAGGACGTGGCCCCGAACTGCACCGTGGTCGGCATCCCGGCGCGGCCGCCGGTCGGCTCGGTCTGCGCGGAACCGACGGTCGGCTACGGCATCACCCACCCCGAGGACGACCCCGTGGGCGAGCAGCTCGCCGCGATGCGGGCCGAAATGGCCTCGCTGCGGGCGCGGGTCGCGGAACTGGAGCGCCAGCCCGTCACGACGCGCTGACCCGCCGATGGTTGCGCCGCCGCCGGTGCGGCGGCGCCATCGCGAAGCGCTTCAGCACCTCGGCCGCGACCAGGTAGAGCACCACCAGCCCCGCCATGGCCGCGAGCAACGGCCCGGACAGCGGCGCGAAGCCGAAGATCGCACCCGCTGGCGTCAGCGCCAGCAGCAGCGCCACCACCAGCGCCCCGAGGGATGTCGCCGCCAGGATGGCGTGCGGCCGCGTCCGCCATACCGGCGCGGCACTGCGGATCAGGAAGATCACCAGGATCTGCGTCGCCATGGATTCCACGAACCAGGCGGTGCGGAACTCGTCCGCCGGTGCCGCGAAGCCCCAGATCAGGATGGCGAAGGTCGCCATGTCGAAGAGCGAGGAGAGCGGCCCCAGCACCAGCGTGAAGCGCACCACCCCCGCCATGTCCCAGGCATGTGGCCGCGTCGTGTCGGCTGCGTCGACGTCGTCGAAGGGAATGCCGGTCTCGCTGAGGTCGTAGAGCAGGTTGTTGAGCAGCACCTGGATTGGCGTCAGCGGCAGGAAGGGGATCACCAGCGAGGCCGCCGCCATGGACAGCATGTTCCCGAAATTCGAGGAGGTGCCCATGCGGACGTACTTCATGATGTTCGCATGGGTGCGCCGCCCTTCCTCGACGCCGTCGGCCAGCACGCCGAGGTCGTGGTCGAGCAGGATCAGGTCGGCCGCCGCCTGTGCGACGTCGGTCGCCCCTTCCACCGAGATGCCGGCATCGGCGGCGTGGATCGCCGGCGCGTCGTTAATGCCGTCCCCCAGGAAGCCGACCCGGTGCCCGCGTGCCTTCAGCGCGCGGATGATCCGCGTCTTCTGCTCCGGCGCGACGCGGGCGAAGAGGTCCGTGTGCAGCACCTGGGCGGCGAGGGCGGCGTCCGAGAGCCGGGCGATCTCCACCCCCGTCAGCATCCCGCGTGTCTTGAGGCCGAGCGTCGTCACCAGGTGGCGCACCACCGCCGGCGCATCGCCGGAGACGATCTTCACCCGCACGCCGAGCCGGGTCAGCCGGGCGACGGCTTCCGCCGCGCCGGCCTTGGGTGGGTCCACGAAGACGCAGTAGCCCGCGAAGACGAGGTCGGTCTCGTCCTCGACGGAGGCGGAATCGGTCTCCGGCGGCATCTCGCGCCAGGCGATGGCGAGGCAGCGCAGTCCTTCGGCGGCCTTCGCCTCCTCTAGCGCGGCGAGCCGTTCCCGCAGCCCGGCATCGAGCGGCACGGCCGCCGTTCCCGGCGCGCCGGCGGCGATGCAATGCGGCAGGATCTCCTCCGCCGCGCCCTTCACCACCAACAGGCGCCGCCCGTCCTGCCCGGCCAGGACCGAGTTGCGGCGGCGGTCGAAGGTGAAGGGGACGTCGGCGACGTGCTGCCAGCCCGGCGCAGGTGCGGCCGCGGCGACGATGGCGGCGTCCAGCGGACCGCGCACCCCGGTGCCGAGCCCCGCATTGATCGCCGCGAGGTCCCGCACGTGCGGGTCGTCCGTCCCGTCGAGGCCCGGATGGCCGACGAGTTCGATCCGCGCTTCGGTCAGCGTCCCGGTCTTGTCCGTGCACAGCACGTCCATCGCGCCGAGGTCATGGACGGCGGACAGGCGCTTCACCACGACCCGGCGCTCCGCCATGCGCAGCGCCCCGCGGGAAAGGGTGACGGTCATCACCATCGGCAGCAGTTCGGGCGTCAGCCCGACCGCCAGCGCGACCGCGAACAGGAAGGATTCGAGCGCCGGCCGCCCGAAGGCCAAGTGTGTCAGCAGCACGAACAGCACCAGGAAGCCGGTCAGGCGCAGGATCAGCACGCCGAAATCATGCAGCCCACGCTGGAAGGCCGAGGGCGGCGCCTCGGCCCGCAGCGCCGCGGCGATCCCGCCGAATCGCGCCCGCGCACCGGTCGCGACCACCAGCATGCGCGCCTCGCCGGCTACCATCGAGGTCCCGCCGAACAGCGCTGATGCCGCTTCGGCCAGGGTCTCCGCCGTGTTCGGCCCGGGGCGCTTTTCGACCGGGTAGGGCTCGCCGGTCAGCAGTGCCTCGTTCACCTGCGCAGCGCGGGCTGCCAGCACGATGCCGTCGGCCGGGACCAGGTCGCCGGCGGCGAGGTCGACGATGTCGCCGGGGACCACTTCCTCGGCCGGGATCTCGGCAGGCTGGCCGTCGCGCAACACCCTGGCGCGCAGGGCGACCGAGCGGCGCAGGGCTTCGGCGGCCGTCTCGGCGCGGTGTTCCTGCGTCACGTCGAGGGTGACGGAGGCGGTGACGATGCAAAGGATGATGGCGAAGCTCGCCCAGTCTCCCGTTGCGCCGGAGACGGCCGCTGCCACGATCAGGATGGCAACCAGCGGTTCCATCAGGCGGGTGGCGATGCGGGCGGCGATGCGCCGCCCCACGGGCAGCCCGGGAGCATTGCGGCCGGCGGTGGCGAGGCGCTGTCGCGCCTCGCCTTGTGTCAGTCCCTCGCGGCTGGCCGAGAGTTGGGAGAGTAGATCCTCGGTCGGGACGGCCCAAAAATCGGCGCTGATCGGATCGGGCATGGCGCGGTTCCGGAAAGACCCCGGCCATGCTGCGCCATCCTGGGATGCCGCGTCTTGCGTTCGCGCCGGGTCAGTCCCGGCGCGGCGCGTGGTCCCAGGGTGCGCGGCCGGCCTCCTGCAGCGCCTCGGCCCGGCTGATGCCGATGTCGGCCAGCATGCGGGCATCCATCTCGGCAAGGTGGCGTCGGCTCTCGACGGCCTGCAGGGTACGGCGCAGCCACGCGCACCAGCCGGCGCTCGGCGCCTTGGCGGCCGGGAAATCGTGGGAAGCGGGAAGGCTGCGGGTCGTCATGGCGGCGGTCCTCCTGGTTGCGCCAGGGCGGACCATCACTGAAACCGCAGCATCAGGAAAACGAAATCGATTGACGTTAAACATCACAAAGGTTGATGAATAGGGCTCGGAGGGCGCCCCGATGTTGGCCATTCCCCCGGGCATCGATCCCGATCTGCTCCGTTCCTTCGTCCTGATCGCCGAGGGCGGGTCCTTCACCCGCGCCGCCCAGGTGGTCGGGCGCACCCAGTCCGCCGTCTCCATGCAGATCCGTCGCCTCGAGGAGACGCTCGGCCAACCGCTGCTGCTCCGCGGGCCGAGGGGGGTTGAGACGACGCCGCACGGCGCCTGGCTGCTGGAACGGGCGCGCCGTCTGCTCGCCGTGCATGACGAGATCTTTGTCAGCTTCCGCACCCCGGCGGTCGCCGGGACGGTGCGGCTCGGCACGCCCGACGACTATGCGCTGCGCTGGCTGCCGGGGATCCTGGCTCGCTTCGCGGAGGTGCATCCGGCCGTCGAGGTGGTCGTCACCTGCGCCCCCTCCAACGAGCTCGTTGAGAGGCTGGACCGGGACGAGATCGACCTGACGCTGCTGTCGGGCGGCAACGAGCCGTCGGAGGCTGTCGGGCTGCCGCTGTGGCAGGCCGGGCTGCGCTGGATCGGCTCCGCCACGCATGCGGCGCATCGCCGGTCGCCGCTGCCCCTGGCGACGGCGCAGCCGCGCTGCGTCTGGCGTCGTGCCGCCGTCCGCGCGCTGGACGAGGCCGGGATTCCCTGGCGTGTCGCCTATACCAGCACTTCGCAGACGGGCACGCTGGCGCCGACATTGGCGGGGCTTGCGGTGACCATTGGGCTGCCCGGCCCGCTGCCGCCGGGGCTACGCTTCCTGGGATCGGAGGACGGCCTGCCGCCGCTGCCGGATTTCTCGATCATCCTGCTGCGAGGCCAGACAGGTGGCCCGGTGGTGGAGACGCTGGCCCAGGCGATCCGGGGCGGCTTCGCCGAGGCTGCGGCCGCGCGGGCTTGAGCGGGGCGGAGGCCCGTGCGATCTGCGGTCTAGGGCCCGTAAAGGGCAGGAACAGGACCCCAGGGGGGACCAAGCCTACATGAACCGACGCATATTGCTTGCCGTGGGTGCGGCAGGGCCTGCCATCCCGAGGGGCCTGCGCGCGCAGGGGGCGTGGCCCGGCCGGCCGGCGGGCGCGATCCGTGCGAACGGCGTCACGGCGGATTGCTGAGGTGGACGAGCCTGCACGCTTCGCGGCGATGATGGAGGAGGGCGCCGCGTTGCGGCGCCGCCTCGGGACCGACTTCGCCGCTCCCGTCATCCGGGTGGTGGATGCCTGCGAGACGACGATTCGCGGTGGAGGACGGCTGTTCTTCTGCGGCAATGGCGGCAGCGCGGCAGACGCGCAGCACCTCGCGACGGAACTTCTGATCCGCCTGCGTTCCAGTGTCGAGCGGCCATCCTGGCCGGCGATCGCCCTGACGCTCGACCCCACGGCGCTGACCGCGGGGGGCAACGACTACGGGTTCGACGAGGTCTTCGCCCGGCCCCTTTCGGGCCTCGGCCGCGCGGGGGACGTGCTGTTCGGCATCACCACGAGCGGGAAGTCGCCCAATGTCCTGCGGGCGCTGGAGACGGCGCGGGGGATGGGCATCGCCACGGTCGGCCTGCTTGGCGGCGACGGTGGGCCCGCCCGGGCACTCTGTGACCATGCGCTGGTGGTGCCCAGTCCGGTGACGGCGCGGATCCAGGAGGCGCACATCGCCCTGGGGCACGCCGTCATGGAACTCCTCGAGGACAGGCTGGTGCGGGCGTGAGCGTGCTGCTGACCGGCGCGGCCGGGTTCATCGGCATGCATGTCGCCGAATCGTTGCTCGCGCGCGGGGAGCGCGTGATCGGCGTGGATAGTCTGAACGCCTACTATGACGTCCGGCTGAAGCGGGCCCGGCTGGCGCGGCTGGAGGGGCGGCCCGGCTTCACCTTCCTGCACGCGGATATCGCCGACCGGGAGGCGATGCTGCCGCTGGCCGAGGCGCATTCCGACGTCACGCGGATCGTGCATCTCGCGGCCCAGCCGGGGGTCCGGTACTCGTTGGTGGACCCCTTCGCCTATGTCGAGGCGAATGTGATGGGGCACCTGGTGATGCTGGAGCTCGCCCGGCGGCTGCCGCGGCTTGAGCACCTCGTCTATGCCTCCTCCTCCTCGGTCTATGGCGGGAACCGCAAGCTGCCCTTCGCGGAAGCGGACCGGGTGGACCATCCGGTGTCGCTCTATGCGGCGACCAAGCGGGCGGGGGAGCTGATCAGCGAATCCTACGGGCACCTGTTCGGCCTGCCGCAGACCGGACTGCGGTTCTTCACCGTCTATGGGCCCTGGGGGCGACCGGACATGGGTCCCTGGCTGTTTTCCGAGGCGATTCTCGAGGGGCGGCCGATCACTCTCTATGACGGCGGGCGGCTGAAGCGGGATTTCACCTTCGTCGCGGACATCGTGGCGGGGGTCGTGGGGTGCCTGGACCATCCGGCGCCGGCGAAGGCGCCGCGGGTCCTGAATATCGGCAACCACCGGAGCGTGGAGGTCCGCCGCTTCGTCGCCGTGCTGGAGGAGGCGTTGGGCCGCAGGGCCGTGGTGGTCGATGCGCCCCGCCCGGCCACGGATGTCGAGGAAACCTTCGCGGATATCGAGGCGATCCATGCGCTGTGCGGCTACGAACCGCGGACGCCGATCGAGGTCGGGATCCCTCGCTTTGCGGAATGGTTCCTTTCTTGGCGAAAGGGGGGTTGACCGCCCCCCGGACCCCGCATAAAAGCCCCCCACGCCGCTGATGCGGGGTCTTGATCTTCCCGGGTTGATCCGGTAAGTTCTTCGGCCCGCTGAGGCAGGCGGGTTTCGCTGGATAGGCGATGTGGTGA
>NZ_JAAEDM010000029.1 GCF_018129065.1 Neoroseomonas soli | reverse complement strand
GGGGGGCTCGGCGCCGGCGCCGCCGCCCGCGGCCAGCGCCTCGTGCGCCGCCGGGAAACGGATGAAGCCCATCACGATGAAGACGACGAGGTGCATGAACCCCATCACCACATAGGTCGCGAGGTAGATCGGCACCCACTGGTCATGCGACCAGCGCACCAGCGACGGCCCCATCACCGCCGCGAGCACACCCCCCGCCGTGACCCAGGAGATCGCCTTGGCGCGGTGCGATACGGGCACCAGTTCCACCGCCGCGAAGCGGTACATGTGCAGGGCGGCCACAGCGTAGCCGAGGATGACGCCGCCCAGGCACATCATCACGAAATTGGCGTTGTAGAGCCCGATGCCGACCACCGCCGCGCCCGCCATGCCGAACACCGAGCCGACGCGGAAGCCGAAGCGCCGCCCCATCCGCTGCATCAGCATGGAGGCCGGGAACACCCACAGCATGATGCCGAGGTGCTGCAGCGTCATCGGCAGCGTGGCGAGTTCGCGGTCCGGGTAGAAGGTGACGACGGACAGCGCCGTCGCCGCGAACATCATGGTGTTGGCGGCCTGCCCGGTCGCCTGGCAGCAGGCCAGCAGCAGCAGGTTGGTCCGCGCGCGGGCGTCGAGGCCATGCGCGGCAGGGCGTTCCATCGTCATCATTCGCTCTTTAGCGGGTCCGCGCCGGGGGAAAAGGCGGGCCGCGGTCGGGACAGGCATGCGTGCCGCGGCAGGCGCCAGGCACCGCCACGCCGGGCCCGACCGCGAGGCGCCGGAATATCGGGAGGCGGCAGTCCGGCTCCCCGCGCAGCGGCGCGCAGGCCTTGCGCGACATCGGCCCCGCCGCTCCCCGGCCTGCGGATCAGTGGAAGACGCGGCCGGAATCGATGACGACCGTCTGCCCCGTCATGGTCCCGGTGCGGCACATGGCGACCACCATGTCGGCGCAGTCGTCCTTGTCGGCGGGTTTCTTCAGCAGGGATCCGGCGGCGGACCGCTCGACCTGCTCCGGCCGCAGGTTGGCGGTCGCGCGCGTGCCCTCGAGCAAGCCGGGTGCGACGCAATTCACCAGCGTCGTCGGCGCCAGCGCCACCGCCATGCAGCGCGTCAGGTGGATGAGCCCCGCCTTCGACACCGCATAGGCGATGGACGATCCGCTCGGCCCCAGCCCCGCCACCGAGGAGATGTTGACGATGCGGCCGCGCCCCTGCGCCTTCATCACCGGCGCCACCGCCTTGATCAGGCGCAGCGGCCCGGTGAGGTTCACCGCCATGATCCGGTCCCAGAGATCGAGCGTCAGGCCGTCGAGGTCGTCGAACGGGATCGCCTTGTTGAAGGCGGCGTCGTTCACGAGGATGTCGATCCGGCCGAAACGGGCGGTGACGTCCGACACCAGCCGCTCCACCGCGGCCTGGTCGGTGACGTCGCAGGCGAAGGCGGCCGCCTCGGTCCCGTGGCGCGCGGCGAGGTCGCGGGCGACGTCCTCGGCCTGGTCGCGGTTCTGCGCGCAGGTGACGGCGAGGTGCGCGCCCTCGTGCGCGAGGGCATGGCAGATGCGCTGCCCGAGCCCGCCATTGCCGCCGGTCACCAGTGCGACCGCACCCTTGAGATCCATGCGCATCCTCCCGCATCCGCGCGCAGCGTGCGGCCACTGCGGGAGGGGGGCAAGGCCGGGGCGCCGGCGCATCGCCGCACCCTGGCCGCCTCCGATCGCAAACGCGGCGGCGGGTTGCTCAGGGCGACCGGCCCTGGGGCCCGCCGGGCGCCGTCACCCTCGCGGCGCCGGCACGGCGAGGCCAAGTCGCGACAGCACCGTCTCGGCCATCCGCGTGCAACGCGCGCCGTCGAAGGGGAAGGCGTCCCCCAAGGCATCTCCAAGCCGCTGGTCGAGTTCCGCTCGGAGAAGGCGCCGGGCGCGGTGCAGGCGCGTCCTGACCGTCTCCGGCCGGATGCCGAGGATCCGGGCCGTCTCCTCGACGCTCAGCCCATCGACATCGCGGGCCACGAGCACCGGCCGATAGACCTCGGGCAGGCCGTCGATCGCCTGCTCCAGCAACCGCCGGATCTCGCGCCGCGCCGCCGCGCCTTCGGGATCGCCTCCCAGCGCCGTCGGAAACATGAGGATGCTGGCCCCCCCGCCCTTCTGCGCCACCTCGATCTGTTCCAGATCGACCGTGGTCCGCCGGCGACGCAACCGCCCGAACGCCTCGTTGAGCGCGATGCGCGTCAACCAGGTCGAAAGGCTGGCGTCGCCCCGGAAGCCGGCGAGCCCGCGGAACGCGCGCACATAGGCTTCCTGCACCACGTCCTCGGCCTCGGCGTCGTCGCGCAGCACGCTGCGCGCGGCGCGGAACAGATGGCGGTTGTTGCGTCGGATGATTTCGCGAAACGCCCCCGCCTCGCCCCGGCGCGCCTGGCTGACGAGTTCGCCGTCCGATAGCCCGGCATCGGCGGCTTCGCCCGCGGCCTTGGGATGCTGGTGTCCTCGCATCTGCTCACTCCCCGCTCGTCCCTGCATTCGATGCCGGTCAGCCGAAAAGGTTTCCGGCCGCAGTCTCGCGCCGATCGAGCCCGGCAGCGGAGAGAAATTCCGCCCGGATCTCGGGCCGGTCCCGGAAGGCGCCGAGCATGCGGCTCGTGACCATCACCGCGCCGGGCTTGTGGACGCCGCGGGTGACCATGCAGCCATGGGTGGCCTCGACGGCGACGGCGACGCCCCTCGGCCGCAGCACGGTCTCGATCGCGTCGGCGATCTGCGCCGTCATCCGTTCCTGGATCTGCAGCCGGCGGGCGTAGAGCTCGACGATCCGGGTCAGCTTGGAGATGCCGACGACCCGGGCGCCGGGCAGGTAGGCGACATGCGCCCGGCCGAGGACTGGCGCCATGTGGTGCTCGCAGTGGGACACGAAGCGGATGTCGCGCAGCAGCACGATCCCATCATAGCCGCCGCTCTCCCCGAAGGTCCGCTCGAGCAGCGCGACCGGGTCCTCCTCGTAGCCGCCGAACCACTCCCCATAGGCACGGAGGACGCGGTCCGGCGTGCCTGCCAGCCCCTCGCGGCCGGGATCGTCGCCGGCCCAGCGGATCAGCGTCCGCACGGCTGCCTCGGCCTCGTCGCGAGAGGGCCGGAGGGCGCCGCCGGCGTCCTCCCTGAAACCGGGCGCATCGACGATCGATGTGACGAGAGCATCCATGCCTGTCCTCCTGGTGCCATTACGGGCTTTGCGCCGTGGGCAGTCACTTGGATGCGGCGGAGGACGAAAACGTTCCGCGCTGTCTCGGGGGACATGCACGGGCCTGGCGCATCAACGCCGATGGCAGGCCGGCGCAGTCCGGCCGGCGCGCGCGGAGATTCCAACCGGCACCTCCGCTGCCCTAGGATCGGCCCTGGTTCAACGACGGGACAGGACTCGGACGTGACCGCCCCCCTCGCCTCCGAAAAGGCAATGGTGCCCTTCGTCAGCGTGCACAACATGATGCGGCTGATCCATCACCTGGGCATCGAGACGATGCTGCGCGAACTCGCCGACCTCATCGAGGACGACTTCCGCCGCTGGGAAAGCTTCGACAAGACGCCGCGCCTCGCCAGCCATTCGCGCGACGGCGTCATCGAACTGATGCCGACCTCGGATGGCACGATCTACGGGTTCAAGTACGTCAACGGCCATCCCAGGAACATCGCCGAGGGCCTGCAGACCGTCACCGCCTTCGGCATGCTGGCCGAAGTCTCCACCGGCTATCCCGTGCTGCTGACCGAGATGACGCTGCTGACGGCGCTGCGGACCGCGGCGACCTCGGCGATGGCCGCGCGGCACCTGGCGCCGAAGGGCGCGCGCACCATGGCGTTGATCGGCAATGGCGCGCAGGCGGAATTCCAGGTCCTCGCGATGAAGACCGTCTGCGGCATCGACACCGTCCGCCTCTACGACATCGACCCGCGGGCGACCGAGAAGACGCGCCGCAACCTCGTGGGCTCGGGGCTCGCCGTCCTGCCCTGCGCCTCGGCGCAGGCCGCGATCGAGGGTGCGGGCATCATCACCACCTGCACCGCCGACAAGCAGTTCGCGACGATCCTGACCGACAACATGATCGGCGCGGGAGTCCACATCAACGCCATCGGTGGCGACTGCCCAGGCAAGACGGAGCTGCACCGCGACATCCTGCTGCGTGCCGACACCTTCGTGGAATATGCGCCGCAGACCTGGATCGAGGGCGAGATCCAGCAGATGGGCAGGGACTATCCGATCACCGAGCTCTGGCAGGTGGTCACCGGGGAACGGCCCGGGCGCCACGACGAGCGCCAGGTCACCCTCTTCGACAGTGTCGGTTTCGCCATCGAGGATTTCTCGGCGCTGCGCTACCTGCGTGAGCGCATCCGCGGGACGGACTTCCACGAGGATCTCGACATGATCGCCGATCCCGACGATCCGCGAGACCTCTACGGCATGCTCCAGCGCGCGCGATGATCCCGTCGGCCCGGCCTTGGCCTTAGAGTGGATTCCGTTCGCAAGAGCTCACGGCAGCCGCTCCAAACCTATGTCTTCGAGAGCATCCTTACCCGATCAGGTGATTTCACCTGATCGGTATCTGCTCGAAGGACCGCTCCCCCGGCCCAGGCCGCAGCGCCGGGAGCCGCGGCTGAACGGCAAGCGCGGATCGCAGGCGGCCAGAACCAGCCGTCTGCGTGAAGAGGCCCGCTCCGGCACGGCGAAAGCGATTTCCAACCCTGCGGAAACCGCTCCGGCGGCGGTCAGGCCGCCGCTTCGGCGAAGATCTTCGACACGTCGCCGCCCCAGGCGGTGGCGTGACGTTCGAGCCAGCGGTCGGCCTGGGTCTGGCCGGTGGCGACGATGGCATCGATCGGATCCAGGTGGATCTCCTCGCCCAGCCCGCGCGCCTTCAGCCCGTCCCGCGCGATGGCGAGCACGTCGCGCGCCACGTCCTGCAGCCTGCGGCCGCCGATGGTGGCCTGCAACGCCTGCGCCGGCACCATGTCCCGCAGGGCGCGGAGTTCGTCCACGCTCCAGCCCTTGGTCAGCGCCCGCGCCGCCTTCTGCGCCGCGTCGTCGTAGAGCAGCCCGACCCAGAAGGCCGGCAGCGCGGTGAGATACACGGGCGCGCCGGCATCCGCACCGCGCATTTCCAGGAACCGCTTCACCCGCACATCGGTGAAGACGGTGGTGACGTGGTCGGCCCAGTCGCCCATCGTCGCGGTCTCGCCGTCCAGCCGGTCGGCGGCCTTGCCTTCGAGGAAGGCGCGGAAGGGAATGCCCGCGGCGTCGATCCAGCGGCCCTCGCGCATGATGAAGTACATCGGCACGTCGAGCACCCAGTCGGCGAAGCGCTCGAAGCCGAAACCGTCCTCGAAGGCCACGGCGGGGATGCCGGTGCGGTCGGGGTCGGTGTCGGTCCAGACCTTGCCGCGCAGCGTGCGGTACCCGTTGGGCTTGCCTTCCGCGAAGGGCGAATTGGCGAACAGCGCGGTGGCGAGCGGCTGCAGCGCGAGCGAGACGCGCAGCTTCTCGACCATGTCGGCCTCGTCGCCGAAGTCGAGGTTCACCTGCACCGTGCAGGTGCGCAGCATCATGTCGAGGCCCATGTGGCCGACCCGCGGCATGTATTCCCGCATGATCGCGTAGCGGCCCTTGGGCATCCACGGCATCTGCTCGCGCGTCGCGAGCGGGTGGAAGCCGAGCGGCGCGAAGCCGAGGCCGAGCGGTCCCGCGACCTCCCGCACCTCGCGCAGATGGTCGGCGATCTCGTCCCGCACCTCATGCAGCGTGGCGAGCGGCGCGCCGGACAATTCGAACTGACCGCCCGGCTCCAGGCTGACCGAGGCCTCGCCCCGCTTCAGCCCGATCGGGTTGCCGCGGTCGAGGATCGGCTCCCAGCCGAAGGCCGTCAGCCCTTCCAGCATGGCGCGGATGCCGCCCGGCTCGTAGGGCGGCGGGGAGAGGTCGTCGCGCCGGAAGCCGAATTTCTCGTGCTCCGTGCCGATGCGCCATTGCGCGCGCTGCTTGGATCCGGCGGCGAACCACCCGGCAAGCTGACGCGCCGAGGTGATCGGCGTGGGATCCGACTCGCCAGGATTCGACATGCAGCCCTTCCGATGGCGCCGCAGGACGCGGCACGTTCAATTCGCGGTCCAGTCCCCCGCCAGCGCCTGGAGCACCGCAAGGCCCGCAACCGCCGCCGTCTCCGCCCGCAGGATGCGGGGGCCGAGGGCGACCGCGGTAACAAAGGGACGCCGGGTCGCGTCGTCAAGCTCAGCCCCGTCAAACCCGCCCTCGGGGCCGACCAGCCAACCGCAGGGCAGGCTCAGCCCCGCGGCGGCGCGGCCAACGGGCATGGCGCCCCGGCGCTCGGCCGCGACCAGCAGGGGGGCGCCGTCCCAGGCGTCCAGCGCGGCATGGAGCGGCAGGGCCGGGCGGATCTCCGGCACCGAGAGCCGCTCGCATTGTTCGGCCGCGCCACGGGCGATGGCGGCCAGGCGCTCCCCGTTCACCCGGTCCACCACCGTCCGCCGGGTGAAGACGGGCTGGATCACGCCGGCGCCCAGTTCCGTCGCTTTCTCGACCACCCAGTCGAGCGCATCCCGCTTCAACGCGGCGACCATCAGGCGCAGGTCCGGCTCGTCCCTCGGCGCTCGCAGCCGCGCGCCGAGTGCGAAGACGCAACGATCCTTGCGCAAGGCGACGATCTGCGCGGCGAATTCCCCGTCCCGCGGGTTGAACACGGCCACGGCATCCCCCGCCGCGCGCCGCAGCACGGTGCCAAGGTGGTGGGCCTGGGCGGGCGTGCCGGGGATCTCGGCGCCTTCGGCCAGGAATTCGTCGAGGAAGAGTCGCGGGGTGGACATGCTGGGGCTCCCTACCCCTTATACGGCCCGTGAGTGGATACACAGACATCCGCGCCGGCGGCTGGGTCGCGCGCCTGCCAGAATCCTGGCGCCCCTATGCGCTGTTGATGCGCCTCGACCGCCCGATCGGGTCCTGGCTGCTGTTCCTGCCGGGGCTTTGGGCCTTCGCCATGGTCGCGCCTTCCTGGGGAACCGGGCTGTGGCTGACCTTCCTGTTCGGCCTCGGCGCAGTGCTGATGCGCGGCGCGGGCTGCGTGGTGAACGACCTGTGGGACCGCGACCTCGACCGGAAGGTGGAACGCACGGCGGGGCGGCCGCTCGCCTCGGGCGCGGTGCGGCCGAAGCAGGCGCTGGCCTTCCTGCTCGGCGTGCTGCTGGTCTCCTTCCTGATCCTGCTCCAGTTGAACCGGGCGGCGATCATCCTCGGCGTGCTGTCGCTGGTGCCCATCGCGCTCTATCCGCTCGCCAAGCGCGTGACGGACTTCCCGCAGGCGATGCTCGGGCTGGTCTTCTCCTGGGCTGCGCCGATGGGTTACGCGGCGGTGACGGGCGGACTGGATGTGGCGGCGATCGCCCTCTGGGCGGCGGGCTTCTTCTGGATCCTCGGCTACGACACGATCTACGCGCACCAGGACCGCGAAGACGACGCGCTGGTCGGCATCCGCTCCACCGCGCTGCACTTCGGGGAGCGGACGCGGCCCTTCCTGGCGGCCTGCTACGCCGCGACGGTCTCGCTGCTGGCGCTCTCCGGCTGGCTCGCCGGACTGTCGGCCTGGTTCCTGCCGGCGCTGGCGCTGCCCGCCGCGCTGCTGATCCGCCAGATCGCGATGCTGGACATCCGCGACCCCGCGCTCTGCCTGCGGCTGTTCAAGGCGAACCGGGAGGTCGGCCTCGCCATCGCCCTCGCCTTCCTGGTCGGCCGCCTGTGACGCCGGAGGAGTTCGTCACCGCCCACACCACGGTCACGCGCGCGGCTCTGGTGCCGGAGATCGCCCTGCACCTGGCCAGCGAGATCACGCCGATCTGGCAGGCGACCGAGACCTGGCTGAAGGAACACAACATCGAGCCGCCCTTCTGGGCCTTCGCCTGGCCCGGCGGCCAGGCCACCGCGCGGCTGCTGCTGGACGATCCGGCACGCGTCGCCGGCAAGCGGGTGCTGGATTTCGCCGCGGGCTGCGGCATCGCCGCCGTCGCCGCCGCCATGGCCGGCGCGGCGGTGGTGGAAGCCGCCGAGATCGACCCCCTCGCCCTCGCCTCGGTACGGCTGAACGCGGCGCTGAACGGCGTGCATGTGGAAACCCCCGAGGGCGACATCGTCGGCACCCCCTGCCGGTGGGACGTGATCCTCGCCGGGGATGTCTGCTACGAGGCGCCGATGACGGCCCATATCCTGCCCTGGCTGCGCGGCCTCGCCGCGACGGGGGCGGAGGTGCTGCTCGCCGATCCCGGCCGCGCCTACCTGCCGCGGCAGGGCTTGGAGCCCCTCGCCCGCCATGCCGTGCCGACGACACTGGAACTCGAGGACCGCACGCTGCGCGAGGTGACGCTGTTCCGCCTGCTTCCCTGAGGGGCGCCCGCCATGCGAAAATGAGCATGTCCACGAGGGACCGCCGCCATGCGCCGCCATGCCCTTCTCCTGCTCCCGATCCTGCTGCTCGCCATGCCCGCCGCGGCGCAGCGCCAGAACCAGTACGACGCGCAGGGCCGCTACATGGGCCATACGGAGCGCAACGGCGACCGCGTCACGCGCTACGACGCGCAGGGGCGCATCAGCGGCTACAGCGAGCGCAGCGGCAACATGATGCGGCACTATGACGCCCAGGGCCGCATCACCGGCAGCAGCGAGCGCGGCCTCGCCGGCACGACGCAGCACTACGACGCCCAGGGCCGGCTGACCGGCCGCAGCGACCAGACCGGCACGGTGACGCGGCGCTACGACGCCGAGGGCCGGATCACCGGCAGCAGCGAGCGCAGCGGCGGCACCGTCCGCTCCTATGACGACAAGGGAAGGCTGTCCGGCAGTTCGTCTCGCTGAGCGTGCCCCGCGTCCCGATCGCGACCGCCCACGGACTTCGTTCCCGGGTCGCGGCCCTTACCTTCAGTCGCCCGCCGGCCCGGCGCGAGAGTCGCGGGCAGGATGCTATCGCGTCGCCTGCTCGAGGAAGCGCAGTAGCGCCGCCAGGTCCTCGGGATTCTCCACGCGCTGCACCGGCATCCTGGTCCCCGGCGTCACCACGTCCGGGCCACGCGTGAAAAGGTCCGCGACCGTCTCCGGTGTCCAGACGATGTCGCCGCGCGCCAGGCGCCCGGAATAGGCGTAGCCGGCCACGCTGCCCATCCGCCGGCCGAACAGGCCATGCAGATGCGGGCCGGCCATGTTGCCGGCCTCGGCCGTCAGGGCATGGCAGGCCGAGCAGGCGCGGAAGACGCGCGCGCCGTGCGCATCGAGGCCGGCGCGCGGCGGGGCTTCCCGCTCCGCCTCCACAGGGCCGATCGCCCGGCCCGCCGCCGCGTCCCAGCGCCGCACGCGCCGGTCCGCCCCGCCGGTCCACAGCGTCCGCCCGTCCGGCGCGAAGACCGCCGACCAGACCGGCGTGCCCGGCCCGTCCAGCGTATGCAGCAGCCGCCCCTCCGGCAGGCCGATCACCGCCACGCTGCCGCCGAGCGTCGCCGCCGCGAGCAAGGTCCCCGGACCGTTCACCGCCAGCGCGACCACCGGCCGGCTGCCGGCATGCAGGTCCCGCACCGCGCCGTTCGCGGTGATCAGCCGCACGGCGCCCTCCACGCCGCCCACGGCCACCCCGCCCGAGGGCAGCGCGGCAAGCGCGTTCTGCGGCAGGGCGAATTCCGCGATCACCTGGGACACGCCATCCGCGCCCCAGGCCCGCACCGTGCCGTCGAAGCCGGCGCTGACGGGCACGCCGTCGTCGCGGAACACCACCGCGTTGACGTTGCCGCGATGCCCTTCCAGCACGCGCGTCGGCACGCCCTCGGCCCAAAGCCGCACCGTCCCGTCCCACGCGGCCGAGGCCAGCACGCCGTCGCGCCAGGCGAGCGAGGCGACCGGCCCCTCATGCCCCTCCAGCACGCGAAGCGGCGCGCCGTCGCGCGGCTCGGCAGGCCAGATCGCGATGCGCCCGTCCTCCCCGCCCGAGGCCACGCCACCACCGGGCAGCGCGACCAGCGCGTTCACCGCCCCCGCATGCCAACGCACCACCGCCCGCGCGCGCCCGGTCCCAAGGTCCCAGAAGATGACCGACTGGTCGAAGCCGGCCGAGGCCAGCGCGCCGCCTTCCGCCAGCACCGCCAGTGCCCGCACCGGCCCCCCGTGCACCGCGGCCCGGTCCTGCGCCGCCGCAGGCAGCGCGAGAAGGACCAGGGCGGCGAGCCACCGGATCACACCACCACTCCGCCGCTGACGTGGATGACCTGCCCCGTGACGTACCCCGCGGCCGGAGAGGCAAGGAAGGCGATCGCCGCCGCGACCTCGTCCGGCGTGCCGAGCCGCTTCAGCGGGATGCGCGCCGCGATCTCGTCCCACTGCGCCTGCGTCAGCGCGGCGTGCGCGCCGGGATCCTTGCGCGTGTAGCCCGGCACCACGGCATTGACCGTCACCGCCGGCGCCCATTCCAGCGCCAGCGTCCTGACCAGCGCCTCCACCGCCGCCTTGGCCGCGGCAGAAGCCGGGAAGAGCGCCACGTCATTGCGGAACAGGTGCGCGACGAAGGAGGAGACGGCGACGAGGCGCGGATCGGTCCCTTCCCGCAGGATCGGCCCCGCCGCGCGCGCGAGGCGCAGGAAGGCAAGCGCGATGGCATCGTGGCTGCGTGCGAAGGCCTCGTCGGTCAGCGCCGCGACCGGCGTGCGGTCGGCGAAGCCGGCATTGGAGACGACGACATCGAGGCCGCCGAGCAGGCCCGCTGCCTCCGACACTGCACGCTCCGGCGCGCCAGCCTCGGCGAGGTCGCAGAAGATCTCGTGGGCCGTGCCTCCGCGGGCACGCACGGCTTCCGCCGTGCGTGCCGCGCCTTCACGGTTGCCGCGGGTGTGCACGGCGATGGCGACGTCAGGGGCGGCCAGCGCGCGACAGGTTGCCGCGCCGATGCCGCTCGCCGCGCCGGTCACGAGAATTCTCCGCTTCGTCATCACCACCCGCTCCGCGCCGCTTCACCGTGTCCCGCCGGCGAACATCGCCGCGCGGGCACTATACTCGCGGGGGAAAGCCCTTGAAGACGCTCCCGCGCGGATTGGACCGCCATGGGCTGATGCACATCAATGCCGCGGCAGGAATTCAGGGTATGAGTTCGTGGCGGCCGCGGTTGCCTGCGCGCGCCGAAACGGGCTGGCGACGTGCCTGGGGAGGCGCCGTGACGAAGGTGAAGATCGGCTTCTGGGGCCTTCTGGCGGTGCTCACCATGCTATGGGTCGCCGCGGACCCTTTCGCGCTCGCCCCGGTCGGTTTCTTCCCCTTCCGCGACGGCATGGTGCAGATCACCGGCATCCTCGGCATGGCCTGCATGAGCGCGGCGATGATCCTTTCGCTGCGGCCGCGATGGCCCGAGCGCTGGCTCGGCGGCCTCGACAAGATGTACCGGCTGCACAAGTGGCTCGGCATCGGTGGGCTGGTCCTCGCGGTGGTCCACTGGCTGTGGTCGCAGGGGCCAAAATGGGCCGTCGGCTACGGCTGGCTCACGCGGCCGGCGCGCGGCCCGCGGCCGGTGCCGGACAGCGCCATCGAGCAGGCGCTCCGCTCGCTGCGCGGCACGGCGGAGGACATCGGCGAATGGGCGTTCTACGCCGCGGTCCTGCTGATCGCGGTCGCGCTTATCCAGCGCATTCCCTACCGCCTCTTCTACAAGACGCATCGCTGGCTGGCGGCCGTCTTCCTCGTGCTGGTCTTCCACGCGATCGTTCTCACGCAGTTCGGCTATTGGACCACGCCGCTGGGGATCGCGATGGCGATGCTGATGGCCTACGGCTCGGTCGCCGCCGTCATCGTGCTGCTGCGTCGCGTGGGCGCGGGCCGGCAGGTGCAGGGCAGCATCGCCTCCCTCACCTACTATCCCGAACTGCGGGTGCTGGAAGGCGAGGTTTCGGTGCCGCAGGGCTGGCCGGGGCACCGCGCCGGGCAGTTCGCCTTCGTCACCTCGGACACCGCAGAGGGCGCGCATCCCTACACCATCGCCTCCGCCTGGAGCGACGCCGAGCGGCGCGTCACCTTCATCACCAAGGAACTCGGCGACCACACGCGCACCCTGCGGGACAGGCTGCGGGTCAGCCAGGAGGTGAAGATCGAAGGTCCCTATGGCTGCTTCACCTTCGAGGACGACCGTCCGCGCCAGATCTGGGTCGGCGCCGGCATCGGCATCACGCCCTTCATCGCGCGGATGAAGCAGATCGCGCTGGAACGCCCCGGCGTCCGGCAGGAAATTCACCTCTTCCACCCCACTGCCGACTACAGCGCGGAAGCCATCGCGAAACTCACCGCCGATGCGGCGCGCGCCGGGGTCCGCCTTCACGTGCTGCACGATGCCCGCCACGGCCGGCTCAACGGCGAGCGCATCCGTGCCGAGGTGCCCGGCTGGCGGGAAGCGAGCATCTGGTTCTGCGGCCCCGGCGGCTTCGGCCAGGCGCTGCGCCAGGATTTCGCTGCCCACGACCTGCCGCCTTCCCGCTTCCACCAGGAACTCTTCGCCATGCGCTGACGGGTTGCGCGCCCGGCACGGCGCACGCATCCTCCGCGCTCCAAGGACGATGGGGGAAACCAAGTGACGCTGACCGTGCTCGAGCCCGAGGGGCTCTATCCCGACACCTCGCTCGAGCAGCGGATCATGGGTCCTTCGGTCCGTATCCTGCAGGGCGCCTGCAAGGCCTCCCTCGCCGAACTTCCGGACGAACTCTGCCAGCAGGCCGAGGGCCTGATGACACTGCGCATGGCCGTCCCCGCCGACCAGATCGCGCGCTTCCCGAAGCTCAAGGTCATCATCCGCATGGGCGTTGGCTACGACCGCGTGGACCGCGCCGCCGCCGCCGCGCGCGGCATCAAGGTCTGCAACGTGCCCGACTACGGCACGCAGGAAGTGGCCGAATTCGCGGTGCTGATGGCGCTCGGCCTGCGGCGCGGCCTGACGCTGTACCACGACACGCAGCGCGGCCCGAACCCGGCGCGCTGGGGCGTGATGCCCCACCCCGCGGTGCGTCGGCAGGAGGCGCAGACCTTCGGCATCCTCGGCCTCGGGCGCATCGGCACGGCGGCCGCGCTGCGGGCGAAGGCGCTCGGCTATCGCGTGGTGTTCTACGATCCCGCGCTGCCCAACGGGGCGGACCGCGCCATCGGCGTCACGCGCTGCCGCACCATGGACGAGATGCTGGCGCAGGCCGACGTGCTCTCCATCCATTGCCCGCTGACGCGCAACACGCGCGGGCTGATCGGCGAGCGCGAGCTGCGCCTGCTGCCGCAGAACGCCGTGGTCATCAACACGGCACGCGGGCCGATCCTCGACATCGACGCGCTGGAGCGCGTGCTGCGCGAGGGCCACGTCGCCGCCGCGGGCCTCGACGTCATCCCCGTGGAGCCGCCGGTCGAGCCCATCCCCTCCCTGCTGCGCGCCTATCGCGACAAGGAGGAATGGCTGAACGGCCGCCTCATCATCTGCCCGCACATCGCCTTCCACACGCCCGAGGCCTGGGACGACATCCGCCTGAAATCCGCCGAGACGATGCGCGACGTGCTCGTCGAAGGGCTGAATACCAACGTCATCCCGCCCGAAAGCGATTGATGGTCGTTGCGAGGCGGCCGCTGGCGGGTTGGAGGGGCCTTGCCCCTCCAAACCTCCCCACCAAAGGCCGAAGGGCCTTTGGAAACCTTGACTTGGCACCGCGCGTCACTGCCGGGAACAACACCGAAGCCTGCACTTGCGCCCGGCAGGCCCGCGAAGATGGTGCCTTGCATCTCCGCAGGGCGGAATCGAGGTTTGCAAAGGCCCTTAGGCCATTGCCGGGGAGGTCCGGAGGGGCGGAGCCCCTCCGCCCCACCCGCAGCCCGAAGGCCAGGACATCATGATCCGCAACCCCGACGCCCATGCCACCCGCCTCGGCGCCGCGCGCACCCTCGTCGAGGACATCCTCATCCCCGCCGAAGCGCGCATGGACGCCGAGGACCGCATGCCGCAGGAGGCGCGCGCCGCGCTGCGTGCGCATGGACTGTTCGGCATCTCCATCCCCGAGGCCTTCGGCGGCCTCGGCCTGACGATGGAGGAGGAGGCCGGGCTGATGCTCGTCCTCGGCCGCACCGCGCCCGCCTATCGCGCGGTCTATG
The DNA here is from genome assembly GCF_018129065.1 of Neoroseomonas soli. Lineage (GTDB taxonomy): Bacteria > Pseudomonadota > Alphaproteobacteria > Acetobacterales > Acetobacteraceae > Neoroseomonas > Neoroseomonas soli. The sequence continues at coordinate 34,892 of NZ_JAAEDM010000029.1, read as the reverse complement.
CGCTGAACAGCGGCGGCACGGCGCAGATCCTGCTGCGCGCGGGCAGCGATGCGCAGAAGTCCCGCTGGCTGCCGGGCCTCGCGCGCGGGGATCTCATCGCCTGCTTCTGCCTGTCCGAGCCAGAGGCAGGGTCCGACGCCGCCTCGCTTCGCACCACCGCGCGGCGCGAAGGAGATACCTGGCGCATCGACGGCCGCAAGCGTTGGGTCACCAATGCACCCGAGGCCGGCATGCTGATGGTGATGGCCCGGACCGGTGGCGAAGGCGCGCGCGGCATCTCCGCCTTCGCCATCGACCCCGCCACCCAGGGCGTCCGCGTCCAGCCCGCGCAGGGCAAGATGGGCATGCGCGGCGCCCAGGTCGCCGACATCGTCTTCGAGGATTGCCGCGTGCCGGCCGATGCGCTGGTCGGCGCCGAGGGCGAGGGGCTGAAGCTCGCACTCGCCGGGCTCGACAAGGTTCGGCTGCATCTCGCCGCGCTCTCCGCCGGGCTGATGGAACGGCTGCTCGACGAAGGCCGCCGCCACGCGCTGGGCCGCCGCCAGTTCGGCAAGCCGCTCGCCGACCAGCCGGCGGTCGCCGCGCTGCTCGCCGACAGCGTGGCGGAGGCACTGGCCGCGCGCTGCATGGCGCTCGAGCTCGCCCGTGCGCGGGACGACGGCACCCTGCGCCCCGCCGATGCGGCCGCCGCGAAGCTCTTTGCCACGGAGGCCCTCGGCCGCGTTGCGGACCGCGTGCTGCAGGTCCATGGCGGCGAGGGCTACATGACCGGCAGCGCGGTCGAACGGCTCTATCGCGACGTGCGGCTGCTGCGCATCCTCGACGGCACATCCGAGATCCAGCGGATGGTGGTGGCGCGCGGCCTGTTCTCAGGCTGACGCGCGGCGGGAGATGATCCGCCAGCGCCGCAGCATCAGCCCCGCCACGATCGCGAGCCCCGTGCCCAGGCCGACCCAGATCCCCTGCGGCCCAAGCCCGCCCGCATGCGCCACCAGCAGGCCAAAGGGCAGCCCGATCCCCCAATAGCCGAGGGCGGCGAACATCATCGGGATGCGCGTGTCCTTGAGCCCGCGCAGCGCGCCCGCCGCCACCACCTGGATGCCGTCGCCGAGCTGGAAGAACCCCGCCACGACCAGCAGCGCGGCGCCGAGTGCCGCGACCTCCGCCGCGTGTACATCGCCGCGGTCGAGGAACAGCCAGGCGATGCCGGGCGACATCGTCACCAGCAGCACGGCCATCCCGGCCATGAAGCCGGCGCCGAGCGCGATCGCCACCCACCCCGCGCGCGCCGCGCCCTCGGCATCGCCCGCGCCCGCCGCGAGCCCGACCCGCGCCGTCGCCGCCTGGCCGATCCCCATCGGCACCATGAAGGTCGCCGAGGCCGTCTGGATGGCGATGGCATGCGCCGCCACCGCCGCCGCGCCGAACCAACCCATCACCAGGGCCGCGGCGCTGAACACGCCGATCTCGAGCAGCATCGACGCGGCGATCGGCAGCCCGACGGCGAGGACCTCCCGCATGCGCACGACCTCCGGCCGCCAGACGCGGCCAAGCAGCCGGAACCGCCGGAATACCCTGTCGCGCCGGATCAGCACGAGCGTCACGACCAGCATCCCCGTATTCGCGAGGGCGATCGCGAGACCCGCCCCGAACACGCCGAGCCCCGCCGGGAAGATCAGCGCCCAGGCGAGGGGCAGGTTCAGCGCGACCGCGGCGAAGGACACCCACATCGCCGCCGCCGGCCGCTCCATGGCCGCGAGGAAACCGCGCAGCACGATGAAGCCGCAGAAGGCGGGGATGCCGAACATCGCCGCGCGCGCATACTCCTGCGCCAGGTCGGCGAGCGCCGCATCCTGCCCGAGCGCGCGCAGCACCGCGGCCGATTCCCACAGCACGGCCCAGCAGGGCAGCAGGGCCAGCCCCGCCGCCCAGAACGCCGCCCGCGTCGCCCGCCGCATGCGCCGCACCCAGCCGCGCCCCGCACCGCCAGGCAACCGCCCTGCCCCGCGCACCTGCGCCTGCAGCGGCGCCGCCGCCAGCGCCAGGCCGAAGCCGGGCGCGAGCAGCGCGAAGTAGAGGCTGACCGCCAGCATGCTCGCCGCCAGCGCCTCGGTCCCGAGGTGGCCGAGCAGCGCCGTCTCGGTCAGCGCGAGCGCCATCTGCGACAGATTCGTGAAGACGATCGGCAGCGAGAGGGCGAGGGTCGCCCTTGCCTCCCCGCGCCAATCGGACGATGCCGGGCCTGCCGCCACCGTCATGTTCCCGGCATCCATGGGGCCCCGTCTATCCCCGGACGGTGCGCGCGGCCACAGGGCAGGCTATCAACTCCCCGAACCCGGGACCGAGGACACCATGCACCGACGCACCGCGATCGCCCTTCCGCTCGCCGCCACGCTGCTGGCCGCCGCCTCCGCCTCCGCGCAGGGCGTTGAACTGGTGACCGAGGAATACATGGTCCCCTCCGGCGACCCGGGGATCGAGATCTTCGTGCGCAACAAGCGGCCGCAGGGGATGAACGCCTTCTCGCCGGCGCGAACGCTGCTCTTCGTGCATGGCGCGACCTATCCGGCGCATACTTCCTTCGACCTGCCGCTCGGCGGGCTGTCCTGGATGGACTACGTCGCCGGGCGCGGCTTCGACGTCTGGTGCATGGACATCCGCGGCTATGGCCGCAGCACGCGCCCGCCCGAGATGAACCAGCCGCCCGAGGCCAACCCGCCCATCGTGCGCGGCGACACCGCCCTCGCCGACATCGCCGCCGCGGCCGGCTTCGTGCGCCAGCACCGCAGCGTCCCGCGCCTGGTCCTGATGGGCTGGTCCTGGGGCAGCACGCTGACGGCGCGCTTCGCCGCGGACAGCCCGGCACAGGTGGAGCGCCTGGTGCTGGTCGCGCCACCCTGGCCTCCGGCCGGCGCCGCCGCACCGGTGGCCGGCACGGAAGGGCCGCTCGGCGCCTATCGGTTGGTGACGCAAGCCGAGGCGCGGCGGCAATGGATCGCCGGCGTGCCGGAAACACGCCGCGCCGCGCTGATCCCGCCCGGCTGGTTCGAGCACTGGGCCGGCGTCACCTGGGCCACCGACCCGGAAGGGCTGCGCCGCAACCCGAACGTGCTGCGTGTGCCGAACGGCGGTCTGCAGGATCTGCGGGAGCACGAACTGGCCGGTCGCGCGAGCTGGGACCCGGCGAAGCTGCGCGCGCCCACGCTGCTGGTGGTGGCGGAATGGGACCGCGAGACGCCGCCCGCCATGGCCGCGGCGATCTTCCCGCTGCTGGTCAACAGTTCCGGCAAGCGCCTCGTGGTGCTCGGGGAAGGCACCCACACCATGCTGATGGAGCGCAATCGCGGCGCGCTCTTCGCGACGGTGCAGGCCTTCCTGGAGGAAGCGCCGCCCGCGTGAATGCCTTCATGGACGGGAAGGCAGGCGCGGGCGAAAGTCCGGCCGCCGTCGAATCGGCGACACCTTACGGATGACCCACATGACCACTCGTCGCGCGCTCCCCGCGCTTGCTGCCGCGCTCGCCATCTGCCTCGGCGGTGCCGCCCAGGCCCAGACCACGGATCCGTCCTTCCGGCTCAACAACCGGTCGAACCAGACGGTCATGGAGCTCTATGTCTCCTCCTCCTCCGTCAGCAACTGGGGGCGCGACCTGCTCGGGACCAACGTGCTGGCGCCCGGCCAGTCCTTCATCGTGCGCCTGCCCGACGGCCAGTGCGTGAACGACATCCGCATCGTGCCGGATGGCGGGCGGCCGATCGAGCGGATGCAGGTCAACACCTGCAACCTGACCGACATCAACTACCCCTGATGTGATCCGCCGCCGGGCCGATTGACAGGCCCGGCGGCGCCCGCCCACGCTTCCCCCAACCAACAGGGGGAAGCGCGATGGCCGAACACGACCAGACCAAACGGCCCTTCCGGCTGCGCAGCCAGCGCTGGTTCGACGACCCGACCGACCCGGGCATGACCTCGCTCTACATCGAGCGGCAGCTCAACTTCGGCATGACACGCGGGGAATTGCAGTCAGGCCGGCCGATCATCGGCATCGCCCAGACCGGTTCCGACATCTCCCCCTGCAACCGGCACCACATCGCGCTGGCGGACCGCGTGAAGGCGGGCATCCGCGACGCCGGCGGCGTGCCGCTGGAATTCCCGATCCATCCGATCCAGGAAACGCTGAAGCGCCCGACCGCGGCGCTGGACCGCAACCTACAATACCTCTCGCTGGTCGAGATCCTGCACGGCTACCCGATCGACGGCGTGGTGCTGACCACGGGCTGCGACAAGACGACGCCGGCGCAGCTCATGGGCGCGGCGACGGTGAACATCCCGGCCATCGCGCTCTCCGGCGGGCCGATGCTGGACGGGTATTGGCAGGGGCGGCTCGCCGGTTCCGGCACCATCGTGTGGGAAGCGCGCAAGAAGCTCGCCGCCGGCGAGATCGACAACGACACCTTCATCGAGATGGTGGCGGCTAGTTCCACCTCCGTCGGCCATTGCTCGACCATGGGCACGGCGCTGTCGATGAACTCGCTGGCCGAGGCGGTCGGCATGTCGCTGACCGGCTGCGCCGCCATCCCCGGCCCCTATCGCCAGCGCGCGCAGATGGCCTACGAGACCGGGCGGCGCATCGTGCGGATGGTGGAGGAAAACCTCCGCCCCTCCGACATCATGACGCAGAAGGCCTTCGAGAATGCGGTGGCCGTCGCCTCCGCCATCGGCGCTTCCTCCAACTGCCCGATCCACATGGTCGCCATCGCGCGCCACATGGGGGTGGAGCATACGGTCGAGGACTGGCAGCGCGTCGGCGCCGACATCCCGCTGCTGGTCGATTGCCAGCCGGCGGGCCGCTTCCTCGGCGAGGCCTTCTATCGCGCCGGCGGCGTGCCTGCGGTGATGAAGGAGTTGCTGGACGCGGGCCTGCTGCATGGCGACGTCATGACCGCGACGGGCAGGACCCTTGCCGAGAACCTCGCCTCCATCCCCGAACCGGACCGCGAGGTGATCCGGCCCCTGTCCAAGCCGATGAAGGAACGCGCCGGCTTCGTCGTGCTCTCGGGCAACCTGTTCGACAATGCGGTGATGAAGATCAGCGTCATCGACAAGGCCTTCCGCGCGCGGTTCCTCTCCGACCCGCCCGATGTCTTCGAGGGCAAGGTCGCCGTCTTCGAAGGCCCCGAGGATTATCACGCGCGCATCGAGGACCCGGCCCTCGGCATCGACGAGAAGACGGTGCTGGTGATCCGCAATTGCGGCCCGGTCGGCTATCCGGGCGGGGCGGAAGTGGTGAACATGCAGCCCCCCGCCGCCCTGATCAAAAGGGGCATCACGGCGCTGCCGACCATGGGCGACGGGCGGCAATCCGGCACCTCGGGCTCGCCCTCCATCCTGAACGTGTCGCCGGAAGCCGCGGTCGGCGGCGGGCTCGCGCTGCTGAAGGACGGGGACCCGATCCGCATCGACCTGAATGCGCGCCGCGTGGATGTGCTGATCCCGGCCGAGGAACTCGCCGCCCGCCGCGCCGCCTGGAAAGCGCCCGAACTCATCAACAAGACGCCGTGGGAGGAGATCTACCGCTCCATGGTCGGCAGCAAGGGCACGGGCGGCTGCCTCGAACCTGCGACGCTCTACCTCAACATCCTCGAGACGCGCGGCGAGAGCCGCCACAACCACTGAAGGACGCGCCCATGAGCGGACGCCTCGCCGGCAAGCGCTGCTTCGTCACCGCCGCGGGCCAGGGCATCGGCCGCGCCGCCGCCCTGGCGATGGCCGCGGAAGGTGCCACCGTCATCGCCACCGACCGGGACGCGCACAAGGTCGGTGACCTCGGTGCGCGTGGCATCACCCATGTGCCGCTCGACGTGCTGGACGACGCGGCGGTGGACCGCGCGGCGAAGGAAGCCGGCCCCATCGACGTGCTGTTCAACTGCGCGGGCTTCGTGCACCAGAACACCATCCTCACCTGCACCGACGAGGAATGGGATTTCGGCTTCGCGCTGAACGTGCGCGCCATGTGGAAGGTGGCGCGCGCCTTCATCCCCGGCATGGTCGAGCGCGGGCGCGGCAGCATCGTCAACATGTCGAGCGCCTGTTCCTCCGTGAAGGGCGCGCCGAACCGCTTCCTCTACGGCACCACCAAGGCAGCGGTGATCGGGCTGACGAAATCCATCGCGACCGAATACGTAGGCCAGGGAATCCGCTGCAATTGCCTGTGTCCCGGCACGGTGGAAACGCCCTCCCTGCATGAGCGCATCGCGGCCAATGCCGCCGCCGCGGGGTCCGTGCAGGCCGCCCACGCCGCCTTCGTCGCCCGCCAGGCCATGGGCCGGCTCGCCACGGCGGAGGAGATGGCCGCGCTGGTCGTCTATCTCGCCGCCGAGGAGAGCGCCTTCGTCACCGGCCAGGCCATCGTCATCGACGGCGGCTGGACGCTGTAAGGGGGGGGCGCTTCCGGCCCCGGCCAATCCCTGGCATTCTCCCGCCACCAACGAACAGTTCAGGAACACGCCGATGAAGCTTCTGCGCTACGGGCCGGCCGGGCAGGAAAAGCCGGGCCTGTTGGATTCGGACGGCGCCATCCGTGACCTCTCCGGCGTGATCCCCGACCTGGCGGGCGATGCGCTCGCCCCGGGTGCGCTCGCGAAGATCGCGGCGATCGACCCGGCCTCGCTGCCGAAGGTGACGGGCAACCCGCGCCTCGGCCCGCCGGTGACGGGGATGAAGAACCTGGTCTGCATCGGCCTGAACTACGCCGACCATGCGGCCGAGACCGGCTCCCCGATTCCCAAGGAGCCGATCGTCTTCCTCAAGTCGCTGAACGCGCTGTCGGGCCCGAATGACGACGTCGTCATCCCGCGCAACAGCGTGAAGACGGATTACGAGGTCGAGCTCGCCATCATCATCGGCACCCGCGCGAAGTATGTCAGCGAGGAGAACGCCCTCGACCACGTCGCCGGCTACGCGGTGGGCAACGACGTCTCCGAGCGCGAATGGCAGGCCGAGCGCGGCGGCGCCTGGGACAAGGGCAAGGGCTTCGACACCTTCGGCCCGCTCGGCCCGTGGCTGGTCACGAAGGATGAGATCCCCGACCCGCAGAACCTCGCCATGTTCACCGACGTCGATGGCGTGCGGCAGCAGGACGGCTCCACGCGCACGATGATCTTCGGCGTGAAGCAGGTGATCGCCTATGTCAGCCAGTGCATCACGCTGAACCCGGGCGACGTGATCTTCACCGGCACGCCGCCGGGCGTGGGCCTGGGCAAGAAGCCGGCGCCGGTCTTCCTCAAGGCGGGGCAGGTGATGAAGCTGGGCATCGCCGGCCTCGGCGAGCAGCAGCAGAAGCTGGTGCCCTCGTCATGAGGGCGGCGGCGCTCCTCGCCCTGGCGCTGCTCGTGCCGGGTGTCGCCATGGCGCAGCAGCGGCAGCAGCAGCAGCCACGCCAGGACGACTTCTCCCAGCAGGTGGAGCGCAACATGCGCACCTGCTTGGGCAATTCGCAGGACACGGCGCTCGCCGCGCGCTGCATGGACGGGCAGCGGGGCGTGGTGGCGCCGCGGCTCGAGCGCGCCGTCGAGCGGCTGCTCGCGACCCAGCAGGACCCTCAGCGCCGCGCGGCGCTGGCGGATGTGCAGGCCGCCTGGGTCGCCTATCGCGACCGGCGCTGCGACTTCGCCGGCACCAACCCGGAGCGCGGCGCGGACGCCGCCGCGGACCGTGCGGCCTGCTACCTGCAGTTCGATCTCGGCCGCACGGTGGAGATCGAACGGCTGCTCGAACCGCCGCCCCCGCCGCCGCAGCAGCGGCAGCAGCAGCGCCGTTGAGCGACGGCCCGATCCTGCTGATCTTCGACTTCCCGGCCCGCCCGCCCGGCGGGCCGGACGACGCGGCCGCCCTGCGCACCCTCGCCGAGGACATCGCGCAGGAGAAGGGCCTGCTGTGGAAGATCTGGACCGAGAGCGCGGCGGAGCAGCGCGCCGGCGGCGTCTACCTCTTCGCCGACCGCACCTCGGCCGAGGCCTATCACCGCAAGCACGCCGCGCGCCTGGCTGCCATGGGCATCACCGGCATCGAGGCCGCCTACCGCGAGATCATGGGCCCTTTGACCGAGATCACGCGCGGCCCGGTCCGCTGATTTCGCACCACGCCGCCCACCCGAAGGCGTAACGTTCCGCTGCTTCCAGCGTGGAACTCCGTCCATGGCCATGTACCATCAGGGCAACCGGGACCTTCAGGACGCCTTCGGCTCGCGCCGCCTCGCCGACCGGCTGGTGGAACGTCTCCGCCGCTCGGCCTTCACGGAGGAAGACGCGGGTTTCATCGCCTCCTGCCGCTTCTTCTTCCTCGCGACCGCGGATGCGGAAGGGCGGCCCGACTGCTCCTTCAAGGGCGGCGATCCCGGCTTCGCGCGCGTGGTCGCGCCGGATCTGCTCGCCTTCCCCGACTACGACGGCAACGGGATGTTCAAGAGCCTCGGGAACATCAGCGCCAACCCGCATGTCGGGCTGCTCTTCATCGCCATGGAGGACCGTCCGCGCCGGCTGCGCGTGAACGGCACCGCGCGCGTCGTGCTGGACGACCCGCTGATGGCGGAATTCGAGGGCGCGCAGGCGCTGGTGCGGGTGACGCCTGAAGACATCTTCCCCAATTGCCCGCGCAACATCCCGCGCTATGCGTTGCAGGAGGCCTCCCCCTACGTCCCGCGCTGCGGGGAGCCGAGGGTCGAACCCGCCTGGAAGGGCTTCGAGATCTTCGCCGATGTGGTGCCGCCGCGCCGCGCCTGAAGCGCGTCAGACCGCGCGCCCGTAGCCGGCGAACTGCGCCGCCGCTTCTTCCAGCTCGCGATCGTTCAGCAGCACCGGCTTCAGTCCGGCGGCAAGCAGGTCGAGATACTGGCCGGCCAGGTTCTCGACCTCCATCGCCAGCGTGACGGCCGCGGCGAGCGTCGCGCCGATCGTCACCACGCCATGATTCGCCAGCAGCACGGCGCGGCGGCCGTCGAGCGCGGCGACACAGTTCTCAGCCAGTTCCTGCGTGCCGAATGTCGCGTGCTCCGCACAGCGCACAGGCCCGCCGGCCGCCAGCACCATGTAGTGGAAGGGCGGGATGCCGCGGCGCGTGCAGGCGAGCGCCGTGGCGCGCGGGCTGTGCGTGTGCACCACCGCCTTCGCCTCGGACCGCGCGGCGTAGATCGCAGCATGCAGGCGCCATTCGGAGGACGGACGATGCCGCGCGCCCGGCGCGACCGCGCCCTCGGGGCCGACCCGCACCAGGTCGGCCTCCGTCATTCCGGCATAGGGCAGCGCGGAGGGCGTCACGACGAAGCCGTCCCCGTCGCGCAGCGAAAGGTTGCCGGACTTGGACGGCATGAACCCTGCCGCATCGAGCCGCCGCGCCGCGGCGATCAGGTCCGCCGCGCTCACCGCGCCAGATCCGCCGCGATGCCGGAAAAGGCCGCGAGCACCATGCAGGACCCCGCATAGACCCAGCGCCGCAGCGCCGTGAGCATGTGCGGGCGCGCCTCAGCGGGAATGCGGTCCGATGCCGCGATCCACTGCCAGCCGCTGAACAGCAGCCCCGCCCCGCCGATCCTCACCGCGCGATAGCCCGAGGCGAGCGCCGCCACCGCAAACCCGGCCGTTGCCGCGCCGAGCAGCACCGCGACGGCCCAGAGGATCCCGCTCACATCGTCGCCCCGAGCACCCAGGGCGCGAATTCCTGCGCGCCGAAGCCCATGGCCTCGCTCTTGGTGCGTTCGCCCGAGGCGGTGCGCAGCATGAGGTCGAAGATGCGCTGGCCGCACTGCTCCACGCTCTCCTGCCCGCTGACGATCGTGCCGCAGTTGATGTCCATGTCCTCGGACAGCCGCTCATGCATCGCGGAATTGGTCGCGAGCTTGATCGAGGGCGCCGGCTTCATCCCGAAGACCGATCCGCGCCCTGTGGTGAAGCAGACGAGGTTCGCCCCGCCCGCCACCTGGCCCGTCGCGGCGACGGGATCGTAGCCTGGCGTGTCCATGAAGACGAAGCCCTTGGCGGTGACCGGCTCGGCATAGCGATAGACATCGACCAGGTTGGTCGTGCCCGCCTTCGCCATGGCGCCGAGCGACTTCTCGAGGATGGTCGTCAGCCCGCCCGCCTTGTTGCCCGGCGAGGGGTTGGCGTTCATCTCCGCACCCTCGCGCGCCGTGTAGTCCTCCCACCACTTCATCACGTCGACGAGCTTCTGCCCGACCTCCTGCGAGACCGCGCGGCGCGTCAGCAGGTGTTCCGCGCCGTAGGTCTCGGGCGATTCCGACAGGATCACCGTGCCCCCATGCCGCACCAGCAGGTCCGAGGCCGCACCCAGCGCCGGGTTCGCCGTGATGCCCGAATACCCGTCCGACCCGCCGCATTGCAGCGCGACGCACAACTCGCTTGCCGGCACGGGCACGCGCGTGACGGCGTTGGCTTCCGCCAGCACCTCCTTCACGAAGTCCATGCCCTTCAGCACGGTGGCGCGCGAACCGCCGCTGTCCTGGATGTCCATGCTCCGCAGCCGGCCGGAAAGCTTCTGCTCCTCCAGCATCGGGCCGAGCTGGTTCACCTCGCAGCCGAGGCCGATGGCGATGACGTGGGAGAAATTCGCATGGCGCGCGAAGCCCGCGAGCGTGCGGCGGAGCACGCGCAGCGGCTCGTCCATCGTCATGCCGCAGCCGGTCTTGTGCGTCAGCGCCACCACGCCGTCGACGTTCCCCCATTCCGCCAGCGGGTCATGCCCGGTGATCGGATTGCGCTCGAACTGCCGGGCGATCAGCTCCGCCACGTGCGCCGAGCAGTTCACGCTGGTGACGATGCCGATGTAGTTGCGTGTCGCCGCGCGCCCATCGGCGCGGCGGATGCCCATGAAACTCGCGGGCGCATCGACGTGCTGCGTCGGCTTCGCGTCCACGCCCCAGGCGTAGTCGCGGGCGAAGTCGCCCATCTCGCAGTTATGGGTGTGGACCCAGGCGCCGGGGTCGATGGAATCCGTCGCGAAGCCGATGATCTGGCCGTAGCGGCGGATCGGCTCCCCCTTCGCGTGCGGGCGCACCGCGACCTTGTGCCCGGCGGGGATGCGCCGCGCGCCGACGGTGACGCCCGGCGCCACCTCCGTGCCCGGCACCAGCACGGAACGGGCGATCACCACCCCGTCCTCCGGATGCAGGCGGATCACGGGGGAGAGTGTCGTGCTGCTCATGGCGGCTTCCCTGGACGGTCCCTGCCAGGACTGTAGCGGCAGCACCACGCCCGGCCCAGCGCTTGCACTCGGACCCCACCGGGCGCATGTAGGCCCCGGACACCTTGGGGAGCCCCATCGGGGGCTGAGAGGCGGGCTTCACCCGCGACCCATGGAACCTGATCCGGTTCGGACCGGCGAAGGGAACGGTGCCACCCGTTCGTCCGCGCCCGGATTCCATGCGCCGTCATGCGCAGGGATGCGCGCGCGGTCACGCCCGGGTCCCGTCCTCCACGCCGATTTGGGGGAATGACGAATGCATCGCCGCACGCTGCTCGCCACCGCCATCGCCACGCCCTTCGCGCGGCCCGTTGCAGCCCAGCCCGCCCGCGCACGCACCCTGCGCTTCGTGCCGCAGGCGGCGCTCGCCTCGCTGGACCCGGTGTTCAGCCCGAGCACCATCATCACGACCCACGCCTATTGCGTCTTCGACACGCTCTACGGCGCGGACCGAGCGCTGCATCCGCGCCCGCAGATGGCCGAAGGGCATAGCATCGAGGACAATGGCCGCACCGTGCGCATCCGCCTGCGCGACGGGCTGCGCTGGCATGATGGCGAGCCGGTCCGCGCCGCCGACTGCGTCGCCTCGATCCGGCGCTGGGGCAGCAGGGACGGCTTCGGCCAGGTGCTGCTGCGCGCCACCGCCGAACTGGCCGCCGCGGACGATCGCACCATCCTGTTCCGCCTGCACCGTCCCTTCCCCGCGCTCTTCGACGCGCTGGCCAAGCCTGGGTCCTCGCCCTGCTTCATGATGCCGGAGCGCATCGCCTCCCTCCCGGCCGACCGGCCGCTCGGCGTCGAGCACATGATCGGTTCCGGCCCCTGGCGCTTCGTCGGCAGCGAGTACGTACAGGGCAGCCTCAGCGCGTACGTCCGCAACGAGGACTACGTCCCGCGCGACGAGCCGGCCGAAGGCGCGACGGGGGGCAAGCGCGTGCATTTCGACCGGCTGGAACTCGTGTGGATCCCCGATGGCGGCACCGCGGCGGCCGCGCTGCGCACCGGGGAGATCGACTGGATCGAATACCCGTTGCCCGACCTCGTGCCGGTGCTCGAACGCGACCGCAACACGCGGACGCAGATCTACGACCCGAACGGCTTCCTCGGCTTCCTGCGCTTCAACCACCTCCACCCGCCCTTCGACGACGTGCGGGTCCGCCGCGCCATCCGCGACGTGATCGTGCAGCCGGACTTCATGGCCTCCGTCGCGCTCGAAGGAGACTGGCAGGAATGCCACGCCATGTTCCCCTGCGGCCTGCCTGGCGTCATCGAGTTCCCACCCGCCCGGCGCGGCCCGAAGGCGATGGATCGCGCCCGCGCCGCCCTGCGGGAGGCCGGCTACAACGGCGAGCCGATCGTTCACATCAACCCGTCCGACTTCAACGCCGTGACCCAGCAGGGGCGGCTGACCGTCGATCTGATGCGCCGCCTCGGCGTCAACATCCAGGTGGTGGAGAGCGACTGGGCCTCGATCCTGGCGCGCCGCAGCAACCGCAACCCGCCTTCCCAGGGTGGGTGGAACCTGCACAACACGAACGGGCCGGCGGCGACGATCGCCAACCCGGCGGTGTCCTTCGCGATCCGCATGAACGGCCAGGCCGCCTGGCCGGGCTGGCCCACGGATGCGGCCGTCGAGGAACAGGTCGAGGCCTGGATCATGGCGACCGATGCCGAGGCCCAGGCGGCCGCAATGCAGCGCCTGCAGGAACTGGCGTGGGATGCCGTGCCCTTCGCGCCGACCGGCCTGTTCCGCCTGCGCACGGCCTTCCGCAGCGACCTGACCGGCGTGCTCCAGGGGCCGAACCCCTTCGTGTGGAACCTCAGGCGCGCCTGACAACGCGCCCCGGGTTCAGTGGGCCGCCGATCTGGAGAACAGGTTCACCACCAGGACGCCGGCGATGATCAGCACCATGCCGATGATCGCCGGCAGATCCAGCGACTGGCGGAACCAGATCCAGCCGACGGCCGAGATCAGCACGATCCCGACGCCCGACCAGATCGCATAAGCGATGCCGGTCGGGATGGTGCGCAGCGTGAGCGCCAGGAAATAGAAGGCGATGCCGTAGCCGATCACGGTCACCACGCTCGGCCACAGGCGGACGAAACCGTCCGAAGCCTTCAGCGCCGAGGTCGCGATGACCTCCGCGACGATCGCGATCGTCAGATAGAGATAGGTCATGACCGGCCCCAGCCGCCGTCAGCAGCCGCCGGACAGTTCCTCGAGCTTCACCATCCGGCCGTCCACGACGAACTCACGGAAGTCCATCAGCATCTGGTCGGCGACGCCGTTCTCCCAGTAGCGCAGGGAAACCTCGTAGGACGGCGTCGTCGCGCCCCCGCCCTGCTGCTGGGCGTCGCGGTCGAAGAAGGCGATGCGCATCCGCACCGAGCCGAGCGGAGAAAGGAGCGGGAACTCCGCCACCTCCCGCGGGCCTTCCCAGGCCGAAAGCACGGTCGTGCTGTCCTGCGCCCCGTCCGCCGAGGTGCCGTCGAAGAGCGGCGCCACGACCAGCCGCTGCCCGCCTCGCGCCGCGTTGAGGGTGGCGAGGGTGTGGATATTGGGCAGCAGCGTGCCGGGGGGCAGCCGCTCCTCCTTCACCTCGGGCTCGGTGTAGCGGACCACGCCCGTGCCGTCGGCGGCGAGTTCCGCCTCTCCCGCGACGCGGGTGGTGACGGCACCCTGCGTCATCTGCGTCAGGGTGAAACGCAGGCGGCGCCCGTCCTTGGTCTCGAAGGTCGAGTAGTCCGAGGCTGTCTCCACCTCGGTCCCGTCGCGGTCGGTCAGCGTCAGCGAGAAGCGCTGGCGGGAGGCCCAGCCGTCGCAGGCGTCCACCATCTCATAGACCATCGCGCCCTGGGCGTTGGCGATGTTCCCCGGTTCCCGCGCGCGGGAGAGGCTGAGCCGGTAGGCTGCCCGGTGCGCCAGCAGGTGCCGCGCCTCCAGCGCCTGGCCGAGAGGCACGGAGGCCGCCGGGGCCGGCGCTGGCGCCTGCGCCTGGATCGCGGGCGCTGCGAGCAGGCCGCCGGCAACCAGGATGGAGAAGAGGCTCAGCCGCATCGCGGGCTCCCGAGTCTTAGGACCAGGCGCTCAACTTAGGCTGTCTTGGGTCCCGCCGCACCCTTCGCCGGCGGCAGGTCGAGCCGGATGTGCAGTTCCTTCAGCCGCGCCGGCGGCACCGGGGCGGGGGCCTGCATCATCAGGTCCTCGCCCTGCTGGTTGAGCGGGAAGAGGATCACCTCGCGGATGTTGGGCTCATCGGCCAGCAGCATGACGATACGGTCGATGCCCGGGGCCGAGCCGCCATGCGGCGGGGCGCCGTAGCGGAAGGCGTTGAGCATGCCGCCGAAGCGGGCCTCGACCTCGTGCTCGCTGTAGCCGGCGATCTCGAAGGCGCGGATCATGATGTCCGGGCGATGGTTGCGGATCGCGCCCGACGACAGTTCGACACCGTTGCAAACGATGTCGTACTGGAACGCCTTGATGTCCAAGGGGTTCATCGTGTTCAGCGCCTCGAGCCCGCCCTGCGGCATCGAGAACGGGTTGTGGCTGAAGTCGATCCCGCCGGTGTCCTCGTTCAGCTCGTACATCGGGAAATCGACGATCCAGCAGAAGCGGAACTCGTTCGACGCGATGAGATCGAGGTCCTCGCCGATGCGCGTGCGCACCTTGCCGGAGAACTTCGGCGCCTCGTCCTTCTTGCCGGCGGCGAAGAAGACGGCATCGCCGGGGTTCAGGCCGCAGGCGGCGCGGATTGCTTCCACGCGGTCGGCTTCCAGGTTCTTCGCAATCGGGCCCTTCGGGCCGTCGGCAGCGAACTGGATGTAGCCGAGGCCACCGGCACCCTCGGCGCGCGCCCATTCGTTCAGCTTGTCGAAGAAGCCGCGCGGCTTGTCCGCCGCACCCGGCGCCGGGATGGCGCGCACGATGCCGCCCGAGGCCGCGATCTTGGCGAAGAGCCCGAAGCCCGAACCCGCGAAGTGTTCCGTGACATCCGTGATCTTCAGCGGGTTGCGCAGGTCCGGCTTGTCCGAGCCATAGACCAGCATCGCCTCGTCATACGGGATGCGCGGGAAGGGCGCGCCATAGACCTTCCGCTCGCCCGCGAATTCCTCGAAGACACCGGCGATCACCGGCTCGATGGCGGCGAAGACGTCCTCCTGCGTGACGAAGCTCATCTCGAAGTCGAGCTGGTAGAACTCGCCAGGGCTGCGGTCGGCGCGGGAGGCCTCGTCGCGGAAGCAGGGCGCGATCTGGAAGTAGCGGTCGAAGCCCGCGACCATCGCCAGCTGCTTGAACTGCTGCGGCGCTTGCGGCAGCGCGTAGAACTTGCCGGGGTGGTTGCGCGCCGGCACCAGGAAGTCGCGCGCGCCTTCGGGCGAGGACGCCGTCAGGATCGGCGTCTGGAACTCGATGAAGCCCTGTTCGATCATACGACGGCGGATCGAGGCGATGACGCCTGCGCGCAGCATGATGTTGCGGTGCTGGCGTTCGCGCCGCAGGTCGAGGAAGCGGTAGCGCAGGCGTAGGTCTTCCGGGAATTCCTGCTCGCCCGCCACCTGGATGGGCAGCATCTCGGCGGCGGACTGGATCGCGATCTCGCGCACGCGGATCTCGACCTCGCCGGTCGGCAGCTTCGCGTTCACCGTGCCTGCCTCGCGCAGCACCACCTCGCCGGTGACGGTGATGACGCTCTCGGGACGGGTCTCCTCCAGCGTCGCCAGAATCGGCGAGCCGGCCGCCACCACGCACTGCGTCATCCCGTAGTGGTCGCGCAGGTCCACGAAGAGCAGCCCGCCATGGTCGCGCTTGCGGTGCACCCAGCCGGACAGCCGCACGGTCGTGCCGGCGTCGGAGGCGCGAAGCGCGGCGCAGGTATGGGTGCGATAGGCGTGCATGTCGGAAACCGTACTCGATGCCATGGGAAGCCGCGCAAAGGGACCGACCGGCCCGGCGCTGTCAAGCCGAGGGCGGGCGGAGAAGGGCGCTGCCCCGCTCCGGACCTCTCCCCGCCAAAGGCCTAGGGGCCTTTGGAAACCGAGTTTTTCATCGGCGATTTCGGGGAAGGGACTCACCCGCGCACCCGTTATCGCCGGCGCACCTGCCCCCTCCCCGAAATCGCCGACCAGGTCATGGTGTCCAGAGGCCTTTCGGCCTCTGGCGGGCGGGGGTCCGGGGGAGGGCAGCGCCCTCCCCCGCAGCCGTCACGCGCTGGCCGCATCCAGTTCGGCCATCTCCGCTGTGTTCAATGCCAGCGTCGCCGCCTTCGCCAGTTCCGCCAGTTGTTCCGGGCTGGTCGCGCTGGCGATCGGCGCGGTGATGCCCGGCCGGGCGATCTGCCAGGCCAGGGCCGCGGCCGCCGGCGTCACGCCCCGCGCCTTCGCCACCGCATCGAGCGCCGCCAGCACCCGGTCCCCCTTCGCGCCCATGTGCTTGGCCACGCTGCGCGGCCCGCGGACGGATTTCGACAGGTCCCCTTCCGCCCGGTACTTGCCGGTCAGGAAGCCCGAGGCCAGCGCGGAATAGGTGATGATCCCCACCTGCTCCGCCCGGCAAAGCGGCAGGAGGTCCGCTTCGATGCCCCGGTCCATCAGGTTGTAGACGGGCTGGTGGCTCTCGAAGCGCGGCAGGCCCTGTGCCGCGCTGAGGTCTAGCGCCGCCTTCAGCCGCGCCGCCGAGTAGTTGGACGACCCGATCGCCCGGACCTTCCCGGCCTCGATCAGCTTCTGGAAGGCACCGAGCGTCTCGGCGAGCGGCGTCACCTCGTCATCCTTGTGCGCCTGGTAGAGGTCGATACGCTCGATCCCGAGCCGCTTGAGGGACGCCTCGCAGGCCGTAGCGATCCAGGCCGGCGAGAGGCCCTTCCCCTGCCCCGGCATCTCCATGCCGCACTTGGTCAGGATCAGCACCTTGTCCCGCGCGCCGGGCCGGGCCTTCAGCCATTCGCCGATGATCGCCTCCGATTCGCCGCCGCGATGGCCTTCGGCCCAGGCCGAATAGACGTCGGCGGTGTCGATCGCGACCAGGCCATGCTCCAGGCAGGCGTCGAGCAGCCGGAAGGACGCCGCCCGATCCGCCGTCCAGCCGAAGACATTGCCGCCGAAGACAACCGGCGGAACCTGCAGGCCGGACCGGCCGAGCGCGCGCATCTGCATGGGGGAACCCCTCCTGTTCGGGTGCCGGAGCATGCCCCCGCGTCCGGCCCGGGGCCAGCCCCGGCCCTGCTTTGCCTTTTCCTCCCCGCCCCCCGGGTCTAGAAGCGCCGGCGATGAGCCGTCGTCCCGCCGTTGCCGCCGAACCCACCCCTGTCCTGATCACCGAGACCGAGGCCCTCGCCGCCCTTTGCGCGCGGCTCCGGACCGAGACATTCGTCACGGTGGACACCGAATTCATGCGGGAACGGACCTATTGGCCCGAACTCTGCCTGGTCCAGCTCGCCTCCGACACCGAGGTCGCGCTGGTGGATGCGCTGGCGCCGGGGCTGGATCTCGCCCCGCTCGGCGAATTGCTGGCCGACCAGGCGGTGACGAAGGTCTTCCATGCCGCCCGCCAGGACGTGGAAATCTTCCTGCTGAAGTTCGACGCGGTGCCGACGCCGCTCTTCGACACCCAGGTCGCGGCGATGGTCGCGGGCTATGGCGACCAGGTCTCCTATGACGGGCTGTGCCGGTCCCTGGCCGGCACGCAGATCGACAAGGCGCACCGCTTCAGCGACTGGTCGGCCCGGCCGCTTTCCGCCGCCCAGATGGCCTATGCCGCGGCGGACGTGACGCATCTGCGGAAGATCTACACCGCGCTCGACGCCAGGCTGCGCCGCGAAGGGCGCCTCGCCTGGGTGGCGGAGGAGATGGGCGCGCTGGCCGACCCCGCGACCTACCGGCTCGACCCCGAAAGCGCCTGGGAACGGCTGCGGCCGCGCACCGGCAACCGGCGCTTCCTCGGCATGCTGCGCGCCGTCGCCGCCTGGCGGGAACGCGAGGCCCAGCGCATCAACATCCCGCGCCAGCGCCTGGTGAAGGACGAGACGCTTCTCGAGATCGCCGCCACCATGCCCGAGACGCCGGCCGACCTCGCCCGCGCCCGCGGCATCTCGGAAGGCTTCGCCAAGGGGCGCTCCGGCACCGGGCTGCTCGCCGCCGTGAAGGCCGGCAAGGAGGTGCCGGACGAGGCGCTGCCGGAGGCGCCCAAGGACCGGCACGGCCCGCCGCCCTCCCCCGCGCTGGTCTCCCTGCTCAAGGTCCTGCTCGCGGCCAAGAGCGAGGAACACAACGTTGCCCCGCGCCTGCTCGCCAGCAGCGACGACCTCGACCGCCTGGCCGCCGGCGACGGCACCGAAGTCGCGGCCCTGCACGGCTGGCGGCGCGAGGTGTTCGGCGAGGCCGCGCTGGCGCTGAAGACGGGGCGGCTGGCGCTGGGGGTGGACGGGAAGCGGGTGAAGCTGATCCCGGCAGGGTAAGGGCGCAGCGGAGAGGGGCGCTGCCCCTCTCCGGGCCTCTCCCCGCCAAGGGCCCAAAGGCCCTTGGAACCCATGAGATTCAATTGGGGACTTCGAGGAGGGGCGGGCGCGCCGCTCCATCGAACGCGCGCCCGCAAGCCTCTACTCCGAACTCCCGACCGAAAGCTGGTGTCCAGAGGCCTTTCGGCCTCTCGCGGGTGGGATCCGGGGAGGGCAGCGCCCTCCCCGCCGCGCCCTACCCCGCGACCTCCACCACCGCCTCCAGCCCCAGCACCGCCGCCAGGGCCTCCACGCGCCGCATCACGCTCTCCCCCGCGAAGACGCCGCTGCCTTCCACCAGGCGCAGCACCAGCCGGCCCCCGCTGCGTTCCAGCGCCGTGCCCGCCAGCAATTCCGGCGTGCCGCCCGAAAGGGTGTAGGCGAGCCGCAGCGCCGCCCCGAGCGTCTCGGCTCGCCGCACCACCGCGACGTCCAGCAGCACCCGCGCCGCCTGCAGGAAGGCCGCGTCGGGCGCCGCGTCGTAGCGCAGCGCCACGGCGAGTGCGAGGAAGGCGCGCTCATGGTGGTCGAGCCCCGCCCCCGCCTGGCGGAGCACGCGGAAATAGGCGTGCTCGGCGCGGTAGTCCGGGTGGTCGTGGCTGCCGGTATCGCTGACCCAGCAGGCCGCGGCGCGCAGCGATGCCTCGGCCACGCCTTCGCGCTCGAAGAGGCCGGCTGTCCATTGCGCCAGGGCGGGCGGCAGGCGCGGGTCGCGCCCGAAGCGTTCGGCAAGGTCCCGCGCGGCGGCGATCAGCGGGTCGCGGCGCCGCTCGGCGGCCTCGATATGGCGGGCGTACCAGCCCTCGCGCAGGCCGTTGGCGCTGAACACGACGCGGCGGGCGCCGGTCGCGCGCAGCAGGCGGCGCATGACCATCGCCGCCCAGGGCAGGTCCTGCAGGCGCTTGGTCGGCGCGCCGGGCATCCGTTCGAGGGTGCGGCGCGTCGCGGCCATCACCACGCCGGAAAGGTCCCGCGCTTCCTCCCGCGACAGCACGTAGTGGTGCACGATCGATAGCGGATAGGCGGTCTGCGCGATGTGCATCCGCGCCAGCGCGCGCCAGGCGCCGCCGACCAGGTAGAGGTCCCGGCCCGAGCCCTCATCCAGCCAGGTGGCGCGGCCGAGTTCCTCGGTGGCGAGCGCGCGGCCGCGCTGGATGTCCCCGCCGGAACGCTCGGACAGGCGGATGGCGCCGAGCGGCAGGCTGATCGCCCGCCCGGCGCGCCCCTGGGCCAGCTCCACCAGTTCGAGCGAGCCGCCGCCGATGTCGCCCAACACGCCGTCGGCGCCGGGGAAGCCGAGCAGCACGCCGTCGGCCGACAGCAGCCCTTCCTCCTGCCCCGTCAGGACGCGGATGCCGAGGTCGGGCAGGCGCGCGCGCAGGGCGGCGACGAAGGCGGATCCGTTCGCCGCGTCGCGCACCGCGGCGGTCGCCAGCACCTCCACCGGATCGGCGCCCATGGCGCGCGCGACCGTGTGGTAGCGCACCATGACGGTGACGGCCTGCTCGACCGCCTCCTCGTTCAGCTTGCCGGTCGAAACCAGCCCGCGGCCGAGGCCGAGCACCGCCTTCTCGTTGAAGATGGTCACCGGGTTGCGCCCGCGCCCCTCGAAGACCACGAGGCGGACGGAGTTGGAGCCCAGATCGACCACCGCCGAGCGTGCCCGGGCGAACCCGCCACCCGTCCAGGCGGGGCCGTCGCGAAGAAGCGTGTTCACCGTGTCAGTCCTGCATCACCCGGTCCTGCCGCTGCCGCCGCGGCGCGCCCTTGAGCGCGCTGCCCCGGCCGGACAGGGATGGGTTGGTCATGAAGTATTCGTGCGCCGAGACCGGCTTCTCACCGGCCGCGAGGCGCGTCCACTCGCCGTCCGGCCCGAGTTGCCAGGACTGCATCGTGTCCTTGAGGTTCACCACCATGATCTGGTCGACCACCTGCGCGTGCACGGTGGGGTTCTCGACCGGCACCATGGTCTCGACGCGCCAGTCCATGTTGCGCGCCATCCAATCCGCGCTGCTGATGTAGACGCGCGCGCGCCGCGACGGCAGCCGGTGCCCGTTGCCGAAGACGCAGATGCGCGAATGCTCGAGGAAGCGCCCGACGATCGACTTCACGCGGATGTTCTCGGACAGTCCCTTCACGCCAGGGCGCAGGCAGCAGATGCCGCGCACCACGGCATCCACCTTCACGCCCGCGCGCGATGCGGCATAGAGCGCGTCGATCAGCGTCTCGTCCACCAGCGAGTTCATCTTGATCCATATCGCCGCCGGCTTGCCTTCCTTGGCGAAGGCGATCTCCTGCTCGATCAGGCCGAGCAGCGTCGGGCGGATCGTGAGCGGCGAGAAGGCGAGCTTCTCCATCGTCTCCGGCCGCGCATAGCCGGTCATGAAGTTGAACAGCTTGGCGGCGTCCCGCGTCAGCGCCGGGTCGGCGGTGAAGTAGGACAGGTCCGTGTAGATGCGCGCGGTGACCGGATGGTAGTTGCCGGTGCCGAAATGCGCGTAGGAGCGAAGCTGGTTGCCCTCCCGCCGCACCACCAGCGAAACCTTGGCGTGCGTCTTCAGCTCGACGAAGCCGTAGACCACCTGCACGCCGGCGGCTTCAAGCTCGCGCGCGAGGGCGATGTTGCGCTCCTCGTCGAAGCGCGCCTTCAGTTCCACGATGCCGGTGACGGACTTGCCGGCCTCCGCGGCCTCGATCAGCGCCTTGGCGATCGGGCTGTCGCGCGTGGTGCGATAGAGCGTCTGCTTGATCGCGACGACGTTGGGGTCGCGCGCCGCCTGGCGCAGGAACTGGACCACCACGTCGAAGGATTCGTAGGGGTGGTGGACGACGATCTCCTTCGCCTTGATCGCCGCGAAGCAATCCCCGCCATAGTCGAGGATGCGCTCCGGGAAGCGCGGCGTGTAGGGCGTGAAGAGCAGGTCCGGCCGGTCGTCCACGATCAGCTGCGTCAGGTCCGAAAGCCCGAGCAGGCCATCGACCAGGAACACCTCCGCACGCGGCGCCTCGAGCTCGTCAGCGACGAAGTCCAGCATATCCGCGGGCGTGGCGGCGGTGACGGACAGCCGGATCGGCCGGCCGCGGCGGCGGCGCTTGAGCGCCGTCTCGTAGGACCGCACCAGGTCCTCCGCCTCTTCCTCGAATTCCACGTCGGTGTCGCGGATCAGGCGGAACAGCCCGTTCTCCGCGGGGATGAAGCCCGGGAAGAGCCGGTCGAGGAAGAGCTGGATCAGGTCCTCGAGCTGCACGAAGCGGATGCCGGGCACGCCTTCGCGCGCCGGCAGGCGGACGAAGCGCTGCACCTGGGGCGAGAGCGGCAGCAGCGCGCGCATCGTGCCGCCATCCTCCTCCCGCACCAGTTTCAGCACCATGCAGAGCGAGAGGTTGGAGATGAACGGAAAGGGATGCGCCGGATCGACCGCAAGCGGCGTCAGCACCGGGAAGACCCGGTCCATGAAGTAGCCTTCGAGCCATTCCCGGTCGGCCGCGTCCAGCTCGGCCTGCTCGCACACCATCACGCCGGCGTCGCGCAGCAGGCCGCGCAACTCCCGCCAGGCCGCCTGCTGCCCCTCGATCAGCGCCTCGGCGCGGTCGTGGATGGCGGCAAGCTGGCGCGCCGGCGTCTTCCCGTCGTGGGAGAGCTTGCCGATCCCGGCCCTCTCCTGCCCCACCAGGCCGGCGACGCGCACCGAATAGAACTCGTCGAGGTTCGAGGCCGAGATGGCGACGAAGCGCAGCCGCTCGAGCAGCGGGTGATGCGGGTTGGTCGCCTCCTCCAGCACGCGCTGGTTGAAGGCGAGCCAGGAGAGTTCGCGGTTGATGTAGCGGGCCGGGCTGGTGAGGAGGGCATCCTCCGGCGGGGGCGTCGGCGCGTCGTTCATGCGGGCGTGCCTGGAATGGTCATATGGCGAATTTACAGCAGTGCGGGCATGGGGGGCGAGGCTGCAGCGGGGAATGTCTCGGAAGCATCATCGTCGGCGCCTTCCCCGAAGCCCTCCCAGTCGGCCAGGGCCGCGCGCGCCAGGGGGCGGGTGACCGCTGCGGCAGCCATCAGCGCGGCGCGGTCGAGCCGCGCCACCGCCTCGGCCAGCACCGCCGCCTCCCGCCGCAGCCTGGCGAGCAGCCAGGCCTGCACCTCGGGCGCGACGCGCAACTGCCGGTCGGCGAAGAGCTTGGCCAGCAGCGCGGCCAGCAGCGCATCACCCGGGCGGCCGATGCCGACCGCGGTCGTCGCCCTCAGCCGGCTGGCGAGGTCCGGCAGCGCCACCTTCCAGCGCGCGGGCGCCTCCCTACCCACCAGCAGCAGCCCCTCCCCCCGCTCGGCGCAGAGGTTGATCAGGTGCAGCAGGGCCGGTTCCTCGGCCACCGCATCGGCATCGTCCAGCACCGTGCCGCCGGCCGCCGGGGCCGGCAGCCCGCGCAGCGAGGGTCCTTCCAGGAAGCGCCAGCCCCGTTCGGCGGCGAAGGCGTGCGCCATGTGGGTCTTGCCCACCCCCTCCGGCCCGAAGATGGCGAGCCGTCGGCCCGGCCAGGTCTCCGGCCGGTCGAGCCAGGCGAGCGCCTCCGCGTTCGAAGCGTCCTCGAGCAGGTCGGCCCGCGCGCAGGAGGTGGCGATGGGCAACGGCAGGGCGAATTGCCGCGCCGTGCGGTGCGCGGGCGCGCCGGACATCATGTCCCCGTCCGCGGCGGGTCGAGGTAGAGGGGGCTTTCGAGATACCGCCGCAGCCAGTAGCGCGCGACGACGCCGAGTGCCGCGGCCATCGGCACCGCCAGCAGCACGCCCAGGAAGCCGAACGCCACGCCGCCGGCAAACAGGGCGAAGATCACCCAGACCGCGTGCAGTTCCACCCTGTCCCCGAGCAGGTAGGGGTAGATGACGTAGCCCTCGATCGTCTGGCCGACCAGGAAGATGCCGACCACCATCAGCACCTCGTTCCAGGTGCCGAACTGGCCCATCGCCAGCAGCACCGCGGCGACGAAGCCGGTCAGCGAGCCGACATAGGGGATGAAGGTCAGGATGCCCGCCATCAGCCCGACGGTCAGGCCCAGTTCCAGCCCCACCAGTTGCAGCGCGATGGCATAGAAGAGGCCGAGCGCCGCGCAACATAACAGTTGGCCGCGCAACCAGGCCGCGAGCACGCGGTCCGTGTCCCGCGCCAGTTGCCGCAGCACGGCCGAGTTGCGCCGCGGCAGCCAGGATTCGATGCGCCCCAGCATCGCCTGCCAGTCCCGCAGCAGGTAGAACGCGACCACCGGCACCACGATGACCAGCGTGAAGACCTGGAACAGCGCGAAACCGCCGCCGATCAGCCGCGTCGCCGCCGTGCCGAGCCAGGACAGCATGGTGCCCGCCTGGTTGATCGCGAGGTCGCGCAGGCGCTGGTCCACCATCTCGGGGCCCAGCGCTTCCTCGAGATGCATCAGCCCTTCCTGCAGCAGCGCGGCGACGCCCGAGACATAGGCCGGCAGCCGCTGCACCAGCACGCCGATCTGCGAGAGGATCAGCGGATAGAGCAGGAGCCCTGCCGCGAGGGCCAGCGCCATCAGCAGGAAGATCAGCAGGAAGGCGGCGAGGCCCCGCCGCACGCCGATGCGCGACAGGTGCGTCGCCACCGGGTCGAGGAAATAGGCGACGACGGCGGCCAGCACGAAGGGCGTCAGGATCCCCTGGAACAGCCAGAGGGAGAACAGCAGCGCCCCCCCGAAGCCAAGCACCAGCCCGAGCCGCTGCCGCGGCGTCGCCGTGCGCGGCGCCGACGGCGGCGGGAAGCGCCCGCCGGCGAGCGCTGACGGCGACCCGGCGCGGGACAGGTCGGCCTTGGCGGGCGGGCGGGGCGGCGCCTCGCTCACGGTGCGCCGCCGCCCGTCAGCCTGGCGGCCTGAACCACATAGGCGGCGCCCGAGGCGGCCGTGGTGACGGCGACAATCCAGATCGCCACTTCCAGCAGCGTCGGCGCCTGGAGCCCGAAGCCCGCCAGCAGCAGCGCCAGCGCCGCCAGCGCGAGCTGCGCGAAGGTATTCGCCTTGGAGATCATCAGCGGCCTGATCCGCGTCGGCACGCCGAGCACCCAGAGCAGGATCACGCCCCCCACGATCAGCAGGTCGCGGAACACCACCAGGATGGCGAGCCAGTCCGGCAGCACGTTGATGGCCGCGAGCGTGACATAGACCGAGACCAGCAGCGCCTTGTCCGCGATCGGATCCAGCAGGGCGCCGAGCGCCGAACGCGCATTGCGCACCCGCGCCAGCCAGCCGTCGACCGCATCCGAGATGCCGGCGCCGACGAAGACCAGGAAGGCGTAGTCCAGCCTGTGCTGCAGCATCAGCCACACCGCCGCCGGCACGGCGAAGAGCCGCCCGAGGGTGATGAGGTTCGGCAGGGTGAAGAGCCCCGCCTCCACATCGGCCGAGGCCGGAGGCCCCGTTCGGCGGACGCGGTCAGGAGCGTCCGGCAAGGCCGACGCGCCAGGCGTCGCCGGGCGCTCCCGAACCCGGGACGAGGCTGACGCCCTGCCGCCCCAGTTCCTCCGCCGCCACTGCCGGCGGCGCCCGCAGGCCAAGGCGCAGCCGCGCCCGGTCGGTGGAGATCGCCGTCACCTCGATCCGCGCCGCGCCGCGTAGCCGCCGCCGCAATTCGAGCCATTCGTTGAGCGAGCCGTAGAGCGCGACCGCCTCGACGGTCGAAGCCACCGCCACCGGCGCGGTCGGGCGCGGCACGGCGTCGCCCTCAGTGCCACCGTGCCCGCCGCCGCCCTCGGCCGTGCCGGCGCCGCCGGTATAGGCGCGCGCCCGGCCCGGGTTGAAATTCACCGTGATGCGGCCGGCATAGCGCGTGGGGGTGGTGCGTTCCTCCTCGATGATGATGGAGGTCACCATCGCCTCGATCTGCGCGTCGCTGAGCTGGCGGGTCACGCCGGCGGCGCCGGCGATGCGCTCCCAGGCGGCGCGGCGGCCGGCGACGAAGGCCCTTTCGCGCGCGATCACGCCGTTCTCGGCAGTCGCCTCGGCGGGCACGCCGCGCTGGGTGAAGGAGATGGCGGCAGGTGCGGCCGGGGCCTCCTGCGCCGCGGCAGGCACGGCAAGCGCCAGCAGGGCGGTTGCGATGAGCGCCGCCACATGGTTCTTTCCGCGCGCCCGCGCGAGACGACCCTTGTGTGGCATAGCCATCCCCATTTCCCTGCCAGCGGCCGAGGCCGGCCGCGTCGCGGCGCCAAGCCGCCCCTTGCCATAGCCGATCGGAGGCCGCCCTGACCAGTTCCCCGTCTCCCTCCCTCACCTATCGCGCGGCGGGCGTGGACATCGAGGCCGGCGACGCGCTGGTCGAGGCGATCAAGCCGCTCGCCAAATCCACCGACCGCACCGGCACCATGGGCGGACTCGGTGGCTTCGGCGCGCTGTTCGACCTCAGGGCGGCGGGGTTCAAGGATCCCGTGCTGGTGTCCTCGACCGACGGCGTCGGAACGAAGCTGCGCGTCGCCATCGAGGCCGGCATCCACGCCACCGTCGGCATCGACCTTGTCGCCATGTGCGTGAACGACCTGATCGTGCAGGGGGCGGAGCCGCTCTTCTTCCTCGATTATTTCGCCACCGGGAAGCTCGAGGTCGCGGCCGCGAAGGACGTCATCGCGGGAATCGCCGAGGGCTGCCGCCAGGCCGGCTGCGCGCTGGTGGGCGGCGAGACGGCCGAGATGCCCGGCATGTATGCCAAGGGCGACTACGACCTCGCCGGCTTCTCGGTGGGTGCGGCGGAACGCGGCGCGCTGCTGCCGGTGGGGCTCGGCGCGGGGGACGTGCTGCTCGGCCTCGCCTCCTCCGGCGTGCATTCCAACGGATTCTCGCTGGTGCGGCGGGTGCTGGAGGCGCGCGGGCTGTCGCTGCACGATGCCGCGCCCTTCGCGCCGGGGAAGACGCTCGGCGCGGCGCTGCTGGAACCGACGCGCATCTATGTGAAGCCGCTGCTCGCGCTGCACCGCGCCGGGCTGCTCAAGGCCGCCGCGCACATCACCGGCGGCGGGCTGCCGGGCAACCTTCCGCGCGTGCTGCCGACGGGCCTGACGGCCGTTCTGGACGCGACCTCCTGGCCCGTGCCGCCCGTCTTCGCCTTCCTCGCCGAAGCCGGGAACGTCGCGGCGGACGAGATGCTGCGAGTCTTCAACTGCGGCCTCGGCATGGTGATCGCCGTGCCGGCCGCGCGCGCGGCGGACGCCACCGCGATGCTGGAAGCGGCGGGCGAGCGCGTCTTCCGCATCGGCGTGCTGGAATCCTCCGAAGGCCCGGCCGGCATCCGCATCGACAACCTGCCCGCCTCCTGGCCGCGCGTGGCATGAGCGCCGCGCGCCGCCGCGTCGCGGTGCTGATCTCCGGGCGCGGGTCGAACATGGCGGCGCTGATCGAGGCCGCCGCCGATCCCGCCTACCCGGCCGAGATCGCGCTCGTGCTGTCGAACCGCGCCGGCGCCGCGGGCCTCGCCCATGCCGCCGCGCGCGGCGTGCCGACGGCGGTGGTGGAAAGCCGCGCCTTCAAGGGCGACCGCGCGGGGTTCGAGGCGGCAATGGAGGCCGAGATCGCCCGCCACGGCGCCGGGATCATTGCCCTGGCCGGTTTCATGCGGGTGCTGACGGAAGGCTTCGTCGCGCGCTGGGAAGGCCGCATGATCAATGTCCACCCGTCCCTGCTGCCCGCCTTCCCCGGCCTCGACACCCATGCCCGCGCGATCGCCGCGGGCGTGCGGCTGCATGGCTGCACGGTGCACATGGTCACGGCGGGCGTGGATGAGGGCCCGATCCTCGCCCAGGCCGCCGTCCCGGTGCTGCCGGAGGACACCGAAGCGAGCCTCGCCGCGCGGGTGCTGGCGCAGGAGCACCGGCTCTATCCCGCCGCGCTGGCCTGGCTCGCCGCCGGCTGCGTGACGATCCGGGACGGCCGGGCCACCGTCGCGGCGGCTGCGTCGGCGGAGGGAGTGCTCACCAACCCCTTGCCGTTCCCGCCAGGGCTTTCTAAACGCTGAGGGTAGAGAAAGAGTGGTTGGGGATCGCTACCGTGGCCGAACAGCAGACTTATGAATTCGTAGAGGTGAAGGCCGCGGACATTCTCGCGGAGCGCCAGCAGACCTGGGGCGGTTTCACCTCCTTCCTCACCTGGTCGCTCGTGACCATCGCGATCCTGCTGGTCCTGATCTACGCCATCTGGGGCTGACGGTCGGGCCGCGAGCGGCCCCGCCGAACCGATTCGGGCCCGGCCCGACCGCGCGCCGTGACGGCGGCGGGTTGGGGCGGCCGGGCAGCCTGCCTTGCCGGTCGTCACAGCCCGCATGGCGCATGCGCGCGCATCCGAGGGGGGGGGCGCTCGCCACTGCCTCGGCGATGACGGTGGCGCCCGGCGCATGGGCCATGGCCGCCACCACGGCGACAGTGGTGCGGGTGCGATCCGCGCCCGGGCCGCTGCCCTCGATCCCCGCCGTCGGGGCCGGGTCCGGCTTCACCGCGGCGAGATCCGCCCCCGCGTCATGTGCCCCCCCCGGCATGCGCCCCCTCCCGCGCGCGCGACGGCGCGCGTCGCGATGCCGTCCACGCCCAGCCCCTTTGTCCACCGGAGCCGGCGCGCGCCCTTAAGGCCGCGTGAGCGCGGTCATTGCCGCTGCGCGACCTGCATGCTCCGAATGGCGCGGCCCCAGGTGTAGCCTGGGGGTCCGCGCAGGGCGCCGCACCCGCCCGCCGGACCGTGCCGGGCGGGCGCGAGGCCGGTGCGCGGGAAGGACAGGAGCAGGGCACATGGCCACCATGCACGGACTGGCACGCGGGATCGTCACCGATACATCGGACCCCTCCGGGGCGGGCCGGGTCCGTATCCAGTTGCCGGCACTGGCCGGCTCGGGCGGGGTATGGGCCTCGGTCTGCACGCCCTTCGGCGCGACGCCGGGCTCCACCACACCGATCGGCGCCGAGGTCTGGGTCGGCTTCGAGCACGGCGACGAGAACCGTCCCGTGGTGCTCGGCGTCGCCGGCTGAACGACGGACGCAAACGCGAACGCCCCCGGAGGCTCTCTCCCCGGGGGCGCTGCTCGACGGTCAGGCTGCGCCGCCGGGGCGGCGCGGGCGATTCACTCGACGATTTCGTAGCCGGCGAAGAAGTAGGCGATCTCGGCCGCCGCGTTCTCCGCGCTGTCGGAGCCATGCACGGAATTCGCCTCGATGCTCTCGGCGAAGAGCTTGCGGATGGTGCCCTCGTCGGCATTCGCCGGGTTGGTGGCGCCCATCAGCTCGCGGTTCTTGGCCACGGCGTTCTCGCCTTCCAGCACCTGCACGACGACCGGGCCGGAGACCATGAAGTCCACCAGATCATTGTAGAACGGGCGGGCGGCATGCACCTCGTAGAACTTCTTCGCGTGCGCGCGGGACATCCAGATGCGCTTCTGGGCCACGATGCGCAGGCCGTTCTTCTCGAAGATGGCATTGATGGCGCCCGTCAGGTTGCGGCGGGTCGCGTCGGGCTTGATGATGGAGAAAGTGCGCTCGGTGGCCATGGGTCTGTCCTCGGTCTTTTCGGGATCGGGGCGCCCGATAGGCGGGATGGGCCCCGCGCGCAACCCCCGGCCGATGACGGATACGCCCGGCATCATGGCCGGCGCACCCGGACGCCGGGCCGTGGGGCGGTCGCGTGCAGGACAAGGGGGATACCGTCGGCGGCGAGATGCTGCCACGGGTCGGCGCGACCGCCGCCGAGCGTATGACAGCCGGCCCCAGGCCCGCTAGAAGCGCCACCGCATGACCGTCCTTTCCATCCGTGACCTCACCATCCGCATCGCCGGCCGGCCGCTGCTGGAAGGGGCGAACCTGCAGATCGACGACGGCCGGAAGGTCGGCCTGGTCGGCCGCAACGGCGCCGGGAAGTCCACCCTGCTGCGCGCCATCACCGGGGAATTGCAGCCCGATGGCGGGGAGATCCGCCTCGCCGCCCGCGCCCGGCTCGGCCATGTCGCGCAGGAAGCCCCCGGCGGGGATGTCAGCCTGCTCGACATCGTGCTCGCGGCCGACACCGAGCGCGCCGCCCTGCTCGCCGAGGCCGACAGCCACCCCGACCCCCACCGGCTGGCCGAGATCCATGACCGCCTCATCGCCATCCGCGCCGACAGCGCGCCGGCGCGGGCGGGGGCGGTCCTCTCGGGCCTCGGCTTCGACGCCGCGGCGCAGGCCCGGCCGTCGCGGGAATTCTCCGGCGGCTGGCGGATGCGCGTGGCGCTGGCGCGCGCGCTGTTCCTCGAGCCCGAGTTGCTGCTGCTGGACGAACCGACCAACCATCTCGACCTCGAAGCCGCGCTGTGGCTCGAGACCTGGCTGCAGCGCTTCCCCGGCGCGGCGATCGTCGTCAGCCACGACCGCGGCCTGCTGGAACGCTGCGTCGATTCCATCGCGCATCTCGATCGCGGCGGGATCACGCTCTACCCGGGCAATTTCGCGGACTTCGTGCGCATCCGGGCAGAGCGCCAGGCGCAGCAGGCGGCGCTCAATACCAAGGTCGTGGCGGAACGCGCCCGCATCCAATCCTTCGTGGACCGCTTCCGCGCCAAGGCGACCAAGGCGCGGCAGGCGCAGTCCCGCCTCAAGGCCCTGGAACGCCTGCCCCCGATCGAGGCAGTGGTCGAGGACACCCCCGTCCGCTTCGCCTTCCCCGCCCCCGAGCCGCTGTCGCCCCCCATCCTGTCGCTGAACGGCTGCGCGGTCGGCTACGGCGGCCCGCCGATCCTGCGCAACATGAACCTGCGCCTCGACCCGGACGACCGCATCGCGCTGCTCGGCGCCAACGGCAACGGCAAGTCCACGCTGGCGAAACTGCTCGCGGGGCGGCTGGAGCCGGAAGGCGGCACGCATTTCCGCGCCCGTTCACTGAGGGTCGGCTACTTCGCGCAGCACCAGGCCGAGGAACTGAACCTCGACGGCACGCCGCTGACCCACATGCAGGCGGCGCTGCCCAAGGCCACCGAGACGCAGTGCCGGAGCCAGCTCGCCCGTTTCGGCCTCGATGCCGATCGCGCGGACAACAAGGTGACCGCGCTCTCGGGCGGGGAGAAGGCACGGCTGCTGCTGGCGCTGACCACCCGCGACGCGCCGCAACTGCTGATCCTCGACGAACCGACCAACCACCTCGACATCGATGCGCGCGAGGCGCTGGTGAAGGCGCTGGCGGAATTTTCCGGTGCCGTGGTGCTCATCACCCACGACCCGCATCTCGTGGAACTGGCGGCGGATCGGCTCTGGCTGGTGGCCGATGGCGCGGTGACGCCCTTCGACGGGGACCTCGACGAATACCGCGCGCTGCTCGCCGAGCGCGCCCGCGGCCCGCGTCCGGAAACCCCCGATGCCCGCGCCGAGGCTCGCCGCGAGCGGGCCGGCGCGCGCATCGCCACTGCCCCCTTGCGCGCCCGCCTCAAGGAAGTCGAAGCCGCGCTCGACCGCCTTTCGCGCGAGGATGGCCTGATCGAGAAGCGGCTTTCCGACCCCGACACCTATGCGCGCTTCAAGCCCGAGGACATCGCCTGGGCCAACACGCGCCGTGCCGCTATCGCGAAGGAGGTCGCGGCGCTCGAGGAGGAATGGCTGGAGCTCTCCGCCCGGCTGGACGCCGCCTGACGCGCGGCGCGCGGAGGTTCAGCGGGGCTTGGCCGCCGGGCGAAGCGCCGGCAGGCGGCGGCGCAGGTCTTCCTCGTCCAGCGTGCGGCGCATGAAGGTCGGCCACAGCGCGCGGCCGGTCGGCGGTTCCTCGACCCCCGCGGCGCTGCGCACATGGGTCCGGTCGGCCAACTCGGCCGGCCGGGGCGAGTTGATGCCTTCCATCACGCCCCTCCTTCGTCCGATGCAGTCCAACCTATTCCGCCGCCGCGGCGGAATTCAATGAACTGATCGGTTACAATTCTGGGTCGCTCTGGACCGAAGGCGCGGGATCGGCCAACAGGGCGGCGAAGGCCGGCGCGCCGGCGCCGCCACCTCCCGGGAGGAACCGCCATGATCCGTCGCCGCGCCTTGCTCGCTGCCCCCGCTCTCACCCTGCCCGTTGCCGCCGCGCGGGCGCAGGCCTGGCCGTCGCGCCCGGTGCGCGTCGTCCTCGCCTATCCGCCGGGCGGATCGACCGACGTGCTGGCACGCACCCTCGCGGCCGCGCTGCAGGATGCGATCCCGGGCAGCACCTTCGTGGTGGACAACCGCCCGGGCGGCGCCGCCGTCGTCGGCACCCAGGCGGTCGCGCAGGCGGCGGCGGACGGCTACACGCTGTCGCTCGGCAACAACCAGACGCATGCGGCCAATGCGGCGATGCTGTCCTCCCTGCCCTACGATCCTGTTGCGGATTTCGCGCCCATCGCGCGGCTCGCCGCGGTGCACCACGCGCTGGTGGTGCCGGCCAACGGGCCGCGGACGCTGGCCGAACTCGCGGCGAAGGGGAAGAACGGCGGGCGCGTGACCTATGCCTCCTCCGGCGTCGGCTCGGCGAGCCATGTGATCGCGGAAACCTTCGTCCGGCGCGAGCGCATGGACGCGACGCACGTGCCCTACCGCGGCGGCGCGCAGGCGACGACGGACACGGTCGCGGGCACCGTGGACTTCTTCGTCTCGACCTGGCCGCAGGTGGTGGCGCTGGTGCGCGAGGGGCGGCTGCGGGCGCTCGGCATCGGCGCCCCGGCCCGCCTGCCGGAAACGCCCGACGTGCCGACCTTCGCTGAACTGAATGCGCAGGATCTCGCCGTCGATGCCTGGTTCGGTCTCTGGGCGCCGGCGCGCACACCGGCGGAGATCGTCGCGCGCCTTTCGGACGCGCTGCAACGCATCCTGGCCCAGCCGGAGATGCAGCAGCGCCTGACCGGCCAGGGCTTCGTCGCCGCGCCGCTGCCGGCCGAACCCTTTGCCGCCTTCCAGCGGGAGGAAGTGGCGCGCTGGCGCCGCCTGGTGGAACTGACCGGGATCCGGCTGGAAGGCTGAACGGGAGGAGGGCCCGTCAGGCCTTCTTCTCCCACCCCCCGGGGCCCTGCTGCCAGTAGGCGAGCGCGTGCCCGGCCGCCTTCGCCGCCACCCAGCGGCGGCGGGCGGCCGCCACCGCCGCCTCGTCGCCGCCGTCGAAAAGGTCGAGCACGCGGTCGTACTCCGCCAGCCGCGCGCTGTCCGCGCCGTCCACCAGGAACAGGAAGCGCGCGCCATTGCCCGGCGCGATGTCGGCGGTGCCGAGCAGGATCGGCTGCAGCGCGTCGTTCTCCCCGCCCGCCTGGCCGTGCGGCAGCCAGTCCGGTTCCGGCGCCGTCCACAGTGCGGCGTCGAGCGCCTTGGCGCGCTCCGTCTCCCCGCACAGGACATAGGCGCGGCCACCCGATTGCAGCATGCGGCCGAGCAGCCGCGGCAGGGCCTGCTCCAGGGGCGTGCGGGTCAGGTGGTAGAAGCCGATCTCCGCCATGCCGCTACTTGGAAACCCCGCCCGGCGCGCATCGCAGGCGATAGAAGTTGTGTGCCGGGACGGAGTCCTCGGCACGCCGAAGCCAGGTCTCGACCAGGACCGTGCCGTCGGTGGAAACCGTCGCGCGATTGAACACGGCCGTGACGCGGGCTGCCTCGCGCGGGTCGGGAAAGGTCACCAGACGGACCGAGACGCCATCCCCCATGGGCGTGAATTCCGTGGTGGTGCGCTGGCCGTTGGCGAGCGTCAGCACGATGCGGCGCAGCATCCCGCCCTCGATGACCGCCGCGTAGCCGGTCGCCGGGACCATGCCGGGGCGCGAGGTCGCCTCGATCTGCTCGCAGGGCAGCAGCGCCTGGGCCGAGGCCGGCGCGGGCGCCGTCGCCATCGCCAGCAGGGCCGGCAGCAACAGCGCCTTCATGGCTCCTGCTCGAAGCGCATCGAGACCAGGCGGTCGAGCAGCCGGACGCCGAAGCCGGTCGGCCCCGCCGGGCCGAGGTCATGCGCCGCCTCCGCCGTGTCCATCCCGGCGATGTCCAGGTGCGCCCAGGGCGTCTGGCCGACGAATTCGCGCAGGAAGGCGGCGGCGTGGCAGGCATCGGGAACGAAGCGTCCCGCCCAACCATCGCCCCCGGCCGGCACGCATTGCCTGAGGTCGGCGATGTCGGACTTCAGGTCCTCCCGGTGCCGCTCGCCGATCGGCAACGGCCAAAGCCTCTCGCCCACGGCCTCCCCCGCCGCGGCGGCTGCCGCCATGAGGGCCGCCTCCGTCCCGAACAGCCCGGCGCGATGGTGGCCGAGTGTTGAGATCACCGCGCCGGTCAGGGTCGCGAGGTCGATCATCGCGCGCGGACGGAAGCGCGCGATGGCATGGTGCAGCGCATCCGCGAGGACCAGCCGCCCCTCCGCGTCGGTGTCGATCACCTCCACCGTGCGGCGCGAGGAGGTGCGGATCACGTCGCCCGGGCGATAGGAGCGCGCACCGGTCGCGTTCTCCGCGATGGCGAGCACCGCCACCGCCGGCGCGGGGGATTTCCGCCGGGCCAGGGCCAGCATCGCCCCCGCGCAGGCGGCCGCGCCCGCCATGTCGGCGCGCATCGCCTCCATCCCGGCGGCCGGCTTGATCGAGACGCCGCCGGTGTCGAAGACGATGCCCTTGCCGACGAAAGCGACGGGGGGCACAGGCAGCACGCCGCGCCAGCGCAGCACCGCGAGACGCGGCGGGCTGTCGCTGCCGCCGCCCACCGCGAGCAGCGCGCCGAAGCCGTGGCGCTCCAGCCATTTCCGGCCGTGGATCTCGACCTCGAGCCCCTCATCCGCCAGCGCCTCGAGCCGCTCGGCGAAGGCGCGCGTGGTCAGGCGGTTGGCGGGCTCGGCGGTCAGGTCGCGCGCAAGGAGGCAGCCGGCCACGCCGGGGGCCAGGCGCGCATAGGCCGCCTCCGCCGCCACCTCTGCCTGTGGCAGGTGGACGGTCAGGCGCGACAGGCGCTTCGCCACATCCTTCGTCCGCAGCCCGTCGAAGCGCCACGCGCCGAGCGCCACGCCGGCCGCCACCGCC
This sequence comes from Neoroseomonas soli, assembly GCF_018129065.1. GTDB lineage: Bacteria > Pseudomonadota > Alphaproteobacteria > Acetobacterales > Acetobacteraceae > Neoroseomonas > Neoroseomonas soli. The sequence goes on along the minus strand of NZ_JAAEDM010000029.1, from coordinate 155 downwards.
GCCGCCTCCTCGGGCGAAAGCCCCTCGGCAGCGAGGTCGAGTTCGGTCGCCTCCCCGGCGGCCAGGGCGGCGGCCGCGCCGGCGGTCTCGGCGGCGCGTTGCGTGCGGTCCTTGCCGAGCCCCACCAGCAGCCGGTGCGGCCGCCCCGGCAGGTC
>NZ_JAAEDM010000028.1 GCF_018129065.1 Neoroseomonas soli | reverse complement strand
GGCATCAGCCCCAGCGCCTCGGCGGCCGCGATGGCGAGGAAGACTGCCATCAACCCCGCCGCCAGTCCCTGCGCCCCGGCGGCGAGGGCCCAGGCCAGGCTGCCGAGCAGCGCCGCCTGCGTCAGCAGCGACCCGGTGGCGCCGCCCCAGGCCGCGCGACGGGAGAGGCCGCGCTGCGCCGCCGCGAGCGCAGCACCTTCCGCCGCGACGCGGGCTGCTGCGCGGGCTTCGCCATTCGCCGCGAGCGTGTCCTCGATGCCGGTCAGCGGTTCCACCACTGCGCTCCGCAGCGCGCCCTGCGCGTGGGCCACGGCCTCCCCGCTGCGCATGGCCGCCGGGGCAAGCAGAAGCGGAAGTCCCAGCGCCGCCGCCAAGGGTAGGGCGAGGCATGCCGCGAGCAACGGATCGGCCGCGCCCACCACGAGCGCCATGGCCAGCACCACGGCAAGCGATGCTGCCGCCGGCACGAGGGCGCGCAGATACAACCCGTCGAGCGATTCCACATCCGCGACGAGACGGCCGAGCAGGTCGCCCGCGCGCCGCAGCCCGAGGCCGGTCGGCAGTCGCTGAGCCAGGCGCCGGAAGAACCAGACGCGCATATCCGCCAGCGCGCGGAAGGTCGCCTCGTGCGTGACCAGGCGCTCGAGGTAGCGCGCGACCGGCCGGAACAGCATGACCGGCCGCAGCCAGAGCAGCGCGGCGAGGCCGAGCCCCCCCAGGGCGGCCGCAACCGGCTGCCCGCCGGCCACCGCCCCGGCGATGACCCGGCCCGCCAGGACCAGCAGGGCCACCCCCGCCAGCGCCGAGAGCACAGCCGCCGCGAGGCCGGCGACAAGCCAGCCGGTCCGGCCGCGCCACAGGCCGAGGACGCGCAGGATATCGTGCCGCATCAGTCCCCCGCCATCCGATCGCTGGCCGACCGCCCGGCCTGGAGTTCCAGCACCCGGCCGAAATGCCCGCGTGCCGCGCGCGCATGTGTGGCGACGATCGCCGTGCGCCCGACACAGAGCCGCCGGATCGCATTCAGCACCGCGGCCTCCGTGCCCGGGTCGAGATGCGCCGTCGGCTCGTCCAGCAGCACCAGCGGCGTATCGCGCAGGAAGGCGCGCGCCACGGCCACGCGCTGCGCCTGGCCGCCGGAGAGGCCGAAGCCCCCCTCGCCCACCAACGTGTCGAGGCCCTGCGGCAGGTCGGCGGCGAAATCCGTCACCTGGGCGGCGCGCGCCGCCGCCTCGACTGCGGCGTCATCCGCCTCGGGGCGGGCGAAGCGGATGTTCTCGCGGATGGTGGCGCGGAAGATCTGCGCCCGCTGACCGACATAGGAAGAAAGGCGCCGCAACTCGGCTGGCCGAAGCTGCGTGACGTCGTGCCCGTTCAAGGCGACGCGCCCGCCATCCGGCCTGCGGAAGCCCATCAGGATACGCAGCACGCTCGTCTTGCCGGAGCCCGAATGGCCGGTCAGCAACAGCGTCTCGCCCGGCAGGACACGGAATGAGAGACCGTCCAGGGCGGGCGGCCGCGACGGGTCGTAGCTGAGCTGCACCTGGTGGAATGTGACCGTCACCTTGGGCGGCACTTCCTCGAGCAACAGGCCTTCCGGCTCCGGCGCGGCGAGCAGCGGCGCGAGGTCCGCTGCCGCGCCCTGCGCGGCCATCCGCTCGTGATAGGCCGCGGAGAAGGCCCGCAACGGCAGGAAGAAGACCGGCACCAGCAGCAGGGTGAACAGCGCGGTGACCGGCGCAGGATGGGTACCCGTCACCAGCGCCCCGTGGCGATAGGCGAGCGAGGCCAGCGCGATGGCGACGATCAGTTCCATGGCCCCGCTGGCGATGAAGGCGAGCCGCAGCACGCGCATGGTCCGCGACCGCAGTTCCTCCGCCGCGGCGCCCAGGCGCTGCGCCTCGGCCTCCTGCTGGTTGAACAGGACCAACACGGGCAGGCCGCGCATCCGGTCGAGGAAGCGGCCCGAAAGGCGCTGCAAGGCGCTGAACTGTCGCCGGCTCGCCACCCCCGCGCCGATGCCGCTGATCGCCTGCGCGACCGGCACCAGCAGCCCGGCGCCGAGCAGGATCAGCCCGCTCACCGGATCGGCCAGCGCCGCCGCGGCCGCGACCAGCAGGGGTCCGAGGATGGCCAGCGCCGCCGCCGGCAACCAGCGGGCGAAGTAGCCCTCCAGCGCCTCGACGCGTTCGACCACGAGGGCGCTCTTCTCGCCGACGGCTCGTTCGTCCGCGGGGCCAGCGGCCAGCAGGCGGGAGAAGACGGTGGCGCGGATGCGCGCCTTCGCGTCCTCGCCGGCCGCGATCTGTGCCCGTTCCTGCGCGATGCCGAGCACTGCCATCAGCAGCGCCAGGACGCCCGCGGCGGCGAGGTCGTGCCAGCCCGCCTCGGCGCGGCCGAGCAAGGTAGCCAGCAGCCGCGCTATCAGCAGGGCCTGCCCGATGCCACAGGCCGCGATGCCAAGGCCGATCAGGACAGGGGGGATGAGCCGGGCGCGTTCGAACCGGGCCTCCCGCGCCAGCAGCGCCGCGGCCCCGGCCTCCGCACCCGCCGGGGAGGTTGCCATGGCGCGACACTAGGCCATCCGGCGCCTCGCCGCCACGGGGGCCCATCTTGCCGCCCTGCCCGGGCGGCCCCATCACGGTGCGGCAGGAGGGTTCCGATGCTGCCGACCCACGGGCGCTACGACTATCACCCCTGGCCGATGCGCGCGGCCTACACTTGGCCCGGCGGGGCCCGGCTCGCGGTCTACCTGGGTGTGAACCTGGAGCATTTCGCGTTCGGCGAGGGGCTCGGCGCCGAACTGGCGCCTGCCGGGCCGCAGCCGGATGTCCTGAATTTCGCCTGGCGGGACTATGGCAACCGGGTTGGCGCCTGGCGGCTGATGGCCCTGCTGGACGAACTCGGCCTGCCGGCCACCATACTGCTCAACTCCGCCATGTACGACCATGCGCCGTCCCTGGTGGCGGCGCATCGCGCCCGCGGCGACGAGATCGCCGGCCACGGCAGGACAAATTCCGAACGCCAGTCGGTCCTGCCCGAAGCCGAGGAACGCGCGCTGATCGCCGAGAGCACCGCGGCGATCCTGCACCACGAGGGACGGGCGCCGCGCGGCTGGCTCTCCCCATGGATCGCCGAATCGCGCGTGACCCCGGACCTCCTGGCGGAGGCGGGCTACGCCTACACGCTGAACTGGTGCGCCGACGATGCGCCGATCTGGATGCGCACGCGTGGCGGGCGGCTGCTCGCCATCCCCTACCCGCAGGAGGTCAACGACATCCCCGCCATCGTCGCCCGCAAGGATGGCGCGGCCCAGTTCGCGGACATGATCGTGGACGATTTCGAGGAGCGCCTGCTGCAGGTGCGCGACGGCCGGCCGCAGGTGATGGGCGTCGCGCTGCATCCCTACCTCGTCGGCCAGCCTTACCGGCTGCGGCAGTTGCGGCGTGCCCTGTCCCGCATCGCCGCGCGCCGGGGCGCGGTGTGGATCACCACGGCAGGCGGTGTGCTCGACCATGTGCTGTCATTGCCCGACGGCACCATTCCGGGAGACGACAAATGATTCGCCGCGCCCTGCTCGCCCTGCCGCTGCTCGCGGCCGCCTGTGCCACGCAACCCGATCAAACCACGCCGCGCACCGTGGGGCAGGTGGACCTCGCCCGCTATGTGGGCCGGTGGTACGAGGTGGCGCGCTTCCCGGCCTCATTCCAGGACAATGCGCGGCTGCGCTGCGAGGACGTGACGGCGACCTACACGCAGCGCCCCGACGGCCGGATCGACGTCGTCAACAGCTGCCGCAACGCGCTGGCGGGCGGGGAGGAGCGCATTGCCGAGGCAGTCGCCTACAGCGCGGCGCCGGGCAACGACCGGCTCCGCGTCTCCTTCTTCTGGCCCTTCTATGGTGACTACTGGGTGATCGGGCTGGACCCCGGCTATCGGTGGGCTGTCGTCGGCGCGCCTGGCCGGGACTACCTCTGGATCCTCTCGCGCACGCCGGTCCTGCCTCCGGCCGACCACGCGGCGGCGGTGGAGATCGCGCGCCGCGAAGGCTTCGACGTCAGCCGGTTGCAGGCCACGCCGCAACGCGGGGGCTGACCCCCGCGCATCCGGCGGCGCCGCTCAGCGCCCGCCGGGTGGCAGCAGGATGAGTTCGAAGGCACCCGCCCCGTCGCCGAGCACACCCGCCCGCAGGAAGACATCACCCTTGCGGACACCCTCGATGACGAGGCGGGAGGCGAGGTTCTCCTCCCCGCCGTCATCGTCATCGGCGAGCATGCGGCCCTCGGCATCCAGGAGTTCCAGGACGGTGTCGGTACCGTCCCGCAGCATCCGCGTCAGCGCCACGTGCTCGCCCGGCGGCAGCAGGAAGAAGGCGGATTGCCCACGCCGCAGCCGGATCGGCACCGCCACGCCAGGCTGCAGCGGGGCCGCGGAAGCCGCGTCCGCGAGGGAGGTCGGGAAGGTCACCGCCAGCGGCGCGTCCGCCTCGACGACGAGCTCGAACTCGCCCGTCGCATCGCCGAGCAGGCCGGCGCGGATATAGAGCGGCCGAGCCTCGGAGGCCGGCACCTCGATGCGGGAGGCAAGGCCCCCACCGCCATCGTCGTCCTCGGCGATCTCGGTCCCGGCCTGGTCGAGCAGCGCCAGCACCGTGTCCGCGCCGCGGCGAAGGTTGCGGGTCAGCACGGCGATGTCGCCCTCGGGCAGTCGGAAGAAGGCGGTCTGGCCGCGGCGCAGGCGGAGCGGGACCGATTGCCCCAACTCGAGCGCGGGGGCCGCCGTCGCTTCGCGAAGGCTGGTCGGGAAGGCCGGCGTGGCCGGCGCCGTATCCGGCAGGGCGACGAGTTCGAAGGCGCCCGCGACGCCAAGCACGCGCGCGCGGACATAGAGCGGCCGCCGCTGGCCGGCCGGCACCTCGAGGCGCGAGGCGAGCTGTTCCTCCCCGCCGTCATCATCCTCGACGATCTCGCGGCCATTCGCGTCAAGCAGCGTCAGCAGCGTGTCGGTCCCGCTCGAGAGGCGCCGCGTCACGACGACCAGGTCCTGCAGCCCCGGCGGCAGGCGGAAATAGGCTTCCTGCCGCCCGCGCAACTCGACGGCGACGGGCTCGCCGACCCTGAGTTCCGGCCGGCTCACGGCCTCCGTCAGGGTCCGCGCCGAAACGGAGGAATCGGAGGGCGGCGCCGCCTGGAGCGCGAGTTCGAAGCGGCCGGCGGTGCGCTCCAGCAGGCGCACGCGCAGGAACAACGGACCGGCCTGGTCGGCGGCGACCTCGATGCGCGAGGCGAGGCTCTCCTCCCCGCCGTCGTCGTCCTCGGCGAGGACGCGGCCCTGCGAATCCACCAGCGCCATCACCGTGTCGGTGCCGCGGGCGAGGCGACGCGTCTGCGCCACCAGGTCGCCGGCACCCTCGGGCAGGCGGATATAGGCGGTTTCCCCCGGGGCGAGACGCAATGCGAGCACGTCCCCGACGGCAAGCGGCGGTCGCGAGGCCGCCTCGGCGAGATCGAGGGCAGGCGTTGCCTCCGCAGCCGGCGTGCCGAACTGCGCCCGCTGCACCGCAAGCGGCGCGTCCGTCGCGGCGCCGCGCAGCGGTCCGGCCGGCGCCGGGCCGCTCAGCATGGGCGCGGCGCCGAGAAGCAGGACCGGTGCGAGCCGTGCGAAGCGCCGGAGGCGCGCGGGACGTTCGGTCATCCTGGAAGACTCTCCTTGCTGTGACATGCGTGAAGCGGCCGCGCGGTCAGCCGAGTTCGAAACTGGTGATACCGTAGATGCGGCCGAGCGGCAGGCCGGGCGCCGGGCCGGCATACATGCGCGCGGTCTCGAAGGCTGGCGCCATGCCGGCCGCGACCGCCATCGCGACCGCATCGGCGTTCGGCTCCGGCAGGTCGAGGAAGACCGGCCCCGGCGGCGCCGCTTCCACCAGGGAAGCCAGCAGGGCACGGGCAATCGCGCCGTCCCCGGCGAAGAGCGGCCCGATCTTCGAGCCCTCCCGGCAGGGCCGCAGGACGGCGTAGCCACGCAGCCCGTCCGGGCCTTGCACCGCGCGGGCAACATGGCCCGGTGCGGTGAGCCAGGCGCGCAGGAAGGCCTCACGCGGCGCGGGGAAATGCGCGCGGTCGAAGGCGGCGAGGGCCGCGAAGGGCAGCGCGGCGGCATCCACCACCCTCGGCGCGTCGGGGATCCGCGGCGCGCGCGGGGCGACGGCGCCATAGCGGATGTTCCGGTGCAGCAGGGCGAAGCCCGAGCGGCGGTAGTTCTCCTGCTGCGCCACCACGCCGTCGAGGCCGACCACGCCGGGCTGCAACCGCCGCATCGCGGCCTGCCACAGCGCCAGGCCGCAGCCCCGGCCGCGGAACTCCGGCCGCACGATGTAGAAGCCGAGGAAGCCGAAGCCGTCGTCGTAGCGGACGGCGGAGACGCAGCCGACCGGCTCGCCCGCCGCCTCGGCGATCAGGAAGCCCTCGGGATCGGCGGCGAAGAAGCAGTCGGCGTCGGCGAGGCCCGGGTTCCAGCCCTCGGCGGCGGCCCAGTCCAGCGCGAGGGGCAGATCCTCGCGCCGCATCGTGCGGATCGTCGGCCCGCTCAATGCATCACGTCCCCGCCATTGGGCGACAGGCACGCGCCCACGTAGAAATCGCCACCGCGTCCCGCGAGCAGCAGCGCCGTCTCGGCGATCTCCTCCGGCCGGCCGAGGCGGCCGGCGGGCAGCGAGGCCTCGATCGACGCGCGCCATTCCGCGCCCCGCGCGCGCGTCAGGTCGGTGTCCACCGGCCCCGGCGCAATGCTGTTCACACGCACCCCGCGCGGCGCGGCCTCGAGCGCCAGAGCGCGGGTGAAGCCCTGGATCGCCGCCTTGGCCGCGCAATAGGGCGTGAGGTTCACCGCGCCCTTGAACGCAAGTTGCGATGAGATCGTGATGATCCGCCCTCGCCCGCGCGCGGCCATCCCGGGATAGACCGCCTGCGCCGCGGTGACCGTGTGCATGAGGTGGACGTCGAGGATGCGGCGGAAGGCTTCCTCCGGCAGCGCCTCGAAGGCGCCGCGCAGGTTCATCCCGGCATTCGTCACGAGGATGTCCGGCGAGCCGAGCGCCGCCTCCGCCGCCGCGAGGAAGGCCCGGAGCCGGGCGCTGTCCGCCACGTCGAGCGATTCGGCATGGATACGCCGGCCCAGCGCGGTGACGGCCGCGGAGACTTTCGCCGCGCCCGCATCGTCGTCGAGGTGACAGAAGGCGATGTCGGCACCGGCCCCGGCGAAGGCCAGCGCGATCGCCGCGCCGATGCCGCGGCTGCCGCCGGTGACGATCGCGACCTGTCCGGTCAGGTCGGTCATGGCCGCTCTCCTCGCTCGTATCGGAATGCTTCCATCGCGCATCGATCGGGTGCCGGCAAGCGACGCCCTGGCCGGCGTCCGACGCATCGGGCAGCATCACGACACATGACCGGGAAGAACAGCATGGACGACGCTGCGCCGAGCTCCGCCTCCATCCAGGATGTGGTGCACCGCGGCGTGCCGCTGGCGGCCGCCTGGGGGATCGAGGTGCTCGCCGCCGCCGGCGGCAGCGCCACCTGCCGCCTGCCCTGGCGCGAAAGCCTGCTGCGGCCGGGCGGCACGGTCTCGGGCCCGGCGCTGATGGGGCTGGCGGATGTGGCGATGTGGGCGGCGCTGCTCGGCCTGACCGGCGGCCGCGACGAGAGCCTGACAACGAGCCTGACCATCCACTTCCTCCGCCGGCTCGATCCCGGCCCCGTGCTGGCCGAGGCGCGCGTGCTCAAGCCTGGGCGGATCATCGTCGGGGAGGTGATGATCCGCGGCGAGACTGCTACCGAGATCGCCGCGCATGTCACGACCAGTTGGGCCGCGGTCGTGCCGCGTTCCTGATCGCGCGCGGCGCTGGGGCGACTTCCCTTCGCCCCGGCTCACGGAAGTCGCCCTGGATCCTTGTCGTTGCGGGCATCTTCGCCCGATCGGGTGATTCCACCTGATCGGGATCCACCCTAACCCGGCCGGGGCGCGCCGCCCCAGGCGACGAAGGCACCGTTGCGCCAGGCTGCGCCTGCCTTGCCGTAGCGGAAAGGGGCGCCTTCAGGCGTGACGACGCGGCCGCCCGCCGCCTCCAGCACGGCCTGGCCCGCTGCCGTATCCCACTCCATGGTCGGACCGAAGCGCGGATAGACATCCGCCTCCCCTTCCGCGATCAGGCAGAACTTCAGCGAGGAACCGACGGAGCGCAGACCCGCGACCGAAAGGCCTGCGAGGAAGGCCTCGGTGGTCGCGTCGCGATGCGAGCGGCTGGCCACGGCGACGAGGCTGCCATCCGTGGGCTGGCGCACCGAGATGGGCCGGTCCGCCTCTACGGCCACGTCCCGCACGCGCGCACCCGCGCCGACCGCGCCCGACCAAAGCCGGCCGAGCGCCGGGGCAAGGACGACACCCGCAACCGGCGCGCCCCCCTCGATCAAGGCGATGTTCACTGTGAACTCGCCGTTGCCGGAGAGGAACTCGCGCGTGCCGTCGAGCGGATCGACCAGGATGAAGGGGCCGACAGGCGGCGCCTCAAGGCGCTCGGCATCCTCCTCGGAGACCACCGGCAGGTCCGGGCAGACACGCGTGAGCCCTTCGAGGATTGCGTCGTGCGCGGCAAGGTCGGCCTGGGTGAGCGGGCTCCCGTCGGCCTTCGCCTCTGCGGAGGCGGTGCCGTAGATGCTCATGATCCGCGTCCCCGCCTCCGCCGCGATCACGGCGAAGCGGTCGGCCAGGCGGGCGCGCGTCATCGGGTCGTAATTCATCGGCGGCGGGCCTCGAACAGTGTCGTCGGCGGAACTTGCGCGCCACGGATGGTCATGGGAAGAGGCCAGGGCGCACCGTCGCGCTGCGCCGCACAAGGCCCGCGTCCTGCGGGCCGGTCTTCGCTCCCGAGGGGTCCGTGTCGAGCCAGTCAGGTAAAGCCACGCTCACGCCGCATCTCGCGCGGCTCGAAGCCGAATCCATCGCCATCATCCGTGAGGTCGCCGCCTCCTTCCGCAAGCCGGTGATGCTCTACAGCATCGGCAAGGATTCCGGGGTGATGCTGCACCTGGCGCTCAAGGCCTTCGCGCCGGGCAAGCCGCCCTTCCCTCTGCTGCACGTCGACACGACGTGGAAGTTCCGCGAGATGATCGCCTTCCGCGACATGATGGCGAAGAAGGTGGGGATGGAATTGCTCGTCCACACCAACCCGGACGGCATCGAGCGCGGCATCAGCCCGGTCGCCTCCGGCTCCGCGCTGCACACGCAGGTGATGAAGACCGAGGGGCTGAAGCAGGCGCTCGACAAGTGGGGCTTCGACGCGGCCTTCGGCGGCGCGCGGCGGGATGAGGAGAAGTCCCGCGCCAAGGAGCGCATCTTCTCCTTCCGCGGCCCCGGCCATTCCTGGGACCCGCGCGGCCAGCGGCCGGAACTGTGGAACCTGTTCAACACGCGCATCCGCGACGGCGAGAGCATCCGCGTCTTCCCGCTCTCGAACTGGACCGAATACGACGTGTGGGACTACGTCCTCGCCGAGGACATCCCGGTCGTTCCGCTCTACTTCGCCAAGCAGCGGCCGGTGGTGAAGCGGTCCGGCACCTGGATCATGGTGGACGACGAGCGCCTGCCGCTCGAGCCCGGCGAGACGCCGGAGATGCGCATGGTCCGCTTCCGCACCCTAGGCTGTTATCCGCTCTCGGGCGCGGTGGAGAGCACGGCGGCGACCCTGCCAGAAATCATCGCCGAGATGCGCGCGGCCAGGACCAGCGAGCGCCAGGGGCGCCTCATCGACACCGACGAGGACGCCTCGATGGAGAAGAAGAAGCGCGAGGGGTATTTCTGAGATGCCGCATCGCCACCTCCGCCAGCAGCAGCACGAGTTGCTGCGCTTCCTCACCTGCGGTTCGGTCGATGACGGCAAGTCCACGCTGATCGGGCGCTTGCTCTACGACAGCCAGCTGATCTTCGAGGACACGCTCGCCGCCATCACCAGGGACAGCCGCAAGCACGGCACCACGGGCGACGACATCGACCTCGCGCTGCTGGTGGACGGGCTCGAGGCCGAGCGCCAGCAAGGCATCACCATCGACGTCGCCTACCGCTTCTTCCAGACGCCGCGGCGCTCCTTCATCGTGGCCGACACGCCGGGCCATGAGCAGTACACGCGCAACATGGCGACGGGTGCGTCCGCCGCCTCGCTCGCCGTGATCCTGATCGACGCGCGCAAGGGCGTGCTGACGCAGACGCGGCGGCATTCCTACATCTGCTCGCTGCTCGGCATCCGCGACATCGTCGTCGCGGTGAACAAGATCGATCTGGTGAAGTTCGATCAGGACACCTTCGACCGCATCGTCGGCGACTACGTGACCTTCGCCTCCGAACTCGGCTTCCGTTCCATCGTGCCGGTGCCGATCAGCGCCCGCTACGGGGACAACGTGACGTCGCGCTCGGGCAACATGCCCTGGTACAACGGGCCGACGCTGCTCGAGCACCTCGAGACGGTCGACGTCTCCCAGGACCTCGCGGCCAGGCCCTTCCGGTTTCCGGTGCAGTGGGTGAACCGGCCGAACCTCGACTTCCGCGGCTTCGCGGGCACGATCGCCAGCGGGCGCATTGCGCCGGGCGACCAGGTGGTGGTGGCGGCTTCCGGCAAGACGTCGCGCATCGCGCGCATCGTCACCGCCGACGGCGACCTGCCCGCCGCCGAGGCCGGGGAGGCGGTGACGCTGACGCTCGAGGACGAGATCGACGTCGCGCGCGGCGACATCCTGGTCCGTTCCGCCGAGCGCCCGCCCGTCGCCGACCAGTTCGCCGGCCACCTGCTGTGGATGGACGAGGAGGCGATGCTGCCCGGGCGTGGCTACCTCATGCGCATCGGCAACATCTGGACGCCATGCTCGGTCACCTCCATCCGCCACCGGGTGGACGTGAACACGCTGGAGGAGCACGCGGCGCGGCGCCTCTCGCTGAACGAGATCGGCTTCTGCAACTTCTCCGCAGGCCAGCCGATCCCGCTCGATCCATACGCGGACAACCGCGCGACGGGCGCCTTCATCCTGGTGGACCGCTTCACGAACCGCACCGCCGGCGCGGGCATGGTGGCCTTCCCGCTGCGGCGGGCGTCCAACATCCACCACGAGCACTTCACGATCGACAAGGCGGCACGGGCGGCCCTCGTCGGCAACACGCCGATGGTGCTGTGGTTCACAGGCCTGTCGGGTTCCGGCAAGTCCACCATCGCCAACATCGTCGAGCAGGCGCTGCACCGCGCCGGGCGGCCGACGTACTCGCTGGACGGCGACAACATCCGCCACGGGCTCTGCCGCGACCTCGGCTTCACCGCCGAGGACCGCGTCGAGAACATCCGGCGCGTCGGCGAGGTGGCGAAGCTCTTCGTCGATGCCGGGATGGTCGTGCTCTGCTCCTTCATCTCGCCCTTCCGGGCGGAGCGGCGGATGGTGCGGGACCTGCTCGGCCCCGGCGAGTTCACCGAGGTCTTCGTCGACACGCCGATCGAGGCTTGCATGGCGCGCGACCCGAAGGGCCTCTATGCCCGCGCGCAGGCCGGGCAGATCAAGAACTTCACCGGCATCGACAGCCCCTACGAGGCGCCGGAACACGCCGAGCTGCACATCCTGACCGCGGGGCGCACGCCCGAGGATTGCGCGGAAGAAGTGCTGGAGCGCCTGCGCGCCGCCGGCATCGCCTGCTGACAGAGCCTCAGCCTGGCACCTGTGCGGGCCAGGCGAAGGGCAGTGCCGGATCCTCGGCGAAGGGGTCCGGCCCGTCGGCCAGGGCGGCGGCGAGGAAGCCCTCGCCCCCGCGCGCCAGCCGCGCCAGGCCGCGGCGCCAGAAGGCCAGCAATTCGGCATCCGGCGCCGCGCCCGTCATCGCTTCGTCCAGCCAGCGGCCGAAGGCCTCGGGCAAGGTGGCGAGGAGGCGCGCGACGAGCAGCCGATCGCGCGGCGAGAGCCCCTCTGGCAGCGCCAGCCGGCCCGCCACGCCCTGATGAAGGGCCAGTGCCGGCCTTCCCGGCGCCGCGAGGGCGAGGTCCATGACATCGGCCGTTGCCCTCAGCGCCAGGGTGAGATGCGGCTGCGCGGACGGCCCGAGGCGCGCGCCTTCCAGTCGCATCTCGAGCAGCCGGGCCTCGCCATCGGAGCGGAAGGCAAGGCGCGGTCGGCCGGCAGCGACGTGCAGGCGGTCCCGCAGGAAGCGGCTTCCCGCGATCAGGGCCAGCGCCTCGCCCGCCGGCGCCGGGCCTGCCGCCGCCGGCTCGATAGCGAGGGTCGAGAGCCGGAAACCAACGCTGCGCATGCGCTCACCCGGAGCGGGCAGGCGCTGCAGCCGCTCAGCGTGGAACCAGAATTCGGCCCGCGCCTCGCCGGCCATCGCCGCGGCGTCCCAGGCGAAATCCAGCACGCCGAAGGTGCCGAGCCGTCGCTGCATGACCTCCAGCCGGCGACCGTTGAGGAAGACGACGACCGCGGGCAGTGGCTCGCTCGGGGAGAGCAGAAGATGCGCCTCCCCCCGCCCCGCACCGGCCGGCGCCGGAACGCGCAGGATCGAGAAATATCCTGGCCCGCTCCAGCGGAAGCCGATGCTGTCCTTGAGTTCTGGCTCATGCCAGCCGCTGCCCTCGGTGGCGAAGAGCAGATCGTGCACGAAGCGGCGATTCCAGGGTCCGGTGTCCATCGCCGCTCAGTCCAGCCGCCAGGCGCGGCGCTCGGCCAAGCGGACGATCTCGATGCCGAAGCGCGTGCCTGCCACCGTCATCATGTCGTCCAGGGGATATCCCTCCGTCTCGCGTGGCGCGATGGCAAGGAGCAGGTCGGCCACCGCCTCCGCCACCGCGCCCATGCCAAGCCTTTCCAGCGCCGCACGGCGCGGGCCGAGATTGGCCATCAGCACACCCAGCGCCCGGCGCCAGGCCGGCTGATTCCAGGCCTGCGGATGCGCCAGGTGACGGATGCCGTCGCACTGCACGACCTGGACCGGAAGGTCCTGCAGCAGCGCATCGAGCACCACCCAGTAGTCCCACCAAGGCACACCGAGCGCGAAGCCGTCGAGCGCCAGCCGCCCCGCCATCTCCCGCGGCATCAGCACGAGGTCGTACCCGTAGCGGTAGAACGGCCCTGCGGCCTGGGCGGCATGGCCGACATCCATGCGGTTGCAGACCAGCATGGCGCGAGACGCGCGCTCCGCCAGCGCCGCGCGACGCGCCGGCCTGAGGTCGAGGCGGATGTCGGCATTGACCAGACCGACCACAGGCGCGCCGGTGGAGACCGCACGGGCCAGCGCATCCCCGACCCAGGTGCCCGCTCGGCCATACACGTCAGCGACACCGGGCGCGGCGTTCGCGGTCCCGATCTCCGGCGGCAATGCACCGAGCGCGGCGAATTCCTCCGCCGGGTTGACCGTCACCACGCGCCAGCCGGGCGCTGCCCAGGAGGCGAGGCAGGCGGTACGCCAAGCGGGCCCTGCATCCTCCCCGCCCGGCCCAGGGCGGCGCATGCGCGGGGGGATGGAGGTGGCGAGTGCGACCTCAGTCACGCGCATCCATGCGCCGCAGCTTGGCGACGTTCCAGGCGATGCCGAGCGCGCGGAAGGCGTGGCCGGGGATGGTACGCAGCCGTGTCTCGACCGGCGCGGCGATCTGCTTCAGCGGCGTGCCCGTGAAGGCGCGCGAGAACTCGCGCCCGAGCGCAATCGCCAGTGCCACGCCACGACCGTTGCAACCCGTCCAGGACAGGATGCCAGGGGCGAGTTCATAGACATGCGGCATCCGGTCCGCGGTGCCGGCGACGTAGCCCCACCAGACGTAGTCGAAGCGGACCTCGCCGATCTGCGGAAACACGCGGCGCACGCGCTCGGTGATGCGGGCGCGGATGCGGCCCTCCCAGCCGAAGGGCACGATCAGCCCGCCGCCGGTGACGAGCCTTCCGTTCGCGTCGAAGCGGTAGAAGTAGAGATCGCCGCGCGTGTCCGACAGCGCATGGCCTTCGGGCAGGATGGTCCGGCGAATGTTGTCGGACAGGACCGAGGTCGCCATCTGGTACGACCGCACCGGCACGATGGTGCGCTTCAGCCCCGGCCAGAAATCCCCCGTATAGGCGTGCGTCGCGATGACCACGCGCTCGGCGGTCAGCGTGCCGCGAGGCGTGTCCAGCGCCCATCCGCCCGGTACCTGGCGGATGGCCTGGACCGGGCTGCCCGTGTGAACCACGGCGCCGGCCCGGATCGCGGCAGCGGCGAGCCCGCGCGCGAGGCCGAGCGGATTGATGCGCCCGCCGGTCGCATTGCCCCAGCCGCCGAACCAGTGGTCCGTGCCGGTCAGGCTCGCCATCTCCGCGCGGGAATACATGCGCACCGGCGCGCCGCGGCGGCCCCATTGCTCGGCGCGCTTCTCGGACAGGCGCAGGCGTGCTTCGCGATGCGCGGGCTGGATCCAGCCGTTCTGCACGGCTTCGGCCTCGATCCCGTGCCTGCGGATCAGGTCGAAGGTCAGCGCGGCGCTGTCGCGGATCAGCGCGACGAGTTCCTCGCCCTTGTCGCGGCCGCCATGTTCGGGTGCGACGGCGGCGGCGATCTCGTCAGGGTCGAGCCGCGAGAGTGTCGGGATGACCTGGCCGTTATTGCGGCCCGAGGCGCCCCAGCCGATCTCGGCGCCCTCGAGCAGCGTGACAGGCACACCCGCCTCGGCCAGGTGCAGCGCGGTCGAGAGGCCGGTGAAACCCCCGCCGACCACCGCGACACCGGTGCGCGCGTCACCCGCCAGCGGCACGGTCGGCGGCGCGGGCGGGGCGCTGGCGGCCCAAAGACTCGGCGGCATGGGGGGGGTGGTGGCGTTCATCCCGCCTTCCTTCCAGTGAACAGCACGGCTGCCAGCATGCCGCCGGCAGCCAGGGAGGCGCCCAGCCCCTGCAGCAGCGAGATGGATTCGTGGAGCAGCAGCGCGGCAAGCAGCAGGGCGGTCACGGGCACCATGATCGAGAGGGTGGCTGCGCGCGTGGGTCCCAGCAACTCCACCGCCCGCGCATAGAGGAACATCGCGAGAGCACCGAGCAGGAGCCCCTGGGTCGCAAGGTGCAGCAGGATCGATCCGGGCGGCAAGGCAAGCACCTCTGCCGCCCGCCAGGGCAGCCAGACCGGCAGCACGGCGGCGGCCGAAACCATCGTGACCGCCGCCGTGGCCGGAATGGCGGGCACCTGCCAGCGGCGCAGCAGCAGGGTGAACACCGCCCAGGTCGAGCCCGCGAGCAGCAGCAGGATATCCCCTCGCCAGGCGCCGGGGTGTGCGCCGGCGACGCCGTCCCAGCCGATCATCAGCACGCCCGCCGCCATGATGCCGAGCGCCATGGCGCGCCCGCGGCTCGGCCATTCGTGGATGAGAGGAATGGCGAGAAGCGCGCCGGCGATCGGCACGGTCATCGGCGCGATGGTCCCGCCATGCGCCGCCGGGGCGAAGACCAGTGCCGACAGGAAGAGCAGCAGGTTCGGCGCCCCGCCGAAGGTGGCGAGCAGCAGCACGCGGCGCCAGCCGACGCGCGACAGCGCATCCCGTGCCCGCCAGGCCAGTGGCGCGAGAATCAGCGCTGCCGGCACGTAGCGGAACGCGGCAAGGTCGAGCGGATGGAAGCCCTGCCCGGCCAGGGCCGGTCGCGCCACCACGGCATGACCGCCCCAGATCACCGAGGAGGCGACGCCGAGCGCAAGGCCCAGCAGGATCTTCGGATTCATCGCCGGCGAGCCTGCCCTGCCTCGCCGCGCCGCGATACGGCGGACCGGAGCGGATCAGGCATGCCGCCGCGCCGGCGTCGCGGATCAGGCCGCGAGGACGCGGTTCAGGTCGCTGCAGAAGCGGCCATAGGGCAGGCCGTAGGCATGGATCGAGACAGCGGTCTCGGTGCCGAGATTGGCCAGGCGATGGATCGCGTCAGGCCGCGGCGGGCCGAAGGTGGTGTCGCCCGGGCGGCGCAGCACCGTGCCGCAGGGAGTGGGCGCGCGGTTCCCGGCGCAGGGTTCGTAGAAGGTCTCGGTCAGGACGCCGTGATGCACGCCGACCGCGCACCAGACATGGTGGCCGTGCACCGGGGACATCTGCCCAGGCCGCCACACCAGCGCGGCGACGGCCCAGCCGCCTTCCGCATCCTCGTGCAGCAGGTGGCGGATGTAGGTTTCGGCACGACAGGGGCAATCATGGCCGGCCAGCAGCAGCGCGTCGGCGGCATGGGCGCCGAGCACCTCCGCCACCGCGGCGGAGGGGTCATCCGGCGCCCGGCGAAGCGCGGCGGCGATGCCCGCCACCATGGCGTCGAGGCTGCTGCGGGCGGCGATGGCGTTCATGGCTTGCTCCTTTGGCTGCGGCTCGGTTGCGGGGGAAACGGTCATACGGCGATGGCCGCATCGGGGGCCGTCAGCGCCGCCAGCACCATGTCGCGACTGGCCGCGACCTGTTCGTGCATCAGGGCTGCGGCCTCGGCGCCGCGGCCGTCGGCGAGCATCTTCACCAGCTCGGCATGCTCGTGCGCCATCTCCCCGGTGCGATCGCGGCGGCGCAAGCCAAGCACGAGCATGCGGGTGCTCTCGTCGAGCAGCCGGCCGATGACGCGCGCCAGGCGCAGATTGCCGGAGAGGTCGGCGATGGCGACGTGAAAGGCCCGGTTGGCGTCGAGGAAGGCGAGCGCGCTCTCCTCGTCCTCCGGCCGGTAGCCGGCGGCGCAGACGGCATCGAGGTGCGCCAGCACCGCGCCATCGGCCCGCCCCGCGGCGCGGCGCGCGGCCTCGGGCTCGAGCAGCAGGCGCAGGTCGAAGACCTCGTGGATGTCGCGGATCGTGACCATGGAGACGACCCATCCGCGGCGGGGAACGGAGAGGACGAGGCCCTCCTCCGCCAGCCGCGCGAGCGCCGCGCGCACGGGTGCCTTGCCGAGGCCCAGGCGCTGCGCGGTCGCACCTTCCGAGACGGTCTCCCCGGGGGCGAGCCGAGTCGTCAGGATGTCGCGCCGGAGGATGCCGGTCGCCTGGTCGGTCAGCAGAGGCGGGCCGTCAACCGGCCGTAGATGAGACATCGGAGAGAACGCCATCTGACATGTCAGTTCAATGTTGACACGATCGTTGCGCCGGCTCAAGCACCGTTCCTCACGAAAGCCCACACCGGCCCTGCGCGCACGAGGAACGCCACATGACCCCGGAGTGCACCCCGCCTGCGGACCCGGACATGCGGCTCGTCTTCCTGCATGTGCCGAAGACCGGCGGCACCTCCCTCCATGCGGCGCTTGCCCGGCACTTCCCGCCGGAGGCCGTGGCGCACGTCGTCGGCCCCGCCGACTGGCGCGATGCGCTGGTGCCGGCCTCGCGCATCCGCTTCGTCTCGGGGCACACGCGGTTCTCGGCCGCTGTCCTGCTGCCCGGACCGCTGCGCGTGGTGACCGCGCTGCGCGAGCCGGTGGGCCGGATCCTCAGCCTCTACGCCTTCTGGAAGCGGCATCGGGACCCGTCGCTGCCGGAACTGCGCGAAGCGATGGAGAAGGACCTGCTCGGCTTCCTGCTCTCTCCCGAGCCGCAGGTGCGCGCCGCGATCGACAACGCCATGGCGCGCCAGATCTTCGGCCCGGCGCTGGTGGCGCCTGACGGCTCCTGGGTGACGCCGGCGGCCGCGCAGGGCAAGGCGAGACGTCTTCCGGAGCAGGAGGTGGTGGACGGCGCACTCGCCAACCTCACCACCTGCGACGCCGTCGGGCTGGTGGAGGAATTGCCGGCACTCTACCGGCGCATCTGCGCGGTGACGGGCATGGCGCCCGGCTCCGATCCGGGCTGGCTCAATACCCGCGACAATCCGCCGCCGGGGCTCGGCGAAGCACCGGCGCCGGAACCCCTCACGCCTGCAATCCGGGCGGGACTGGATCGGCTGACGCGGCTGGACCGCATCGTCTACGAGGCCGCGCGCACCAGCGCGACCAGGAAGGCGCACGGCGCGCCAGGCAACGCGCCGCGGGCGTCCTGGTCGCTCGACCCGCTGGGCTTCGTCGATGCGGTCTATCGCGGCCTACTCGGCCGGTCGCCGACGCCGGATGGCCTCACGATGCATGCCGTCGCCCTGGCGGAGGGCACGCTCGCGCCAGCGGATATGCTGCAGCGCTTCGCCGAAAGCGGTGAGTTCCGCGCACGCCAGGCGAGTGCCGCGAGGCGCGACGGCTGCGGCGAGGGAGGTCAGTCGGCGGTCTTGCGGTAGGCCAGCTGCTGGCCCGACATGCGGGAGAGAAAGCGCAGCCGCCGCCGGAACAGGTTGGTGAAGGAGTCGATGGCGAGCTTCGGCGAGTCGAGCACGTCCTCCTCGCCCGGCTTCTGGCGTTGCCAGAAGTAGTCGTCGCAGATCACGACGCCGCCCTTCCGGCACAGGCGGAAGGAAAGCACCAGGTCCTCCAGCACGTCGGGCGCCTGGTGGGAGCCATCGACATAGACGAAGTCGAAGGTGCCGGCATGGCCCTCGGCGATCAGGCGGACCATGGCATCGAAGGATGTGCGCCGATGGATGACGACACGGTGCTGCGGCAGGCGCCCTACGAGGAGGGTGACATTCCGCCGGAAACGCGCGTGCACCTCCTCCATTGGGAGGGCGCTGTGCTCGACGCCGCCGGCCCAGGTGTCGACGCAATGGACCTCGCCCGGCGCGTCGGGCGCGAGGACGTGCTCCAGCATGAAGCAGGTGGCGCGCCCCTCGAAGGATCCGATCTCGAGGATCTTCCGCGGCAACGGCTGGATGGTGGAGAACAGGGACCGCCAGGCCGGGATGTGCTGGCTGAACCAGTCCCAGTGGAATTCCGGCGCTTCGTCCGGGGCGGTGGCGCTCATCTCGGCGGAACCCTCCCTCCCGGCATGTCCGCCGGGCCCGCGCAAAGCAGCCGGCGGCAGCGCCGGAAAAGGAAAGGGCCGGCCCGAAGGCCGGCCCCTGCAGAGATCAGCGGCTGTAGAACTCGACGACGAGGTTCGGTTCCATCTGGACCGGATAGGGCACGTCCGAGAGCTTCGGCGCGCGGAGGAACTTGCCGCGCATCGCGCGGTGATCCACCTCGATGTACTCGGGCACGTCGCGCTCGCCGCTCTGGGCGGCGTCGAGCACGGCCACGAGCTGCTTCGACTTCTCCTTGACCTCGATCTGGTCGCCGTCCTTCACGAGGTAGGAGGGGATGTTCACCCGCTTGCCGTTCACGGTGATGTGGCCGTGGTTGACGAACTGGCGCGCTGCGAAGGGGGTGACGGCCAGCTTCATGCGGTAGATCACCGCATCGAGGCGACGCTCCAGCAGCTCGATCAGGTTCTCCGAGGTGTCGCCCTTACGGCGCACCGCTTCCTCGTAGTACTTGCGGAACTGCTTCTCACCGATGTTGCCGTAATAGCCCTTGAGCTTCTGCTTCGCCATCAGCTGCACGCCGAAGTCGGTCGGCTTCTGCTTGCGGCGCTGGCCGTGCTGGCCGGGGCCGTATTCACGCTTGGCGATGGGGGACTTGGCGCGGCCCCAGAGGTTGACGCCGAGGCGGCGATTGATCTTGTACTTGGATTCGGCGCGCTTGGTCATGCGCTGCATCCCGCCGCTTTGCGCGTGCGGGCCTTCTTCACTATGCCCCGGAGGGCTGTTGTCCCGGTAGGCCCCCGCCCGTCATGGGCGGCGGCGGGCGCGGGCCCCGAAGGCCCGTCCGCGTTCCCGGAAGGAGGCCGGGCTATAGGGGGCCCGGCCCGGGCTTGTCAAACCACGCCCGAGGCCCCTACTCCGCCGCCATGGTGACGCGCGAAGAGATTCTGGTGCTCGGCCTGACGGCGGGCGTGGTCGGCAGCCTGGTGGGCGGGCTGCTGCTCTATGCCGGCCTGGCGCTGGTGCTGAACGGCAGCCATGCCGGCTGGGCCCTGGCACTGCCGGCGGCACCGGCGGGCGGCGGGCTCGGATACCTGCTCGCGCGGAGGTTGGCGGCGAAGGTCTGACGGGGCTTCGCCGCGGACCCCGCCAGGGCGCCGCCCTGGACCCGCCAAGGGCCTAAGGGCCCTTGGAACCCTCGACCTGCCACGGCGGCAGGGCATCGTCCTTATCCGGGCGGCCGCGGCGCATGCGGCCGCGGGAGAGTTCCGTCACCACGCCATGCAAGGTGCGGAGTTCCTGTTCCGTCACCTCGCCGCGCTGGAACCAATGCCGCAGGTTCCGCACCATTCCCGGGCGCTTTTCCAGGTTGTCGAGGAAGCCGGTCGCGTCGAGCTCGGCCATCAGTCGGTTCAGGAAGCCGTCCAGCTCACCCTTGGTGGCGACGCGGGTCTCGTTGGTCATCAGCACCCGCGGCGGCGTCGGCTCGGCTGCCGTCCACCATTCATAGGCGAGAATCATCACCGCCTGCGCCAAGTTGAGCGACATGTGCTCGGGGTTCAGCGGGTAACGCACCAGCGTGTCGGCGCAGGCCATGTCCTCGTTCTCGAGCCCCGCGCGTTCGGGGCCGAACAGCACGGCGGAGCGCAAGTTGCGGGACGCGATCTCCCGCAGGTCCTCGGCGGCGGCGCGGGCCGTGCGGACAGGGACGACGATATGGCGCGGGCGGGGGCAGGTCGCCATGACGCGGTGGCAGTCGGCGACGGCCTCCGCCACGGTCGGGAAGACCTGCGCGGCGTCCAGGATGGCATCGGCGCCCGAGGCGGATGGATAGGCATCCGGCTGCGGCCAGCCGTCGCGCGGAGCGACGATCCGCAGGTGGAAAAGCCCGCCATTGGCCATGGCCCGCGCCGTCGAGCCGATGTTGCGCGCCATCTGCGGCCGCACGAGCACGATGATGGGCGTCTCGCCTGCCGGCGGCGTCAGCCTCGCCCGGCCTTCCTTTCGCCCGCCGGTCATCGCGGCGTCACGCGCGGCGCCAGGTGGTGCCGCCGGGGCCATCCTCGAGAAGGACGCCCTGGGCCTTGAGATCGTCGCGGATGCGGTCCGCCTCGGCCCAGTTCTTCGCCTTGCGGGCGGCAAGGCGGGCAGCGATGGCGGCCTCGACCTCGGCGGCGTCGTCTGCGCCGCCCTGCAGCCAGGCCGCCGGGTCGCCGATCGCGACGCCAAGAACCGCCGCGGCCTCGCGGAAGGCGGCGGCAGCGACACCGGGGGCCGGCGGCGCGGACAGGCCGGCGCGCTCCATCGCGACCGCCGGCGAGCCGCCCACCGTCACCGCGTTCTCCAGTGTGCGAAGATCCCGAAGGCGGGCTAGCGCGAGCGGCGTGTTGAGGTCATCCAGCAGCGGCGCCAGCACCCAGTCCGCGAGGTGTGAAATCGCGCCGCCGCCGGGCGCCTCCGGCGCGCGGGAGAGCATGGCGTAGTGGTCGTCGAGTTCCGCCTTCGCCTCGCGCAGCGCATCCATCGTGAAGTCGAGCGCCTGGCGATAGTGCGTGCGCAGCAGCAGCAGACGGAAGGCCTCCCCGGCCCACGGCCCTTCGGCGAGGATGTCTCGCACGGTGCGGAAGTTGCCGAGCGACTTCGACATCTTCTCCCCGTTCACCAGCAGCATGCCGTTGTGCATCCAGTACCGGGCGAAGCCGTGGCCTGGGAAGGCGCAGACGGATTGCGCGAGCTCGTTCTCGTGGTGCGGGAAGATCAGGTCGTGGCCGCCGCCGTGGATGTCGAATTCCTCGCCGAGATGCTTCCACGACATGGCGGAGCATTCGATGTGCCAGCCCGGCCGCCCGCGGCCCCAGGGACTGTCCCAGCCCGGCGTGTTCTCGTCCGAAGGCTTCCACAGCACGAAGTCGCCGGCATCGCGCTTGTAGGGCGCGACATCGACGCGCGCGCCGGCGAGGAGTTCGTCGGTGCTGCGGCCCGAGAGTTTCCCGTAGTCGCGGAAGGACGGCACGCTGAACAGGACATGCCCGTCGGCGGCATAGGCGTGGCCGTTGGCGATCAGGCGCTGGATCAGCGCGATCATCTCGCCGATGTGCTGGGTCGCGCGCGGCTCGACATCCGGCGGCAGGGCGCCGAGGGCGGCCATGTCGCGGTGGAAGTCCTCGGTGGTGCGGGCGGTGATGGCGGCGATCGGCTCGCCGCTCTCGCGGCTCCGCGCGTTGATCTTGTCGTCCACGTCCGTGATGTTCCGGACGTAGGTGACCTTGGGGTAGCGCCGCCGCAGCAGCCGCGCCAGAACGTCGAACACCACGACCGGCCGCGCATTGCCGAGATGCGCCAGGTCGTAGACCGTCGGGCCGCAGACATAGATCCGCACATGGGTCGGATCGATCGGCTCGAAGCGGCGCTTTGTCCGCGCGGCGCTGTCGTGGATGTAGAGGTCGGTCATGGCGGTCCGGCGGGGGAAGTGGGTGTCGTGCAGGCGCGCGGGGAAGGCCCTTCCCCGAAGGGGCGGTTCAGCGACAGAGCGCGAACGCGCGGGGCCTGGACGCGGACATGAGCTTCTTCATGCCCGCTCCGGCCGTCCGGTTCAAGCGCCGGCTGATAGCCGCAGCCGGAAGGCCGCCCTCTCGCGCCCGATCAGGGGCAGGAGGGTGGCGAGGTCGGGGCCATGCTCCTCCCCGGTCAAGGCGAGGCGGAGCGGCAGGAAAAGCGCCTTGCCCTTGCGGCCGGTGGCCTCCTTCAGCGCCCCGGTCCAGGCGGCCCAGGTAGCGCTGTCCCAGGGTTCGGGCGGCAGGGCCTCGAGCGCGGCGTGGAGGAAGGCTCCCTCCCCCTCCAGCACCGGCGGAACGATGGTGCCGCGGACGATGTCGAACCAGTGGCGGGCTTCCCGCATCAGGTCGAGGTTGCCGCGCACGGCAAGCCACCAGGTCTCGTCCGCGCCCTCGGGCAGTCGGTCGCGCACCGTATCGAAGGGCGCCTCGTGCAGCACGCGGCGGTTCAGGGCCAGCATGTGCCGGGTGTCGAAGCGCGCGGTGGCGTGGGAGACGCGGGGGATGTCGTAGGCGGGCGCCAGGTCCCGCGGCATCCCCGGCACCGGATCGGCCGAGGTGCCCAGCGCGGCAAGATAGCCGACGAGTGCCGCCGGCTCGATCCCATCCTTGCGCAGATGGCGCAGCGAGATGGAGCCTAGGCGCTTGGACAGCGCGCCACCTTCCTCGTCTGTCAGCAGCGGCAGGTGAGCGAAGGCCAGCCGCGCCGGATTGCCACCAAGGGCCTCATAGAGGTCGAGTTGGATGCCGGTGTTGGTGACATGATCCTCGCCGCGGACGATGTGGGTGATCCCCATCTCCAGGTCATCGACGACCGAGGTGAAGGTGTAGAGCGGCGAACCGTCCGCGCGGATCAGCACCGGGTCGGATATCGCGCTGAGCTTCACGTTCCGCTCGCCCAGCACGAGGTCGCGCCAGCCGACCGGGCGCATCGACAGCTTGAAGCGCCAATAGGGCTGCTTGCCGTTGGCGATGGCGCGCTCGACCTGCTCGGGCGTCATGCGCAGCGCCTCGCGGTCGTAGAGCGGCGGCTTGCCCTCCCGCCGGCGACGCTCGCGCTTGTAGGCGAGTTCCTCCTCCGTCTCGAAGCAGGGGTAGAGGCGGCCGGCGGCCTTCAGACGTTCGGCGGCAGCGGCGTAGCGGTCCAGACGGTCGGACTGCGCCACGCGCTCATCCCAGTCGAGGCCGAGCCAGCGCAGGTCCTCCTCGATCGCCGCGGCGAATTCGGGCTTCGAGCGTTCGAGGTCGGTGTCGTCCAGGCGCAGCAGGAAGGCGCCGCCATGCCGGCGCGCATGCAGCCAGTTGGCGATGGCGACGCGGGCATTGCCGACATGCAGCAACCCGGTCGGAGAAGGAGCGAAGCGGAGTTTCATGCGTTGGGATCGAGCGCCTGATAGTCGGTGTCCGCCTTGCGGGCGGCGGGATTGGCGATGCAGTGGGCGAGCCAGGCTTCCAGTTCGAAGCCGGGCGCGATGGCGTATTCGCCGAAGGCCATGAAGGCCTGCTTCAGCGCCTCGGCGTCCGCGTATTCGGGGCGGAGGTGCTCGACCTGGTCGCGGATGAAGCGGCGGGCGTATTCGGCGGCGTCTTCCGCGGTGCGGAAGCCATCGACCGTCCACTCCTCCTCGGGGTCCATGTAGTTGGCGAAGTCGCCGCACAGCACCTGGAAGGTGCTCACGGCTCGTCCTCCACCTCGTCCTCGTCGAGGCGCGGGTCGAGGATGCGCCAGTTGCGCTCCTCGGGGTCGCTGACTGGCGTGTCGGCGAAGTCCTTGAGTTCCGACCGGCTCACCCAGGCGTCGTCGCCGGCGCCAAGCACTTCCGCATCCTCGCCATAGGCGAACCAGGCGTCGAGCACGGCCTTGGCGTCCATGCTCGGCGCGCGGCAGCGCTCGACGGAATCGCGCACGTAGCGGCGGGCGAATGCATTGGCGTGCTCGATGGTCAGGAAGCCGCGGATCGTCTCGACCGGCTCCGCGCTGTTGGCGCCGGAGAGGTCCATGATCTGCACGGCGTACTCGCCGCTCGGGAAGATGTCGGCCTCGAATTCCTCGCTCATGTGACCAGCGCCGTGAAACCGTTGGTGATGGGGTAGCGGCGGTCGCGGCCGAAGGCACGGGGCGTGATCTTCACCCCCGGCGGTGCCTGCCGGCGCTTGTATTCGGCGCGATCCAGCAGCTTCCACACGCGCAGCACGATGGCGCGGTCATGGCCTTCGGCCACCAGCGCATCGACCGACTTCTCGCCTTCGACCAGCCCTTCGAGGATGGCATCGAGCACCGCATAGGGCGGCAGGCTGTCCTCGTCCTTCTGGTCGGGCCGCAGTTCCGCCGAGGGTGGCTTGGTGATGACGCGCTCAGGCATCACCAGTCCGGCCGGACCCATCGCGCCAGTGGGCACATGCGCGTTGCGCCAGCGGCAAAGGTCGAAGACGGTCGTCTTGTACACGTCCTTCAGCACCGAATAGCCGCCGGCCATGTCGCCGTAGATCGTGGCGTAGCCGGTGGACATCTCGGACTTGTTGCCCGTGGTCAGCAGCATGTCGCCGAACTTGTTGGACAGCGCCATCAGCGTCACGCCACGGATGCGGGACTGGATGTTCTCCTCGGTGATGTCCGGGGCGCGATTGCCGAAGGCGGGCGCCAGCATGCCCCTGAAGGCATCCATCGCCGGGCCGATGCCGATCGTCTCGTAGCGGATGCCGAGCAGGCGCGCGCATTCCGCCGCGTCCTCCAGGCTTTCCGCAGTGGTGTAGGGCGAAGGCATCATCACCGCGCGAACGCGGTCCGCCCCCAGCGCATCCACCGCGACGGCAGCCGAGATGGCCGAATCGATGCCACCCGACAGCCCCAGCACCACGCCCGGGAAGCCGTTCTTGCCCACATAGTCGCGCAGGCCGAGCACCATGGCACCGTAGATCTGCTCGAGCCGTGGCACCGCGGGCGCGATGGCGCCGGGTGCGCAGACCAGCCGGTCGCCGTCGCGGCGCCATTCGGTCAGGCGCACATCCTCGGCGAACATCGGCATGACATGGACGAGCGAGCGGTCGGGGTTCATCACGAAGGACGCACCCTCGAAGACCAGTTCGTCCTGCCCGCCCACCTGGTTCACGAAGACGAAGCCGAGGCCCGTCTCGACCACGCGATGCACGGCGAGATCGACGCGCGCCTGATGCTTCTCCGCCTCGAACGGCGAGCCGTTGATGGCGAGAAGGATCTCGGCGCCCGTTTCGCACAGCGTCTCGCAGACGCTGGGGAGCCACCAGTCCTCGCAGATCATCAGGCCGAGACGGAAGCCGCGGAAGGGCAATGGCCCCGGCGCCGGCCCGGCGTCGAACACCCGCTTGTCGTCGAAGACGCCGTAGTTCGGCAGTTCGTGCTTCGCCCGCCGCGCGACGATGCGCCCGCCGTCGAGCAGGAACAGCGCATTGTGCAGCAGGTCCCCGTTCCGCCACGGCCCGCCGAGCACGATGCCCGGCCCGCCATCCGCCGTCTCGGCCGCCAGGGCGGCGATCGCCTCCTCGCAGGCGGTGACGAAGGCGGGCTTCTTGACCAGGTCCTCGGGCGGGTAGCCGGCGATGGAGAATTCGGGCGTGACCACCAGGTCGGCGCCCAGGCGCGCGGCCTCGGCCCTCGCGCGGCGGATGCGGTCCGCATTGGCGGTGATCGCGCCTTCGTGTGGGTTGATCTGCGCGAGCGCGATCTTCAGCGTGTCGGCCATGATCGGCGGAACCTAGGGAGGCGCCCGGTGGGGGTCAACGCGCCCTCGCGACCCCGAGCGCCATCCCGCCCATGGCCAGCACCACCCCGGCCATCCCCGGCAGGCCGAGCGGCTCGCCGAGCAGGGGCCAGGCAGCGAGCGCCACCAGCCCGGGTACCAGGGCGCCGACAAGCGTGGTCGGCCCCGGCCCGATCCGTGCCACCGCCGTGGTGTAGAGGAAGCCCGCGGTCACGCTCGCCAACATGCCCTGATAGACCATCTGGAAAAGCGCCTCGCCCGGCGGGGCGGCGGCCATGTTCGATGGCAGGGCCAGCCACCAGACCGGCAGGAAGACAGGCGCACCGGCCAGCGCGATCAGCAGCGTCGTTCCCAGCGCCGGGAGGCGCCAGCGCCTGACCAGCAGCGTATAGCCCGCCCAGCAGAAGGAGGCGGCCGCATAGAACAGGTCCCCGATCCAGGCCCCGGGAGGGCTCGCGCGCCCGTCCGCGGCCAGCAGAAGGGCAGCGAGGACGACGGCGCCGAGGCTCGCCAGCCGGCGCCTGCCCGCCGCCTCCCGCAACAGTGCCCAGGCGAGGATGGTCGTCGCCACCGGCAGGCCCGCCGACATGATCACCGCGCCATGCGCCGCCGGGGCATGGGCGAAACCGAGATAGGCGCAGAGCGGGAAGCCGAATCCGGCCGTCGCCATCACCGCCGCGAAACGGACCGGCGGGATGCGCGGCACCCCCACCCGCCAGGCGATCGGCGCCGCGAGCAGGAAGGCGCCCGCATAGCGCAGGGCGCCGATGTCCCAGGGCGTGAAGTCCTGCCTGACGGCGACGCGGCCGACGAGTTGGAACCCCACCCAGATCGCCAGGACGCCCAGCGCGGCGGCCCAGCCTTTGCGACGATCCCGGGCCGCCGCGCCCGTGGCGCTCAACCCGGCCCGCCGTTCTTCTTCCGTGCCTTCTCGTGCCGCAGCAGGAACTCGCGGCCGAGTTTCACCCGCGGCGTGCCGTCATAATCCACGATGTCCGCCGTGGCGTAGGTCTCGCTCCAGGCGTCGGGGATGAAGGAGCCGGTGCCGACCACGTCGATCGGCGCCTTTGTCTCGGCCATGACGCGGCACTTGCCGACGCCGAAGCCGGACGAGACGATGATGCGCACCTTCGGGAAGCCGGCCTTGTCCAGTTTCTCCCGCATCTTCCAGATGGCGGCGGCGGAGACGCCGGTGCCGACAAGGTGGCGGAGTTCCGTCTCGCTGCGGTAGCGACGGATGGCGCCCGGCGAATGGCGTTCCAGCACGGCATAGGATTCCGCCGGGTCGAGCCCCTCCAGAAAGCGCCCGCCATGGGTGTCGAGCCGCATCGCGAGCCGCCCTTCCGCGGCCAGTTCCGGGAAGCGGCGCGCGACGGCAAGCCCATCCGTCACCTCCCGTCCGAAATAGTCCACCAGCACCGTCAGCGGCTCGTCCGGGTAGGTTTCGTGGAACATCTCCGCCGCGCGCACCGTGGTGCCGGCGTAGCCGATGAGGGCATGAGGCATGGTGCCATAGCCGGCCTTCTGGCCGAACCAGTGCGCCGTCATGTCGTTGGCGTTGCCGACGAAACCCTTGGCCCCTTCCTTCTGCGCCGCACGGCTGCCGACGGAGGCAGCGTAGGCCATCATCTCCTGCATCTCGGCGCCCGCGCAGTGCCGGGCCTCCATGGCCAGGAAGGCGACCTGCGGCAGTTCGACGCACATCTGGTAGGCATTGTGCGCGGCGACGCAGGCGGCGCCGAGCTTCTGCAGCAGGATGGTCTCAAGGTCCGAGAGACCGACCAGGGATCCGGTGATGTAGAGCAGCGGGTCGCCCGCGCCGACCCACTGGCCTTCCTCGTGCATCAGTTCGATGCGCACATCCACGCCGCGGGCGGCGGCGACGGCGCGCAGCCAATCCAGCATCAGCCTCGGCGCGGAGACGACCGGGCGGCGCAGGAAGATCGCATAGGTGACGCGGGTGTCGCCGAAGCGGGCGACGATCTCCTTGGTGCGGTTGAAGTAGGAATCCGTCCGTGCGGTGATGACCGCATCGTCCGTGTCCAACGGCGCCGCGGCGGGGCCTTCCCGCCGCGCAACGCCTGTCGCGAGCGCGGCGCCGAGCGTGGCGCCGCCGAGCGCGGCCGGCTCGTTCACTGCGCGGCCTGGGCCGGTGTCGCCAGGCCGGCCGCCTTGCGGGCCTTCAGCTCCTCGGCGATCAGGAAGGCCAGTTCCAGCGATTGCTCGGCATTGAGCCGCGGGTCGCAGGATGTGGCGTAGTTGGCCGAGAGATCCGTCTCGCTCAGCCGGTGCGCGCCGCCGAGGCACTCCGTCACCTCGCTGCCCGTCATCTCGACATGCACGCCGCCGGCGATGGTGCCCTCGGCCTCGTGCACGTCGAAGAAGCCGCGCACTTCGCCCATAATGGCGTCGAAGGCACGGGTCTTGTAGCCGGCGACGGTGGTGGTGTTGCCGTGCATCGGGTCGCACAGCCACACCACGTTGCGCCCGGCCTTCTGCACCGCGCGCACCAGCGGGGCGAGCCTCGTCTCCACCTTCTCCGCGCCCATGCGGGAGATGAGCGTCAGCCGCCCCTTCTCGTTCGCGGGGTTCAGGATCTCGGTCAGGCGCACGAGCTCGTCCGCGTCCATGGACGGGCCGACCTTCATGCCGATCGGATTCTTCACGCCGCGAAGGAATTCCACATGCGCGCCCTCCGGCTGCCGCGTGCGGTCGCCGATCCAGAGGAAATGCGCGGAGCACGCATAGGCGTCGCCCGTGGTGGAATCGACGCGGGTCAGCGCCTGCTCATAGGGCAGCAGCAGGCTTTCATGGCTGGTGTAGAAATCCGTCTCGCGCACCTGCGGCAGGTCCGACATGCCGCAGGCCTGCATGAAGCTCAGCGTCTGGTCGATGCGCTGCGCGAGGTCCGCATAGCGGTCCGCGAGCGGGCTGCGCGCGACGAAACCGAGGTTCCAGCGGTGCACATGGTGCAGGTCGGCGTAGCCGCCGGTCGCGAAGGCGCGCAGCAGGTTCATCGTGCCGGCCGACTGCATGTAGGCGAATTCCATGCGCGCCGGGTCGGGGATGCGGACCTCGGGCGTGAAGTCCGGGCCGTTGATGATGTCCCCGCGGTAGGAGGGCAGGGTCACGCCGTCCTTGGTCTCGGTATCGCTCGAGCGCGGCTTGGCGAACTGCCCGGCCATGCGGCCCAGCTTCACCACCGGCACCGAGCCGCCGAAGGTCAGCACCACGGCCATCTGCAGCAGCACCCGGAAGGTGTCGCGGATGATGTTGGCGGTGAAGTCGGAGAAGCTCTCGGCGCAATCCCCGCCCTGCAGGACGAAGGCCTCGCCGTCGCCGGCGCGGGCCAGCGCGGCCTTCAGCCGGCGCGCCTCGCCCGCAAAGACCAGCGGCGGAAATCGCGCGATCTTCCCTTCCATCGCGGCGAGCGCCGCCGGATCGGGGTATTCCGGCACCTGCCGGATCGGCATCGCCCGCCAGCTTTCCGGGCTCCAGCCTCGCGCGGTCATCGTTTGGCACTCTCCTCCAACTAAGGCCCTGGACCATAGACGCCCTGGCGGGGCTGGGGGAAGCGCCGCCGCCGTGCGAGGCTGTCGGGGCCGCCATGTGCGGCATGCCGATGCGAGGAAGGAATGGTGATGGACCGCGGCGACGCGATCGGGCTGCTCATGCAGGGCGCCGTCCAGGCCGGGCAGGTGCCGGGTGTCGTGGTCGCCGCCGGCGGGCGGGAGGAAGCCGGGTTCGCGGCCGGCTACGGCGTGCGGCGGCTGGGCGCGCCCGAGACGATGGGGCCGGACACGGTGGTCTGGATCGCCTCCATGACCAAGGCGATCGTCGCGACCGCGGCCATGCGGCTGGTCGAGGCCGGCCGGCTGCGGCTGGACGCGCCCGCGGGGGACGTCGTGCCGCCCCTGGCCGGCGTGCAGGTGCTGACCGGCTTCGACGCGGCCGGGCAGCCGCTGCTGCGCGCACCGAAGCGGGCCGTGACCCTGCGTCACCTCCTCACCCACACCTCCGGCTTCGCCTACGACATGTGGAGCCCGGAGATCGTCCGCTTCCGCAAGGCGACCGGCACCCCCGGCATCACCACCTGCCGCAATGCCGCGCTGAACCTGCCGTTGCTCTTCGACCCCGGCGAGGGCTGGACCTACGGCATCGGCATCGACTGGGTCGGCAAGATGGTGGAAGCCGCGACGGGGCAGCGCCTCGGCGCCCATCTGGAGCAAAGCCTCTTCGGCCCGCTCGGCATGGCCGATACCGCCTTCCGCCTGCGCGACGACATGCGGGCGCGGCTCGCCTCGGTGCATGCGCGCGCCGCCGACGGCAGCCTGGCGCCGATCGAGTTCGAGGTCCCGCAGGACCCGGAATTCGAGATGGGCGGCGGTGGGCTCTATTCGACCGCGAGGGACTACCTGGCCTTCGCCCGCATGATCCTGAACGGCGGGCGGCACGGGAAGGAACGCTTCCTGAAGCCCGAGACGGTCGCCGAGATGGCGCGGGACCAGATCGGGCCGCTCTCCGTCACGCCGCTGGCCTCCGCCGTGCCGGCGGCGACCAATGACGTGGATTTCTTCCCCGGCCTGCCCTGCGGCTGGGGGCTGTCCTTCCTGGTGAACCGGAAGCCGACGCCGCAGGGGCGCTCGGCCGGCGGGCTGGCCTGGGCGGGGCTGGCCAACACCTATTACTGGATCGACCACGGCCGCGGGACGGCGGGCGTGTTCCTCACCCAGATCATGCCCTTCTTCGACGCGAAGGCCGTGGACCTGTTCCGCGGGTTCGAGGCGCGGGTGAACGGGGTGGCGTGACGCGCCCCGTCCTCACAGCTTCGACACGATGATGACGAACATGATCATGAAGAGGACGATCACCCACACCGTGCCGCTCTGCATGGGCGCCGCCTGACGCCGGACCGGCCGCCGTTACTCGGCGGCCTCCTGCACCCCGGCCACGCGCGTGCGGGTGCGCAGCGTGACGAATTCCTCCGCCGCGGTCGGGTGGATCCCGATGGTGCGGTCGAAGTCCTGCTTGGTCGCGCCCATCGCCACGGCAATGCCGATGCCCTGCATGATCTCGGCCGAATCCTCGCCCAGCATGTGGGCGCCGAGCACTTTCTGCGTCCGCTGGCAGACCACCAGCTTCATCAGCGTCTTGCGCCCGTCCCGCTTGCTGATGGTGTGGCGCATCGGCGTGAAGCGGGTGACGTAGACATCGACCGGGCCGCGCGCGGCGGCCTCGGCCTCCGTCAGGCCGACGGTGCCGATCGGCGGCGTCATGAAGACCGCGGTCGGCACGTTCTCGTAGGACGCCTCGCGCGGGTTGTTGCCGAACAGCGTGTCCGCCAGCGCATGGCCGACCGCGGTCGCCATGGGCGTGAGGTTCACCCGGTCGAGCACATCCCCGATCGCATAGATGTGCGGGACCGAGGTGCGGTGCTCCGCATCCACCTTGATGGCGCCGCCCGCATTCGCCGCGATCCCGGCCCGGTCGAGCCCCAGCCCCGCCGTGTTCGGCACGCGGCCGGTGCAGAAGAACACGGCGTCGGCCTCCGTAGTGGAGCCGTTCGAGAGCGTGACCATCCCTCCCTCGCCGACCTGCGCGATGCGCGTCGGCGTCACGTCCGGATTGAGGCGGATGCCCTGCGCCGCCAGCGCCTCGGCGGCCGCGGCGCGGATGTCCTCGTCGAAGCCGCGCAGCGGCAGGGGCGCGCGGTAGAGCAGGTCCACCTCCGCCCCCAGCCCACGCAGGATGGAGGCGAATTCCACCGCGATGTAGCCGCCGCCGATCACGACCGAGCGCTTCGGCAGGGCCTTGAGTGTGAAGAGGTCATCGGACACCAGGCCGAGTTCCGCGCCCGGGATGGGCAGCCGCGCCGGCGTGCCCCCCACGGCGATGACGATGCGCTCCGCCGTCACGCGCTTGCCGCCGACATCGAGCGTATGCGCATCGACGAAGGTCGCGCGCGCTTCGAAGGTCGTGACGCCCGCGCCGGCCAACAGCCGGTCGTAGATGCCGGAAAGGCGCGCCACCTCGCCGTCCCGCGCGGCGGCGAGCTTCGCCCAGTCATGGCCGGCGGTCGCGATCTCCCAGCCGAAGGCCGCGGCATCCGTCGCCCAGGCGCCGTATTCTGCCGCATTGACCATGATCTTCTTGGGCACGCAGCCGACATTGACGCAGGTGCCGCCCCAGAAGCGCTCCTCCGCCACCGCGACCCGCGCGCCGTGACCCGCGGCGATGCGGCCGCAGCGCACGCCCGCCGAACCGCCGCCGATGACGAAGAGGTCGAAGTCGTACTGCATCGGTGTACCCCCGGGGAACGGCCCCGCGCATCACGCGCTGGAGTTAGTGGGAAACGGCGAAGGCGGCAACGCAACGCCAACGCCCGGCCGGGCATCGGTTCACCGCGTCGCTTCCATGACAAGCGCCCGGCTCGGCGCCTCGAACGGGCCGTCACCGAACTGCGCGGCAATCTCCGCCGCCGCGGCATCGGTCGCGATCGACAGCGCGTCCGGGCCGAATGCCTCGATCTCGGCACGCATCGGCGTCCCCTGGCAGAGCGCGATGGCGGCGCTGCGCGCTGAGGCGGCGCGGCCGATCCCGGTCACCGTCTCGACCCGGACCGCCTCCCAGCCCGCCGCGCGCAGGTCGCGCCGGATGACCTCGGGGTCGAAGTGGCCGTGCGGGGTCCGCTCCAGGAACCAGGCGTCCGCTCGGCGGAAGCGGCGCGACAGGGCGTCGAGCGCGAGACGCGCCACCGGTGCGTGCGCAACGCTGTCCCAGATGCTGAAGAGGAAGCGTCCGGCGGGCCGCAGCACCCGCCGCGCCTCGCGATAGGCGGCGACGCGGTCAGGAAAGAACATCGCACCGAACTGGCAGACGACGGCGTCGAAGGAGGCGTCGGCATAGGGCAGCCCCTGGGCGTCGGCCTGGCGGAAGCTGACCCGCTCCATGCCGGGCTTCGCCATCGCATGGTCGAGCATCGGCTGGTTGAGGTCCGTCGCCGTGATCGTCACCGCCTGCGGCAGTGCCGCCGCCAGGGCCGCGGTGACGATCCCGGTGCCGGCCGCCGTCTCCAGCAGGGCGCCGGCGCGGAGATCGGACAGGCGCCTGGCGACATCCCGCGCGAAGGGCTCGAAGAACAGCGGCCCCATGTACCGGTCGTAGTTGGCCGGCACCGAACCCGCGAAGACGGCGTCAGGAGTTGCCAAGGGTCCGTCCTTCCGTTGCGCGGTGCACGCCTGAAATCATTGCGTCAGTCGTCGGCCGCCGCCGATGACGAAGCGGTCAAGATCATGGGCGGCCCTGCGCTCGATGCCCCACGCTGTCAGGCGGGCGATATGGGGTGCCGCGGGCCGGCTTCCAACGTGGTTATTTGCGACTCGCTCTCATTCGCAGTATCGCGGGCCCATGTTCCGTCGCCCGCGCCCCTCCGCCCCGCCCCGCCGCCGCGTCTCCTTCGACGAGTTTCGTGGGGCCGGCCCGGATGCCCTGGCCGCGATCTTCGCCGCCCCGCCGGAGGAAGCCGCCCCGTGGGTCGAGGCGGCGGCCAAGTACGGAATTGCGCGCGCGATGGTGTTCTGGGGACAGATCCTGCTCGACGGGCTTGGGGGCGTGCCGCAGGACCGCAAGGCGGCGGCGGAGTGGTTCCGGGCAGCGGCGGAAGCCGGCGAGGCCGAGGGAATGAACATGCTCGGCCGCTGTTACGAACTCGGCTGGGGCGTGCCCGCGGATGCCGGCAGGGCGGCCGAATGGTTCCGCAAGGCGGCCGAGGCCGCGCTGGACTGGGGGCAGTACAATCTCGGCAACCTGTATTTCCGCGGCGCCGGCGTGGAACTGGATCGGGCGGAGGCGCTGCGCTGGTATCGCCTGGCCGCCGCGCAGGGGCATGCAAAGTCGCTCAACATGGTCGCGCGCTTCCTCGAGGAAGGCTGGGAAGGCCCCGCCAACCCGCGGGCGGCGTCGCGCCTCTACGCCCTGTCCGCCGAGGGCGGCGATTTTCGCGGCCAGTTCAATCTGGCGGCATTGCTGGCGGCCGATGGCCGGATCGAGGATGCCACGCACTGGTTCCGCCAGGCCGCGCGCGGCGCGCATGTGGCCTTCCGGCGTGGAATGGTCGAACGCCTGTCGTCACGGCCCGAACCGGAACTGCGTGCCATCGCGGCCGAGATCGCCTCCGCCCTCCCGGTCTGAGGCGTCAGCCTGCCGCAGGGCGGTGTGCCGTGGCTGGCGGTCGTAGCGGCGGGCGAAGGCGATGATCCGCTCCTCGGTGACCGTCACCGGGCCGACGTTGAAGCGCCGGCCCGGGGGGCAGTTTTCGAGGAAGTGCGCGGCCCTTACGCCCCGATGCCGCCGAGGGCCAGGTACTTCACCTCGAGGTATTCCTCGATGCCCATGTGGCTGCCCTCGCGGCCGAGGCCGGACTGCTTGAAGCCACCGAAGGGCACCTCGGCGGTCGAGATGATGCCCTCGTTGATGCCGACGATGCCGTATTCGAGGCCCTCGGCCACGCGGAAGATCCGGCCGACGTCACGGGCATAGAAATAGGCCGCGAGGCCGAACTCGGTGTCGTTCGCCAGCCTGATCGCCTCCTCTTCCGTCTTGAAGCGGAAGAGCGGCGCGACCGGGCCGAAGGTCTCCTCGCCGAAGATCTTCGCCGCGCGCGGCACGTTGGCGAGCACGGTCGGCTCGAAGAAGTTGCCGCCGCGGGCGTGTCGCTTTCCGCCCGTCACGACCGTCGCGCCCTTCGCGAGCGCGTCGGCGATGTGCTCCTCCACCTTCGTCACCGCATCGGCGTTGATCAGCGGGCCCTGGGTCACGCCCGGCTCCATGCCCGGCCCCACCTTCAGCCCTTCCACCGCCGCCTTCAGCTTGGCGGCGAATGCGTCATACACGCCGTCCTGCACCAGGATGCGGTTGGCGCAGACGCAGGTCTGCCCGGTGTTGCGATACTTCGACGCCATGGCGCCCAGCACCGCCTGGTCCAGATCCGCATCGTCGAACACGATGAAGGGCGCATTGCCGCCGAGTTCCATCGAGGTCTTCTTGATGGTCGCGGCGCATTGCGCGAGCAGCACGCGGCCGACTTCCGTGGACCCCGTGAAGGACAGCTTGCGGATGATCGGGTTGGCGGTGAGTTCCTTGCCCGTCTCGCCCGACGGCCCGGTGATGACGTTGCACACGCCGGTCGGCATGCCTGCGCGTTCGGCGAGCACGGCGATCGCCAGCGCGGAGAACGGCGTCTGGGACGCCGGGCGGATCACGCCCGTGCAGCCCGCGGCCCAGCCCGGGCCGGCCTTGCGGGTGATCATCGCGCTCGGGAAGTTCCACGGCGTGATCGCCGCGAAGACGCCGATCGGCTCCTTCGTCACGATGATGCGGCGGCCCTTGGCGTTCTGCGGGATGGTTTCGCCGTAGACACGGCGGCCTTCGTCGGCGAACCACTCGATGAAGGAGGCGGAATAGACCACCTCGCCCTTGGCCTCCGCGAGCGGCTTGCCCTGCTCGGCCGTCATGATCGCGGCGAGGTCGTCCGCGTTCTCGTGCATCAGCGCGGCGAGCCTGTGCAGGACGACGGCGCGGTCCTTGGCAAGCATCGCGCGCCAAGCGGGCCAGGCGGCGTTGGCGGCCTCGATGGCGCGGCGCGTCTCGGCCTGGCCCATCGCGGGCACGTTGCCGATCACTTCGCCGGTCGCCGGGTTGCGCACGGCGATGGTCTTGCCGCTCTCGGCTTGCACCCACTGGCCGGCGATGTAATTGGCCTGGCGGAACAGGTCCGGGTCCTTCAGCGGAATTTTCGCGGTGACGTCGAGCATGGCGGCCTCTCCTCCTGGGTGCCGGGGAACATAGGCCTCGCCCCGCCCCGTGTCAGCGGGGCGCCCTTGCGCAAGGCGGCAACCCCGGCATGATCCGCGCGAACTCCAGAAGGAAGCGACATATGGCCGCGCGCGACGCGACTCACGATCCCGCGCTCAGGAGCTGGTTCGCCTCGGCGAACGAAGTCACGACGGATTTCCCGATCCAGAACCTGCCCATCGGCATCTTCGACCGGCCGGGCGAAGCGCCGCGCGGCGGCATCGCCATCGGCGAGGCGGTTCTCGACCTGCGGGCCGCGAAGGACGCGCGGCTGATCGCCGGCGATGCGGCGGAAGCGGCGATCGGGCCCACACTGAACCGACTGATGGCAATGGGCCGGCCCGCCTCGGCGGCGCTGCGGCGCCAGGTCTCGGCGATGCTCGCCGCCGGCGCCTCGGCCGCCTCGCACGCCGAGAGCATCCTGGTGCCGATGGACAGGGCCCGCATGCGGCTGCCGGCGAAGGTGGCGAACTTCTCGGACTTCATGGCCAGCTACGATCACTGCGCGCGGCTCGGCGTGCGGCGGGACCCGAAGAACCCGCTGCCGCAGGCCTTCCGGCAATTGCCGGTCGCCTATCACTCGCGCGCATCCTCGGTGCGCGTGAGCGGCGAGCCGGTCGCGCGCCCGAACGGCCAATGGCAGGCGCAGGACGGCGCCATGCGCTTCGGCCCGACCGAGGCGCTGGACTACGAACTGGAACTCGCGATCTGGATCGCCGGCGAGAATGCCCTCGGCACGCCTGTGCCGATGTCCCGCGCGCCTGACCGCATCTTCGGCTACGGCCTGCTGAACGACTGGTCCGCGCGCGACGTGCAGCGTTGGGAGATGCCGCCCCTTGGCCCCTTCCTGGCCAAGAGCCTGTCCACCAGCGTCTCCCCATGGATCGTGACGGCCGAGGCCCTGGCGCCCTTCGAGGTCGCAGCGCCGGTGCAGGACCCGCCCGCTCTGCCCTATCTCGACAGTGCCTGGAACCGCAGCAACGGCGCGCTCGCCATCCGCATGACGGCGGCGATCCTCACGCCGCGCATGCGCGCGGAAGGCGCCGCGCCCTTCGTGCTCACGGAGGCACAGTTCGCACGGATGTACTGGACGGCGGCGGCGATGGTGACGCACCACGCCTCGAACGGCTGCAACCTGCTGCCGGGCGACCTGCTCGGCAGCGGCACCGTCTCAGGCCCCGAGGACACGGCCCGCGCCTGCCTCGCCGAGATCGGCCTGACCGGCCCGGTCACCCTGCCAACCGGCGAGACGCGCCGCTGGCTGCAGGATGGCGACGAGATCGTCTTCCGCGCCCGCGCCGAGGCCCCCGGTGCCGTGCCCATCGGCTTCGGCGAATGCCGCGCCGTCATCGCCCCCGCCCCCGGCTGGCCGCAGGAGTAGCCCGGAATGCCCCGCCGGATCGTCGACATCTCCTCCCCCCTGAAGGCCGGGATCGCGAGCGACCCGCCGCACATGCTGCCGGAGATCGATTATGTCGATCACCACATGAGCGCGCCTGCCATGGCGAAGGAATTCGGCATCGGCGTGGACCAGCTGCCGGAAGGCGAATACGCGGCCGTCGAGCGCGTGCGAATCAGCACGCACAACGGCACACACCTCGATGCGCCCTACCACTTCTTCTCCCGCATGAACGAGCGCACGGTGCCGGGCGGCGAACCCGCCTGGCGGATCGACGAGGTGCCGCTCGACTGGTGCTTCCAGCCCGGCGTGAAACTCGACTTCCGCCACCTGCCGGATGGCTACGTCGCGACGCCGGAGGACGTGCAGAAGGAACTCGCGCGCATCGGGCACACGCTGAAGCCGCTCGAGATCGTGGTGGTGAACACGCGCGCGGGCAGCCGCTACGGCCAGGACGACTACATCCACACCGGCTGCGGCGTCGGCAAGGCGGCCACACTTTGGCTGCTCGAGCAGGGCGTGCGCGTCACCGGCACGGATGGCTGGTCCTGGGACGCGCCCTTCTCGCACACGAAGAAGAAGGTCGCCGAGACCGGCGATGTCGGCCTGATCTGGGAAGGCCACCGCGCCGGGCGCGAGATCGGCTATTGCCACATGGAAAAGCTGAACAACCTCGAGGCGCTGCCCGCGATCGGCTTCATGATCGCCTGCTTCCCCGTCAAGGTTCACCGGGGGTCTGCGGGCTGGACGCGGGCGGTCGCGATCTTCGAGGAGTAGCGCGAGAGCAGATCCCGATCAGGTGGCATCACCGGATCGGGTGAAGATGCTCGCGAGAACACGAGCGCAGAGCGGTTGCCGTGCGCCGATGCGAACGGCAACCGCTCCGGCGGTGCCCGTCAGTTCGGCGTGGCGCCGGAAGCACGCACGACCGGCGCCCACTTTTCCGTCTCGCTGCGGATGAAGGCCGCGCATTCCGCAGGGGTGGACGGCGTCGCCTCGATGCCGCGCTCCGCGAGGGCCTGCACGACCTGGGCCTCGGCCAGAGCCGCCGTCACGGCGCGGTTCAGCACCTCGACCACGGGCGCGGGCACGCCGCGCGGGGCCATGAGCGTGGACCAGTCAGCCATGTCGAACCCGGCGAGGCCCGGCGTCTCGGCGATGCTCGGCACGTCGGGCGCCAAGCGGCTCCGCGCCGCGGTGGTCACGCCGAGCAACCGGACGCGCCCTGCCTCGGCATGCGGCCGCACGCCCGAATAGGGCGTGAAGGCCATGTCGACCTTCCCGGTGATGAAGTCCGAGATCAGCGCGCCGCCGCCACGATACGGCACATGGGTGTTCTGCAGGCGGGCCATGGCGTTGAGCTGTTCACCGGCCAGGTGACCCGCGCCGCCGACGCCGGAAGTGCCGAAGGTCAGGGCGTCGGCGCGCGACGCAGTGACCACCTCGGCCACGCTCCGCCAGGGCCGATCGGCAGGCACCGCCAGCACGTTGAGGATCATCGCAACGCGGCTGATGGCCGTGAGGTCTGTCTGCGGGTCGTAGGGCAGGCTGCCGTAGAGCGTCGGATTCACCGCAAGGCCGCCGATCGTCCCGAGCAGCAGCGTGTGCCCGTCGGCCGGCGAGCGGACCACCGCCTCGGTCGCGATGTTGCTCCCGGCCCCGGGGCGGTTCTCGATGACCACCGACTGCCCGAGCGCCGCCTGCATGCGCGGCGCGAGCAGCCGCGCCGCGACGTCGGTCGTGCCGCCCGGCGCAAAGCCGACCAGAAGGCGGATGGGGCGGTTCGGGAAAGCCGGCTGGGCACGCAGAGCCGGCGCGGCAAGCAGCGCGGGCGTCAGGGCGATCAGATGGCGACGGTTCAACATAGGTTTTCCTCACGAGTCAGTACGGTGTCACGAACCCAGCCCGCCACGGCGCAGGCATGGGCATCGCGCCCCGCAAATCCGGCTAGCTGCACGCCGAGCGGCAGATCCTGGTCCACCAGTAGCGGCAGGGCGAAGGCCGGCCCGCCCACCATGGTCCAGGGCAAGGCATAGTTGCGGGAGCCGGTAAAGGAATGGTCGCTGATCGCAGGCCCGCTCGATCAGAGCAGCAGAAAGCCATCGGCGCGCGAGGCGAAACACGCGACCGCCGCGCGCAGCCTTTCGCGCGCAGCCAGCGCGGCGGCATAGCGTGCCGCGTCCATCTCCGCGGCGCGTGCGAGCAGGTCGTGGATGCGCGCCCCGACCATGGCCGCGCCCTGCGCGCGATAGGCGGCGAGCGGCCAGCGCGATTCCCAGGCCAGCAGGTCCGTCGCCCAGTCGCCGATATCGGCGAGCAGTGCTTCCAGCGCAGCGACCTCGGCATCGTTGTCGGCGTCGAGGATGCGCACGCCGGCGACCGAGATGCGGGAGACCGCCTCCTCGAAAGCCGTGCGCGAGGTATCCGGCGTCTCCATCCAGCCGAGCGTCCCGAGGCGCACGAGCACGCGCGGCGCCGCCGGCGATGGCGCTTCCTCCGGCCCCGCCAGGCCGGGATGCGGCGGCGTGCCGCCCGCGCGCCGCGCGATCGCCATGGCGCCGGCCCAGACATCCTCGAGGCTCGCGCCGATGATGCCGAGATGATCCAGCGTCGGCGCGAGCTGCGCGAGCCCACCCACATGCAGCGCGCCGAAGCTCGGCTTCAGCGCATAGGTCCCGCAATAGCCCGCCGGCCTGATGGTCGACGCATGGGTCTGGGTTCCGAGGCCGAGGCTCGCCATCCCGGCGCCGACCGCCGCCGCCGAGCCGCTGGACGATCCACCCGGCGTCCGGCTGGTGTCGTACGGGTTCCGTGTCGGTCCGGAATTGCCGCAGGCGAATTCCGTCGTCACGGTCTTGCCGAGCACGACGGCGCCCGCATCACGCAGCGCCAGCACCGAAGCGGCGTCGCGCCGCGCGTGCCAGCCTGCATAGATCGGGTTGTTCATCTGCGTCGGCAGATCGGCGGTCTCGATCATGTCCTTGACCACCACGGGCATTCCATCGACCGGCGAGAGCGGCTGCCCCGCCCGCCAGCGCGCGCTCGCCGCATCGGCGGCGCGGCGCGCGGCATCGAGGTCGTACGCGACGAAGGCCGCAATGGCGGGCTCCTGCTCGATCAGCGTCGCGATGCGGGATTCGAGGAATTCGCGCGGCGAGGAACTGCCGGCTGAAAAGCCGGCGCGTGCCGCCGAGAAGGACCGCAGCAGCGGCCGCGTGGGATCGTAAGCAATACGGTGCCGCGGCGCGTCTTCGCGCAGCGGCACGACAGGCAGGAAGGTCACGCGTCTCTCCGGCAGGCGCAGTTCGCGCTGAGCCTCCCGGAGCGATGCTGCGCTGTCAATCCACGCTATTCGACCGTCACGCTCTTCGCCAGGTTGCGCGGCTGGTCGACGTCGGTGCCCTTCAGCACCGCGACGTGGTACGCGAGCAGTTGCACGGGAATGGCGTGCAGGATGGGCGCCGAGAAGGCACCGACCCGCGGCAGCACCACCACGCGCTCGGCGAAGGATTTCAGCCGCTCCGCACCGAGGTCGTCGGTGAAGGCCATGATGCGCCCGCCGCGCGCCGCGGCTTCCTGCAGGTTCGACGCCGACTTCTCGAACATCGGGCCCGAGGGGCAGAGCGAGATCACCGGCACCGCGGAATCGATCAGCGCGATCGGGCCGTGCTTCATCTCGCCGGCGGCATAGCCCTCCGCGTGGATGTAGCTGATCTCCTTGAGCTTCAGCGCGCCTTCCATCGCGATCGGGAACAACGTGCCGCGGCCGAGGAACAGCACGTCCCGCGCCTTGGCCACCTCCGCCGCCATGGCGCGGATCTCCGCGTCACGCTCCAGCACCGACGCCGCATGGGCCGGCACTTCGAGCAGGGATGCGGTCAGTTCCGCCTCCTGCTCCGCGGACAGCGTCCCGCGCGCCCGCCCGAACCCGATGGCGAGGCAGGCCAGCACCGCGAGCTGCGCGGTGAAGGCCTTGGTGGATGCAACGCCGATCTCCGGCCCCGCCACCGTCAGCACGGCGCCATCGGCCTCGCGCGCCATGCTGCTCTCGGGCACGTTCACCACGGCGAGCACCTTCTGGCGATGCTCCTGCAGCAGGCGCAGGGCGGCCATGGTATCCGCCGTCTCGCCGGACTGGCTGACCAGCAGCGCGGCGCCGCCCTCGGGCAGCGGCGGCTCGCGATAGCGGAACTCGCTCGCCACGTCGGCATCGACCGGGATGCGCGCGAGCTGCTCGATCCAGTAGCGGCCCACCAGGCCCGCCAGGAAGGCGCTGCCACAGGCGGTAATGGTCATCCGCGGCACCTTGGCCGGGTCGAAGGGCAGCGGCGGCAGCGTCACGCTCCGCGTCATGGGGTCGAGGTACTGCGTCAGCGTATCGCCCAGCACCACCGGGTGCTCGTGCAGTTCCTTCTCCATGTAGTGGCGATAGTTCCCCTTCCCCGTCGCGGCGCCGGAGACGGAGGTCAGGCGGATCTCGCGTTCGACCGGCCGGTCCTCGACGTCGAAGAAGCGCGCGCCGGCATCGTCCACCACCGCCCAGTCGCCTTCCTCGAGATAGGCGATGCGGCGCGTCAACGGCGCCAGGGCGAGCGCATCGGAACCTACGAACATCTCCCCTTCCCCGTAACCCACCGCAAGCGGCGCGCCCTGCCGGGCGCAGATCAGCGTGCGCGGATGGCCGGTGAAGATCATCGCGAGCGCATAGGCGCCGTGCGCGCGCTTCAGCGCGGCGGCAGCGGCCTGCTCGGGCGCCATGCCCTCGGCGAGGTTCTGGTCCACCAGGCGGGCGAAGGTCTCGGTGTCGGTCTCCGTCTCGAAGACCTGGCCCTTCGCTTCCAGTTCCGCACGCAGGTCGGCGTGGTTCTCGATGATGCCGTTATGCACCACGGAGACGCGCGGCGTGCCGTGCGGGTGGGCGTTGCGCTCGGTCGGCGCGCCATGCGTCGCCCAGCGCGTGTGGCCGATGCCGGTCGTGCCGGGCAGCGGTTGCGCCTCCAGCACGGTGGCGAGGTTCGACAGCTTCCCCTCCGCCCGCCGCCGGTCGATGTGGCCATTCACCAGCGTGGCGATGCCCGCGCTGTCGTAGCCGCGGTATTCGAGGCGACGCAGCGCCTCGAGGATGCGCGGCGCGGCCGCCTCGCGCCCGACCACTCCCACGATTCCGCACATGCCACTACTTCCCCTTCTTGCCCTTGAAGCCGCGGCCCTCGAAGACCGTCTGCCGGCCGCGCGCGATCGCCAGCGCATCGTCCGGCACGTTCGCCGTGATCACGCTGCCGGCGCCCACCAGCGCCCGCGCGCCGACCTTCACCGGCGCCACCAGCGCGGTATCGCTGCCGATGAAGGCGCCCGCGCCGATCTCGGTGCGGTGCTTGTGCACGCCGTCATAGTTGCAGGTGATGGTGCCGGCGCCGATGTTCGCGCCCGCGCCGATGCTGGCATCGCCGAGATAGGCGAGGTGGTTGGCCTTCGCCCCTTCCCCCAGCGTCACCGCCTTGAGTTCGACGAAGTTGCCGACATGGGCCCGCGGCTCGACCACGGTGCCCGGACGCAGCCGCGCATAGGGGCCGATGATGGCCTCGCGCTTCACGGTGCAGCCTTCGAGGTGGCTGAAGGCGCGGATGGTCGCGCTCTCCTCCACCGTCACGCCGGGGCCGAACACGACATGCGGTTCCAGCACCACGTCGGCGCCGAGCCGGGTGTCGAAGGAGAGGAA
Organism: Neoroseomonas soli; assembly: GCF_018129065.1. Classification (GTDB taxonomy): domain Bacteria; phylum Pseudomonadota; class Alphaproteobacteria; order Acetobacterales; family Acetobacteraceae; genus Neoroseomonas; species Neoroseomonas soli. The sequence continues at coordinate 5,962 of NZ_JAAEDM010000028.1, read as the reverse complement.
GACCGTCTCCGGCGCCTGCATGGTGGTGCCGCCGGCCATGGCGGCCGCGCGCAAGGCCGCCTGCACTTCCGCCTCCGCGGTGGCGAGCTCGGCCTTGCTGTTGATGCCGCGCAGCTCCGCCTCGGGCGCCTCCACGAAGGCCACGCGCCTGCCCTCAGCCCGCGCCAGCGCGACCACGTCGGTCAGGTAGTACTCGCCCTTCGCATTGTCGTTCCGCACGGCGGCGAGCCAGCGGAACAGGTCCGCCGAGGGCGCGCAGACCACGCCCGCGTTGCACAGGCCGACGGCACGCTCCGCCTCGTTCGCGTCGGCCCATTCCACCACCCGCTCCACCCCGCCATCGGGCGCGGTGATGACGCGGCCGTAGTGGCCCGGATCGGCGGGGCGCATGGCAAGCAGCACCAGGTCGGCCTGCGCGCGGGCGGCCAGCAGCCGGCCGAGCGTCGCCTCCGACACCAACGGGTTGTCGCCGTAGAGCACCGCCACGTCGCCCGGATGCCCGCCGAGCAGTGAGCCCGCCTGCAGCGCCGCATGCCCGGTCCCGAGGCGCTCCCGCTGCACCGCGATGTCGTGCGGCGCGACGGCGGCCTCCAGTTCCGGCATGTCGGGCCCGACGACCACCGCGATGCGGCCGAAGCGCGCCTCGGCGGCCGCGAGCAGGTGACGGATCATCGGCCGGCCGGCGAGCGGATGCATGACCTTGGGGCGCGGGGACCGCATGCGGGTGCCGAGGCCGGCGGCGAGAATGATGGCGGCTGGGTTCATGCGCCTCCGGTAACGCGCCTGGCCGCGCCGCGTCCAGCGCGCCGGTTGTCAACATGCTTTGCGGCATGTGTCGCCGCGTGGCCGGCGTGCGAATCCGGCTCGGGCGGCGGGCTGGGACCGCCGCGGCACCGCCCTTCCGCGGTCGCGCGGCCCGTGACCACCCAGGAACGGCGCCCCGGCTTCCCTTGGACGCAGCTGAGCCTTGCCCGCGCGGCCCGCCCGTCCTACCCGGGAGGGCATGAGCAGGATTGCGGTTTTCGACCTCGACGGCACGCTGGTGGACAGCGCGCCGGACATCCACGCCGCGCTGAACCGGGCACTCGTCGCCCGCGACCTCGCCCCCTACGCGTTGCAGGAGGTGAAGGCGATGATCGGCGACGGAACGAAGGTGCTCGTGGAACGGGCACTCACCGGCCGCGGCCGGGACTTCGATGCCGACTGCCACGACGAGTTCGTCGCCGACGAGGACATCCGCTCGGCCAGGCTGACGGTCGCCTTCCCCGGCATCGCCGAGGCCCTCGCCGCCATCGAAGCGGACGGATGGCGCCTCGCCGTCTGCACCAACAAGCCGGAGGCGGCGGCCCGCGGGCTGCTCGCCTCGCTCGGCCTGGACGGGCGCTTCGCGGCGATCGGCGGGGGAGACAGCTTCCCCGTCCGCAAGCCCGACCCGCAGCACCTGCTGGCGACGCTGGCCGCGGCGGGCGGCGAAGCCGGGAAGGCCGTGATGATCGGCGACCACCGCAACGACATCCAGGCGGCCGCCGGCTGCGGCGTGCCCTGCATTTTCGTCGCCTGGGGCTATGGTCCGCAGGAGATGGCCGCCGGGCGGCCGGTCGCCTCCCACCCCGCGGACCTGCCGGGCCTGGTCGCCACGCTACGGGGCTGACGGCCCGACCCGCACAAGGTCCATCCGGAAGGCGCCGAGGATCGTCGACGGGAATTCGACCCGCAGCGGCAGCGGCGGCCGCCCGGTACCGAGCACGGCAAGCCAGGCCTCGGCCCGCCGCGGCTGGCCGGCTCGCGCGGGGTCGTCGCTCCGCCGGAAGCCGGCCACCAGGCGGCTCTCCAGCGCGCAGCGCAGCGCCTCGCCGGTGAAGCCCCGCACCGGCGGTGCCCCGATCCCGATGGTGCGCGACGACCATTCGAGTCGCCGCCGCCCGTCATAGACCGCGCCCGTCAGGTCGCAGCGCCCGGTTGCCGCGGCATCGCGGGACAGCCGCAACAGCGCCGACAGCACGTCGATGGTGCCCTCGGCCTCCTCCGGGCGCACGGGAATGCGGTCCGGCCCCTCCGGCGGCTCCAAAGCCGCCAGGCGCGGCGTGCGGCCAAGATATTCGAGCACGGTCCGACGAAGGCTGCCGCGCCATTCGCCTTCCGTCCGGTAGCGGAGGGGCAGCACCTCGCGCCCGACGAGGCCGCCCTCAGCCTCCGTCGCCTGTTCCCGCGGCAGGAAAAGCCGGCCGATCCCGCGCGAGCGCGCGACGCTCGAGAGCCGGTAGCGGTCGGCCGAGAGGTCGATGACGACGCTGACATCCATGACCGGGATCCCGGACTGGCTGAGCGCATACTCCGCCTGCACCGGATTCGCGCATGCGGGCCCCGCCGGCAAGGCGAGTGAGGCCAGGACGGCGAGGAGGGCACGCCGCGTCATTCAAGGGAAATAGTGATGGCGGGGTGGGCCCGGCAAGGGCATGGCTTGACACCCCTGCCCGCCCCCCACTATGTCCGCGCTCCCCGGTAGGGCGCGTAGCTCAGCGGGAGAGCATTCGCTTCACACGCGAAGGGTCACAGGTTCAATCCCTGTCGCGCCCACCACCGGGGCTCTCCCCCTTTCTCCGAAAATCAGGTCACGCATTGCGGCACTGCGCGCATGCGAAGACGCCGCCACCCGAAGGCGGCGGCGTCCGTCAGGCGTCAGCGCGAGGGCTGCGCGGGCGCGCCCGGCTGGGCAGGCGTGCCGGGCTGGGCCGGTGCGGGCGCAGCCATCGGCGGGCCGCGACGGCCTTCCGGCCCGCGGCGGCGCACCTCGTCACGGGTCAGCGCGCCGTCGGAATTGCGGTCGAGGGCACGGAAGGCAGCCTCGGCCATCGGGCGAAGCTCGTCGAAGGTCACCCGCCCGTCGCCATTGGCATCGACGAAGCGGAACATCGCCCCGCCGCGCTCCTGCATCATCCCTTCGCGCGCACCCTCGGGCGGTCCGCGGCGGCCGGCAGGACGCTGCGCCTCGAAGTAGGCGCGGACCTCCTCGATGGTGACGGCGCCGTCGCGGTTGGCGTCCATCTCGTTGAAGCGGACCTGGACCCAAGCGATGCCCTCCTCCCGCGTGACGCGGCCGTCATTGTTGGCGTCGGCCCGGGCGAAGGCCTCCCCGGCGGCAAAGCCCCCGCCCCCGCGGCGGCCGTGGTGGTGGTAGCCGTGGCCGCCATCGCCGCGCATCATGCCGGGGCCCATCGGGGCAGAGCCGCCAGGGCCGCCCGGGGCGGGCTGCGCCAACGCGAGGCCCATGCCCCCTGCCGCCATCGCCACCGCCAGAACCGCGATCGTCGTCTTGCGCATCCTCTGAGTCCTTTCGTCAGGCGGCCCTTCGCCGCTGAGGGCAAACATGCGCGCCTTCTGTAACGCGCACGTTGCCCCCGGACGGCGAAGGGGTGAGGAAGCGTAACCCGAATGTGGTCAGGGCGTCCCTGTCTCGCCCAGGTCCCACCACATTCCGGCGAAGGCGAGGATGCCTTCCCGCGCCGGCGCGATCAGCAGGTGCTCGTCCGGCCCGTGCTGCTTGCAGCCGTTGTAGGAGTGCGGGACCCAGACCAGCGGCACATGCAGGTGGTCCACGAAGACGTCGCCCGGCAGGCCGCCGGAAGAGTTCGGAATGATCTGCACCTTCTTGCCGAGCGACTTCCCCATGCTCGCCTGCGCCCATCGGACCCAGGGGTGGTCCGGATCGGTGCGGGAGGCCGGCATGCGAAGCCCCGCATTCTCCACCGCGACCTCGCTGAAGCCGTTGGCGTCCAGGTGGTCGCGGATGGCCTTGGCGAAGGTCGCGGGGTCGCTGTCCACCGTGTAGCGGATCTGGCAATGGGCGCGGGCATCCGGCGCCACCGCGTTGACCGGGTTCTCGGGCCGGCCGGAGATCATCGCCAGCACGATCAGGCTGTTCCAGCCGTAGATCTTCTCGGCGGAGGTCAGGCCGGGCTCGCCCCAGCCCTCGTCGATGGTCGCCGCGCCGTCGCCGCCGCCGACCGGGCAGCCGTCCAGCACCGCGCGGACGGAATTCGACAGGTTCGGCGGCAGGATGCCGCGCACCAGCACCTTGCCGTTGCGGTCCATCATGGTGGTGAGCGCATGCGCGAGCAGGATCGCCGGGTCGCGCGTCAGCCCGCCCCAGTGGCCGGAATGCACCCCGCCCGGGCGCAACTTCAGCACCAGGTCGAAGTGGAAGGTGCCGCGCGTGCCGGTGGCGATGGTCGGGATGCCGGGCTCGACGCGGGGGCCGTCGGAGGCGATCAGCACGTCCGCGGCGAGATCCTTCGCATGCGCCGCGACGAATTCGCGCAGGCCGCGCGAACCGCGCTCCTCGGCCATTTCCAGCACGATCTTCACGTTGAAGCCGAGCTTGCCGTCGCGCTCCTTCAGCACGGCTTCGAGCGCGGCGATGTTGAGCGCGTGCTGACCCTTGTTGTCGGCGGTGCCGCGGCCGTACCAGCGGTCCCCTTCCTCGATCAGCTTCCAGGGCTCCAGGCCCTCACGCCACTGGTCCTCGAGCCCGCGCACCGTGTCGCCATGCCCGTAGAGCAGCACGGTCGGCCGCGACGGATCCTCGATGCGGATGCCGGTGAGGATCGGGCCGAAGCCCTCCACCGGGTTCGGGTTGAGGGCGACGGTGAAGCCGAGGCGCTCCAGCCAGGGCTGGATGGCGCCGTGCAGGTAGTCCTGCAGGTCCTCCTCGCGCCCTTCCTCCTGCGCGGTGGAGGGGATGGCGACGAGGTCCGACAGCAGCGACTTGAAGCCGCCATCATCGAAAAAGGACACGGCGCGGGCGAGCGCGCCTTCGCGGGTGGCCATGGTCCGGGCCTCCTCAGACGATCTGGTTCACGAGGGCGGTCTCGCCGCGCTGCAGGCGGGCGATGTTCTCCAGCATGAAGTCGAGGACGTTGTCCTCGTACATGTGCGTCTCGCCGCCGGTATGCGGGGTGATGAGCACATGCGGCATGTCCCAGAGCGGGCTGTCGCCGGGCAGCGGCTCCTCCGCCGTCACGTCGAGGGCCGCGCCCTTGATCTTCTGCGCGGCCAGCGCGGCGACCAGCGCCGGCTCGTCCACCACGCGCCCACGGGCGACGTTGATGATCTGCGCCGTCGGCTTCAGCAGGCCGATGGCCTCCGCGTCGATGAGGCCGCGCGTCTCGTCGGTCAGCGGGCAGGCAAGGATGAGGAAGTCGGCGCGCGGCAGCAGGCCCTTGAGGTCGCGGAAGGAATGCACCTCGTCCGCGCCCTCGGCGCCGCCGGCGACATCGCGCCGCACGCCCACCACCTTCATGCCGAGCGCCTTGCACAGCCGCGCGATGCGCCCGCCGATGCGGCCGAGGCCCACGACCACCGCGGTCTTGCCGCCGGCCTCGTCCTCGCGCTTGCTGAAGTCGCCCATCATGCCGCGCCAGATGTGCCTGGCCTGGTTGTCGCGCGCCTCGGGGATGCGGCGCAGCAGGGCGAGCATCAGCGCGATGGCGTGCTCGGACACCGCATTGGCATTGATGCCCTGGCCGCTGGCGAGCCGGATGCCGGCCTTCTTCAGCACCTCGCGGTCATACTGGTCGGTGCCGGCCGAGGCGGACTGCACGAAGCGCAGCTTCGGCGCGATCTGCGGCAGGTCGTTGCGCCACATGCCCGAGCAGACCAGCACATCGGCCTGGCCCACCGCGGCGTCCAGCGCCGCACGGTCGCGCGCCTCGATGAATTTCATGCCCGTGTTCCGCAGCGCGAAGCGGTCTCCGAAACGGTAGGCGACATGGGCGAAGCAGATGGTCAGCGTTTCGCGCGGCGGCAGCATGGGCGGCACTCTCCCCGGGGTGTCCAGATGGGTCGCGACCCTGGCCGCGCGGCGGCGCGGGCGCAAGGGGCTGGGCGGTGCCGGGAGGGTTCCGCCCCTGGACGGCGCGGATCAGCGCGTGCGGACGGCCGCCGCCGGCGCCGCGGCGGAACC
>NZ_JAAEDM010000027.1 GCF_018129065.1 Neoroseomonas soli | reverse complement strand
CGCCGCGCCGGCACCGCGCCCGGTGCCGGCCGCGCCCGCCGGCATCTCGATCTTCGACCTGCTGCCGGAAGCGCCGCTCGGCATCCCGCTGATGGCCTGGGTCGGCGGCGCCATCATGGTCGTGATCCTCGCGCTGATGTTCCTCCGGTGAGCGATCCCCGCACCGTCGAGGAGACCCAGGCGCTGCTCGCGGCCGGCGGCTATGTCGCCGACCGCGCGCTGGCGACCACGGTCCACCTCGCGCTGCGCATGGGGCGGCCGCTCTTCCTCGAAGGCGAGCCGGGCACCGGCAAGACCGAGATCGCCAAGGTGCTGGCGAAAACGCTGCCGCGGCATCTCGTGCGCCTGCAATGCTACGACGGGCTCGACCTTTCCGCCGCGGCCTACGAGTGGAATCACGCGCGCCAGCTCATGGCCATCCGCCTGGCCGAAGCGGCCGGCGAGACGGACCGCGAGGCGATCGAGCGCGGCATCTACGACCGCAAGTTCCTCCAGGCCCGCCCGCTGCTGCAGGCGCTGGAAGGCGAGCCCGCGGTCCTGCTCATCGACGAGCTCGATCGCGCGGACGAGCCCTTCGAGGCCTTCCTGCTCGAGATCCTCGCCGATTTCCAGATCACCATCCCGGAACTCGGCACGGTGAAGGCGATGGCTCCGCCGGTCGTCATCATCACCTCCAACCGCACGCGGGAGGTGCACGACGCGGTGCGCCGCCGCTGCCTCTACCACTGGGTGGACTACCCGGATGCGGCGCGGGAACGCGCCATCCTGCGCGTGCGCGCGCCGGGCCTGCCGGAGAAGCTCTCGGCGCAGATCGTGGCCTTCGTGCAGAAGGTCCGCGACGGCGACTACTTCAAGCTGCCGGGCGTCGCCGAGACCATCGACTGGGCGCAGGCGCTCGCAGCGTTGGACGCGAAGGAACTGGAGCCGGGCGCCGTGGATGAGACGCTCGGCGTGCTGCTCAAGTACCAGGACGACATCGCCAAGCTGAAGGGCGCCGAAGCCGCGCGGCTGGTGTCGGAGGCCGTGGCGGCGGCCGCGGGGTGACGCCCGATAGGGACGCCGCGCGGATCATCGGCGCAGTCCAGGCGCGCGCGGCCGGGGCCGCCACGGCGCCCGGCGGATACCTGGCCGAGAACCTGCTCGCCTTCACGCGGCTGCTGCGGCGCACCGGCCTGCCGCTCGGCCCCGGCGAGGCCATCGCGGGCCTCGAGGCGCTGACCGAGATCGACATCGCCGAGCGCCGCCAGGTGCACGCCGCGCTGCGGGCCGTGATGGTCCACCGGCGCGAGCATTTCGAGATCTTCGACCAGGCCTTCCAGCTCTTCTGGCGAGACCCCGACGCGGCGGCGCACGCCGCCGCCATGGCGCTGATGGATGGCAACAAGCCGAAGGACGAGAAGGCGCCGCCTGCCTCCCGCCGCCTCGCGGAAGCGATGCAGGAGAACCGGCCGAAGCCGAAGCCCCCCGAGGAACCGCCGCCGCGGCACGACATGACCTTCACGGTCAGCGAGCGCGAGCGCCTGCAGCAGATGGATTTCGAGGCCATGTCGGCCGCCGAGATCGCGGCCGCGAAGCAGGAGATCCGCCGCCTCGTGCTGCCGCTCGATGAGCAGCGCACGCGCCGCTTCCGCCCCGATGCCCTCGGCCCGGTCGCCGACCTGCGCGCGACCGTGCGCCAGTCCCTGCGCACCGGGGGCGAGATCCTGAGCCTCGCGCGCCGCCGCCGCGTGACGCGGCCGCCGCCGCTGGTGGCGCTATGCGATATCAGCGGGTCCATGTCCCGCTACGCGCAGATCCTGCTGCACTTCCTGCACGCCGTCGCCAATGACCGCGACCGCGTGCACACCTTCCTTTTCGGCACGCGGCTCACCAACGTCACGCGGCAACTCAAGCACCGCGACCCGGAAGTGGCCTTCGAGATGGTCTCGCACATCGTGCCGGACTGGTCGGGCGGCACGCGGATCGGCGAATCGCTCGCGCTGTTCAACCGGCTCTGGGGGCGGCGCGTGCTGGGCCAGGGGGCGGTGGTGCTGCTCATCACCGACGGGCTGGACCGGGAAGGTGCGAAGGGCCTCGCGGAGGCCACGGAACGCCTGCGCGGATCCTGCCGCCGGCTCATCTGGTTGAATCCCTTGTTGAGATTCTCGGGCTTCCAGCCCAAATCCCAGGGCATCCGGGCAATGCTGCCCCATGTGGACGATTTCCGCCCGGTGCATAATCTGAACAGCCTGCGTGACCTGGTCGCCACCCTGTCCGGCCGTCACGCCACGCAGCGCGGGAGGATGGCGGCATGAGCACCGACACGACGCAGTCCGAGGACATCCTCGCCACCGCCGCCGCCTGGCGAGCGGAAGGCGAGAAGGTCGCGATCGCCACCGTGGTCGAGACCTGGGGCTCCTCCCCTCGCCCGGCCGGTTCGCGCCTTGCGGTCACGGCCTCGGGCCGGCTTGCCGGCTCGGTCTCCGGCGGCTGCATCGAGGGCGCCGTCGCCGACGCCGCGAAGCAGGCGATGGCGACCGGCACGCCGCAACTGCTCGATTTCGGCGTCACCGACGAGCGCGCGTGGGAGGTCGGCCTGTCCTGCGGTGGCAAGGTGAAGGTCTTCGTGGAGCCGCTGACGTGAAGGCGGAGATCCTCGAAAGGCTGCAGGCCGAACGCGCCGCGCAGCGCCCGGTCGTGCTGCTGACGCGCATGACCGATGGCGAGCAGCATCTCTGGCCGCAGGAAGCCCTGCCCGCCACGCTCGCGGAAGCCGCGCGCGCGGCCCTCGGCAGCGAGAAGGCGGGCAACGTCACGCTCGACGGCGAGACCTGGTTCGTCCACCCGCACAACCCGCCGCTGCGCATCATCGTCGTCGGCGCGGTGCACATCGCGCAGGCCATGGCGCCGATGGCGGCACCGCTCGGCTTCGAGATGATCGTGGTGGACCCGCGCCGCGCCTTCGCGACCGAGGAACGCCTGCCCGGCATCACGCTGCGCACCGACTGGCCGGACGAGGCGATGGCGGAACTGAAGCCCGACGGCCGCAGCGCCGTGGTCACGCTGACGCACGACCCGAAGCTGGACGACCCCGCGCTCGACGCAGCGCTGCGCTCGCACGCTTTCTACGTCGGCGCGCTCGGCAGCCGCCGCACCCATGCGAAGCGCGTCGCTCGGCTGAAGGATCTCGGCCATGGCGACGATGCCATCGCGCGCATCCACGCTCCCGTCGGCCTCGACATCGAGGCGGTGACGGCGCCCGAGATTGCGCTCTCCGTCATGGCGGAGATCGTCGCCGCCCGCCGCGGCGCGGCGCTCGGCCAGCCGCGCCTGCAACCCGCCCCTGACCAGGGCCGCATCAGCATCGGTCTTTCCGCATGATCTTCGGCCCGACGCCGATCGAGGAGGCCAAGGGTGCCATCCTCGCCCATTCGCTGCGCCTGCCCGGCAAGGTCATCAAGAAGGGCACCGTGCTCGACGAAGAGGCCGTTGCCGCGATCAAGGATGCCGGCAAGCGGGATGTCATCACCGCCCGCCTCGAGGCCGGCGACGTGCCCGAGAACGACGCGGCGGAACGCCTGGCGGCGGCGCTGACGGCGCCGCTCGTCGCGCGGTCCCGTGCCGCGACCGGCCGGGTGAACCTGCTCTCCGAGACCGCCGGCCTGCTGGTGCTGGATGCGCGGCGCCTGGACGGCATCAACGCCGTGGACGAGAGCCTGACCGTCGCGACCCTGCCCAACTACACCCCCGTCGCGGCGCGCGAGATGATCGCGACGATCAAGGTCATTCCCTTCGCCGTGCCGGGGAAGTTGCTCGGCGTGGCGGAGGCGGTGGCCCGCGGGGGCAAGGCGCCGGTCTTCGCCGTCCATCCCTTCCGCCCGCTCAAGGTCGGCCTGGTGCTGACCGAACTGCCCGGCATCAAGGAAAGCGTGATGGAAGGCGCGGTGGAGGCCACCGCCGCGCGGGTCGAGGGGCTCTGCGGCAGCATGCTGCCCGTCGAGCGCGTCCGCCACGAGGAAGCGCCGGTCGCCGAGGCGCTCGGCCGGCTGAAGCGCGCCGGGGCGGAGGTCCTGTTGATCGCCGGCGCCTCGGCCGTGGTGGACCGCCGCGACATCGGCCCCGCCGCCATCGTGCGCGCCGGGGGCCGGATCGAGCATTTCGGCATGCCGGTCGATCCGGGCAACCTGCTCTGCCTCGGCCGCGTCGGCGATACTCCGGCCATGGTCCTGCCGGGCTGCGCGCGCAGCCCGAAGCTGAACGGCTTCGATTGGGTGCTGCAGCGCGTCTTCGCGGGCGTGCCGGTGGCGGCGCGCGATGTCATGGCGATGGGCGTCGGCGGGCTGCTCAAGGAGATCGAGGTCCGTCCCCTGCCGCGGGAACAGGCACCGCGCGTCGCCCCGCCGGCGCTGGCCCCGCGCCGGGCGCGCAACGTCGCCGCCGTGGTGCTCGCCGCCGGGCGCTCGCGCCGCATGGCGCCGCTCAACAAGCTGCTGGTTGCCGACAACCAGGGCACGCCGATGGTCGCGCGCGTGGTGGACAACGTGCTCGCGAGCCACGCCCGCCCCGTCATCGTCGTCGTCGGCCACGAGCGCGATCGGGTGGAGGAAGCGCTCGCCGGCCGCCCGGTCATCTTCGCCCATGCCGAGGACTACGCCGAGGGGCTCTCCGCCTCGCTCAAGGCCGGGCTCGCGGCGCTGCCGGCGGATGTGGAAGGCTTCGTCGTCTGCCTCGGCGACATGCCGCTGGTCTCGGGTCCGATGCTGGACCGGCTGATCGCCGCCTTCGACCCGGAGGAGGGCCGCGCCATCGTCATGCCGACCTTCCGCGGCAAGCAGGGCAACCCGATGCTCTGGTCGCGGGAATTCCTGCCCGAGATGTTGGCGATCACCGGCGATGTCGGCGCCCGCCACCTGATCGGCACGCATGCCGACCGGATGGTCGAGGTCGAGATGGCGGACGACGCCGTGCTGCGGGACTTCGACACAACGGATGCGTTGAAGGCAATGCCGGGCGCGGGCCGGGGCGGATAGGCTGCGCGGCGGCGCGGATCCAATTTGATCGCGGGGTGGTTCAAGAATGATGGCTTCGCTTCGTTTCGGCTTCATTGTCCTGTCGATGCCGAAATGCGCCTCCTCCTCCTTGCAGCAAGCATTGATGCCGGTCTGCGACGTTCGTTTCAAAGATCACATGAAGCATGTGAGCTATGCCTTCGTCACGGATTGGGTCTTGCCAATGATGAAGGCGCGCAGGGCCCCCGCCCCCTATGAGCCGCGTGTATTTTCACTTGTAAGAGACCCGATAGACTGGCTTTATTCTTGGTACCGCTATTCCTGGGACGAAAGAGGGCGCCCCACACCGGGAGGCGGCGCTAAGGAACAGCCGGTCTATTCAACGTTCGCCTCATTCCTCGATGCCTATTTCTCATCGAAGCCACCGCGCGTAGGCGGTGTGCTGCGGCAGTCCGATTTCCTGCGGGACCGCACCGGCGCGCTCGGCGAGGTGGAACTGTTCCGCCTCGAATCGCACGCTCGTTTGATCGCGACTCTCGAGACATTGAGTGGGCAGAAGCTCGACGTGAAGGTGACGAACCAATCCCGAGCCCGCAGCGATGTGGATTTCGAAGGCATCGATCTGCTCGCGCTGCGTCGGCGCCTTGCCTCGGAGTACGAGCTTTACGACGCCATCCCGGCGAGCTGACGTGAGGCCGCGCCTTCGCCGCCCCATGGTCATCGGCCAACGCCACGCATTCGACATTCAGGACACGCGGAGAGCCCGCCGTCAGCGGAGGCTTCGGATTCGCGTGGGCAGTCGCGGCCGCACTTGCTGGCATGCCGAGGCGGCCGCCGCGTGGAACACTCCGTCAGCGAACGATCAGGCTGGCTGCCGTCTTCGGGTCTCGGAGACGGATTGAGGTACGTGCGCCCACCCCGCCGACGACCTCATGTTCCACCTGCAGGATCTGCTGCCGGAAACCCTTGGCCGATGCGATCTCGATAAAGGTCCGCCACAGGTCCCGCGGGATGCCGCGATCCAGAATGCTGACCCTCGCCCGCACTCGGTCCAGCAGCAGCAGCAGATGGAACGCCGAGCCCATGAAGCCCGCGATGTCCTCCGCCTCCGCCAAGGCTTCGAGTTGCCCAGCGAGCGGCAGGGCTTCTGGCGTCACGATGGTCCACCCGGCCGAGATGAGGCTGTGCTCGACCTCGTCCTCGCCTTCGATCAGCGCCTTGCCCCCGCTGAGGCCCCGGCGCGAGAGCCAGATTCGGCGGCCTGGCTGCGGTGGCCTTGCCGACACGGCGCCCAGTGCCTGGGCCTGCTCGGGGGAGAAGCGCCCGCCCATCACGGCGCCTTGCGCGGGGACCACCAGGCTTTCCGCCGCCACTGTCTCAGATAGAACCAGGTCCTCCCTTACGGAAAGGCCGAGGAGGCAGAGAATTTCCTGATGCACACTTCCCAGTTTCCCGCCGCGACGGTGCCACAGGACGGGAAGCTCAGGATGTCGCCTGAGGTACCAGGCACGCGACAGGCTCTCGACCAGGAAGTGCCCGATATGCGGCATGAGAATGCCGCCATAGGCGTAGCGCCCCGACAGGAAACGCGCGACCGGCCCCGGCTCGGCGCCGCCCATCCGCCAGCTTCGGCGCAGGAAATCGCCTTCCGGGATGGCGGAGCCGTCGGCCGCAAGGATCGCCATCCGAAAGGGGACGCCGGGCGCTCCGCTGTGACCCGGCGGCACGAGTATCGCCCCTGCGACCAATCGGCCGCGCGCCTCCGGTTCTACGGGCACGACGGCGCCGCTCGGCAGGTCGCGATGCAGGTGCGCGTGCTTCACCTCGCGGCTCATGGCCGGGAAGGCAGCGGTGACCTGATACGGCATGGGCAACACGGCCCCGCTGGCCTGCGCCTCGGTGATGGCGGCGGCTTCAAGCGCGAGTTGATCGATCCACCACAGGTTGGTCCCATCGTGCCGCCAGAAATAGTCGATGGCCCCCGCGACCGCTGCGGCATAGCGCCGCCCCCGAGGCCCGTTCGGCACGAAGAAGAGGCCTGCGGCCAACCGGCGCCAGGGCAGATAGCCGCTTGCCGAGCGCGGCCGGATGCGCGCCATCACGCGGTCCGCCTTCGCCGCCTCCGCCAGCAATTGCGCCACCGCGGGCGTCGGCTCGGGCAGGCTGTCGGCATCGAGGATGAGCAACGAGCAGCCGAGGCGCTCCATCACCATCGGCGCGACCAGGAAGCGCGCGCATGCATGGAAAGCGCGCTCGGCCGAAGGCGCGGGACCGGCGGTCACGGCAAGCGTTGTGCCAAGCGCCTCGGCCCGCGCGTGCAGCCCCGCGGCGATCCGCTCCGCTTCGGCCCGCGGGGCCACCAGATGGAGGTGCAGTCCAAGCCCTTCGGTGCCGGCAAGACCGCGGAGCAGCCCTTCGGCGAAGGCCGCCGCATATCGCGGGTCGACCGACGCGCTCGCCATCACCGCCGGCATTGCGGCAGGCAGCGGTCCCACGGGCTCGGCGATCGCGCCCAGGGCAGCTGGAGCGGATGGAAAGGCCGCCGGCAAACGCCGGATGAACCGAACGGGCGAAGCGAAGTCGAAGCGCTCGAACAAAGGCGAGGCCTCTGCACCGGCCTCGGCGAGGCGCGCGAACGCGAGTTCGGCATCGCCGGCGACATAGGCGCGCACGCCCTCAAGCACGCCAAGGAACGTCCGGGAGCGCGGTGGCATGCTCGCGGCTTCGTCGATCAGGGCGTCGAGCGCGCCAAGTAGCGCCGGCGTCGCCTTCTCCGTCCGCGCTTCCCAATGCGTGGGCTCGCGCAGCAGCGCGAGGGCCGCCAGCACCAGAAGGTAGTGGGCCCAGCGATCCGGCACGCCGCGCTGAAGTGCATCCCGCGCCGCGACGTGCAGTTCCGGAAGTGTGCCCGTGGCAACGGCATGCGAGACGATCTGTCGGATGGCGGCGAGCGCGGCCGCCTGATCGCCGGCCACGGCCAGCTTGCTCAGCGGCGTGGCGATAAGGGTGTCGCCTTCGGCGTTCACGAAGCTTGGGCTCTCACCGGCAGGTTCGGAGTGAAGAAACCGTCCTCCTCGATCAGCCAATGCATGCGATTCAGCCCATCCAAGGTGCGCCGCACCAGGTCCTGGTCTTCGAAGCGGCGGAGCAGGCGGCTACTACCCTGCTTGAACGTGACGAGCTCCGGCGCCGCCGGCTCTGTCACGCCAATGTACCGCGCGGCATTGCGCAGGAATGCAGCGTTCGACAGGTCCTTGTACTCGATCAGGCAGAACGGCTTCCCCGCCTGGTCGCATTGCGCGATCAGCCCGTCGTAGTAGCGCCGGTAGTGGTCGTACTCGTGCAGGAACTCCTCGGGCGAGAAGGAAAGTACCGGCGACGGCAGGGCTGCGGCGGGGCTGCGCGCGATGTATCGTCCGGTCAGCCGCGCCGTCCGCTGGGAGGCGAAGAGCGCGAGGAAGTTTTCCCGGTAAAGCACCAGCACGCGCCAGTCGGGCGCGGAGACGACGTGGTCGCGGACCTGCGCGCTGTGGCCGCGGAACCACTTGAAGCCGAAGTTCGAGGTCGGGCAGGCGGCGGCAACGCGCGCCAGAAAGGCGACCGGGTCGGCATCCCGCTCCGCCATCAATGCGGCCTGGTCCTTTCCTGCCGCGGGCATGAAGCGCGGCAGGTGGACCTTGTTCTGGTGAAAGATCTCGTGCGCGAAGGAAGTGTCGGGCTGCGCGTCGAGATACTCCATCAGCATGGTGGAGCCCGACCGTGCATGCGCCAGGAGGACGGTCTTCACCTGCACGGCCATGGCGGCTCCGTTACTGCCCGGGCTCGGGTCGGTCAAGCAATCGCCGCCCGCACCCATTCCGCCCAGGCCAGCACCGCCGCGTCGTCGCCGATGCGCCCGGCAATCTGCACGCCGAGCGGCAATCCCTTCGGCCCGGTGCCGGCCGGAACCGTGATGCAGGGGCCGTGCAGCAGGGTCCAAAGCGCGTTGAAGGCCGGGTCGCCGGTCCAGTCGAGGCCCTTCGGCGCCTCCCCCGGCGCGGCGGGCGTCAGCACGGCGTCGAAGCCTTCGATCGCCGCGGGGAAGGCGGCGCGGGCGGCGGCGAAGGCGGCGCGGCCCTCCACCAGCTTCGCGCGCGGCTGCGCCCGCGCCCAGTCCATCCGGTCCTGCAGCACGGCCGAGAGCTGGGCGCGCGCATGGGCGAGTTCCCAGCCGATCGCCTCGGCGCTTTCCATGTTCATCACATAGGGATGCGCGGCATAGGCGGCGTCGAAGGCCTCGGGCAGCGTGACCGGGGTGACGGTCGCGCCGGCGCGGCGGCAGGCCTCCGCGGTGCGCTCCATCAGCGCGAGGGTCTCGGGCGCCGGTTCCACGGCGGCGGGCGCCATCACCAGGGCGAGGCGCGGCGCACGGGGCGCCTGCCGCTCCGGTGCGCCGTAGTCGAGGCCGGACATGGCGTGCATGGCCAGCGCACAATCGGCGACGCTGCGGGCCATGACGCCGATGGTGTCGAGGCTCTCGCTCATCACCTTCATGCCGGCGCGGTGCAGCGTGCCGTAGGACGGCTTGAAGCCCACCACGCCGCAATAGGCCGCCGGGCGGACGATGCTGCCCGCCGTCTGGGTGCCGAAGGCGATCGGGAAGAACCCCGCCGCGACGCCCGCCGCAGAACCGGAGGAGGACCCGCCCGGCGTATGCGCCGTGTTCGCGGGATTGGCCGTCGGCCCGGGGTGGCGGGTGGCGAATTCGGTCGTCACGGTCTTGCCGATCACGACGGCCCCGGCCGCCCGCGCCGCGGCGACGCAGGCGGCATCCGAGCGCGGCCGGTGCCCCGACCAGGCCGGGGATCCGTATTGCGACGGCATGTCGGCCGTGTCGATCACGTCCTTCACGCCGATCGGGACGCCCGCGAGCGCCCCCTGCCCGGCCGCCGCCGCGGCGCGCCGCGCCAGCGGGGCGTCGAGCCAGGCGAAGGCACGGACCTCCGGCTCGCGCGCCGCGATGCGGTCGAGGCAGGCCTCCATCAGGGTGGCCGGCGAGAGGCGCCCGGCGCGCATGGCGGCGAGGGCGGCGGAAACGGTCAGGTCTGCGGTCTCGGTCATGGCGCCATGACGGCGCGGGCGAGGCGAGCGGTCAAGCCACCCTGGCGCCGGCCCGCCCGCGGTGCCACATCCCCGTCCATGCCAGCGCCGATCCGGGTCGCGCGCGCCCCTGACGGGGTGCTCGCCTATGCCGTTCCCCTGCCGCCCGAGGCCCTGCCCCCGGTCGCCCCGCGCGACCTGGAAGCGGCCTGGGACCATGCGCGCGCCGCCGCGGCGGCTGAACGCTGGGGCGCGCCGCGCCGGCTGCTCTTCCTGCGCGCCGACGGGACGCCGCAGGAATTGGTGCTCGCCGACACCGACGCCGCCTGCTGGGCGGAGGCGGTGGATGCGCGGCACGACCTCGGCACCCTGTCCGGCCTCTCGCTTTGCCTGCGCTTGCTGGCGCTGGTCGAGGTGATGACGCGGGCGCGCTGGCTCGCCGGGCTCTACAGCCTGACGCCGGACGGGATCGACCTGCACCCGGCGTTGCTGCGCGCGGCGGCCTCCATGCCGCTGGACGCGGCGGCGCGGTTCGACGAAACGGGACTTCGGCGGCTATTGTCACGCCCGATTCCTTCCGGAGTATCCGCATGATCCGCCTGGCGCCCGTGCTGCCGCTTCTCGCATCCCTGGTACTCGCGGGCTGCTCGACGGCCGAGGCACCGCGCTCGATGCGCTCGGCGACAGCCGCGGCCGGCGACGACGCCGCGCTGCGCAATGCCTGCGAGGCCGAGGCCGAGCGCGCCGTGATCTACCGCGAGCGCGGCCAGGAAGCCCGGCTCGACCGCGACCTCGGCCAGACCGACCAGACCAACACCATCCCGTCGCTCCGCGTGCAGTCCGACGCCTTCAACCGCCGCGTCCTGCGCGAGGAACTGATCCGCGACTGCATCCGCGCCAATACCGCCGGCCCGCAGCCGACGGACCGGACCCCGGCCCCGGCGCCGCGCGGGCGGAGGAACTGAAGGCGCGGCGCGCCGCGCGATGGCCTCACTCGGAACGCTGACGCGGGCGCTCTCGCACCGCAACGCCCGCATCTTCTTCGGCGCCTCGCTGGCCGCCTGGACGGGCCTGTGGATGCACCGCATCGCGGTGTCCTGGCTCGCCTGGGAACTCACCGGCAGCGCCTTCTGGGTCGGGCTCGTCGCCTTCTGCGACCTGGCGCCGGCGGTCATCGCGAGCCCCATCGCCGGGGCGGTCGCCGACCGCGCGGACCGGCTGCGCCTGACCATGCTGAGCCAGGCGGCGATCGGGCTGAACGCGGCACTGATCGCGGCGCTCGTGGCCGCGGACCTGATGGGCATCCATCTCCTGCTGGCGCTCGAGGTGGTGGGCGGCATCGCCGCCTCCTTCGCGCAGCCGGCGCGGCAGTCGCTCATGCCTGGGCTGGTGCCGCCTGCGGACCTGCCGGCGGCGGTGGCGCTGAATTCCCTCACCTTCAACGTGGCGCGCTTCATCGGGCCGGCGCTGGCCGGGCCTCTGATCGCCGTGGCCGGCGTATGGCCGGCGATCGCCGCCAATGCCCTCGCCTACCTGGTCGCCACCACCACCACGCCGATGCTGCGCGTGGAGGCCGCCGCGCGGCGCGGCCATTCGGCGAACACGAGCCTGTTCAGGGAGACGCTGGACGGCATCCGCTACGCGGCGCGCCATCCGGGGCTCGGCCCCATCCTGGCCTTCGCGGCGGTGGCCGCGGTGCTGCTGCGCGGCGTGCAGGAGATCCTGCCCCCCTTCGTCGATCGGGCCTTCGGCCTGGGGGCGGAGGCGCTGGCGGTGCTGACCGCGGCCTTTGGCGTCGGCGCGCTGGTCTCGGGCCTGGCGGTGGCGGCGCGCGGGCGGATGGCGGGGACGACGCGGCTCGCGGTGCTCGGCGTCGCCGCGCTGGCGCTGGCGACGGCGGGATTCGCCGCGACCGGGTGGTTCGCCTTCGGCGTGCTCTGCGCGGCCTTCATGGGGGCGGCGGGATCGGTGCATGGCATCAGCGTGCAGACGCTGGCGCAGAATTCCTCCGACCCGTCGATGCGCGGGCGGGTGCTGAGCCTCTGGGGATTGATCACGCGGGCCTGCCCGGCGCTTGGGGCGCTGATCCTCGGCGGCGCGGGGGAACTCTTCGGCCTGCGCTGGCCGGTTCTGCTCGCCGTGGCGCTTTCCCTGGTCGCGGTCGCCTGGGGCCTGGCGCGGCTGCCACGCATGGCGGCCGCGCTCGAGGGCGAGCAGGCCGGTCGGTAGCGGCCTCGTCGCCCCGCGCTCCGCGCGGTAGGAAGTGCGCCGTCGATCCAATTCGAAGGGGAGTTGCGGATGCTGAAGGCCGCCATCGTGGGCATGGGCAAGTGGGGCCAGACGCTGGTGGACAGCGTCCAGGGCAAGGATGGCGCGGGCATCCGCTTCGTCGCCGGCTGCACCGGGCGGCCGGAGCGCGCCGCGGACTGGGCGGCGCGGCAGGGCGTGCGCATCCTGCCCTCCTTCGAGGCCGTGCTGGCCGACCGCGAGGTGCAGGCGGTCGCCATCGCCTCTCCGCACGGAATGCACGCCGAACAGGTGATCGCCGCCGCACGCGCCGGCAAGCACGTCTTCGTCGAGAAGCCCTTCACCATGACCAAGGTCTCGGCCGAGGCGGCGGTGGATGCCTGCCGCAACGCCGGCGTGGTCCTGGCGCTCGGCCACAACCGTCGCTTCCTGCCCGCGGTCGCGGAGATGAAGGCGATGCTCGCCGATGGCCGCCTCGGCACGCTGTTGCATGTCGAAGGGCAGTTCAGCGGGCCGGGCGCGCTCGCCTACAAGCCGGGCATGTGGCGCGCGAACCGTGCGGAAAGCCCGCTCGGCGGCATGGGGGGCATGGGCATCCACATGGTGGACATGTTCATCAACCTCGCCGGCCGCATCGCGGAGGTGACGGTGCAGTCCCATGCGCGCGTGCTCGACAACGGGCTGGACGACACCACGGCGGGGCTGTTCCGCTTCGAAAGCGGGGCGACGGCGAACTTCGCGACGCTCGCCTATGCGCCGCGCTACTGGCGTGTCGGGCTGTTCGGGACCGATGCCTGGGCGGTGCTGCACGGGCATGAATCGCTCGTCACCTGCCGGCGCGACGGCACGCCCGAGGAGAAGGTCTTTCCCGTCACCGACATCGAGCGTGCGGAACTCACGGCCTTCGCCGCGGCGGCGGCGGGCGGGCCGGCGTATCCGCTGCCGCTCCAGGACGCGATCCACGGCGTCGCGGTCTACGAGGCGATGATCGGCGCCGCAGCTTCGGGAAGCACCTACCGCGTGGCGTGAAGCGCTTCGTGGCGGCGGGCCGTCGACGCGGCAGGATGCGCGCATGACGCCCCGCCGCCGCCCTCCCGCTGCTGCTGGTCGCCTGCGCGATGCGCGGCGCGGCGGCGAGGTCCACCGGCCCTTAGCCTGCCGATACGTGCGCGCCCGGAGATGCCTCGAAACACAGCGCCGCAGGCAAGGCACGGACCGCGGCCGACGACGGCGGGGCGCGCGGCCGCTGCCCCGATTGCGCCGCGCTTTCCAGCGGCAAGGGCTGACAGCGTCCGGGGGGTCATTCCCGATGATGGGAAGCTGTTCTAGAAGCGGGCAGCGCGACAGGCGCAGCATCGCGAAGGAGCGGCCGGAATGAGCAAGATCACCCGCCAGGGCACGAACCAGATCCTTTCGTCCTCTGTCGAATACCACAACTTCGTCTACCTCGCGGGGATGACCGCCGACGACCTCTCGAAGGATATCAAGGGCCAGACGGCCGAGGTGCTGGCGAAGATCGACGCCGCGCTCGAGGCGAACGGCACCGACACGACGCGTCTTCTCTCCGCCCAGATCTGGCTGAAGGACATCCGCGACCGCGGCGCGATGAACGAGCTCTGGACCGCCTGGCTGCCGGCCGGCATGGCCCCGGCGCGCGCCTGCGTGGAGGCCAACATGGCCGACCCGCGCCACCTGGTGGAGATCATGATCACCGCCTGCCGCTGATGCGGCCCCGCGCGGCGGAGTCGCATCGCAGGAAATAATTCCGCGAATCAAGCAGGCAGCGCCCGGCCCTCAAGGCCGGGCGCTGTTGCGTTCCGGCCACCACACTGTTGCCTCGCCCAATTCCCGCCGTATTTCGCGGACTGTTTTCCTTTTCTCCGCGACGTTCCAAAGGGCATTCGTGGAAATCACTCCGGATTACACCGGGTAACAGCCGCGGCGGGTTGTCAGCCTCCGCGCGGCCTTGTTACCCCCGGTTGTGTGATCGGGCGCACAAGGCCCGAGGGGAATCACTGGGGGCACAGGGGGCTCATGAAGACAAAGAGGGCGGCGATCGCGTTCGCGATCCTGTTCGGTGGCTTCGGCCTTGCGGCGCAGGACGCCGCTGCCAGGACACCCGATGGACGACAGGGCAAGCCCGCGGCGCGGGCATCTGCGGCACCGGCCGCTGCCGGAGCCCGCGGCACCACCACGCGCACGGCGAATGCGACCGCCCGCGGGTCCAACCAGCGCGGCCAGAACGCCACGCTGCGGACCGCCTCGGTGGGCAATTCCGGAACTGTGGCACGCAACGGCCGTCGCGGCGGCGGCGCGGGCGCCTATGCCGGCGGTGGTGGCGGCGGCATCTCCTGCGTGCCCTATGCGCGCCAGGCGACCGGCATGGCCATCAGCGGCAATGGCGGCCAGTGGTGGTACAACGCCGCCGGCCTCTATGCCCGCGGCAACCGCCCGGAAGTCGGTTCGATCATGGCCTTCCCGGGTTCGGGCGGCATGCGCGCCGGGCACGTCGCGGTGGTCGAGCGCGTCGTCTCCTCCCGCGAGGTGCTGATCCATCACGCCAATTGGGGTGGCCCCGGCATTCGCCGCGGAAGCATCATGCGCGGCGTGTCGGTGGTTGATGCCTCCCCGCAAAACGACTGGACGCAGGTGCGCGTGCAGGTCGGCCACAGCAGCGACAACTACGGCCGCACCTATGCCGTGCAGGGCTTCATCTACAACCGTCCCGACGCGACGGGCGGTACATTGTTCGCCGGCACCGGCCCGCTGCGCGTGAATTCGGCGCAGGCGGCAAGCCTCGGGCTGGAGGAAGTGGCCCAGGCTGGCCCGGCGCGCTCCACGCGCCGCTGAGGCGGGCACGCTCGAACGAAAAGGGGCCGCTCCGGCGACGGGGCGGCCCCTTTCCTTTTGCGGGCGGCGTGGATCAGGCCGCGCGCATCTCCTTGCTGCGGTCCCAGAGGTTCGGCACTGCCGCGTTGTCGTAGCCGGAGACGAAGCGCTTCTGCGCCCCCGTCACGGGGTCGAAGACGCTGCGGGCGATGGCGCCGATGTTGCCGCCATAGACGTGGATGCTGATGCTGGCGCGGTCGGGCAGCGCGTTCTCCACGACATGGATGTCCGTGAGGTTGGGGCTGACCGCCACCACCTCGCCCGGCCGCAGGTGGTCCACCTGGCCGAAGGCCATGGGCACGCCGGGCTTCACCTCGGTCGAGATCTCCTCCCCGCGCAGCATCCCGACCAAGCCCCAGACGGTGTGGTTGTGCACCGGCGTCTTCTGCCCTGGCCCCCAGACGAAGGATACGACGCAGAAGCGTTCCATCGGGTCGCAATGCAGCAGGTACTGGCGGTAGCGCGGGCCGGGCTGCGCGCATTCCTCCGGCAGCCAGGTGTCGTTGGCGATGAGTTGCCGCAGCAGCGCCGCGCCCTCCGTCAGCCAGCGCGATTCCGTCGCGCCTTCATCCGCCAGTCGCGTCATGGCGCGGATGAAGTCCCGCAGCGGCGTGATGTCTGTCATGGTGGAGCCCTTCCGTCCTTCCCGGCATCATGGGGAAGAGGTTTCCACGCGGCAAGGATAGGGACGACATGCACGAACACCGGAAGGACGGTGCGGAGATGCTCCTTCTCCCGGAGGGGCGCGACGTCCCGAACAATTCGCGCCTGCCCGTGCTGGTGCATCGCGGGGCCGTGCCGGCTGGTGACGCCGCAGCGGCCGAGACCCTGTTCCGCGGCCATGGCTGGCGCCCGGCCTGGCGGAACGGCATCCACCCCTGGCACCATTATCATTCCAACGCGCATGAGGCGCTGGCCATCGTCTCAGGCCAGGTCCGCGTGCTGCTGGGCGGCGAGGCCGGGGTGGCGGTGGAGCTCGCGGCCGGCGATGTCGTGGTGCTGCCGGCCGGCACCGGCCACCGCAACATGGGCGCGAGCGAGGACCTGTTGGTGGTGGGCGCCTACCCGAAGGGCGCAGCGCCGCCGGACCAGTTGCACGGCGCGCCGGAGGAACGGCCGCGCGCGCTGCATTCGATCGCCACGACGCCGGACCCGGCGAAGGACCCCGTGACCGGCGGCCCCTACGCGCGGGGCTGATGCGCCCGGCATCAGGGCCGGCGTATCCGCAGGCGGCCGCCCCACCAGCCCCGCGCCATGCCGTTCGCCTCGCCGATGATGAGATCATCGGCAATGCTCGGCGGCATGACGCCGTGATGCGACAGGCCGCGCAAAAGAAGGGCGCCGCGCAGCCGGGCCACGCGGCGCCTTCCTCACGATGGCGCGTCCGGTCCCCCGCCATGCGGCGCGGGGCGCGGCAGGGTCAGGCCGCGCTCGCCGTCAGGCGGCAGGGTCAGGCCGCGCTCGCCGTCAGCACGATGCGGCCGACGACCTTGCCTTCCTTCAGCCGGTTCAGCGCGGCGTCGGCCTGGTTCAGCGGCATGTTGGTGATCGGGATCGCCGGCATCTTGCCGGACTGGGCGATGCCGACCAGTTCCCGCAGCTCCTTAACGTTGCCGACGTAGGAACCCTGGATCGTCAGCGCGCGGATCGGCATCAGCGGCAGCGGAATGTTCATCTCCCCGCCGAAGAGGCCGACCTGCACCAGCTTGCCGCCCTTGCGCAGCGCATCGAAGGAGAAGCGCGCCGTGTCGGTGCCGTTCACCAGGTCCACGATCGCGCCGACCGGGCCGCCGGCGGCCTCGATGATGCGCTTGGCAGTATCGGGGCCGTCGGCGAGCACCGTGTCGGTAGCACCTTCCTGCTTCGCCGCGTCGAGCTTCGCCTGGCTGACATCCACCACGACGATGCGGCGGTGCCCCTTGGCCTTCAGCACGGCGACCGCATTCAGCCCGAGGCCGCCGGCGCCGACCAGCACGATCGGCTCATCCGCCGGCATCGGCATGACCTTGTTGATGGCGCTGAACACCGTGATGCCCGAGCAGGCGTAGGTCGCCGCCAGCGACGGATCGAGGCTGCCGACCGGCACCAGGTGCCGCGGTTCCGGCGCCAGCACATGCGTGGCGTAGCCGCCATGCTGATAGACGCCGAGGCTGCGCGGCGAGAGGCACATGTTGTCCTCGTCGGCCAGGCACTTGTCGCACTTGCCGCAGCCGACCCAGGGGAAGACGATCATGTGGTCGCCGACCTTGAGGCCGGCATTGTTTGCCTCCGGCCCCCACTTCAGCACCTTGCCGACGATCTCGTGGCCCATGGCCAGCGGCAGGACCACGCCGCGATCGGTCAGGCGCATCTTGCCGCGGGAGCCGAGGTCGTACTCGCCTTCCCAGATGTGCAGGTCGGAATGGCAGACGCCGGCGTGGGTGATCTCGATCAGCACCTGCTTGCCGGTGGGCTCGGGCGTCGGCAGTTCGATTTCCTGAAGCGGCTTGCCCGTTTCGATGACGGCCCAGGCGCGCATGGCGTTTCCTCCGTTGGGTGGTGACGTCCCCGCGCATCGGACCAAGGGGGGCGGGCGCGGTCAAGGGAGGGCGGTGCCGAGGAAATGTTCCGCCCGAAGGACGCCCGCGTATAGGATCGCAACGGCTCCGGAATGCAACGGGAGGACGGCCATGTCTTACGGCAAGGGCGGCGGGGGCGAGGCCCTCGAGGGCCTGCTCGGCATGCTCGCTGGCGGGCGCGGCGGGGCGGAGGGCCTCGGCACGCTGGTCGAGCGGCTTCGGCAGGGCGGCCTCGGCGATGAAGTGGACAGTTGGGTTGGCTCCGGCGCCAACAAGCCCGTCGCACCGGACCGCCTCGCCAGGGTGTTCGAGCAGGGCGAACTGAACGCAGTGGCGCAGCGCATCGGCGCCGATCCCGCTGCCGCCGCCGGTCCCGGTGAGGGCGGCGGCGTCGCCGGTCTCCTCGCGGCGGTCCTGCCGCAACTGGTCAATGCCCTGACGCCGCAGGGCCACGTGCCGCAATCGGACGCCGAGTTCGGTTCCAGCGGCATGGGTGGCGCGCTGGCGCAGATCATGGGCGCCATGGCTGGCGGCCAAGGTGGCGGGGGCGCGGCTGGCGGTGGCCTGGGGACGCTGCTAGGCGCACTGGCCGGCGGCGCTGGGTCCGGCGGAGGTGGGTCCGGCGGCGGGCTTGCGGCGCTGCTCGGCGGGTTGATGGGTGGCGGGGAGGAGGCGCCGGCCGGCAAGCCCGGCATGTCCGGCGATCCGGGTCAGGCCGGCCCCTCGAAGCAGGGATTCGGCGGCGGCACGGCGGCGCCCCCGGGCAAGGCGGGGCTCGGCGGGGACGCTGGCGGGCCCCTGCCGCAAAAGCCGCGGCCGCTGCGCTGAGGGTTGCGCGCCGACCGAGGATTCAGCGGCCGACCCGCCGCGCGAGGAATGCGAGGACCGCCTGCGCGCCTCGTCCGTCCTCATCGTTCAGCACAGCGGGATGCGCGGTGCCGGGGAGCATCTCCAGCCGCGCATCGCGCGCGGCTTCGGCCACCCGTCGCGCATGGCCCGCCGGGGTCACGCCGTCGCGCTCGCTGCCCACCACCAGCACCGGGGCGCGGATCGCGGGCAGTCGTGACAGGGTTTCGAAGCGATGCCGCAGCAGCATGTCGGTTGGCAGGAATGGGTAGATCCCGCGCGCCAGGTCGGCGACCGAGGTGAAGGGACTCTCCAGCACCAGCGCCGCGATGCCGTCGCGGTTCTCCGCGAGCCGCGCCACCACGCCGCTGCCGAGGCTCTCCCCCCACAGCACCAGGGCGCTGTCCGGGAAGCGCGCCCGCGTCCAGGCGAGGTAGGCCGCGGCGTCGCGGGCGAAGGCTTCCTCCCCCGGCCTACCGGGGTTGCCGCCATAACCGCGGTATTCCGCAAGAACAACGCCATAGCCCCCGCGGTTCAGGTACGCGCCGAGAGTCGTTCTGTGTTCCACATTGCCGCCGTTGCCGTGGAAATGCAGCAGCACGGGCGCGCCCGGTGCCGGCGGAACCGCCAGGAAGGCGAGGTCCAGCCCGTCCTCCGTGCGCAGCGTCCCGCGTACCCACCCCGGTGGCGTGGCGAAGGCGCGCCTGTCCGGGATGAAGATCATCCGTTCCTGCCCTGCCCAGAGCAGCCCGACCACGATCAGCGGTGCCACCGCCAGGACGGCCAGAGTCGTCAGCACCCTGCGCATGCCCCTCCCCGGCATTCGGTTCCCGAAGGTCCAGGAAACTGAGTTTCCTGGCGGGGTCCAGGGGCAGCGCCCCCGGCCTGCTTCACTTCTCGCAGGGCTGCGTCCCGATGGCAGCCCCCGCGAGCGCCCCCACCCCTGCCCCGATCAGCGCGCCGCGCCCGGCATCCGCATTGGCCGAGCCCGCCAGCGCCCCGATCCCCGCCCCGATCGCCGCGCCATAGGCCGCGCCGGCGCCCGGATCCTCGCAGACGGGCGTAGCCGGAATAGCCAGGGGCGTGGGCTGGACGACGACACAGCCGGCGAGCGGCAGGACCAACAGCGGCAGGAGGCGCTTCATCGCGCCAGCCTGCCGCCGCACTCCGGCGGGAGTGTGGCGCCGCTCAGTCCGGGCGGATGTTGTTCTCGCGCACCACACGGGCCCAGACCTCCATCTGCCGTGCGAGGTAGGGGGCGAAGACGTCCTCGCCCTTCGGGTCGAGGTCGATGCCGAGGCCGATGACGCGGTCGCGCACCTCCGGGATCGCCAGCGCCTTGCGGACCGCGGCCTCCATCCGCTGCTTGATCGCGGGCGGCAGGTTGGCGGGACCGAGGAAGCCCCAGAAGGCGCGCGCATCGATGCCCGGAATGCCAGCCTCGGCGAGCGTCGGGATGTCGGGCATGGATGGCGAGCGCGTCGCCCCCGTCTGCGCCAGCGGGACCAGCGTGCCGGAATCGACATGCACGCCGATGGCCGGGCGCGTCGCGACGGGCAGGTCCACCTCCCCCGCCGCCGCCGCGACGGCGAGCGGCCCGCCGCCGCGATAGGGCACGTGCACCAGGCGGAAGCCGCCCGCGCGCTGCGCCAGTTCCATCGTCAGGTGCGCAAGGCTGCCATTGCCGATGCTGCCATAGGTGATAGTCTCGGGCCTCGCCTTCGCCGCCTCGATCACCTGCGTCAGGCTGCGGTAGGGCCGCGCGCGATGCGCCGTCAGCACCATCGGCGCGGTGCCGAAGAGCAGCAGCGAGGTCAGGTCCTTCTGCGTGTCGAAGCCGATGTTCGGAATCAGCGCGGGGTTCACGGCATGGGTGTCGAAGACGATGAGCCAGGTGTTGCCGTCCGGGGCCGCGCGCGCGGCCTGTGCCGTGCCGAGCGAACCCGAGGCTCCACCGCGGTTCTCGACCACGATGGGCACGCCGAACTCCGCCTGCAGGCGCGGCTGGAGCAGGCGCGCCATGGCGTCCGTGGACCCGCCCGGCGGGAAGGGGACGATGATGCGGATGGGCCCGTTGGGCCAGGCACCCTGGGCAGCGGCGATCGAGGGCGCGGCAAGGGCCGCCGCCGCAGTCAGCAGGGCGCGACGATGCAACATGGACGTGCTTCCTCCGTTGGTCTTGCCAACGGAGGTCGCCCGTCATGCGGGGCTCGTCAAGCCACCGACGGTGGTGGCACCGCGCAGCGACGCCACCACGCAGGCGGATGGGTCAGCGCCCGCTGCCGCCGCTCGATCCGGCAGCCAGCGCAAAGAGCGCCCCGCTCGCGCTCGGCACGCGTGGCGGCTGCGACAGGCGCCGGACGGTCTGATCCGGCCCCGCGGTGAAGACGCCGCGCGGCAGGGCGCGCGCCACGGCCGCGCGGTCGTTGGCGTCAAGCGCCGCCGCCGCCCCCTGCAGCCCGTCGATCACCTGCTGGGCGGGGGCATTCGCCGGGATGCCCAGGGCGCGGCGCGCCTCGCTGCGCGCCTGGGCGAGTTGCGTGACGGCGCCGGCGCCTGCGGTCTGCCAGCGCGGATCCGTCGGCACCGCACCGGCAAGATACTCGATGTCGGCGATGGCGCGCGCCGCGGCCGCGGGCTGCCCGGCCTGCGGCCTGGCAAAGAAGGCCGCTGCGTCCTGCCGCGCGGTGACGATCTGGTCGGTGGTGACCGCACCCTGGCCGGCGGGTGTCCCCAGCGTGGGCGGCGGTTGCGCCGGTGCGCAGGCGGCTACGGCCAGCGCGGTGAGCAGGGCAGAGCGGCGAAGCATGGCGGGATCCTCCGAATGCGCCGTATTTTCGGCAGCGCAATCATTAGCATCCCGCGCCGTGACGCGATTGATGTTTCGCAATACGCCGGCGGGCGCTTGCCCTCAGCCCAGGCCTTCCCGCCTCAGCCGCTCGCCCAGCACCTTCACCTGGACTTCGAGCGCGGCGCTCTCCTCTTCCCGCAGGCGGTCGCGAAGGCCGCGGGCACCGGTTTCGAGGTCGGTCAGCAGGGCGGCAAGTCCGGGCGGCGGCGCCGCGCCCGCTTCCAACCGGGCGACGATGCGTTCCAGCGCGTCGAGGTGCAGCGCCAGCGCGTCCCGCGCCTGGGCGAGGCGCTCGGGGCGGCGCTCCAGGTCGTCCAGCACCCCGCCGATGGCCGAGGCAACCGGCATGAGGCGTGGCTCCGGCAGGGAAGGCAGGCGGCGGATGATCGCGGCCAGCCGCGCGCGCGCCTCGCGCAGGGCCTCGGGCGGCGGCGGCGGGGCGACCGGCGTGCCTTCCTCCATGCCCGTATAGAGCAGGCGCGCCCCACCCCAGGCGCCGGCGCCGAGCAGCAGCGCGGCAACCGGCCCGGCCTCGGCGCCGAGGGCAGCGACCGCGACCGCTGCGCCGCCCATGGCGAGCGCAGCACGGCCGGCATCCCCTTCCCGCCCCCGGCGCAGCAGCCAGGATGCGAGCAGCGGCAGCACCATGCCGATGACGCAGCCGAGCAGCGCGAGGTCGCGCCCGGCGAAGAGGTTGAACAGCGTCGCCGGCAGGAGCGGCAGCGCCATCAGCGGCGGAAGCCAGCCGCGCCAGAAGGCCTTCACGAGCCGAACACCGCCATGGCCGAGCGGATCAGCGCCAGCATGCCGGCGATCCACATCGTCCCGGCCAGCAGGAAGAAGCCGAGGCCGCGCGTGACCAGCAGCGGAAGGGCTGGCGTCCGTGCCGGGAGGGGTGCGTTGCGGGGATCGCTCACGCGGACTTAGATCGCCCGTAGCGACCGGCCGATCAAGGCGGCGCGCTCGGAGGAAAGCGGCATGGAACGCATCGCGGTGGTCGGGGCGGGGCTGATCGGGGGTGCCTGGGCCATTGTCTTCGCGCGTGCCGGGCACTCCGTCGCGATCTGGGATCCCGCGCCGGGGGCCGCGACGGCGACGCTCGCGACGATCCACGCACGACTCGCGGACCTCTCCGCCGCCGGGCTGATCGCGGAAGCGCCGGCGACGGTGGCCGAGCGCGTCTCGGTCGCGGCGACGCTGGAGGAATGCCTCGCCGGCGCGTCGCATGTGCAGGAGAACGGGCCGGAACGGGTCGAGGTGAAGCGCGAGACCTTCGCCCGGCTCGATGCGCTGTGCGGGCCGGATGCGGTGCTGGCCTCCTCGACTTCCGGCATCCCGGCGAGCGCCTTCACCGAGGGGCTGGCGGGCCGGGCGCGCTGCCTGGTCGCGCATCCGGTGAACCCGCCCTACCTGGTGCCGCTGGTCGAGCTGGTGGGCGCCCCCTGGACCGATGCCACCGTGGTGGCGCGCACGCGGGACCTGATGAGCCGGGTCGGCCAGGTGCCGGTGACAGCGATGAAGGAAACGCGCGGCTTCGTGCTGAACCGCCTGCAGGCGGCGCTGGTCGCCGAGGCCTTCCGCCTGGTGCGCGACGGCGTGATGTCGGTCGAGGATGTGGACGCCTGCGTGAAGGAAGGCCTCGGCCTGCGCTGGTCCTTCATGGGGCCCTTCGAGACCATCGACCTCAATGCGCCCGCCGGTGTCGCGGACTACGCGGCGCGCTTCGGCCCGCTGATGGGCGGCATCACCGAGGAGCAGACGCCGTTCCTCTACGACGCGGCGACGGTGGCGCAGGTGGATGCGGCACGGCGAACCAGGCTGCCGCGGGAGGCGATCGGCGACCGTTCCGCCTGGCGCGACCGGCGGCTGATGGCGCTCGCCGCGCACAAGAAGTCTCAGGCAAAATGATGCGGCGACAGCACGAGTCGGGGGCCTGATGCAGATCACCTACAGCACGACCACGGTCCGCTCCGGTGGCCGGGTGGGGCGCATCGTGCCCTGGATCCTGCTGGTGGTGGGGCTCGGGCTGCTGGCCGGCTCGGGCTTCGCGATCTGGTCCGAGATGAAGTTCCGCGGCATCGCGGTGGAGACGGACGGTCGCGTCGTCGAGATGCTCGCGAGCACCAGCCGCGACCGGGACGGCCGCACCTCGCGGACCTACCGGCCAGTCTTCACCTTCGCCCTGCCGAGCGGGAAGCAGATCAGGGTGGAGGGCTCGGTGGCCTCCAACCCGCCCTGCTGCACGGTGGGAGAGGCGATCCGCGTGCGCTACGACCCGGCGCGACCGGAGCACGCGGCGATGACCGGCTTCATGGAGAGCTGGTTCGTCGGCACGCTGCTGGGCGGGATGGGCGTGGTGTTCACCCTTGTCGGCGTGGCGACGCGGCGCGTCTTCGGCCGCCGTGGAGTTGCCGCCATGCCCGGGATGCCGCCCGCGGCGGTCGGCAGCGCCATGGGCTTCGCCGTCCCGCTCGCCGGGCTGCGGCGGGAGCAGACGCCCCAGGGCCCGCGCTGGATGGTGCAGGCGCGCTGGCAGGACCCGCGCAGCGGCGTCCAGCGCCTGTTCGAAGGCGAGCCCCTGCCCTTCGACCCTGTCCCGCAGATGCGGCAGATGACGACGGTGCAGGTGCAGTTCGACCCATCGGCGCCGGACGGGCCGTATTGGATGGACCTGTCCTTCCTGCAACTGCCGGGCACGGATACCGACGCGACCATCGTGGCTGGCCCGGTGCGGCGCGGCTGATCAGGCCTGCAGGAAACCGAGGCGGTCGCCCTCGAAGACAGCGCAGGTCAGGGGGCCGCCGGACCAGGCGGCAGTGTCCACGCAGATGCGGTTGTCCCGCACCACCGGCTGGAAGCCCGCCGTATGGCCGTGGACCACGACCATGCCGTGGTCGCGCTCGCTGCCGAGGAAGTCGTGGCGGATGCGCAGCAGGTCCTCGCGCGACTGGTCTTCCAACGGGATGCCCGGCCGGATGCCGGCATGGACGAAGAGGTAGGATCCCTCCTGGTGCCAGAGGCCGAGGCGCCGCAGGAAGCGCATCTGCGCGGCGGTGAAGTGGTCGGGCCAGGCCTCGCGCGGGGCCTCGGGATCGATGCCCCAGGATTCGAGCGTCGCCCGCCCGCCGCCCCAGAGCCAGTCCGCCGCCGCCGCCCCGTCGCCGGAGAGCGCGGCGAGCATCGTCTCCTCATGGTTGCCGCAGAGGAACATGGCCGGCAGGCCAGGCACCGGGTCCTGATCTACGAGGTAGTCCACCACGCCGCGGCTGTCCGCGCCCTTGTCCACGTAGTCGCCGAGATGGATCAGCAGCGCCGAGGAAACCGGCCGCCGCTTCAGGTCGGCAGCGATCTGCCCGTGCAGGTCGCGCAGCCGGCCGAAAGTTCCGTGGATGTCGCCGATGGCGTAGATGCGGCGCCCCCGCGGCAATTCGCCGGGCGCCGAACGCAGTTCGATCATGTCTTGTCCGCGCGCGGGTCCAGCGCGTCGCGCAGCCCGTCGCCCATCAGGTTGAATGCCAGCACGACAACCATGATGGTCAGGCCGGGGAAGATCGACAACCAGGGGGCCTGCGTCAGGAAGCGCTGGGAGGAATTGAGCATCGACCCCCAGGAAGGATTCGGCGGCTGCTGGCCGAGGCCAAGGAAGGACAAGGCGGCTTCCGCGATGATCGCCTCGGCGATGGCGAGGGAGGCCTGCACCAGCAGCGGCGGGACGATGTTGGGCAACACATGGACGAAGGCGGTGCGCCAGGCGGGGTTGCCCAGGGCGCGCGCCGCCTCGATCCAGTCGGTGGATTTCGCGTCGAGCGCCATGCCGCGCGACAGGCGCACGAAGACCGGCGAGGCGGTGATGGCGATGGCGAGCATCGCATTCTCGAGCGCCGGCCCGAGGAAGGCGGCGAGCGCGATGGCCAGGATCAGGAAGGGCACCGAGAGCATCGCATCCGCGACGCGGGAGATGACGGCATCCGTCCACCCGCCCGCGAGCCCGGCCAGCAGCCCCAGCGGCACGCCGATGCAGAGCGCCCCCAGCACCGAGACGACGCCCGCCATCAGCGAGGCCCTCGCCCCCCAGATGACGCGGGAGAGCACGTCGCGCCCGTTCTCGTCCGTGCCGAACCAGTGCAGTTCGGAGGGCGGCTTGCGGATGCGCGCCCATGAGGTCTGCAACGGGTCATAGGGCGCGATCACCGGCGCGAGGATCGCCACCAGCACGAAGGCGACGACGATGACCAGCCCGAAGACGGCCAGGCGGTGGCGCAGGAAGCGCCTGATGGCGCGGCGCGTGGGGCTTTCGGGCGCGGCGATTGCGGCGGTGGTGCTCATGGCGCGTGAACCCGTGCGACTGCGCGGCCTTGGCCGGTCGGCCGCACCCTGCGGCCCGAGGCTTCGCCTCGGGCCGGGAGCGCAAAGCGCGACCGCGCCCAGACCGCCCGTCGCGCTGGGCGGTCCAGTGCACGGCGCGCAAGCCAAGCCGGCGGATGCCGGCGCCGGCGCGTGAGGCAGAAAAAAAGCAAGCGGCTGAGGAACGCCATCAGGCGTTCCTCAGCCGCGGGTTTATGGCCATGTAGAGAAGATCCGCGATCAGCGAGAGGACCACGAAGATCAGCGCCGTCGCCAGCACCACCCCCTGCACCACCGGGTAGTCGCGGTTGAACACGGCATCGACGATCAACTTGCCGAAACCGGGGATGGTGAAGATCTGCTCGGTCAGCACGGCGCCGGCGAGCAGGCGGCCGAACTCGATGGCGCCGAGCGTGACCACGGGGATCAGCGCGTTGCGCAGCGCGTGCTTCCACACCACGACGCGCTCGCGCAGCCCCTTCGCCCGCGCAGTGCGGACGTAGTCCTGCGACAGCGCCGTCAGCATCGCCGCCCGCGTGTGGCGCATCAGTACCGAGGCCACTCCGGTGCCGAGCACGAAGGCCGGCATGATGGTGGTGGCGAGCGACTGCGCCGGGTCCTCGAAAAGCGGCACGTAGCCGGAGGGCGGCAGCCAGCCGAGTTCCACGCTGAACAGCAGGATCATCATGATCCCGAGCCAGAAATTCGGCGTCGAGATGCCGAACAGCGCGACGCCGTTCGCAGCCCAGTCCGCCGGCGTGTCCTTCCGTACGGCGGAGAGGATGCCGAGCGGCACGCCGATGAGGATGGCGATGACAAAGGCCATCGACGCAAGCTGGAAGGTCACCGGCAGCTTCGCGAGGATCAACTCGCTGACCGGCACGCGGATGCGCCAGGAGAAGCCGAAGTCGCCGGTCAGCACCTTCGACATCCAGATCACGTACTGCTCATGGACCGGGCGATCGAGGCCAAGTTCCGCGCGGATCTGAGCGAGCACGGCCGGGTCGCCGCGTTCCTCGCCAGCCAGGATCACGGCCGGGTCACCGGGCATGAGCTGCTGCAGCCCGAAGATCAGGATCGAGAGGATCAGGAGGGTGGGGATCACCTGCCCCACCCTGCGCAGCAACCAGATGCCCACGTTACTGGAGCCGCATGCCCTGCAGCCGGATCATCCCGTCCGAGATCGGCCGGTAGCCCGTCAGCCGCGCGGTATGCGCCATCACGTTCTTGCGGTGCCACAGGTAGATGCGGCCGACATCCTGGCCGAAGGCGATGCGCAGCGCCTGGGCATAGAGGTCGCGGCGCTTCTCGATATCGAGTTCCGTCCGCGCCGCATCGAGCAGGCGATCCACCTCGGGGTTCGAGTAGCGGCCGTCATTCTGCCCGCCGCCGGTGCGGGTGAAGGTGTAGATGTTGCCGTCCGGATCGGTGCGGCCGGACCAGCCGACCAGGTAGGTCTGGAACTCGCCGCGCGTCGCCGCCTGGAGCGAGGAGGCGAACTCCATCGCGCGCAGCGTCAGGGCGAAGCCGGCTTCGGCGACCATGGACTGGATCACCTCCCCCACCTGGCGCAGGTCGGGGTTGTTGGGGACGGTCATCTCGACCTGCACGGGTGTGGTCACGCCGGCCTCGCGCAGCAGGGCGCGGGCGCGATCGACATTGCGCTCGGTCGGCGGGAAGTCCCGGACATGGAAGGGATTGGCCGGCGGGAAGGGCTGCCGCGTCGGCGTGTACATGCCCTCATAGACCACCTGGTTGATGGCCGCGCGGTCGATGGCGAGCTCGAAGGCCTGGCGCACGCGCGCATCGCGGCCGAGCGGATTGTTCGCCCTCTCCCCGTTGCCGATGTTGATGGTGATGCCCTGGTAGCCGAGTTCGTCCACCGCGACCGCGCGCAGGTTGCGCGCGCGCTGGATGGTCTTCATGTCGTCGGGTTCCATGCGCTCGACGAACTCGACCGCGCCGGATTGCAAGTTCGCGAGGCGCACCGTGTTGTCCGGGATGGGCAGGTAGGTGACGCGGTCGAAGTGGATGTTCGCGGCGTCCCAGTATTCGCGGAAGCGCTCGACGACGATGCGTTCCTGCGCCACGCGCTCGACGAAGCGGAAGGGGCCGGCGCAGACCGGGCGCGTGCCGAAGTTGCGGCCCGCGGCCTCGGCGGCCTTTGGGCTGACGATCATGCCGGCACGGTCGGTCAGCGCCGAGAGGAAGGAGGCGGACGGTCCCTTCAGCGTGATGCGCACCGTGCGCGGGTCCACCACCTCGACCGACTGCATGTCGGCGATCTCGCTGCGGCGGAAGGAACCCTGCATCGTCAGGTGGCGGTTCAGCGAGTAGCGGACGGCCTCGGCGTCCATCGCCTCCCCGTCGTGGAAGCGCACGCCCTCGCGCAGCGTGATCAGCAACTGCGTCGGGCTCTCCCAGCGGAAGCCGGTGGCAAGCTGGGGCACCACCTCCAGCCGTTCGTTGATGTCGAACAGCTTGTCGCAGAGCGCCATGTACACGATGCGCCCGACATAGGTGCGCGACAGGGTCGGGTCGAGGATGTCCGGGTCCTCGCGCAGGCCGATGCGCAGGTTCTGCGCCTGCGCGGGCGCGATGGTCGCGACCGCCGGGATGATGGCCGCCGCGGCGGCGAGGATGACCTTGATGCTCGTCTTCATGGTTGCGCTCCCGTTGGTGGGGCCGGGGCCCGGAAGAAGGATTGCAGGCGCCTGAGGCGCTCGCCACCGGCCAGGCGCTCGGGGCGCGGCCGGACAGGCGGCAGGCGGCCGTCGAGGAGGCAGGCGACCGCGTGCGGCGCGCCGGTCAGTTCGGGCTGGATGATGCGGCACTGCGCCTCGGCGAAGGGGCAGCGGGTGTGGAAGCGGCAGCCCGGCGGCGGTGCGATCGGGGACGGCACGTCGCCTTCGATCGGCGGCGCCTTCACGCCATGGCCCGGCACGGCGGCGAGCAGTGCGCGCGTGTAGGGGTGCTTCGGTGCGGTCAGCACCTCCTCCGCCGGCCCCTGCTCCACGATGCGGCCGAGATACATCACCGCCACCCGGTCCGCGACGTGGCGCACCACGCCGAGATCGTGGCTGATGAGCACGAAGGTCAGGCCGAGGTCGCGGATCAGGTCCGACAGCAGGTTCACCACCTGCGCCTGAACGCTGACGTCGAGTGCGGAAACGGGCTCGTCGCCGACGATCAGCCTCGGCTGGCTGGCGAGCGCACGCGCGATCGCGATGCGCTGGCGCTGCCCGCCCGAGAACTCATGCGGCCAGCGCCGCGCCAGTTCCGGCCGCAGCCCGACGCGGGAGAGAAGGTCCGCGACGCGCGCGCGTTCCTCGCCGCGCGGCACGATGCGATGCAGGCGCAGCGGCTCGGCCACCGCCTGCTCGACCGTCATGCGCGGGTCGAGGCTGGCGAAGGGGTCCTGGAAGATCAGTTGCATGTCCCGCCGGCGGGCGCGCATCGCGGCCGGCGAGAGCCTCACCAGGTCCTCCCCCGCGAAGCGGACGCTGCCCGCATCCGGGGTGATCAGGTTCATCATCAGCCGGCCGAGCGTGGACTTGCCGCAGCCGGATTCACCGACGATCGCCAGCGTCTCCCCCTGCGCGACGGACAGCGACACGCCATCCACCGCATGCACCGCCCCGGCACGGCGCCCGAGCGCATCGCGCACCGGGAAGCGCTTCACCACGCCGTCGAGTTCGAGCAGCGCGCTCATGCCGCCTGCCCCAGCACGGTGTCGAGCGGCGCGCGCCAGCAGGCGGAGAGATGGCCCGGCGCGACCTCGGCGAGCGGCGGCGGCTCGGCGATGCAGCCCGAGATCACGAAGGGGCAGCGCGGGGCGAAGCGGCAGCCGCGCGGCGGGGCGCGCAGATCCGGCACGGTGCCCTCGATGCTGGCCAGGCGCTCGCCGCGCTCCCCCTCCCCCGGCGCCGCGCCGAGCAGGCCGGCGGTATAGGGATGCTCGGGCCGCGCGAAGAGCGTCGCGGCAGCCGCCTGTTCCGCGATGCGGCCGGCGTACATCACCGCCACCTCGTCGGCATGGTCGGCGACGACGCCGAGGTCGTGTGTCACGAGGATGACCGCGGTGCCGGTCTCCCGCTTCATCTCGTCGAGCAGCGCGAGGATCTGCGCCTGCACGGTCACGTCGAGCGCCGTGGTCGGCTCGTCCGCGATCAGCAGCTTCGGTCGGCAGGCGAGCGCCATCGCGATCATCACCCGCTGGCGCATCCCGCCCGAGAGCTGGTGCGGATACTGCCGCGCGCGCCGCGCCGCATCGGGGATGCGCACGCGGTCGAGCATCCGGATGGCCTCCGCGAAGGCCGCCGCCCGGTCGAGGCCCTGGTGCAGCCGCAGCGCCTCGGCCACCTGCTCGCCCGCGGTGAAGGCAGGGTTCAGGCTGGTCATCGGCTCCTGGAAGATCATCGCCATCTCGGCGCCGCGCAGCATCCGCCGCTCCTCGCGCGACAGCGACGTCAGTTCGCGCCCAGCCAGGCGGATGGCGCCGCCCACGGTCGCGTTCTCCGGCAGCAGCCCCATCACCGCGAGGGAGGCGACCGACTTGCCGCAGCCCGATTCCCCGACGATGGCGAGCGTGCGCCCGGCATCGACGCGGAAGGACACGCCATCGAGCACGCGCAGCGCGCGCCCGTCCTGGCGGAAGTCGAGCGTGAGGCCGACGACCTCGAGGGCCGGGGTCATCGGTGGCCGTTCCCGCTGACAGGGGCGAACATGCTCATGCGACGAAGAAGCGCGCGCCTGTGCGGATTCCGCAAGCCCCCGGATGCGTGCTGCACCGCACGCTCGTCACGCCCCCGCCCATATCGCCCGCAGCCGCTGCCCAACCGCCGGGCAAGGACGGGGTGACGCCGCAGCCGAAAGCCGCAAGGATGTCCGCAACGAAAAATGCGGCCCGCCCGACGCGGCCGCGATCGGAGGAAACCACATGCTCCCAACCCGCCGGACCCTGCTTGCCGCCACGACGCTCGCCTTCGGGCTTGCCGGCGCCGCGCAGGCGCAGGAATTTCCCACACGCCCCATCACCATCGTCGCCGGCGCCGCCGCCGGCGGGCCGACGGACGTGATCACCCGCCTGGTCGCCGAGGCCATGGGGAAGCACCTGCCGCAGCCTGTCGTGGTCGAGAATATCGGCCCCGCGCATGTCGGCGCCCAGCGCGTCGCGCAGTCGCGGCCCGACGGCTACATGCTGCTGATGACCAATGTCGGCATGGCCGCCGGCGCCACGCTGTTCCGCCGCCTGTCCTTCGACACGCTGAACGACTTCGCGCCGCTCGGCCTGGTTTCGGACGCGGCGATGACGATCATCGCGAAGCCAGGCTTCCCGGCGGAGAACCTCGCCGGGCTGGTCGCCGAACTGCGCCGGCGCGGGGATGCGCTGAACCTCGGCACGGCGGGGCTCGGCTCGGCGGCCAACCTGTGCGGGCTGCTGCTGCAACAGGCGGCGGGGAACCGCGCGACCATCGTCGGCTTCCGCGGCACGGCGCCGGCCATCACCGAACTCATGGCCGGACGGCTCGACCTGCTGTGCGACCAGGCGACCAACACCGCGCCCTTCATCCGCGAGAACCGCGTGCGCGCCTATGGCGTGACCAGCCCGGCGCGCCTGCCAGGCCTGCCGGACATCCCCACCACCGCCGAGGCCGGCGCGCCCACGATCAGCATGAGCACTTGGCATGGCCTCTACGCGCCCGCCGGCACGCCGGAGGCGGTGCAG
The DNA here is from genome assembly GCF_018129065.1 of Neoroseomonas soli. Lineage (GTDB taxonomy): Bacteria > Pseudomonadota > Alphaproteobacteria > Acetobacterales > Acetobacteraceae > Neoroseomonas > Neoroseomonas soli. The sequence goes on along the minus strand of NZ_JAAEDM010000027.1, from coordinate 17,575 downwards.
CAGCGCCTCAACGCCGCGCTGCTGCTCGCGATGCGGGATGAACGCCTGCGCGCCCGCTTCGCCGAACTGGTGACCGACCCGGCGACGCCGGAGCGCGCCAGCCTCGCCTTCCATCGCCGCTACCACGGGGAGGAGATCGCGCGCTGGCGGCCCATCATCGTCGAGGCCGGGTCCTTCGCGGACTGATACGCCCGGCGGGCGTGAAGGCGGGGGAGGACTCCCTCCCCCGCCGCTGCGTCAGAGCCGCACCCGCAGGAGGTTGGCGATCTCGCCCACGATGCCGCGGCGGAAAGCCAGCACGCAGGCGACGAAGATGCCGCCCTGGATCACCGTGACCCAGGCGCCCATCTCGGCCAGGTAGTTCTGCATCGTCACGATCACCGCCGCGCCGACGACGGGGCCGAAAACCGTGCCGAGGCCGCCCACCAGCGTCATCAGCACCACCTCGCCCGACATCGCCCAGTGCACGTCGGTGAGCGTCGCGATGCCGAAGACCAGCGCCTTGGTCCCGCCCGCCACGCCCGCGAGCGTCGCCGAAAGGATGAAGGCCACCAGCTTGTAGTCTTCCGTTCGGTAGCCGAGGGAAATCGCGCGCGGCTCGTTCTCGCGGATCGCCTTGAGCACCTGGCCGTAGGGCGAATGGATGATGCGGTGAATCAGCAGGAAGCCGATCATGAAGATGCCGGCGACGAACCAGTACATGCTCCAGTCGGAGGACAGGCCCATGCTGCCGAGGAAACTGCCGCGCGGGATCGCCTGGATGCCGTCCTCGCCGCCGGTGAAGGGCGCCTGCACGCAGAAGAAGTAGATCATCTGCGCGAGCGCGAGGGTGATCATCGCGAAGTAGATGCCGGCCCGGCGGATCGCGATCCAGCCGAAGACCCAGCCCTGGAGGCCGGCGACCACGGCGCCCGCCAGCACCGCGACCTCGGGGGTGAAGCCCCAGACCTTGGCGACGTGGCCCGCGATGTAGCCGCCCATGCCGAAATACGCGGCGTGCCCGAAGGAGAGCAGGCCGACATAGCCGATCAGCAGGTTGAACGCGCAGGCGAACAACGCGAAGCAGAGCAGCTTCATCAGGAAGACCGGGTAGAGGAAGTACGGCCCGGCGACGAGCATCGCCGCGAGCACCAGCAGTGCGACGAGCTGCGGCCGCGTGAAGCCCCAGATGCCACGGCCATCCCGCGCGGCAGGAACGATGGCGTCGGCGGTGGTTTCGGACGCCATGGGTCAGCCCCTCCCGAACAGGCCGGCGGGACGCGCGAGCAGCACGATCGCCATGATGACGAAGATGACGGTGGCCGAGGCCTCGGGCCAGAAGACCTTGGTCAGTCCCTCGACGATGCCGAGGCCGAAGCCCGTCAACACCGAGCCGAGGATCGAGCCCATGCCGCCGATGACGACGACGGCGAAGACCACGATGATGAGGTTGCTGCCCATCTGCGGGTTCACCGAGTAGATCGGCGCCGCCAGCACGCCCGCGAGCGCGGCGAGCCCCACCCCCGCCCCGTAGGTCAGCGTGATCATGCGCGGTACGTTGACGCCGAAGGCCTGCACCAGGGTCGCGTTCTCCGTCGCGGCACGGAGATAGGCGCCGAGGCGCGTCTTCTCGATCACCAGCCAGGTCGCGAGGCAGGCGAAGAGCGCGAAGATCACCACCCAGCCGCGGTAGATCGGCAGGAACATGAAGCCGAGGTCCCAGGACCCCTGGAGCTGCGGCGGGATGCGGTAGGGCAGGCCGGAGGAGCCGAACTCGTTGCGGAAGATGCCCTCGATGATCAGGCCGATGCCGAAGGTCAGCAACAGCCCGTAGAGGTGGTCGAGCTTGTACAATCGACGGATCATCAATCGTTCGGTGATGACGCCGGTGGCGCCGACGATGATCGGCGCGAGCAGCAGGGCCCACCAGTAGCCGAGCCCTGCCCATTCCAGCAGCATCCACGCCGCGAAGGCGCCCATCATGAACTGGGCGCCATGCGTGAAGTTGATGATGTTGAGCAGCCCGAAGATCACCGCGAGGCCGAGCGAGAGCATCGCGTAGAAGGCGCCGTTGATGAGTCCGAGCAGCAACTGTCCGAACAGCAGCGGCGCGGGGATGCCGAATATCTCGTCCATGCGGTGGTCAGGTCCTTGTCAGGAACGCACGAGGGAGCAGCCGCCTTCGGCGAGGGGCCGGAAGGCTTCCTCGGCGGGGGTGGTCTGCAGCAGCTTCAGGTAATCCCACGGGGCCCGGGATTCGGCCGGGGATTTCACCTCGAAGAGGAAGGAAGGGATGATCCGCCTTCCGTCCGGGCGGATGGTGCCGGTGCCGAAGGCGTCGTCCTCGGTCGGCATCGCCTTCATCCGGTTGATCACGTCCACGCCCGAGGCCTTGGCCGCCGCCACGCCCATGTCCGCGACCGCCTTCAGGTAGTGCAGCGTGCCGGAGTAGTTCCCGGCGGTGACCATGTTCGGCACCTGGCCGTTGTTGAGGCGCGGGCGCACACGCTGGGTGAAGGTGCGCGTGCGGTCGTTCATGTCCCAGTAGAAGCTCTCCGTCATCACGAGCCCCTGCGCCACGTCAAGGCCAAGGGCATGGACGTCGGCGATGAACATGAGCAGTGCGGCGACCTTGGTGCCGCGGCGGGTCAGGCCGAATTCGGCGATCTGCTTGATGCAGTTGGTGGTGTCCTGCCCGGCATTCGCGAGGCCGATCACCTTCGCGCGCGAGGCCTGGGCCTGGACGATGAAGGAAGAGAAGTCCGTGGTCGCCGGGAAGGGATAGCGCACGCCCCCCATGACGCGCCCGCCGGCTGCGCGCACGAACGTCGTGGTGTCGCGTTCCAGCGCGTGGCCGAAGGCATAGTCGGCGGTGATGAAGAACCAGCTGTCGCCGCCCGCGCGCACCATCGCGCCACCGGTGGACTTCGCCAGCATGTAGGTGTCGTACACCCAATGGGCGGTGTTCGGGCTGCACTGCGACCCGGTCAGGTCGGCGGTCGCGGAGCCGACGTTGATGTAGGCCTTGTTCTTCTCGCGGCAGATGCCGTTGACGGCCAGGCCGATCGAGGACGTCGGCACATCGAGGATCATGTCCACGCCGTCGCGGTCGAGCCACTGCCGAGCAATATTGGCGCCGACATCGGGCTTGTTCTGGTGGTCGGCGGAGAGGATCTCGACGTTGAAGCCGCGGTTGCCGAATTCCTGCGCGGCGACCTGCGCCATGATGACCCCGTTGAGCCCGGCGATGTAGCTGTAGTTGCCGGACTGGTCGTTCAGCACGCCGATCTTGATCGTGTTGGCCTGGGCCCGCGCGCGAGACAGCGGCGCGGGCATGACCGCAGCGGCGGTGCCTGCGGCAAGCAACGTACGGCGATGCATCATCGGTTCAACCTCCCTGTCATTGCGGCCTTATGGCGCCGCGGCCGGGGATGTTGCCTCCCCGTGCCGCGGCAGGCATTGAGCTTCAACTGCGGACGAGCGCGCACCCGCCTTCGGAGAGCGGGCGGAAAGCTTCATCCGCAGCGGTGGTCTGCAGCGGCTTGTAGTAGTCCCACGCCCCGCGGCTTTCGCCCGGTGCCTTCACCTCGAGCAGGTAGGCCGGGTGCAGCTTGCGCCCGTCGGCGCGGATGCTGCCGGGGCCGAAGGCGTCGTCGTCGGCCGGCATCGCCTTCATGCGCGCGACCGTGTCCGTGCCGCTCGCCTTCGCCGCCGCGACGCCGAGATCGGCCACGGCCTTGAGGTAGTGCAACACGCCCGAGTAGCACCCCGCCTGCGCCATGCCCGGGCGCAGCCCCTGCGGCATCGAGGGCAGCACGCGCTGCGTGAAGGCGCGGGTCCGGTCGTTGAGATCCCAGTAGAAGGTCTCGGTGCAGACGAGGCCCTGCGCGGTGGCCAGGCCGAGCGCATGGACGTCCGAGATGAACATCAGCAGAGCCGCGAGCTTCACCCCGCGCCGCGTCAGCCCGAACTCGGCCGCCTGCTTGATGGAGTTGATCGTGTCGCCGCCCGCATTCGCAAGCCCGACGACCTTCGCGCGCGAGGCCTGCGCCTGCACGAGGAAGGAGGAGAAGTCCGTCGTGCCTGGGAAGGGCGTGCGGACCGAACCCAGCACGCGGCCGCCCGCGGCGCGGATGAAGGCGGAGGTGTCGCGTTCCAGCGCATGGCCGAAGGCGTAGTCCGCGGTGATGAAGAACCAGGTGTCGCCGCCCGCGCGCACCATCGCCCCGCCGGTGGACTTCGCCAGCATGTAGGTGTCGTAGGTCCAGTGCACGGTGTTCGGCGAGCAGGCCGAGCCCGTGAGGTCCGAGGTCGCGCCGGACGAATTGATGTAGGCCTTGTTCTTCTCCCGCACGACGCCGGCGACGGCGAGCGCGACGGAGGAGGTCGGCACGTCGATGATCAGGTCCACGCCATCGCGGTCGATCCACTGGCGGGAGATGTTGACGCCGACATCGGGGCGGTTCTGGTGGTCGGCCACCAGCACCTCGACATTGATGCCCTTCGCCGCCGCGCCGAAATCGGCGATGGCCTGCCGCACGCAGGCGACCGAGCCCGGGCCGTTCACGTCGCGATAGAGGCCCGACTGGTCGTTCAGGACGCCGATCCTGATCGTGTTGGCGGCCTGGGCGCGCGCCCGATGGATGGGCAGCGCCCCGGCGCCGGCACCGAAGGCGGCGGCGGCAATCAGACTGCGGCGGTTCAATGACGTCATCCCTGTCTCCCTTTTATCCCGTAGGAGAGGCGGGCGGGGTTTGCCCCGCTCCGCCCCCTGTTCTCTGCGGTCAGCCCCGGACCAGGGCGCAGCCGCCTTCCGCCAGCGGGCGGAAGGCCTGGTCGGCCGGCACGGTCTGGACCACCTTGTAGTAATCCCACGGCCCGCGGCTCTCGCCCGGCGCCTTCACCTCGAAAAGATAGACGGGGTGGATCTTGCGGCCGTCGGGGCGGATCGTGCCCTCGCCGAAGGCGTCGTCATTGGTCGGCATCGCCTTCATGCGCGCGATGGTCGCCGCGCCATCGGCCTTGGCCGCGGCGACGCCCATCTCCTTCACCGCCTTGAGGTAGTGCAGCGCGCCGGCATAGCAGCCGGCCTGCGCCATGGTCGGCGGCGCGTTGGCCGGCATGTTCGGCCGCACGCGCGTGGTCAGCGCGCGGGTGCGGTCATTGAGGTCCCAGTAGAAGGATTCCGTCAGCGACAGCCCCTGCGCCGTCTGCAGGCCGAGCGAATGGACATCGGTGATGAACACCAGCAGCCCGGCCAGCTTCACGCCGCGCCGCGTGATGCCGAACTCGGCCGCCTGCTTGATGCAGTTGATGGTGTCGCCGCCGGCATTGGCGAGGCCGATCACCTTCGCGCGGGAAGCCTGCGCCTGCACGAGGAAGGAGGAGAAGTCCGTGGTGCCCGGGAAGGGCGTGCGCACGGAGCCGAGCACGCGACCGCCATTGGCGCGGATGAAGCCCGTCGTGTCGCGCTCGAGCGCATGGCCGAAGGCGTAGTCGGCGGTGATGAAGAACCAGGTGTCGCCGCCCGCGCGCACCATTGCCCCGCCGGTGCCGTTCGCCAGCATCCAGGTGTCATAGGTCCAGTGCACGGTGTTCGGGCTGCACTGGGACCCGGTCAGGTCGGAGGAGGCGCCGGTGCTGTTGATGTAGGCCTTGTTCTTCTCCCGCACGACGCCGGCAACGGCGAGCGCGACGGAGGAGGTCGGCACGTCGATGATGAGATCGACGCCGTCGCGATCGAGCCACTGCCGCGCGATGTTGGAGCCGACATCCGGGCGGTTCTGGTGGTCGGCCTGGATCACCTCGACGTTGAAGCCGAGCGCGCCGAGTTCCTGCACCGCCTGGCGCACGCAGGCGGTCGAGCCCGGCCCGGAGAGGTCGCGATAGAGACCCGATTGGTCGTTCAGGACGCCGATCTTGATCGTGTTCGCGGCCTGCGCGCGCGCCCGTGAGATCGGCAGCGCGCCGGTGGCGGCGGCGGCCGTTCCGGCGGCGAGGAGGGTGCGGCGCGACAGGTCGGTCATGGGTACTCTCCTTGCTGGTGGCCCGGCGCCCGACCCGGTTCGGGTGCCCGAGGCCCGTCGCTCGGCGTCAGACGCCGAGGTATTGCTGCAGCCGCTCAAGGGAGGCGGTGAGGTCCTCGTTGCGGACCGTGTCCACCACCTTGCCGTGCTCCATCACGTAATGGCGGTCGGCCACCGTCTGGGCGAAGCGGAAATTCTGCTCCACCAGCACCACGGTGAAGCCGCGCTCCTTCAGTTTCCGGATGGTGCGGCCGATCTGCTGCACGATGACGGGCGCGAGGCCCTCGGAGGGCTCGTCCAGCAGCAGCAGCTTGGCACCCGTGCGCAGGATGCGCGCGATCGCGAGCATCTGTTGCTCGCCGCCCGAAAGCTTGGTGCCCTGGCTGCGCGCACGCTCGCGCAGGTTGGGGAACAGCTCGTAGATCTCGTCGAGCGGCAGTCCGCCAGGGCGGACCACCGGCGGCAGCATCAGGTTCTCGGTCACGTCGAGCGAGGCGAAGATGCCGCGCTCCTCCGGGACGTAGCCGATGCCGGCGCGGGCGATGATGTCGGAGCGCGCCCCGATCAACTCCCGCCCGGCATAGTGCACCGAGCCGCTGCGCTTCGGCACCACGCCCATGATCGAGCGCAGCGTCGTTGTCTTGCCCGCGCCATTGCGGCCGAGCAGGGTGACGACCTCGCCCTCGCGGACTTCGAGGTTCACGCCGTGCAGCACATGGCTCTCACCGTACCAGGCCTCGAGCCCGCGCACGAGCATCAGCGGCGCACTGCCATCCTGTGTCGCGATCGGCAGTTCGGCGAGCACATCAGCCATGGGCCGCCTCCGTCGGGGCTTCGGTGCCGAGATAGGCGGTGACGACATCCGGGTTGCGCGCCACCGTCGCGTAGTCGCCTTCCGCCAGCACGCGACCGCGGGCGAGGACGGTGATGAAGTCGCAGAGCCCGGAGACCACCGTCAGGTTGTGCTCCACCAGCAGCACCGTGCGACCGGCAGAGACGCGCCGGATCAGCGAGACGATTCGCCCGACGTCGTCATGCGTCATGCCCGCCGTCGGTTCGTCCAGCAGCATCATCACCGGGTCGAGCGCGAGGGTCGTCGCGATCTCCAGCGCGCGCTTGCGGCCATAGGGCAGTTCGCCGGCCGTCAGGTTCGCATAGGCCGAGAGTCCGACATCCTCGAGCAATTCGCGCGCCCGCGCATCGTAGGAACGCAGGATCGAATCGGGGCGCCAGAAATCGAAGGACCCGCCGCGCGAGCGCTGCAGCGACACGCGAACGTTCTCGAGCACCGTCAGGTGCGGGAAGACCGCGGAGATCTGGAAGGAACGCACGAGGCCGAGCCGCGCGACCTCGGCCGGCTTCATCCCGGTGATGTCGCGCCCGTCGTAGCGGATGGTGCCGCGGGTCGGCTGCAGGAACTTGGTGAGGAGATTGAAGCAGGTCGTCTTGCCGGCGCCGTTGGGGCCGATCAGACCGTGAATCGTGCCGCGTCGGATGCTCAGGTTCACGTCGTTGACCGCGACGAAACCCCGGAACTCCTTCGTCAGACCCGCCGTCTCGAGGATGGCGTCGGACACCCTGGCAGCTCTCCCCTTTCCTGGCGGCCTGGATGGCCGCTCGTTCCTCTCCCGTGCATCTAGGCAAGGCGCCGCGCGCCGCGCAAGCCGCAGCACGCGTCATATTCCTTATTTTTCAAACTTCTTCCGAGCAGGCGAAGAAGTCCTGCGCGGCATGCATGAATGAGGGGCGGCGGACCGCGCGACGCGACCCATCCCCCGCGAGGCGCAGTCGTGCCTGGCGGTGCCGCGGCGGGAGGAGCGGAAAGGAAATGGGCCGCCGGAGCCACAGCCCCGACGGCCCATCCTGTCCCCTGCCCCGGCCGGCGGCCATGCCGCCGGCCCCCCGCGTCAGGCGGCGGCGAGTTCGTCCGGCGCGACCTGGCGCTCGGTCACCTTCGCCAGTTCGAGCACGAAGTCGACGACCTTCTCCTCGAAGATCGGCGCGCGCAGGCTTTCGGCGGCCTGCGGGTTCTTGCGGAAGAACTCCAGCACCTGCTGCTCCTGGCCCGGATAGCGGGAGGCTTCCTGGCGGACGGCGCGGGCCATCTCCTCGGCGCCGACCTGGACGTTGTTGGTCCGGCCGATCTCCGAGAGCATCAGGCCGAGGCGGATGCGGCGCTCCGCGATGCCGCGGTATTCCGCCTTCAGCGTCGTCTCGTCCTTGCCCTGGTCGTCCTCGTCGAGGCGGCCGGCCTTGAGGTCGGCCTCCACGCGCTGCCAGATCTGGCCGAACTCGGCCTCCACCATGCCATCGGGCACGGCGAAGGACGCCTGGTCGGCGAGCTTGTCGAGCAGCGCGCGCTTCACGCGCAGGCGCGACAGCGCATCGTATTCGCGCTGGAGCGAGCCGCGGATCGCCTCCTTCAGCGCGCCGAGGTCCTCCATGCCGACGACCTTGGCCAGCTCATCATCCACCGCGCGGGCCTTGCGCGTCTTGAGCGCCTTGGCCGCGATGGTGAAGCGCGCGTGCTTGCCCGCGAGTTCGGCCGAGCCGTAGTCGCCCGGGAACACCACGTCGATGTCGCGCGATTCGCCCGGGGCGAGGCCTTCCATCTGCTCCGTGAAGCCGGGGATGAAGCCCATCCCGCCGACCTCGATCGGCATGTCGCTCGCCGCGCCGCCGGAGAAGGCACGCGCCTCCGGCTCCTCGGCGCCGGCGAAGACGCGGGCCGGGCCGACGCGCAGCGTCACGTCCACCGCGGCGCCGGCCGCGACCGGGATCTCGAACACCGGGCGCGCATGGGCGAGCGCGGCGTCGTCGGTCATGGTCAGGGTCGCGCGGTCGCCGGCTTCGGCCAGCGTCGCCGGCGCGCGGGAGGCGCGGATGAAGTCGTTCTCCGACCGCTCGTTGAAGCCGAGCGACGCCTTCGCACCCTCCGGCAGCGCGCCGGCCACCGGATGCACCGACATCGCCAGCGTCAGCACCGCGCCCGGCTTGGCCGAGAGCGCATTGGGCTGGGCGGCGTAGATGCGGATGGCGCCGGCCTCGCTCGCCGTGCCCTTCACCGCCAGGTCGAAATAGGGCAGGCCCTTCTCGGCGCCGATCGCGGCGATCTCGCGCTCGAGCCCGCCAGCGAGGTCCACGTCCCAACCGGTCGGAATCTCGCCCGGCTTGCCCGGACGGGCGCCGAGGCCGGGGCCGTTCTTCAGCAGGTCCGCCGGCAGGCGGCCGGTGAAGTCGCAGACCAGCACGTCGCCCTTGCCGGCGGCGCGCGGCTCGGCGTCCTCGAGCGTGCCGTTGCGCTCGGCGATGGAGGCGAGCGCCTTGTCGATCGCTTCATCGGTCGGCTCGGCCTTCAGGCGCTCGAGCTCGATGCCGGCGAAGTCGGGCATCGGCACTTCGGGCAGCACCTCGAAGTCCATGCGGAATTCGAGGTCGGCGCCGTCGGCGAAGTTCGTGACCTCGATCTTCGGCTGCTGGGCGGGCTTCAGGCCGCGGTCGTCCACCACCTTGCGCGAGGCGTCGGTGACGGACTGCTCCAGCACCTCGCCGAGCACGGAGGAGCCGTAGCGCTGCTTGACCACCGAGAGCGGCACCTTGCCCGGACGAAAGCCCGGCATGGAGACGGTCTTGGCAATCTCCGCGAGGCGCTTGTCGCGCGTGGAGGCGATGTCGCCCGCGGAAACGGTGACGGAGTAGGCGCGCTTCAGCCCGTCATTCGCGAGCTCGGTGACCTGCATCGAGGACGTCCATCCATCCAAAAGACTAGAGAAACCCGGCGGCGCCTTGGTGCGGGCGAAGGGATTCGAACCCCCACGGCTTGCGCCACCGGAACCTAAATCCGGCGTGTCTACCAGTTCCACCACGCCCGCCCGCGTAGGCGCCGCGCGGCGGCAAGGGGGCGGGGTTTAGCGCATGACGGCGGGGTTTCCAAGGCGGCTCGGTCGGGTTCGCCCCGGAAAGCGCCCGGATCGGTCCGCGCAGGGGGGCGCGTCGGTCGGCAGGTTGGACTGGGCCCGGAGCCGATGATCGCGATCCGCGTCATCACCACGCCGCAGGCGCGGTTGGTCCGGCCGACCCGAAGCCGGGTAGCCGTGGCTTCCGCCGCGGGCGCCCGCATGCATGCGGGACCGGGCGACGGTCGCGGCAATCACGCCGGCGTCCACGCCGGGCAGGAGGCGGGCGGTGATCGCGCGCATTCCCCTTCCGCGAGGCGGAGCACCGGGCAGATCGCGGCATGATTGCATCGGATCGCTTTGCGTGCGCGGCGTCACCGCCAAGTCACACCCCGGGGCGATGCTGCGCTTGACTGATGGTGACGCCTCCCCAACATTTCAGGCAAGGGGCCATCCGCGATCGCCCCGTGAGGCTTCGGCCCGAGCATCGCGTTCACGCACCGGCGCCATGCGCCGCCGGGGGACGCCCATGCCGAGGTTCACCGCCAACCGCTCCGCACCCTTCTTCCGCCCTGCCGACCGCCCCCCGGATACGAACATTCGGGCGCCTTCCCACGCAGCCGCGACGGGTCGGCAGGATCTGCGGTCCATCCTCCTCGCGCGCGGCCTCAGGGATTTCGGCGACGGCCTGGTTGCCGTGCTGCTGCCGGCCTATCTGCTCGCGCTCGGTTTCGGGGCGGCGGAAGTGGGCGTGGTGGCGACGGCGGCGCTGCTTGGTTCCGCGCTCATGACCCTCGGTGTCGGCGTGGCGGGTGCGCGGGCCGATCCTCGCACGCTGCTCCTGCTCGCCGCCCTGCTGATGGTGGTGACCGGGCTGGGCTTCGCCATGGCCGGCGGGCTCGCGGCGATCCTGGCCCTGGCCCTGGTCGGCACGATCAACCCCTCGGCGGGCAGCGTGAGCGTCTTCGTGCCGCTCGAGCAATCGGCGCTGACGCATGCCACGCCCGATGCGGAACGCACCGCCGTCTTCGCGCGCTACAGCCTGGTGGGTGCGCTGGCAGCCGCTTCGGGGGCGCTCGCCGCGGGCGTGCCGGAGGCGCTGGGTGTTCTCGGCCTGTCCGAAACCTCCGCGCTGCGATCGCCGTTCATCGTCTATGCGCTGCTCGGCCTCGCCTGCTGGGCCGCCTATCGGGCGATGCCGCTCCAGCCGCCGGGCGCGCCCGGCAATGGGCATGCGCCGCTCGGCCCGTCGCGCGGGATCGTGTTGCGCCTGGCGGCGCTGTTCAGCGTGGATTCCTTCGCCGGCGGGCTTGCGGTGCAATCGCTGCTGGCGCTCTGGCTGTTCGAGCGGTTCGACCTGTCACTCACCGAGGCGGGGCTGTTTTTCTTCTGGTCCGGGGTGCTGTCGGCCTTCTCCTTCCCCGTCGCGGCCTGGCTGGCGGGCCGGGTCGGGCTCGTGAACACGATGGTGTTCACGCATATTCCGTCGAGCCTCTGCCTGATCGCCGCGACCTTCGCCCCGGATGTGTCGTGGGCACTGGGGCTGCTGCTGCTGCGCGCGGCCCTGTCGCAGATGGATGTGCCGACGCGGACCTCCTACGTCATGGCCGTGGTCACGCCGGCCGAGCGCACCGCCGCGGCCAGCGTCACGGCGGTGCCGCGCAGCCTCGCGGCCGCGGCCGGTCCCGCGATCGCGGGGGCGGTCATCGCGATGGGCTATCCGACGGCGCCGTTCATCCTCTGCGGCGCGCTGAAGATCGCCTACGACCTTGCCCTGCTGCGTGCCTTCGGGCGGATGAAGCCGCCGGAGGAGCGATAGGCGCTCGCGCCCGGCGCGCGTCAGCGGCCGAGCAACGCCTCCGCGCAGGCATCGAGGATCGCGTCCGCATCCAGCCCGTATTCCCGGTAGAGGTCGGGAAGATCCCCGGCCTGGCCGAAGTGGTCCACGCCGAGCGGCACCACCCGCTGCCCGCGCACCGCCCCCATCCAGGCATGGGCGGCCGGGTGGCCATCCAGCACGGTGACCAGCGCGGCCCCGCTCGCCAGCGGTGCCAGCAGGCGCTCGACATGCGAGACCTCGCGCGCCCCGCCCCGCACCGCGCGCCGCGCGGCGAGCCATTCCGCATGCAGCCGGTCGGGGCTGGTGATGGCGAGAAGGCCGGCGGTGGGTTCCTCCGCTCGCAGTTCCTCGAAGGCGGTCATGGCTTCCGGCGCCACCGCGCCCTGGTAGGCGATGGCGATGCGCGCCCCCTGCCCCGGCGGCACCACCCAGTGCCCGCCGGCGATCACCGCCTCCGGATCCAGCGCGCGCTGCGGCTGCTCCAGCCCGCGCGTGGACAGGCGCAGCCACACCGCCGAACCGTCCGGCTTCTGCATGTGGTCGAAGGCGTGGCGCAGCAGGATGGCGAGTTCGTCCGCATGGGCCGGCTCGAAGGAGGCGAGCCGATCCGCGGCCATGCCGATCAGCGGCGTGTTGACCGACTGGTGCTGCCCGCCTTCCGGTGCGAGCGTCAGCCCGGAAGGCGTTGAAACCAGAAGAAATCTCGCATCCTGATAGCAGGCGTAGATCAGCGCATCGAGGCCGCGGTTCACGAAGGGATCGTACACGGTGCCGATCGGCAGCAGCCGCGCGCCGTAGAGCCGGTCCGCCAGCCCCAGACCGGCGAGCAGCAGGAACAGGTTCTGCTCGGCGATGCCGAGTTCGACATGCTGCCCCTCCGGCGACATGCCCCAGCGCTGCGCCGAGGCCAGTTTCGCGTCGCGGAAGACGTCGTTCTTCTTGTGTCGGTCGAAAATGCCGCGCCGGTTCACCCAGGGGCCGAGATTGGTCGACACCGTCACGTCCGGGCTGGTGGTGACGATGCGCTTCGCGAGGTCCGCGAATTCCCCCTGCCCGCGCCCGATCTCGGCGAGGATGTCGCCGAAGGCGGCCTGGGTGGCGAGCTTGCGTCCCTCACCCACGCGCGGCGCGGCGAAGGTCGCGGGCACATGGATCGGCGGGGAGAGCAGGCTCCGCCCGCCCGGCGCCAGCGGCCGCGCGAAGGGGACGGAGGCGAGGAAGTCACGGATCTCCGCCTCGGGGATGCCGAGGCCCTCGAAGGGGTCCCATTCATGCCCGGGGCGGATGCCCATCGCCGCCCGGAAGCCCTCCATCTGCTCCTTCGTCATCAGCCCGGCGTGGTTGTCCTTGTGGCCGGCGAAGGGCAGGCCCATGCCTTTGATGGTGTAGGCGATGAAGCAGGTGGGCTGGTCGCCCTCGGCGTCCTGGGTGCGGAAGGCCTCGATCAGCGTCTCGATGTCGTGGCCGCCGAGGTTGTTCATCAGCGCCGCCAACTCGTCGTCGCTGAGCGGGTCGATGATGGCCCGGACGCCCTCGATCCGCCCGAGTTCGGCGAGCAGCGCCTGGCGCCAGGCGGCGCCGCCCTGGAAGGTGAGCGCGGCATAGAGCGAGTTCGGGCAGTCATCGATCCAGCGGCGGAGGTGTTCGCCGTCCGGCCGGGCAAAGGCCGCTTCCAGCCGCCGCCCGTATTTCAGGGTGACGACGTTCCAGCCCATGTCGCGGAACAGCCCCTCGATGCGGCCGAAGAGCCGGTCCGGCACCACGGAATCGAGCGACTGGCGATTGTAGTCCACCACCCACCAGACATTGCGGATGTCGTGCTTCCACCCTTCGAGCAGGGCCTCGTAGATATTGCCCTCGTCGAGTTCGGCATCGCCCACCACGGCGACATGCCGCCCGGCGGGCAGCCCTTCCGGCGCCAGGTTGTGCAGGTGGACATAGTCCTGCACCAGCGCACCGAAGGAGGCGAGCGCCACCCCCAGCCCGACGGAACCGGTGGAGAAATCCACCTCCGCCCCGTCCTTCACGCGGGACGGATAGGGCTGGATGCCGCCGAAGCGGCGCAGCGTCTCGAGCCTGTCGCGCTGCTGGCGCCCGAGAAGGTAGTTGATGGCATGGAAGACCGGCCCGGCATGGGGCTTCACCGCCACGCGGTCGGCCGGGCGCAGGATGCCGAAATAGAGTGCGGCGAGGATCGATACCGCCGAGGCGCAGGAGGCCTGGTGCCCGCCGACCTTCAGCCCGTCACGGTTCGGCCGGATGTGGTTGGCGTGATGGATCATCCAGGCGCTGAGCCAGAGCAGCTTGCGCTCCAGCGCGTGCAGGACCTCGATGCGGCGCGCGGTATCCGGCGTGTCCAACCGCCGTGACGTGCCTTGCGCGGTCATTCGCGGCCTCCCCGGGATCCTGCATGCACGACTATGGGGCTTCGGCCGGCCGGGGAGAAGGCCGCGAGACCGGCGGGTGCGCGCGTCGGCGGCTCCGTCGCCGGTGGCGCACCGGTCCCCGCAGGAAGAAGCGCTGCGTCAGCGCAGGCGGAGCGGGTCCGCCACCGGGTCCCCGCCATGCGGGCGGGCGGCAACCCTTGCGGGGCGGCGCGTCGCCAGGGCCAGCAGCAGCGCCGGCGCGGCGAAGAAGAAGAACAGGGCGGTAGACATGGCGTCCTCTGGATCGTTGGTCCGCCAGGATGCTCCTTCGACCGCCGGACCACCGTGCGCCGGATCACGGGGCGCCACACGGTCGCCCCGCCGACGGCTGGCCCGGCTTCCCTGTTCGTGGCGGTGGAGCAGCGGCCTTCGGGCAGCCTGCACGTCGGCGGCACCGTCCTGTCAGCCAGCCCGAAGGACCGCATCCCGGCTGGCGCCGCGCACTTGTTCCCAGGCGCGGCATCCGGCGCCGGCAACGCACCGCATCCCGGCCGCTGCCGCGCACTTGGTAAGGCCCGACCGTGGCGACGGACGCCATCGCGCGCCCTCCCGCGACGGGGCGCGTGCCGGGAGGGGTCGTGCCGCCGGGCGCTGCCCCCTTCCCCCTTCCGCGTTCAGGCGCGCGCGAGCTTCCTCAGCGCCGGGGAGACGGCGCGCTGGCCCTCGCCGACATAGAGCTCATGGTTCTCCTCGATCCGCTTCGGATCGTAGAGGTAGTTCACCATCAGCGCCGCGGACTGCTTCATCCCGTTCTCGCTGGTATCGGCGCGCCAGTTCAGCCTTTCGATGCGCGCGCCGTTGGAGAGGTGGAAATGCGCGACGGGATCGCGGGCGCGGCCCGCACGGCCCGGCGCTTCCTCCTTCGCGAGGTAGCGGGCGCAGAGCCGCGTCAGGATCGGCTCCATCGCCTTCGCGACGGCGGCCTCGCGCATCCAGCTGCGCCGCGCGAGCAGCCGCTGCAATGCGGAGACGCCCGGGGAGCGCTCCGGCTGCGGCGGATCGACACCCTCCGGGCCGACCAGCGCGAGCGGCGGCGGTGCGACGGCGAGGAGCGCCTTCCGCTCATCCTCGGTCAGCGCCACCTCGTCCGCCAGCAGCGCGGCATCGAGCCAGCGGCGGAAGCCGGGGACGGGCGAGAGGGTGCAGAAGGCCTCGAGGTTGCGGAACTCGTCGGAGAGCAGCCCGACCACCCGCTTGATGAGGAAGTTGCCGAAGGAGATCCCGTCCAGCCCGCGCTGGCAGTTGTTGATGGAATAGAACACCGCGGTGTCGGTGTGATGCGGGTCGAGCACCGGCGCCTTCTCGTCCAGCAGGTTCTGCACGCTGTCGGACATGCCCCGGACCAGCGCGACCTCGACGAAGATCAGCGGCTCCTCGGGCATGCGGGGATGGAAGAAGGCGTAGCAGCGGCGGTCGGAATCCAGCCGGTTCTTGAGGTCCCGCCAGGTGCGGATGCGATGGACCGCCTCGTATTCCACCAGCTTCTCGAGCAGCGAGGCCGGAGAACGCCAGTCGATCCGGCGCAGGTCCAGGAAGCCGACGTCGAACCAGGCGGCGAGCAGGCCCTTGAGGTCGGTCTCGAGCGCCTGCAGCAGCTTGTCGCCGTCCAGCCGCGCCAGCAGGTCCGCGCGGAGGTCCACCAGGAACTTCATCCCGTCCGGGATGGCGGCGAAGGCGGTCAGCAGCCGGATGCGCGGCGGCTCCAGGGCGCGACGCAGGCGCGCGGTGGCGACGGCGCGCTCGGCGGCATCCGCCGCGTCGGCCACCTTTTCCATGGCGCGGGCGACGGCCGCGGGGTCTGAATCGAAGGCGGCGACGGCGCGCAGGAAATCCGTGCGTCCGGCCTCATCCAGGGTGCGATAGGTCTCAGCGAGGCCGGCCGCGCGGTTGCGGGCGGAAACTTCGCCTCCTCGCGCCTCGAGGCACGCGCGCAGGCGGGTCGCGAGGCCCTCATCCTGCTCGCCGCCGGAAACGGCGGCGGCCATGTCCCTCCAGAGGAGGGTGACGCGGCGCAGGGCCCGGTCGAGCAGCCCGGCCTGGATTGCGACCTCGGACATGCGTGGCTCCCCTCTCCGTCGCTCTCGGACTGTAATGTAGAGACACAGTCCGTGAAACGCCAGCGCGGCAGAGGGCCGCCTCGGCCCCAGGGCTGCGCCTTTGGCCGAGGCAGGAAGCGTTCCGAAACAGGGAGAAGCACCGCGTTTCGGAGATGATATCTCAGAAAAGACTTCGGGCGGCCGCGTCTGTCGCGGGCCGCCCGGAAGGGTCTCCGATCGTGGTGGCGCGGGAGGACGGAGGCCCTCGCGCGACCGGCGGTCAGGCCTTGCCGATCCCGAGCAGCGCGGCCCGCACGCTGGAGACGACGCTGGCGGACTCACCCGGCATGCCGGCGCCGACCGGCGCGGCGTGCGCGGACTCTGCCACGGTGGCCTCTGCCATCACCGCGACCGGTCCCGGCATCGCGATGGCCTGGGCGATGGTCGGCGGCACGGACGAGGGCGACGCCACGGCGGCGGCAGCGGCGGCCGGCGCGATGTGGATCACCGGCGCGGCGGCGCGCTCGGGCTCCATCGCGGGCGAGATCTCGAGCCCCACCATGACCGATGGCTGTGTGTCATACATCTCAAGCAACCGCCGGATGCCTTCCAGGCGCTGGAACGGCTTCGAGGCGCGAAGTTCAGCGACGATGGCACGCTCCTCGTGGTGGAGCGCGGCGACGAGTTGGCTGCTCATTGGTTTCCCCAATTCATCCGACCGCGTTCATTTTGCGTTAAAGAATGCGTGAATTCAATACTCTAACCGAGACCGTTCCAAATTTTGAGGCCTACATCATCTGGTAGGCACGATCGCGTGCGCGACAAGATGTGGTTCGCGCGGAGGTGGCAGGCTCGTGAAAGCCCTCCCGGCGAATCCGGAACGGTCCGCGCCAGGACTCATCTCCGGTCGTTCCCGGGCCTCGGCGGCACGCCGGAAAGGCGCGGTCATGCCCCCGGATACGTCACGGATCGCCCGCCCTCCCGGGCCGCCCGCAGGGCCTCGGGCAGGCGGGGGGCGAGATCCTCGGCCAGCAGCCCGGGGCCGCAGCGCAGGGCGGCCTCCCCGTGCAGCCAGGCGGCGGCGGCGGCGGCCTCGAAGGGTGCCAGCCCGCCGGCCAGCAGGGTCGCGATCACCCCGGCCAGCACGTCGCCCGTCCCGCCGGTGGCAAGCCAGGGCGGGGCGTGGTCGTTGATCGCCACCCGCCCGTCCGGCGCCGCGACCACGGTGTCCGGCCCCTTCAGCAGGACCACCGCCCCGGTCGCCGCTGCCGCCCGGCGGGCCGCTTCCGGCCGGTCGCCGGCGACTGGGCCGAAGACGCGGGCGAATTCGCCCTCATGCGGCGTCAGCACGGCGCAGCCGGCGAGTGCGGCG
>NZ_JAAEDM010000026.1 GCF_018129065.1 Neoroseomonas soli | reverse complement strand
CGCGCCCCGTGCAGCCGAGCCGGCGGCAGCCCCGCGTCCGGACAATCCGCCCGGCCCGACCGAGCCCGCTGCGGCCCCGGCCCCGGCCGGCGGTGCCGCTCCGGTGGCCGTCACGCGCCCGGGCAGTTCGGTCGCTGCCGCTGGCACCACGCCGACTATCGCGTCGTCCACGCAGTCGGCGGTGCTTGCGCCCGTCGCCTCCCTTCCCGCGCCCGATGCGGTGGCGGTCCGCCCGTTGCGCGACGCCGTGGCGATCGCCGTCCCGGCAGAGGACGGCACCGGCCTCGCCCTGTTCCGCCGCGGCGAGGTGCTTCACGCCGTTCTGGACCGGCCCCTCGTGCTCGACCTCGCCGCGCTGCGCGGCCATCCCGTTTTCGGAGGGCTGGAGGCGCTTCCGGCCGGGGAGGGCACGCTGCTTCGGCTGCGCCTTCCGGCGCCGGCGCGTCTGGCCGCGCGCCGCGAAGGTGCCTCCTGGGTGATCGAGGCGACGCGCGCTCCCTCGCCGCCTGAGCTGGGTACGTTGCGCGTGGTCGCGGAGCCCGGCCCGCCTGCAAGGCTGCTGCTGCAGGGAGGCGCCGGCGGCGATGTCTCCGGTGGCATCGTCGCCCTGGCCGACCCGGAGACGGGGGAGCCGCTGCTCGTCGCCACCCTGCGCCGTCCGGGCCCCGGCCTGGCCCTGGCTCGGCGCCTGCCGGAACTGGAACTGCTGCCGAGCATGATGGGCGCGGCGGTCCTGGCGCGCTCCGACCGCGTCGCGCTGCGTCCGCTCGCCGAGGGCATCGCCGTGCAGGCGGCCGGTGGCTCGCTGGCCCTCGGCGGCGCCACCGGGCGGGAGCCGCCGGCGCAGGTCGTCGCCATGACCCGGCTGCTCGACCTGCCGGTCGCGCCCGTGCCGGTCTTGATGGAACGGCTGCGCATCCAGTTGCTCGCGGTCAACGAGGCACCGCCCCTTGCGCGCGGCGCGCGCCGGCGGGATGCGGCCGAGACGCTGCTCGCCCTCGGCATGCCGCAGGAGGCGCAGGCCATGGCGGGCCTTGGCCTGCGGGAGGATCCCCGGGCGCGCGAGGACGCGAGGCTCGTCTTCGCCCAGGGGGTCGCGGCGCTGCTGGCCGGACGGCCCGCCGAGGCGCGGGGCATCCTCGACCCGATGCTGCCTCGGCGCGACGAGGTGTCGCTCTGGCGCGCCCTGCTCGGCGCGGCGGAAGGTGAGGCGGGGGCCGCTTCCGCGCTGGTCGCGGGGGCGCCGCTCCTGCTCGCCTATCCGGAGCCGCTGCGCGTGCGCCTGCTGCCGCTGGCGCTCGAGACGATGGCGATGGGCGACGAGGCGCCAGCCGCTGCGCGCCTGCTTGCCGAGGCCGGGGACGTGCCGGGGCTCGACCTCGCGCGCGCCATCCTCGCGGAGGCCGCCGGCCGGCAGCCGGACGCGCTGGAAGGCTACGCCGCCGTGGCGCGGGGGCGGGATCGCCGGCAGCGCGCGGTGGCGATGCGCCGCGCGGCGGAACTGCGCCTCGCGGCGGGAGAGATCGATCCGGCTGCCGCGGCGGCGTTGCTGGACCAGGCGCTCGTCGCCTGGCGCGGTGGTGCGGAGGAGGTGGCCGCACGTCGGCGCATCGCCGCACTCAGGATCGCGGCGGGGCAGGGGGCGCAGGCCTTCGCGCTGCTCGACGAGGCGACGCGCCTATTCCCGGACGAGACGGCCGCGCTGCGTCCCGACCTCGCCACCGCCTTCGCCGCCGCACTCGAAACCGCGCCGCCCCTTGCCGCTGCCGCGCTGTTCGACGCCCACCCCGATCTCCTCCCCGAGGGCGAGCGCGGGGAGGCTGCGGTGCTGCTGCTCGCGGACCGGCTTGCGGGGCTCGACCTGCCGGGGCGCGCGGCGGCGCTTCTCGAGCGCACCTTGTCGCGGGCGGGGGCTTCGGCGCGGCCGGCGATCGGCGCGCGGCTCGCCGCGCTGCGCATGGAGGAAGGTGATGCGGGCGCTGCACTCGCGGCCCTCGATTCGACCGCGGCGGATGCGATGCCCGAACCGGTTGCGACGGCGCGGGCGCTGATCCGCGTGCGGGCGCTGTCACGGCGCGGCGCGCGGGATGAAGCGATGTCGGTTCTCGCCGCGCTGGGTCCCGCCGGCGCAGAGGCACGCGCGGACCTCCATGCCGAAGCGCGGGACTGGCCTGCCGCCGCTGCCGCGCAGCGCCAGCACCTGGCGGCGAAACTGCCGCCGGCACCCGCGCCGCTCGGCCAGGCGGAGCGCATGGCCGTGGCGCGCGCGGCGGCCTATGCCGCGCTGGCTGGCGACGAGACGGCGCTCGCCGAACTCCGGGCGGCCCATGGCGCGCGCATGGAAGGCGGCCCGCTGGCCGAGGCATTCGCCATGCTCACCGCCGATCCGCTGCGCGGCGTGGCCGACCTTCCGCGTCTGCAACGGGAGATCGGAGTATTGCGCGCAATGCCCTCGCGGCTGGAGGCCTTGCGGGGACCGGTGCAGGTCGCGCGATGAGATGCGCGTCCCCCGGTGGGGGGGTCTGCAATTTTTACGGTCCCGTCGCCGTGATTTCGCTTGCGCGCCGGACCCCCTTGCCCCATATGCCCCCGCCGTTGACCCAATGATCGGAATTCACCGATCGCCCTGGTCATCTGCTGGCTGGAAGGAGCCCTTAACATGGATGCTCTCGTCCAACCGGGGATGGTCTCGGATCTGCCGAGCGACACCCGGAACATTGACGAAGACCGCTCGGTGAGCCCCGAGAAGGATTACTTTATCGCGCGCAACGGCGTTCGTTACGCTGGCACGCACCTGATCATCGACCTCTGGGGCGCGACGAACCTCGACGACCCCGAGCACATCGATGCGGTGCTGCGTGATGCCGCGCTGGCGACCGGTGCGACGATCCTGCACGGGCACTTCCACCACTTCTCGCCGAATGGCGGAGTGTCGGGCGTGCTGGTGCTGGCGGAAAGCCACGTCTCCATCCATTCCTGGCCGGAGCGCGACTACGCGGCGCTGGACATCTTCGTTTGCGGCGACTGCGACCCATATAAGGCATTGCCGGCGCTCAAGCGCGGCTTCCTGCCGGAACGGGTGCAGCTTTCGGAGCACAAGCGCGGCCTGATCGGCTGACGCTTCACCGCGTTCAAGCCTCTTGGAAGGGGCCGGGCGGCAGCGCCCGGCCCCTCTTTGCGTGAAGGGGGATCATCCTCATGACCTTCGACGTCTGGGTGAACGAGACGATCTATGCCGCCTGGGGCCAGCGCTTCCGGGTAAAGCGCGAACTCGCCCGCGCGAAGTCCGACTTCCAGGACATCATGATCTTCGAGAGCGAGACTCATGGCCGCGTCATGATGCTCGACGGCGTGGTGCAGATCACCGAGGCGGACGAGTTCTCGTACCAGGAGATGATCGCCCATGTGCCGCTGCTGGCCCATGGCGACGCGAAGCGCGTGCTGATCATCGGCGCGGGCGACGGCGGCGTGCTGCGCCGCGTGCTGCAGCATCGCAACGTCGAGAAGGCCGTGATGGTCGAGATCGACGGCGAGGTGATCCGCCTCGCGAAGGAATTCCTGCCGAACATCGCCGGCGACGCGTGGAACGACCCGCGCGCGGAGGTGCTGGTCGCCGACGGCATCGACTATGTCCGCAACGCGCCGGCCGGTTCCTTCGACGTGGTGATCGTGGACAGCACGGATCCCATCGGCGTGGGCGAAGTGCTCTTCACCGACGAGTTCTACGCCAATTGTGCCCGCCTGCTGGGCCCGCGCGGCGTGCTGGTGAACCAGTGCGGCGTGCCGCAGATGCAGGCGGACGAGCTGCGCGACACCTCGGTCCGCCGCGGCAAGTCCTTCCCGGACATCTGGGCGTATCTCACCGTGGTGCCGACCTATGTGGGCGGCTTCATGACGCTCGGCTGGGCGGCCAAGGATGCGTCCTGCCGCGCCGTGCCGGTGGAGGAGATCCGCCGCCGCGCCGAGGCCGCGGGCATTCTCGGCACCACGCGCTACTGGACGCCGGAAATCCACGCCGGCGCCTTCCACCTGCCGCCCTTCATCGCCGAGCACCTGCCGCGCCGGTGAGGCGCGGCGGTATTCAGTATATCTCTGGCGTCGGCCGGTCCCCCGGGCGCAGCTGCATCAGCCGCTGCGCCTGGAAGCGCTCGCCGAAGAAGTCGAAGAGCGAGGTGCCGAGAGCGTTGCGCGCCGTCTCGAAGGCGAGCTCCGCTGCCTGGTCGCCCGGCTTGGCGATGACCTGCAATTCGGCCTCGCGCGCGGCGCGCACCTCCTCGTTCAGCCGGTTGGCCGATTCACGCGGCAGGGCACGGCCGGCGACGTAGACCGCCTGCGACAGGCCGATCAGGTAGTTGAGCTGTTCCGGAATCTCGAAATGCTCGAGGTCCCCCGTGCCGTTCACCACCAGCGCCAGCGCGGCGAAGATGCTGAAGGCCAGCGCCTGCACGCGGGTGACATCGATTTCCCCCTCGCCCGCCAGCATGTCCTGCCAGCGCGGGATGCGAGGGGAGGGATCGATCACCCCGGTCCCGAGCAGCCAGACCCGGTTCGGCGTGTCCACCACCGGCCCTTCGATCACCCGGGCCAGGGTCGAGCCCGTCATGGTGATGCCGAGCAGCGCCAGCACCGTGTTCGACAGCGTCGGCAGGCCACCGGTGCGCGCCATGACGTAGGCATAGACGCCGGCGAGCACGAGGGTGAACATCAGCACCTGGAAGCGCGCCAGGCTGCAGTAGCCGAAGGCATCCTGCGTGATCACGGTGGGGCGCAGGGCGAACTGCCAGGCGGGGATGCTGCGCCGCGCCTCGCGTTCCGCCGCCGCGCGCGCCACCTCGTATTGGCGCCGGTGCAGCCGCGCGGCGGTGAATGCCAGCACGACATAGAGCAGTGCGAATGTGCCGATTCCAATCGCCGCCGAGAGCTTCAGGCTGGAGAAGTAGAGCGTAACCCGGCCGAATTCCCGCACCATGCGGTTGTTCTCGAGGTTGGGGTTGGTGCCCGCGCCGACATCCACGCAGATAAGAAGCACCACCTCCCAGCGCGATGGCAGCCAGCCCGTGCTCGCGCTGGGGAACTCGACGATGACCTCGGTCTCGGTTTCGGAAGGCGTATGCGGCTGGACGATGCCGACGACGAGGCTTTCGGCCGGGATCGCCGTGCGCGAGGTGCCGGCGGGGTAGAGCACGGCCTCGAGCCAGGCGCGGCTCCAGTCTTCCGGCGAGACGGTCGTCGGCCGCGCGAGGCGGAACTGCGCTGTCGGCACCGCCTTGGCGGTCTGTTGCCCGGCCTTGATGGAGAGCCGCGGGGCGGCCTCGGTGAGGTAGGCGACGAGTTCCTGGGGGGCCATCCAGGGGCGCCTCGCGTGGATGTGGCCTTCGGGGGCGGCGAAGCTGTCGGTGCTGGGGCCACAGGCGATGAGATCGCCGGCCTGCCGCCGGCCTTCCGCGACCGGCTGGGCGACGGCGCTGAAACAGGCGAGGAACGATGCAAGGGCCGCGAGGAACACCCTCATGGCGCGATCCCTCTCTCCGTTGCCGTTACGATATCGGTAGGAGGTCGGTCCTGTCGACAAATGGTTGATCCGGCCGCGCCTGCTCGCCGCGGGGTTGTGCTGCCTTCACCCGCCGGCGAAGCCCTGCACCAGACTGGCCGAGACCAGCCGCCAGCCATCCACCAGCACAAAGAAGATCAGCTTGAAGGGCAGCGCCACGACGGATGGCGGCAGCATCATCATGCCGAGCGACATCAGGACGCTCGCCACCACCATGTCGATCACCAGGAAGGGCAGGAACAGCAGGAAGCCGATCTCGAAGGCGCGCTTCAGCTCGCTGACCATGAAGGCGGGCACGAGGGCACGGTAAGGGGCGGCCTCGGCGCTCGCCGGCGCGGGCAGGTTGGCGAGGTCGATGAAGTGGGTGAGGTCGTCCTCCCGGACGTTCGCCGCCATGAAGCGGCGGAAGGGCTCGGCGGCGGCCTCCAGCCCGGCGATCTCGCCGAGGCGCCCCTCGGTCATGGGCAGGATGCCCTGGGTCCAGGACGCCTCGAAGACCGGCTGCATGACGAAGAAGGTGAGGAAGAGCGCGAGCCCCACCAGCACCGGATTCGGCGGGATGCCCTGCGCGCCGATGGCGCTGCGCAGCAGGGACAGCACGATGACGATGCGCGCGAAGGCAGTCGCCATCACCAGCAGGGACGGGGCGAGCGAGAGCATCCCGATCAGTGCCGTGAGCTGCACGAGCCGCGCCGTCGCCCCCGGCTGCCCGGCCTGGCCGAGGTCGATCGCGACGCTCTGCGCCAGCGCCGCGCCCGGCAGCAGCAGCAGAAGCGCGACAAGCGCCGGCGGCGCGCGCCTCATGCCGGGGTTTCCGGCAGCCAGCCCACCACCTGGTCCTGCGTACCGCCGGTCAGCAGCAGCAGCGCGCGCCCGTCGCAGCGCACGATCAGGAGGCGCCGGCGTGCGTCGAGGACGAGGGTTTCCTCGACGCGCAGCCTCCCCGCGCCGGCGCGCGGCGCGAGCCCAGCCCGGCGCGCCAGCCGCGCGGCGAGCAGGATGAGCGCCAGCACGCCGAGCAGCGCGGCGGCGGCGGTGAGCCATTGGGTCGTCTCGGGGATCATGCCGCGGCCTCCTGCCGGCGGGTGGGTGTCGTCAGGGGCGCGGAAGCCCGGCCTCCAGCCGGTCGAGCGCGAGGCGCAGCGCCTCGAGCCGTGTGCGGATGGTGGGCAGCGCCTCGGCCGGGGCGAGCAGGGAGGCGGCGCAGAGCCGGCCCATCTCGTTCTCCAGGCCACTGAGATCGATGCGGCGGCGCCCGGCGAGCAGCGCCTCGGCGACCGAGAGGGTGCCTTCCATCGCCTCGAATGCGGCGAGCAGCGCGGTGGTCTGGCGCGCGCGTTCGGCATCCGCGGAAGGGGGCGTGGTCCGGTTCATCGGACCCATCCAACACGGTGGGTGGTTACCGCGCGGTTGTCGGCGGCGTTAACCGATCCTTCGCGGCGGCATGGCACCAATGGCGGCATGGACCCGACCCGCACCGGCCCCGTCGCGCTCGCCGAAACCCGGCTGCGCTGGCTCGACGCCCGCCAGCGCGTGCTGGCGCAGAACGTGGCGAATGCCGATACGCCGGGCTACCGGCCATCCGACCTGACGCCCTTCGCGCAGAGCCTCACGGCCGCAGCGCCCGCGGCAGCGATGCGGCAGACGAATCCGCAGCACATGTCCGGCGCGGGCGGCAACGACCCGCGCGCGCGGCCGGAGCGGCGCCTCGCCGAGCGCAGCCTCGACGGCAATGGCGTCGCGCTGGATCGGGAAGCCATGCGCATCGCCGATACCGAGACGGCGCATGCGCTCGCGGTCGGGCTGCACCGCCGCTACCTCGGCATGTTCCGCACCGCGCTCGGGCGCAATTCGTAACCGGGGAGGGATCGCATGGATCTCGATCGCGCGCTCCGCATTTCCGCCGCCGGCATGCAGGCGCAGTCCACGCGCCTGCGCGTGGTGGCGGAGAACCTCGCAAACCGCGACAGCACGGGGCAGTCGCCCGGCGCCGATCCCTATCGCCGGCGCACCGTCACCTTCGCGAATCGGCTCGACCGGGAACTCGGCACCAGCACGGTGCGCGTGGCGCGCATCGGGACCGCGGGCGGGGATTTCCCGGTGCGGCACGACCCGTCCCACCCGGCCGCCGATGCGCGCGGCTACGTGCGCGTGCCGAACGTGGACAGCATGGTGGAGACCATGGACATGCGGGAGGCGCAGCGGTCCTACGCCGCCAACCTCTCGGTGCTGGAAGTGACGCGCGGCATGCTGACCCGCACCATCGAGGCGCTGCGCGGATGAGCATCCCGCTCGCCCCGGCGGGGGCCGCCGCCGCCTATCGCGCCGCCGAGGCGCTGCCGCAGGCCGCGACCCAGGGCACGGGCGGCGCGGGCTTCGGCGCGGCGCTGACGCGCGCCATGGAACAGGCCGTGGATGTGGGGCGGGAAGCCGATGCCAGCACCACGCGCGCGCTGACCGGGCAGGGCAGCGTGACGGATGTCGTGCTCGCCGTGGGGCGGGCGGAACTGACGTTGCAAACCGCCGTCGCGGTGCGCGACCGCGTCGTCGCGGCATACCAGGACGTGATGCGCATGCCGATCTGAGGCACCGGTGACGAAAGCAGGTGACATGGCCGCAGGATGCGGCCGGGGCAGGGCGATGCCCATGGGCGTGCCGGTGCGCGGGTGAACGAGGTCGCGCTCGCCTCTCGGGAGGCGCTTTGGATCGCGCTGCAGATCGGCGGGCCGCTGCTGGTGCTGATGCTGGTCACGGGCCTCGTCGTCGCCGTGATGCAGGCGCTGACGCAGGTGAACGAGGCGACGCTCGGCTTCCTCCCGAAAGCCGTCGCGCTGGCCGTGGCGCTGCTGTTGCTCGGCCCTTTCTTCGCCGGCGTGCTGCGCGGCTATGCCGGCAGCCTCTTCCAGGCCGCGATAGAGGTCGGGCTGCGCGGCTGAGATGGACGAGGCCGCGCTGCTCGCCGCCCTGCCGGTGCTGGCCTTCCACGCGGTACTGGCCTTCGCGCGCCTGGGCGCCGCGGTGATGGTGCTGCCCGGTCTCGGGCAGGAGGATGTGCCGCCCGCCATCCGCCTCGGCCTCGGGCTTGGCCTCGTGCTGCTGCTGCTGCCGGGGCTGACCGACCGCCTGCCGCCGCCGCCCGACGATGCGGGCGAGGCGGTGCGGCTGATCGTCCTGGAGGTGGTCGTCGGGCTCTGGCTCGGTGGGCTGGCGCGGGTCACGGTGCTGGCCATGGCGATGGCGGGGCAGGCGATCGCGTTGCTGCTGGGGCTGGCGCAGGCGCTGGTGCCGGACCCCGCCTCGGGTGGCATGGGTACGGCGACGGGGCGGCTGCTGGCACTTGCCGCCACAGTTCTGGTGCTGGGCAGCGGGCTCTATGTTCTGCCGTTGCAGGCGCTGGCGCAGTCCTACGATCTGCTTCCGGCGGGCGAGCCTTTCCCGGCCGGGACAGGGGCGGAGGCATTCGCGGCCGCGGCCGCGGAAAGCCTGGCGCTCGCGCTGCGTCTTGCCGCGCCCTTCGTGGTGGCGGCGATCCTGGTGAACGTCGCCCTGGGTCTGCTCGCGCGCATCGCGCCACAGGTGCAGGTCTATTTCGTGGCGGTGCCGGGCCAGGTGTTGCTCGGCCTGGCCTTGCTCGCGGCGCTGATGCCCGCGCTGCTCGGCGCCTTCGGGGAGGGGGCGCGGGCCGCCTTCCTCGCCCTGCCTGGCATGCCCTGAGCCATGGCCGAGCAAGGTCGGGACGCCGAAGACCGTACGGAAGCCGCAACGCCAAGGCGGCTCGAGAAGGCGCGCGAGGAAGGCCAGGTCGCGCTGTCCCGCGAGATGGTGAGCTTCGGGGCGCTCGGCGGTGGCGTGCTGGGGATGATGATCGCGCTGCCGCCCATGGGCGCGGGCATGCTGCGCGGGATGCGCGCGGTGCTGGAACGGGCGCACGAGGTCACGCCGGCGGCGGCGGCGGTGGAGCTCGGGCGGCTCGGGCTGCTCGCGGTGCTGCCGGTGGCGGGGCTTGCGGCGGCGGGTGCGGTCGCGGCGACGATGTTGCAGACGCAGGGGCTCGTCTCGGCCAAGGGGTTGAAGCCGCAGGTCTCGCGCATCAATCCGATGTCGGCGCTGAAGCGGATCCTCGGGCCGGAGGGCGCGATCGAGTTCCTCCGCACGCTGCTGAAGCTGGGGTTGGTGGGGGCGGCGCTGTGGTGGGCGCTGGGCGACCCCTCCGGGTTGCAGGCGCTGTTGCATCTCCCGGCGGCGGCGCTGCTGGAGCGCGGCGGATGGGTGGCGCTCGACCTCGCGCTGCCCGCACTCGTGGCCTTCGCGGCGATCGCGGCGCTCGACTGGCTTTGGGTGCGCTGGCGGCACCTGCAGCGCCTGCGCATGAGCCGCCAGGACATCAAGGAGGAGATGCGCGAAAGCGATGGCGACCCGCAGGTGAAGGGGCGGCTGCGGCAACTCCGCCAGCAGCGCGCGCGGGGACGCATGATGGCGGCGGTGCCGAAGGCGGCGGTGGTCATCACCAACCCGACGCACTACGCCGTGGCGCTGGCCTATGAGCAGGGTGGCAGCGCCGCGCCGCGCGTCGTTGCCAAGGGGGCGGATGCCATGGCTGCGCGAATCCGCGAGGCGGCGGCGGAGGCCGGCGTGCCGATCGTCTCCAACCCGCCGCTGGCGCGCGCACTTTACCGGCTCGACCTGGAAGCGGAGATTGCGCCCGAGCATTATCAGGCGGCGGCCGAGATCATCGCCTATGTCTGGCGGCTCGGCGGGCGGGGGCAGGCAGGTTGAGCGTGACCGATCCGGAAGCTGCGGCATTCCGCAGGCTGTTCGAGGCGGAGGAAGAAGCGGGCCTTGCGGTGCTCGATGCCGAAGGGCGCATCCGCGCGGCGAATGCAGCCCTGGCTCGCATGCGCGGCGCGGCGCCGGCCCCGGGCATGCCGGCGGCGGCGCTGTTCGTCGAAGCCTCGCGCGAGGCCGTGGCCGGCGCCATCGCCGTCGCTTTGGCCGGGCCGCCGGCGCCGCCCGTGGTGCCGGCGCGGCTCACAGGCGCGGCGCTTCCGGCCGATGCCAGTTTCGAGGTCGCCTGCCGCCCGCTGCGCGGCGAGCCCGGCGCGCTCATGCGCGTGACGGACGTGACGGCGCGCCGGCGCATGCAGGCGCAGATGGAGGAAGGGGCGCGGCTGCAGTCGATCGGGCAGCTCGCCGGCGGCGTGGCGCACGACTTCAACAACCTGCTCGCGGCCATCTCCGGCGCGGCCGAGGCCGCCCTGGCCCGCGGGCCGGAGGCCGAGACGGCGGAGGACCTGCGCCAGATCCTCGACAGCGCGACGCGCGGCGCACGGCTGGTGAAGCAGTTGCTCGCCTTCGCCAGCCGACAGGCGCTGGCCCCGCGCGTGATCGCGCTGGGGGAAGCGGTGGAGGCGATGGCGCCGCTGCTCGCGCGGCTGCTCGGCGCCCGGCATACGCTGGAGGTGCAGGCGCCGGCACCCGGCCCGAGGGTGCGCGTCGATCCGTCGCAACTCGACCAGGCGCTGCTGAACCTGGTGGTGAATGCGCGCGACGCCATGCCGGATGGCGGCGCCATCCGCATCGCACTGAACGAGGTGACGCTGGCGACGGAGGAAGTGGCTCAGGGCGCCGTCATCCCACCGGGCCGCTGGGCGGTGCTCTCGGTGGAGGACAGCGGCAGCGGCATGCCGCCCGACCTGCTGCCGCGCATCTTCGAGCCCTTCTTCACCACGCGGCGCGGCGCCGGGGGAACGGGGCTGGGGCTGTCCACCGTGCTCGGCATCCTGCGGCAGTCGGGCGGGCATGTCTCGGTGGCCTCGTCGCGGGGGCGGGGGACGGTGTTCCGCCTGTGGTTCCCGCCCGCCTCCGGCGCGGCGCAGGCAGCGCGCCCGCCCGCCCCGGCCGAGGCCGCGCCCGCCATGGCCCGGCGCGTGCTGCTGGTGGAGGACGAGGCGCCGCTGCGTCTGCTCGCCCGCCGCGCGCTGGAAGGCGCGGGGCATGAGGTGCGCGCGGCGGAGGATGCCGACGCCGCGCTCGATGTGGTCGAGACCGGCTTCCTGCCGGAAGTACTGGTCAGCGACGTCACCATGCCCGGGGAGATGGACGGGCTGGCGCTGGCCCAGGCGCTGCGGGCGCGCATCGCCGGCCTCTCGGTAGTCCTGGTCTCGGGTTACGCCGAGGCGACGGTGGGGGAGGGGCTGTCGGGCCTCGGCATCCGCTTCCTGGAGAAGCCCTTCCGCATGGCCGATCTGGCCGCGGCGGTGGCGGGGGCGCGACCCTTCGAAGGTTAATGTTCTTTGTCTGTTCTTGATGCCGCGGCCTGTTTGGCGCATGCTCCGCTTGCGTC
Organism: Neoroseomonas soli; assembly: GCF_018129065.1. Classification (GTDB taxonomy): domain Bacteria; phylum Pseudomonadota; class Alphaproteobacteria; order Acetobacterales; family Acetobacteraceae; genus Neoroseomonas; species Neoroseomonas soli. The sequence continues at coordinate 38,057 of NZ_JAAEDM010000026.1, read as the reverse complement.
GAATCGCCTCGCCGTGCGCGGGTGGGGCGAGCGAGGGACCCGCCGGGTCTCATTATTAACGGGCGATGGACGCCTGGAGGATATCGCCCTATGGTTGAGAAGCCATCGCTGGAGCGGGGGAAGGGCATGGACAAGGGAAAGGCGCTGGATGCGGCGCTGAGCCAGATCGAGCGGGCCTTCGGCAAGGGCTCGATCATGCGCCTCGGCGCCAAGCAGGCGGCGCAGGGGGATATCGAGGTCGTCTCGACCGGTTCGCTCGGCCTTGACCTGGCGCTCGGCATCGGCGGCCTGCCCAAGGGCCGCATCATCGAGATCTACGGCCCGGAATCCTCGGGCAAGACGACGCTGGCGCTGCATGTCATCGCGGAAGCCCAGAAGAAGGGCGGCACCTGCGCCTTCGTGGACGCGGAACATGCGCTCGATCCGGGCTACGCCAAGAAGCTCGGCGTCGATGTGGACAACCTGCTGATCAGCCAGCCGGATGCGGGCGAGCAGGCGCTCGAGATCGCGGACACGCTGGTGCGGTCCGGCGCGGTCGACGTGCTGGTGGTGGATTCCGTCGCGGCGCTGGTGCCCCGCGCCGAACTCGAAGGCGAGATGGGCGACAGCCATGTCGGCCTGCATGCCCGCCTGATGTCCCAGGCGCTGCGCAAGCTGACGGGGTCGGTGTCCAAGTCCAACACGCTGCTGATCTTCCTGAACCAGATCCGGCTCAAGATCGGCGTCATGTTCGGCAACCCGGAGACGACCACGGGCGGCAACGCGCTGAAGTTCTACGCCTCGGTCCGCATGGAGATCCGCCGCATCGGGGCGATCAAGGACCGCGACGAGGTGACCGGCAACCACACCCGCGTGAAGGTGGTGAAGAACAAGATGGCCCCGCCGTTCCGCGAGGTCGAGTTCGACATCATGTACGGCGAGGGCATCAGCAAGGTGGGTGAACTCATCGACCTCGGCGTGAAGGCCAATGTGGTCGAGAAGTCGGGCGCCTGGTTCTCCTGCGACAGCCAGCGGATCGGGCAGGGGCGCGAGAACGCGAAGCAGTTCCTGCGCGACCACCCGGAGATGGCCATTTCCATCGAGCAGCGCGTCCGCGGCCAGGCCGGGCTGCTGGCGGAGCAGATGCTCGTCGGCGAAGGCGGGGACGACGACGAGGCGCTGGCGGCCGAATAGGCCGCCCTTGCTCGCGGCGGGGCGCAACCATCTACGGCGCGGGGTGTTTCTCCGGGAAGGAGGACCCCGCATGAATCAGCCTCGCCGCCCCCGACTTCCCCGGATTGCGCCCGATCCCCCGCCGCCGCACCGGCCGGACCCCAGGTTCCGGCCGGATGAGCGGAAGGAAGGTGGCCCCGATTTCGGGAAGGAGGCGCTCCAGCATGAAAAGGCCCACCAGGACCGGCAGAACGCGGCCCGGGAGGCCGAGGTGGGCCCGCCTACCGCGAAGGAACGCTGACGCGCCCCTTCACGCCCCGGCCCCCGCGCGCTACCTCTCCCGCCCTTGAATCCTTGCCAGCCCCCGGCTGGCCTTGCAGGGCGACGCGACGGGCAGGACATGACCAGCAGCAACGACATCCGCGCCACCTTCCTCGACTACTTCCGCCGCAACGGGCACGAGGTGGTGGAAAGCAGCCCGCTGGTGCCGCGCAACGACCCGACGCTGATGTTCGCGAACTCGGGCATGGTCCAGTTCAAGAACGTCTTCACCGGGCAGGAGACGCGGCCCTACAAGCGCGCCACCACGGCCCAGAAGTCGGTGCGCGCGGGCGGCAAGCACAACGACCTCGACAATGTCGGCTACACCGCGCGCCACCACACCTTCTTCGAGATGCTGGGGAACTTTTCCTTCGGCGACTATTTCAAGGAACAGGCCATCCCCTATGCCTGGGACCTGCTGACCAAGGATTTTGGCCTTCCGAAGGACCGGCTGCTGGTCACGGTCTACAGCGAGGACGACGACGCGGCGGCGATCTGGAAGAAGGTGGCCGGGCTGCCGGACAGCCGGATCATCCGCATCTCCACCTCCGACAATTTCTGGCGCATGGGCGATACCGGCCCCTGCGGCCCGTGCTCGGAGATCTTCTTCGACCACGGCGACAAGATCCCGGGCGGCCCGCCGGGCAGCCCTGACGAGGACGGCGACCGGTTCATCGAGATCTGGAACCTGGTCTTCATGCAGTTCCTCGAGGAGCCGGCCGGCACTCGGAACCCGCTGCCCAGGCCCTCGATCGACACGGGCATGGGGCTGGAACGCTTCGCCGCCATCCTGCAGGGCAAGCACGACAACTACGACACGGACACGCTGCGGGCGATCATCCTCGCTTCCGCCGAGGCGACGGGGCAGGCGCCGGATGGGCCATTCCGCGTCAGCCATCGCGTCGTCGCCGACCACCTGCGCGCCGGCGCCTTCCTGATGGCGGACGGCGTGTTGCCGTCCAACGAGGGCCGCGGCTATGTGCTGCGCCGCATCCTGCGCCGCGCGATGCGCCACGCGCACATGCTCGGCGCGCGGGAGCCGCTGATGCACCGGCTGCTGCCGGCGCTGGTGCGCCAGATGGGCGCCGCCTATCCGGAGCTGGTGCGCGCCGAGGCGCTGATCAGCGAAACGCTGCGGCTGGAGGAAACGCGCTTCCGCTCGCTGCTCGAACGCGGCCTGCACCTTCTGGCCGAGGAAACCGGCAAGCTCGGCTCTGGCCAGACCCTGCCGGGCGAGGTCGCCTTCCGCCTCTATGACACCTACGGCTTCCCGCTCGACCTGACGCAGGACGCGCTGCGCGCCGAAGGCCGCCCGGTGGACGTGGAGGGCTTCAACGCCGCCATGGCCGAGCAGCGCAAGCGCGCCCGCGCCGCCTGGGCCGGCTCGGGCGAGGCAGCGACAGAGAGCGTGTGGTTCGACCTCAAGGAGACGGTCGGCGCGTCCGAATTCCTCGGCTATTCGACCGAGACGGCGGAAGGCGAGATCGTCGCCATCGTCGCCGATGGCAAGCCGGTGGGCAGCGCTCCGGTCGGGATGGAAGTGGCCGTGCTGTTGAACCAGACGCCGTTCTACGCGGAGTCCGGCGGCCAGGTCGGCGACACCGGCATCATCCAGGCGGGCCCGGCCTGCTGGATCGAGGTGCGCGACACGCAGAAGAAGCTCGGCGCGCTCTACGTCCATCTCGGCACGGTGGTGCAGGGCGAGGCGAGGCTCGGTCTCGCGGTGCAGGCGGAGGTCGCGCATGACCGCCGCGCCAGGATCCGTTCGCATCATTCCGCGACCCACCTGCTGCACGAGGCACTGCGCCGCCGGCTCGGCACGCATGTGGCGCAGAAGGGCTCGCTGAACGCGCCGGACCGCCTGCGCTTCGACGTCTCCCAGCCGGTGCCGATGACCGAGGAGGACCTGCAGTGGGTCGAGGCCGAGGTGAACGCCCGCATCCGCGAGAACGCCAAGGTCACGACGCGGCTGATGACGCCCGAGGCGGCGGTCGAGGCCGGCGCGATGGCGCTTTTCGGCGAGAAGTACGGCGAGGAGGTGCGCGTCGTCGGCATGGGCCATGACCCGGCGGCGGTGGAGAAGCACGGCGTCTATTCGCTGGAGCTCTGCGGCGGCACGCATGTGAAGCGGACTGGCGACATCGGGCTGTTCAAGATCGTGTCCGAGGGCGCGGTCTCGGCCGGCATCCGGCGCGTGGAGGCCGTCACCGGCGACGCCGCGCTCGCCTACATCTCGGAGATGGAGGAAAGCCTGCAGGCCGCGGCAGCGGTGCTGAAGGCGCAGCCGGGCGAACTCGCCGGCCGCATCTCCGCGCTGGTCGAGGAGCGCCGCAAGCTCGAGCGCGACGTGGCGGAGCTTCGCAAGAAGCTCGCCACCGGCGGTGGCGGGGCGGAGGTCGAGCAGGTCGCCGGGCTGCGCGTCGCGCTGCGCGACCTCGGCGAAGTGCCACCGCGCGACCTCAAGGGCCTGGCGGAAGCGATCCTAAAGGGCGGCGCGGCGGATGTGGTGGCGCTGGTCTCCACGGCCGAGGGCAAGGCCTCCATCGTCGTGGCGACGGGCGACGCGGCGAAGGGCAAGGCGGACGCCGTGGCGCTGGTGCGTGCCGCCTCCGCGGCGGTCGGCGGCAAGGGCGGCGGTGGGCGGCCGGACATGGCGCAGGCCGGCGGTCCGGACGGCGCCAAGGCTGCCGAAGCGCTGGCTGCGGTGCGCGAGACGCTGGCGCACGGCGTCGCGGCATGACGGAGGGCGCCGGCGCGGCTGCGCCGGTGAGCGCCCGCTGCCGTGCGCGCGACCTCGGCCTCGCGCCGGGTATTTTCGCGCCCGGCACGCACAACGCGATCACCGACGTGGCCGGCGTGCGCGTCGGCCATGTCACGCTGATCGAAGGCGACGCCACCCGCACCGGCGTCACCGCCATCCTGCCGCATCCCGGCAATCCCTTCGCCGATCGCGTTCCGGCGGGGCTGTCCGTCATCAACGGCTTCGGCAAGCTCGCCGGGGGTACGCAGGTCGCGGAACTCGGGGAACTCGAGACGCCCATCGTGCTGACCAACACCCTCGCCGTCGGGCGGGCGGTGGAGGCGCTGGTGGACTGGACGCTGGCGCGCAACCCGCAGGCCGTCAGCGTCAACGCCTTCGTCGGCGAGACCAATGACGGCCGCCTCAACGACATCCGCGCCCGCGGCGTGACGCAGGACCACGTCCGCGCCGCGCTGGACGGCGCCGCGGAGGGTGCCGTCGCGGAAGGCTGCGTCGGCGCCGGCACGGGCACCATGGCCTTCGGCTGGAAGGGTGGGATCGGGACGTCTTCGCGCGTGCTGCCGGAGGCACTCGGCGCCTGGACCCTCGGCGCGCTGGTGCAGGCGAATTACGGCGGCGTGCTGACCATGGACGGCGTCCCGGTCGGGCGCGAACTCGGCAAGTGGTATCTGAAGGAGCACACCGATCGCGGCGACGCGGACGGCTCGGTCATGGTGGTCATCGCGACCAATGCGCCACTCTCCGACCGCAACCTGATGCGCCTCGCGACACGGGCGATGGCGGGGCTTGCGCGCACCGGCGCGGCCTTCAGCGACGGCTCGGGCGACTACGCCATTGCCTTCTCGACCCATCCCGACGTGCGGCGGACCGCGGAACGCCGCACCCACCAGTCCGTCATCGCCGACTGGCCGAACGACCGCATGTCGCCGCTGTTCCAGGCGGCGGCCGAAGCGGTGGAGGAAGCGGTGCTCAATGCCCTGACCATGGCCACGACCGTGATCGGCCGGGACGGCCGCACCGGGCGCCGCGCGAAGGGGGAGGCGATCGACCTCGACGCCTTGCGAGCGGTGCTTGCGCGGCACGGGCAGGCGGCATGAGCCGGCGCGCAATCCTTGCCGGCGTCGCGTTGCTCGCTCTCGCGCTGTCGGCCGCGGAGGCCGCGCGCACCACGCTGCGGGCCACCCGCCCCGGTGCCCCGCCGCTGACGCTGCGCGCGACCTCCAGCCAGGAACACTGGACCATCAGCGTCCTCGAGGGCGGCATCGAGAGCCAGCGCATCGAGGTGCAGTCCGACCTTCCCGACATGCTGCCCCGGCTCGCTGACACCAACGGCGACGGCGCGGTGGATCTCTGGGTGCCGGTCATCGGCGGCAATGCCAACACCGCCTGGGACCTCTGGCTGATGCAGCCGGACCAGGCGCGCTTCCGCCGGGCGGGCGAGATCGGCGGCCTCGGCTTCTCGCGCGATTCCGCCGGGCGGCTGGTCTCGGTCGGGCGCAACGGGTGCTGCGCCGTCTCCTACACGTTCCATACCTTCGACGCGGAAGGCACGCTGCGGGAGGCCTTCTCCATCGAGCGGCAGGTGGACGACCTCGGTCGCGGCACATGCGAGCCAGTGCCCATCGCCGTGACGCCGCCGCCCGCCGCGGTGCGCGCGACCTGTGGCCTGCGTCCCGGCCAACTGCCCGGCAGGCCGTTGCCGCTGCCCTGAGCGGCACGCCGCGACAGTCGCCGCCCGCGCGCCTTGCAGCGCGACATCACGCGAACCCGGGAGCAGATCCCGATCAGGTGGAACCGCCTGATCGGGTGAAGATGCTTGCAGGAACAAGGGCCTGGAGCGGTATCCGTGAGCCGAGGCGAACGGAGACCGCTCCATTGGGCCGCGTGAGTGCCGGGAATGATATGCCCGGCATCCTTGCCGAGCGTATCCGCACGCGGGGCTGGTGTGGTGGCCGCGTGCAAGACCAAGGGCATGCGGGCGGCAGCGACCTTCGACCTCGAGTCAGCGATCGCTGCCGCTCGTATGAGCGCGAGACCGGCGCACTTCCGCCGGGCTCGCACCTGGAGCGATGTCCGGTCGCGATGGCTTGCGGCAATCGCTCCAGGTTATCGCGCTCGAGGGTATGGTCACCCGGTCGGGTCATTCCATCGATCGGGTCTGCCCTGGGATGCGCAATCAGCCGCGCTGCGGATAGGTGAAGGCCGGACGGGCCTTCAGGCTCTCCACCGTAGCGCCGGGCAGCGTCCAGCGGCTCCGCTCGATGTTCCACTGCAGGTCGCTCAGCGGCACGGTGACATAGCGTTCACCGATACCGAGGAAGCCGCCGACCGACAGGACCGCGGTGATCGCGCCGCCCGACTGGGTCACGAGCAGGTCGTGCACCTCGCCGACGCTGCGGTTCTCCTCGTTGTAGATGTTCGCGCCGATGATGCTGCTGGCGCGGCGGGGTTCGGTGCTCGCGACACGCATGGGCGTCACAGGCTGCGTCGTCTGCGGCATGGGCGGCGCCGGGGCGGGCGTGGTCGCGGCCGGTGGCGTGGCGCGAGGCTGGGCCGGCGCTGGCTGCGTCTGTGACATGACGAGCGTCGGCAGCGTCACGATGGCGGCAGCGAGGGCAGTCGTCATCAGGGTGTTGGTGCGCATGTATGCGTTCTCCTCCGATCTCCCCGGCTTACCGGGATCAAAGTGAAACGCACGCGCCGCCAAGCGGTTTTGGCGGCTCCGTCAAGTCGGCGTGAGTGCATCCCGCGCGGCGGAGCGGAACTCCCGCCGGTGCAGCTCGCGCAGCACGAGCAGGCTGGCGACGATCAGCGCGACCGGGTGGATGATCCAGGCGAGCGCCGCGAGCCCGAAGTAGAAGGACCGCAGCCCGGTGTTGAAGTGCCGCGCTCCGCGGTTGGCGAGGCGCGCCGCAGCCTCTGCCTGCGCCAACGCCTTCGGGTCGCAGGGCATGCCGACGACGAGGGTGCTCGTGTAGTTGAACTGCCGCAGCGCCCAGGTCAGCTCGAAGAAGGCGTTGATGAAGATCAGCAGCAGCAGGCCGATCTTCACCTCCCACATCGTCTCGTCCGGGACCGTGCTCCAGGGCAGCATCGCGACGACGCGCCGCCCGATGTCCGGCGCGGAGAGCATCGCCACCAACCCACCCAGCAGGAGGATGGAGGTGGTGGCGAGGAAGGAGGTGGACGACATCAGGTTGCCGATCGCCGAGATGTCCGCGATGCGGTTCTCCCGCGTCAGCGCCGCACGCATCCAGCGGCGCCGGTGCTCGTCCATGGCGGCGATCACGCTCTTCGCGCGAATGGAGGGCACGCGGTCCACCACCAGGGCATAGACCACCCAGCACAGCACGAAGACAGCGAGGGCGAGCCAGTCGAGGAGGGTCAGCGGCGGCATGGCGCCAGAGTAGCGCGGCGAGGCCGGGAATCGGAACGGCCGCCGCGGTTGCCCGCGACGGCCGTCCCTTCACGCCGGGAAGAAGGCCGGATCAGGCCATCTTCTTCTTCAGGTTCTCGTCCAGCTTGGCGAGGAAGGCCTGGGTGTTGAGCCAGGGCTGGTCCTTGCCGATCAGGATGGCGAGGTCCTTCGTCATTGAGCCGCTCTCGACCGTCTCGATGCAGACCTGCTCGAGCGCGTTGGCGAAATCGACCACGTCCTGCGTGCCGTCGAACTTGCCGCGATAGGCCAGGCCGCGCGTCCAGGCGAAGATGGACGCGATCGGGTTGGTCGAGGTCTCGCGGCCCTTCTGGTGCTCGCGGTAGTGACGCGTCACCGTGCCGTGCGCCGCCTCGGACTCCACCGTCGCACCGTCCGGGGACAGCAGCACCGAGGTCATCAGGCCGAGCGAGCCGAAGCCCTGCGCCACGATGTCGGACTGCACGTCGCCGTCGTAGTTCTTGCAGGCCCAGACGTAGCCGCCTTCCCACTTCAGGGCGCAGGCGACCATGTCGTCGATCAGGCGGTCCTCGTAGATCAGGCCGGCGGCCTTGAACTTCTCCGCGAACTCCTGGTCGAAGACGCGGCGGAAGATGTCCTTGAACTCGCCGTCATAGGCCTTGAGGATCGTGTTCTTGTGGCTGAAGTACACCGAGTAGCCGCGGGCGAGGCCGTAGTTCAGGCTGGCGCGGGCGAAGCCCTCGATCGACTTGCGGGTGTTGTGCATGCCCATCAGCACGCCGCCGCCGGCCGGGAAGTTCGTCACTTCCAGCTCGATCGGCGCGCCGCCATCGGCCGGCGTCCAGGTCAGCGTCGCCTTGCCGGCGCCGGGGATCTTGGTCTCGGCGGCGCGGTAGATGTCGCCATAGGCGTGGCGGCCGACGACGATCGGCTTGGACCAGTGCGGCACCAGGCGCGGCACGTTCTGGCAGATGATCGGCTCACGGAAGATCGTGCCGTCGAGGATGTTGCGGATGGTCCCGTTGGGCGACCTCCACATCTTCTTCAGGCCGAATTCCTTCACGCGGGCCTCGTCCGGCGTGATGGTCGCGCACTTCACGGCCACGCCGTACTGCTTCGTGGCATTGGCGGAATCGACGGTGATCTGGTCGTCCGTCTCGTCGCGCTTCTGGATGCCGAGGTCGTAGTACTTCAGGTCGACGTCGAGGTACGGGAGGATCAGCTTGTCCTTGATGAACCCCCAGATGATGCGGGTCATCTCGTCCCCGTCCATCTCGACGACGGGGGTCTTCACTTTGATCTTGGCCATTGGCTGTCCTCTGCGGGGCGATCGTTGTGCTGGCCCGTCCCGGAGGCGGCCGGCGCGGGCGGAAATTGCCCCGGTTAGGCGGGGGCGGCAAGCCCGGGCGGGCCTGAAAGCCCCGGATCGGAGCCGCCTTGGCGGCTTTCGGAACGGGAAATGCACAGACGATGCGGCGAAAGGGGCGGCGGGCCGTCTTGCCCGCAGCCCGCAGGGGGCAACCGGGACCTGTTGCCGCCGGCCGCGAAGCTCCCTGGCCCGCCCCTCGAGGCAGGCCGCGCGGACATCGCCCGGCGCGGGTGCGCCCTGCGGGCCCTGGCCAGGGTCCGCAGGGCCGGGAAAGCCTCAGCCGAGGCTGGTCACGTCCATCGGCGCCGGCATCCAGGCGTAGCCTTCGCCCTCCTTCGCCACGCGGCCAAGGCCCGGCCAGGGGAAGTGGTAGGAAAGGAGCACCGGCCTGTCGGTGGCGAAGCGGTCGAGCGCCCGCGCCCGGGTCTGCGCCGACTGCTTCGGATCGGTATCGAAGGAGAATTCCAGCAGCGGCCGCCGCAGCAGAAGCACGTGGTGATGCGCGAGGTCGCCCGTGTAGACCATCACGTTGGGCCCGGAACTGATCGCGTAGATCATGTGGCCCACCGTATGCCCCGGGGCGGAGACGGCGGTGATGCCCGGCACCACGTCCTGCCCGTCCTGCACCATGATCATGCGGTCGCGATAGGCGGCGAGGTTCTTCTTCGCCCCGTCGATGAAAGGCACCATGAAGGCCGGGCCGCGCTTGTTGGCGTCGTCGGTCCAGAAGCGGAGGTCGGCCTCGCTGATCGCCACCTGCGCGTTGGGGAAGTTGCGGTTGCCCTGCGCGTCCACCAATGCCCAGCAATGGTCGCAATGCGCGTGGGAGAGCACGACGAGGTCGATCTGCGCCGGGTCGATGCCGGCTTCGCGCAGGTTGCGCAGCAGCCGCCCCGTGGTCGGGCCGAACATGCGGCTCGCCTCGCCCATGCTCTCGCCCATGCCGGTGTCGAACAGGATCAGGTGGCGTCCGGTGTTCAGCACCAGTGCGTTCTGCTCGAGCACCGCATTGGCCGGGTCGAGGAAATTCGCCTGCATCATGGCGTTGATCTCGCCGGGGCGCGCGCCGACGAAGGCATCCTCGGCCTTGCCCAGCGGCAGGGAGCCGTCGGAGACGATCGTCGCTTCGTATTCGCCGAAGCGGAACCGATACCATGCCGGGGCGCCCCGGCCGGCGAAGGGCGCGGCCGCCTCGGCCCGCAGCAGGGGCAGCATCGCGGCGCCAGCCCCAGCGCCCAGGAGGGCGCGGCGAGAGATCGTCATGTTCGGTGTTTCCCCATGTCTGTCGTGGCAGCCGGGACGGGCCTGCGCAGGAAGGCTATGTTCGGGGGCGGGTGCTGGGCCAGTCGCGCTTGCGGGCCGAGGCTACACACCTGCGTTACGGGAAAGGAAGAATTCGATGATCCTCCGCGTGATCGGGGCCGGAATCCTGGGGACCGCCGTGGCGACCGCGGCGGCCGTGACGGCGGTGGCCGCGGGTGGGGCCGGGCTTGCCCTGCTCGTCTGCGCCGCGAAGCGTCGGGCGGCGGCGCGCGCCGCCTGGCCGGCCGAGGCGGACGCGGCGCCCCCGCCGGTCGCCGAGGAAGGCTGAGAGACCGTTTGCGAATGCGCCATCCGGCGCGTTCTGAAGCCCGGCACCGCCCCGGTGCCGGCGTTCTCGAACGGTCCTTGAGCCCGGCCCCTCGCACCCCGGCCGCCCTGCCGGTATGACGCTGGCCTACGACAGGGAAAGGGGCTGCGCATGCGGGTGCTGATCGCGGGCGGCGGTGTAGGTGGGCTGACACTGGCCCTCTGCCTGCATGAGCGCGGCATTCCGTGCACGGTGCTTGAGGCCGCGACGCAGGTTCGCCCCCTCGGCGTCGGCATCAACACCCTGCCGCATGCGATCCGCGAACTCGCGGCACTCGGGCTGCTGCCGGCGCTCGATGCCGTCGCGGTGCGCACGCGGGAACTGCGCTACCTCAACCGCTTCGGCCAGGAGATCTGGGTCGAGCCGCGCGGCACCTGGGCCGGGCACGACGTGCCCCAATTCTCCATCCATCGCGGCCATCTGCACGAAGTGTTGTGGAAGGCGGCGCTGGAACGCCTCGGTCCCGACGCGCTGGTGGCGGGGGCGCGCTTCGCGGGCTTCGAGCAGGATGCGGAAGGCGTGACCGCGCGTCTTGGCGATGGCCGCAGCGCGCGCGGCGACGTGCTGGTCGGCGCGGACGGCATCCATTCCGTGCTCCGCGCCGCGCTGCATCCGGATGATGGCGGGATCCGCTGGAACGGCATCGAGATGTGGCGCGGCGCGGTGGACTGGCCGGAATACGAGGGCGGCGACACCATGATCGTCGCCGGCGACATGCGGGAGAAGCTGGTCCTCTACCCGATCGCCGCCGGGTCGCGGCCGGGGACGCGCCTCACCAACTGGGTGGTCTGCGCGCAGATCGGCGATCCGGCACGGCCGCCGCCGCGACGGGAGGATTGGTCGCGGCCGGGACGGCTCGAGGAAGTGCTGCCGCATGTCGCGCGCTTCCGCATCCCGTTCCTGGACGTGGAATCGCTGGTGCGGGCGACGCCGGAATTCTGGGAATACCCGATGTGCGACCGCGACCCCCTGCCGTGGTGGACGCAGGGAAGGGTGACGCTGCTCGGCGACGCGGCGCATCCGATGTATCCGGTGGGTTCGAACGGCGCGTCGCAGGCGGTGCTCGATGCGCGCTGCCTCGCCGCGCTGCTCGCGGAACAGCCGGCGCCCGAGGCGCTCGCCGCCTACGAGGCCGAGCGCCTGCCGAAGACCGCCGAGATCGTGCGCAGCAACCGCAAGGGCGGCCCGGAGCGCGTGGTGGACGTCGTGTCCGAACGCGCGCCGGAGGGCTTCGTGCGGCTGGAGGACGTCATCGCGCGTGACGAACTCGCCGCCATCGCCGGCGGCTACGCACGCATGGCCGGCTTCGCGACGCCACGGTAGTGCTTCGCTCCTCGCCGCAACATCGGCGCGCGGCGGCAGGCATCCTCGGTTCCGCACATGGCGGGAGAGAGGATGATGGCAAGCCACAGCCGAGCATGGTCGGACGGGCGCGTCGCGCCTGCGGTGCCGCGGTCCTGGCGGTCGGCACTGGACCGGATGGTGACGGCGCTGGAGCGGCGCCGCCAGCGCGCGCGGCTTGCGGTGCTGGAACCGCGCCTGCTGCGCGACATCGGCGTCACCCCGGAGGAGGCGCTGGCGGAATCCCGCAAGCCCTGGTGGCGGCGCTGAGCGGCCGCATTGGCAGCCCTTTCATGCGCGGGCAGGATGCGCTGCGAATGGAGGGATTGCCATGGCAGGACGGATGGATGTGCGGCGCTCGCATGAGGGGCGCGTCGCGCATGTCGCGGTGGATCACGACGCCAAGCTGAACACGCTGAACCCCGACTTGATGCGGGAGTTCGCCGCGACCTTCGCGGCGCTTGCGAAGGAGCCTTCGCTGCGCGCCGTGGTGCTGACCGGCGTGGGGGGGCGGGCCTTCATCGGCGGCGCGGACATCTCAGTGATGGCGGGCATTCCCGGCGAGGTGGCGGCGCAGGACTTCATCCGGCTGGTGCATGGCTGCTGCCGCGCGGTGCGCGACCTGCCGGTGCCGGTGATCGCGCGGGTGAACGGGTGGTGCCTCGGCGCCGGGCTGGAGGTCGCGGCCGCCTGCGACCTGCGCATCGCGGCCGAAGGCGCCAAGTTCGGCATGCCCGAGGTACGGGTCGGCATCCCCTCGGTGGTGGAAGCCGCGCTGCTGCCCGGCCTGATCGGCTGGGGCCGCACGCGGCGCCTGCTGTTGCTGGCCGAGACGATCGGCGCGCGGGAGGCCGAGGACTGGGGCCTGGTCGAGCGCGTGGTCCCCGACGCGGCGCTGGACGCGGCGGTGGAGGAATGGCTCGACCTGCTGCTGGATGCCGGCCCGGAGGCGATCCGCGGCCAGAAGGCGCTGATCCGCAAGTGGGAGGACAGCACCGTCACCCAGGGCATCGCCGCCGGCGTCGAGGCCTTCGGCGCGTCCTGGCGCAGCGACGAGCCCGGGCGGATGCTCGGCGCCTTCATGGCCAACAAGAAGAAGAGCGCCAAGCCCTGAGCACCCCCGTCGCGCCGACGCAGGAGGCGCGACCCTGACAAAGAAGGGAGGGGGCCCGGGGGAGGTTCATCCTCCCCCGCTCTTCTTCCTTCAGCCCGGCGGCGGCAGGAACTCCACCTCGTGCTCGGCCGCGATGCGCACCACCTCGGCCGGGTCCGGGACGTTGTGGATGCGCTTGAACAGCGTCTCGAGGCTGCGTGCCGGGCTGACCCAGAACAGCGCGCGCACGGGCGCGCCGGACTTGTTGAAGATGCCGTGCATGATGCCCATCGGCATGCGGATCAGGTCGCCGGCCTTGGCTTGAACCGGCTGCCCGTCCAGCACCAGGTCGAAGCGCCCTTCGAGGATGCGGATGAATTCGTCCTGCGTGGTGTGGATGTGCGGCGGGACGAAGGTCTCGGGCGGGAAGAGCGTGTCGAAGGCGAAGCAGGACTCGCCGCTCGCCACCGGCTTGTAGGTCTGGCCCAGGATGTTCCAGACGACGCCGCCGATGCCTTCCCCGGCGGGGGTGATGCCTGCGGTCAGAGCGGTCATGATGGGGTCCTCCCTCAAACGTGAAGATACGTGTCGCGCACTTCCGGTGCGGCCGCCAGGGCGTCGCTGCTGCCGGTCCAGACCACAGCGCCCTTTTCGATGACGACATGGCGGTCGGCGAGGCGAAGCAGGGCCGCGAGGTTCTTGTCGATCAGCAGGATCGCCAGCCCCTCGGCGCGCAGGCGGGCGAGGACGGACCAGATCTCGGCGCGGATGATGGGGGCGAGGCCCTCGGTGGCCTCGTCCAGGATGAGCAGGCGCGGATTGGTCATCAGCGCGCGGCCGATGGCGAGCATCTGCTGCTCCCCGCCCGAAAGCCGCGAGCCCAGGTTGCGCCGCCGTTCGGCGAGGCGCGGGAACAGCGCCAGCACCTCCGGCAGCGTCCAGCGCTGCGCACCGCCGGAGCGGTTGGCGGCGGTGGCGACCAGGTTTTCCTCGACGGTCAGGGTCGGGAAGATCTGGCGGCCCTCGGGCACCAGGCCGATGCCCTGCTGCGCGATGCGGTGCGGCGGCCGGCCGGCGACGTCGTTGCCCGCGAAGCGGATGCGGCCGGCGGTGGGGGTGAGCAGCCCCATGACGGCGCGCACGGTGGTGGTCTTGCCCATGCCGTTGCGGCCGAGCAGCGTCACGACCTCCCCCGCGCCGACGGAGAAGGAGACGCCGTGCAGTACGCGGCTGCCGCCGTAGCCGGCGACCAGGTCCTCGACGATCAGCATCAGGCGCCGTCCTCGCCGAGGTAGGCGGCGCGGACTTCCGGATTGCCGCGGATCTCGGCGACCGTGCCGGTGGCGATGACGCGGCCATAGACCAGGACGGAGATGCGGTCGGCCAGCGCGAAGACAGCCTGCATGTCGTGTTCGACGAGCAGGATGGTGTAGGCGGATTTCAGGCGCGTCAGCAGGGCGATAAGGCGTTCCGTTTCCTCCGGCCCGGCGCCGGCGAGGGGTTCGTCGAGCAGCAGCAGGCGGGGTTCCGTGGCCAGCGCGATCGCCAGTTCCAGCGCGCGCTTTTCGCCATGGCTGAGGGCGCCGGCGGGCGTGTCGGCGCGGTCGGCGAGGCCGACCTCGGCGAGCGCCTGCATCGCCGCGTCGTTCAGCCTGCGCTCGGATGCCGCGGGGCGGAAGAAGCGGAAGGACGAACCCGAGCGCGCCTGCGCGGCGAGCGCCACATTCGCCCGCGCCGTGAATCCCGCGACGACGCTGGTGATCTGGAAGGTCCGCGCGAGACCCGCGCGCACGCGGCGCGGCAGGGAGAAGCGCGTCACGTCCTGGCCGGCGAAGACCACGCGGCCCTCATCGGGGGCGACGATGCCGGTGATCTCGTGGATCAGCGTGGTCTTGCCGGCGCCGTTGGGGCCGATGACGGCGTGGATCTCGCCGGGCAGCACCTCGAGCGAGACGCCGTCCGTCACGGCGAGGCCGCCATAGTGCTTGCGCAGCCCGTCGAGGCGCAGCAGGGGCTCAGCCATGGCGCCGCGCCACCAGGCCGGAGAGGCCACCGCGCAGGAAGATCACCGCCAGCACCAACAGCGGGCCGAAGACGAGTTTCCAATGCTGCATCTGCTGCGCGAGCCAGGTCTCCAACAATACGAAGGCCAGCGCGCCGAGGATCGCGCCCCAGAGCCTGCCGGCGCCGCCGAGGATCACCATGAACAGCAGTTCCCCCGACCGCTGCCAGGACAGGCTGGCCGGGGAGACGAACTCGGTTGCGTTCGCCAACAGGAAGCCGGCCAGCCCGCCCATCGCCCCGGCCAGGACGTAGCCGACCAGGCGGAAGGAGTAGGGGGCGAGGCCGACCGCCTCGACGCGTTGCGCGTTCTCCCGCGCCGCGCGCAGCACGCGCCCGAAGCGGGAGGCGAGCAGCATGGCGCAGACAGCCCAGGTCAGCGCCAGCGCGCCGAGGCAGATGTAGTGGAAGGCGAGACGGTCCTCGAGCAGCCGCGTGCCCAGCACTTCCGTCCGGCTGTAGAGCGTGTAGCCGTCATCCCCGCCATAGGCCGCGAGCGAGGAGGCGGTGAAGAACGCCATCTGCCCGAAGGCCAGCGTGATCATGATGAAATGCACGCCGGAGGTGCGGATGGCGATGGCACCCGTGGCCAGCGAGAAGACCGCCGCCGCGCCGACGGCGACAGGCAGCACGCGCGCGGCCTCGGTGACGCCATGCGCGTCGAGGATCGCCACGGCATAGGCGCCGACGCCGACCGAGGCCGCATGCCCCAGGCTGGCCAGCCCCGCCCCGCCGACCAGGAAGGAGAGCGAGACCGCCGCCATACCGAGGATCATCGTCCGCGCCATCAGCGTGGTCTCGTAGGACCCGCCGAACCCCAGCAGCGGCGCCGCACCGAGGGCGATCAGCACCGCAAGCGGCAGCCAGGCCTCGCGCATGGATCAGCCCGCGCGCACGGGAAACAGGCCCGCCGGACGGAAGGCCAGGATCGCCGCCATGGCGACATAAACGAGCATCGACGCCAGCGCCGCCCCCGCCTGCCGCGCCGCGGAGGCATCGAGGAAGAGCCGCATCAGGTCCGGCATCAGCGACTTGCCGAGCGTGTCGATCAGCCCGACCAGCAGCGCCGCGACGAAGGCGCCGCGGATGGACCCGATCCCGCCGATCACGATCACCACGAAGGCGAGGATCAGCACATTGTCGCCCATGCCGGGCTCGACGGAGAAGATCGGCCCCGCCAGCACGCCGGCAAAGCCCGCGAGCATCGCGCCGAAGGCGAAGACGAGCGTGAAGAGCCGCCCGATATCCACGCCGAGGGCCGAGACCATCGCCGCATTGGTCGCACCCGCGCGCACCAGCATGCCGGCGCGGGTGCGCTCCACCAGCCACCACAGCCCCGCCGCCGTCGCAATGCCGGCGGCGAGCACCGCCACGCGGTAGAGCGGGTATTGCAGCCCGGGCATGATCTCGACGCCGCCTTCGAGCAGCGGCGGCACCGCCACCTGGAGCGGGGCGGCACCCCAGACGACCTTCACGCCCTCGTTCAGGAACAGGATGACGCCGAAGGTCGCGAGCACCTGCGCCAGGTGGTCGCGGGCGTAGAGGTGCCGGAACACCAGCACCTCCAGCAGCAGCCCTGCCGCCAGTGCCGCGGGCAGCGCGAGCACCAGTCCCCACCAGAAGGACCCCGTCGCCGCGGCCAGCGAGGCGCCGAGATAGGCGCCCAGCATGTACTGCACCCCGTGCGCGAGGTTGATGAAGTCCATCACCCCGAACACCAGCGTCAGCCCCGCCGCGACGAGGAAGAGCAGGATCCCGAGCTGCAGGCCGTTGAGCGCCTGCACCAGCAGAAGTTGCGTGGTCACGCCCCGCTCAGCGCATGCGGCATTCGGCGGCCCAGGGGTCGACGTTGTTCTCGAAGACCTTGCGCACGGTTTCCGTCTGCAGCTTGCCGTCCGGACGCTTGGCCACCTTGCACAGCCAGAAATCCTGCACCGGGTAGTGGTTCACGCCGAACTTGAACGACCCGCGCACGGAGCGGAAATCGGCGGCGCGGATCGCCTCCCGCAGCGCGCCCTTGTCGGCGAGGTTCCCGCGCACGCGGCGGATCGCGGAATCGAGCAGCACCGCCGCGTCATAGGCCTGCGCGGCATAGGTGGCCGGGACGTAGTTGAAGCCGTCCTCGAAGTCGCGCACGAAGCGGCGGTTCTGTTCGCTGTCCATGTTCGGCGCCCAGGATGCGGCCGAGTAGAAGCCGAGCGCCGCTTCGCCCTGCGCCGGCAGCGTCGCCTCGTCCACCGTGAAGGTGGACAGGAACGGGATGTTGGCGAGGCCGGCCTGGCGGTACTGCCGCACCAGGTTCACGCCGAGCCCGCCCGGCATGAAGGTGAAGATCGCGTCGGGCCGCGCCGCGGCGATCTTCGCCAGCTCGGCCGAGAAGTCGAGCTGCGTCAGCGGGACATAGACCTCGTCCACCACCTCGCCCCGGAAGCGGGACTTGAAGCCCGCCATGGCGTCGCGCCCGGCCTGGTAATTCGGCGTCATCAGGAAGACGCGGCGGTAGTTATTGTCCTGCGCCACCTGGCCCATCACCGCATGGACCTGGTCGTTGTTGTAGGAGGTGGTGAAGAAGAACGGGTTGCAGCCGCGGCCGGCAAAGGTGGACGGCCCGGCATTGGTGCTGATGAGGAAGGTGTTGCTCTCCGTCACCGGCCGCATGATGGCCTGGAGGATGTTGGAGAAGACCACGCCGACGATGAAGTCCACCTTGTCGCGCTCGAGCGCGGCGCGGACCTTGGTGACGGCGACATCGGGCTTCAGTTCGTCGTCGATCAGCACCGTCTCGGCCGTCAGCCCGCCAAGCTTGCCGTCCAGGTGACGCAGGCCGAGGGCGAAGCCGTCCTTGAGCTGGTTGCCGAGCGCGGCCTGCGGGCCGGTCTGCACGGCCACCACGCCGATCTTCACGCCGCCCGCGGGCTGCGCGTGCAGGATGGCGGGCGCGGCCAGCAAAGCCGTGGTGCCGCCCAGAAGCCCGCGCCGTCCGATCCCGATCATGGAAGTTCCCCGTTCGTGGTGTGACCCGCCTGTAAAGCGCGAAGCATCACAGGGACGCAAGCCGCCGGGCCATCCCTGCCGCGCGGGCGGTCAGGGGGTGGTCCGGGTCGGTCAGGGGGTCGAGGACGGTGAAATGGTTCGCGCCCGGGATCTCCTCCGCGGTGCCGCCCCAGGCGGCGGAAAAGTCATGGGTCTGGCGGAGGAACTCGGCGCTTTCCGCCCCGCCCACCACGGCGTGCAGCACGCCCCCGGGCGGCGGCAGCCAGCGGGGGGAGAGGGCGCGGGCCGCCTCCGGCGTCAGGTTCAACCCGCGGCCGATGCCGGTCGGCAGCACGGGTTCGATTTCGAAGACGCCGGAAATCGGCAGGGCGGCCGGCACCACGTCCTTCGGCAGCCCCGCTGCGAAGGCGGGGAAGTCGCTTGCCAGCAGCATGGCCGAGAGGTGCCCGCCGGCCGAATGGCCCATGGCGAGCATCCGCTGGCGGGTCGTCAGGCAGAGCACGGCGGCGGCGCGGCGCATCTGCTCGACGATCGTCGCCAGCGGCACCTGCGGGCAGAGACCGTAGGACGGCACTGCCACCGCTACCCCACGCAGCAGCAGGCCGCGGGCGAAATGGCTGGCCGCCGTGCGGTCCAGCGCCTGCCAGTAGCCACCATGGATGAACAGGGCGAGCGGGCAGGGGCCGTCCGTCTCGGGCAGGAAGAGGTCCAGCAGTTCCGGCTCAGTGTCGCCGTAGCGGATGTCGAGCCGTTTCCGTGGCCAGGCGGCGCGGAACGCGGCGGCGTCGCTCAGCCAGCGGGCGATGATCGCGGCCGAATCCGCCACGCGGGCGCGGTTGTTGTATTCTTCCTCAGGGTTCATCGGCGGCATTGCGCATGGCGCGCGGCCCTCCGGCAAGGCAGGAGTGTGTGGATGCGCGTCTATCTCGCCGGCCCTGAGGTCTTCCTCCCCGGCGCCCTGGAGGTGGCGGCGGCCAAGAAGCGCATCTGCGCGGCGCATGGGCTGGAAGGGGTCTTCCCGCTCGATGCCCCGCCCCAGGTGCCGCCGGCCGAATGCCCCTACTGGATGCGGATCTACCTCGGGAACGAGGCGCACATCCGGTCCTGCGGCGCGCTGATCGCCAACCTGACACCCTTCCGCGGGCCCTCCGCCGATGTCGGGACCGTGTTCGAACTCGGCTTCATGCGCGCGCTCGGGCGGCCGGTGATGGGGTACAGCAATGCGGCGGCGGATTTCCTCGACCGCACGCGGGGTTTCCTCGGGGCTGCCGCGCGGCGGCGCGCCGATGGTGGCTGGGAGGATGCGGAGGCCATGGGCCTCGAGGATTTCGGCCTGGCCGACAACCTCATGATCGATGGCGGCATCGAGGCCGCGGGCGGCGCCTTCGAACGGCACGAGGCGACAGGCGACCGCTGGCGAGACCTGACGGCCTTCGAATCCTGCGTCCGGCGCCTCGCTGCGCTGCGCGCCGGTTAGCGCGAAAGGCCGAGGCCCTGCGGGTCCTCCCGCCGGGCCGAGCCGCGGTCGAGTTCGTCGAGGCTGGATCCCTCGATCGCCGCGTCGATATGGGCGATGTAGCGCCGCACCGGCCCCGCGCGCTCATCCTCGATGATCAGTTCCTCGAGCCCCACCAGCGCGGCGCGCAGCCTCCGCAGCACCTGGATGGAGGTGATGCCGAACATGCGGATCTCGTCGAAGGCGAGGGAAAGGTAGTCCTCCCAGTTCGGCGTCGGGAAGACGACGCGCAGCGTGCCCTCGGCGTCGCGCACGCGGCCGACATCGAGCTTCTGACGCGCCAGGCGCCGCAGCAGGTCGTCGATCTGGTCGAGCGCCTGCACTGCCGTGGTCGGGTCGTTGATGGCGGGGGAGAGCGCCTTGATCGCGATGTCCACCAGCAGGCGGAGGGGATACTTCGGGTCCTGCTCGAAGGTGCGTTCGAGACCGAGGGCAATCGCGCGCAACAGTTCCGCCTCGGGGATCTGCGCCGTGCCGCCATGCACGCGCAGCAGCACGGACCCGCTGGTGACCATGTCCCCGACGGCGCAACCCATGACGACCCGGCCGCCCGCCCGGCGGGCGAGCGCGGCCAGCGCAGGGATGTCGAGGCGCTCGACGTAACGGGGGGAGCCCCCGAATCGTAGGGTCTGGGTTGGCGGGCCTTCCGGCGCGTCGGGCGCGCGCGCCGGATGCGTGGGCGGGGCGTCGTAGGCGCTGGAGAAGCCTTCGGCGATTATCTCCCGCCCGCGGTCGCCCAGGAAGCGAAGCGTATTGCCGATCTGCAGGTCGGCGAGACGGCGGATCAGCATGGCGAAGACGAGCAGGCTGGCCACCAGCATCACGACGCAGACGAGCCAGGAGACGATCGGCACCCGCCCCGTCCCCTCCCGGTCCACCCAGGCGGTGGCGGTGAGGGCGTAGCTGAAGGTCGCGAAGAAGATGCCGAGCGCATGGAACAGCAGCGGGTCGTTTGCGAAGCGGGCGGCGAAGCGCGGCGAGTAGGTGACCGCGCTGAACTGCACCATGACGAAGGCGACCGTGAACACGATGCCCGTCAGCGCCATCATGCCGGAGGCGACCGCCGACAGAGCCGCGAGCGCCGAGGAGGCCGAGATTCCGAGGTCGACATGGGGCACGAGCGCGTGCTCGACGCGCGGCAGCACGCCGGCGAGGAGCATGCTCGCCATCATGTAGGCGATGGGGATCAGCCAGACCGGCATGTCGTCGTCCTACCGTTTGTGTCCTGCGACGTCGCGCCCCGCGCGAAGAGGGCCGCCGCGACGAGGGCGCAGACGAGTTGCACCGGCAGCGCCAGCACGACGGCGACGACCGCCCGCTCGTCGGGCGCCTCCATCGAGAGCAGCGGCGCCAGCGCCGCCCCGAGGTTGCGCGTGCACATGCCAAGGCCGAGCACGCTGCGTTCCCGCTGCGCGAGCCCGCCGCCGGAGCGGTAGGCGGCGAGGGTGAGCAGGCCGAGGAAGAGGACCTCGGCCGCGATCACCCGCTGCCCGAAGGTCCCGGCCATGCTGCGGCCATAGACGACCACGCAGAGCGCCAGCAGGGCGAGCGCCGCGATGCCGCCCACCGCCCTGGCCCAGGGGTGCAGCGCCGCGGCGATGGCGGGCGCCATGGCGAACACCGCCATGCCGATGAGGAGTGGCAGCAGCACCAGGACGAGGATCGGCCTGGCCACGGTCCAGGCATCGACGGTCAGGCCTTCGGCGATCAATGGCGTCGCGACGGGCAGCACCGCCACCGTGGCGAGGGCCGTCACCAGCATCATCGCCGCCGCATGGCGCATGTCGCCCTTCGCGCGCCGCACCATGGCCGGCAGGAAGGGCGCGCCGGGCGTCAGGCCCACCAGCATGAGCCCGGTCGCGTAGGACGGGTCGAGCCCGAGCGCCCGGCCGATCGCCCAGGCGAGCGCCGGCCCCGCCAGGAACCCGAACGCCAGCACACGCACCAGGAAGCGCCGGTTGCCGAGGCAGGCCAGCGCATCCCGCACGCGCATCTCGAGGCCCATGTCGAGCAGCGAGCCCACCATGAAGGCGATGAGGGAAATCCTCACCGCCAGGGCGAGGAGCGCATCGGCATCCTGCATGACGGACCCCGCGCCCCAGCGGCGTCAGGCGGTGGGCGGCGGCGTGCCCACCGTGTCCGCGACCACCTTCCAGGGATAGTCGGGCTCGACGTAGTCGCCCTGCTTCTGGCGCTTCGGCAGTTCCACCTTCGCGCGCTTCGGCTCCTCGTAGGGGATGTGGTGCAGCAGGTGGCGGATGATGTTCAGCCGCGCCCGCTTCTTGTCGTCCGAATGCGCGACGTACCAGGGCCCCCAGGACGTGTCGGTGGCCTTGAACATCTCGTCCCGCGCGCGGGAATAATCGTACCAGCGGCTGTAGGACTTGAGGTCCATGGGCGAGAGCTTCCACAGCTTCCGCCCGTCGTCGATGCGCGCCTCGAGCCGGCGGGTCTGTTCCTCCTTGCTCACCTCGAGCCAGTACTTGAGGAGGATGATGCCGGAATCGACCATGGCCTTTTCGACCCCCGGCGCCATGTTCAGGAAGTAGTGCGACTGTTCGTCGTTGGCGAAGCCCATGACCCGTTCGACGCCGGCGCGATTGTACCAGGAGCGGTCGAAGATCACGATCTCGCCGGCCGCCGGGAAGTGCTGGATGTAGCGCTGGATGTACATCTGCGACTTCTCGCGCTCGGTCGGCGCGGGCAGGGCGACGACGCGGAAGACTCGCGGGCTGACGCGTTCGGTGATCGCCTTGATGGTGCCGCCCTTGCCGGCGCCGTCGCGGCCTTCGAAGACGATGCAGACCTTCGCGCCGGTTTCCTGCGCCCACATCTGCAGCTTCACCAGTTCCACATGCAGGTCGTAGAGCGCGCGCTCATAGGCCTTGCGGGTGACCCGGCCGTCCGGCTTGAAGGGGGATGCCTCCGCCGTCCGCTTCGCGGGCCGGGGCGCGGGCGGGTCTATCGACGCGGCATCCTGGCCGCGCCCGTCCTTCCTGTTCTTCTTGTCCTTCTTGGACATCGCGGCTTTCTCCTGGTTTCGTCGCGTCGTGGATGGGGCCGTCAGCCTTCCTCCGGGTGCTTCCAGGCGAGGAACCAGCCGCAGTCGCCCGGCATGCCGCCTGGCCAATCGATGATCTCGACCTTCAGCTGGAAGCCGCGCGGGGCGAGTTCCTTCACGTAGTAATCGTAGGCCCGCCTCGGGAAGCCCTCGAGCTTTTCGTGCCAGCGGGGGTCGTGGGTGGTCAGGGAGCGACCCGAGTCCGGCAGCCAGTCCGAGGGAAACTGGAACAGCAGCACCTCCTTCTCGCCGCGCTCGACGGCACGGCTGACGGCGGTGGCGATGTTGTCCAGTGCCTCCGGCTTCACCTCCCGGGCCTCGAAGGCCTCGCGGAGCGCGTCGCGCGCCGCCTTCGCATCCGCCTCGTGGGCGAGCCGCGCATCCTCCTCCGCGCGCTTCTTGCCCGAAATGTGATCCCAGATGGCCTGGGCGCTGAAGTTCTTTCCGGTAATGGCCATCCCTATGTCTCTCCTGCCTTTGCTCGGGCCCGTCGCCGCCTGCGCGTGGCTCCGCGTTTCGTCCGCCCGGCGCCCGCGGCGCGCACCGAGCGCGCAGCGAAGGGGCGGGCATGGCAACGAGCGCCAATGTTTCAGAATGGTCCCGTGACGGCCCAATCGGTCTTGATGCGAATCAAATTTCGGCCAGCCGGTCCAGGCTAAAAAGCGTCACTCAAGAAGCCGCAGCTCAGGTCGCGTAGTCGTGTCCCGAAAGGGAATGGCGTCATGCGGCCCGGCGAGGCGACAGTCTGGCAGTAGCTTTCCGTGGGATGCGCGCGTCAGGGCCGTCGCTTAGGGCGCTGACCGTCGGCCCGGCCGTTGCGGTCCCATGCATGAGGAGACGAGCGATGACCCCCGATCCTGGCCTTTTCCCCTGGGCGGCCTATGCCCTGGACGCCTGGCAGCGCTCGGTGCTGTTCCTCGACGTGCTGCGCCGGCGCGGCAATGCTTTCCTGGAGAGCGAGGACGACCCGATGCGTCACGTCCTCACCTTCGGCTTCGAGGTGGTGATGGACGGGCGCGACCTGCCGCGCCCGGTCAACTACTGGCTGGCGCGCGTGACACCCCCGGCCGGCGCACCGCCCACCGACCCGCTGAACCGCCCCTTCATCGTCATCGACCCGCGCGCCGGCCACGGCCCGGGCATCGGCGGCTTCAAGGCGGACAGCGAGATCGGCGTCGCCATCAATGCCGGCCACCCCTGCTACTTCGTCGGCTTCCGCCCCGAGCCCGAGCCCGGCCAGACGATCGAGGACGTGGTCCGGGCCATCGTCGCCTTCGCTGAGGAGGTCGGCCGCCGCCACGCCGACGCCGAGGGCAGGCCGGTCGCCATCGGCAATTGCCAGGCCGGCTGGGCGCTGATGATGGCCGCCGCGATCCGCCCCGAGGTCTTCGGGCCGCTGATGGTGGCAGGATCGCCGTTGTCCTATTGGGCCGGCACGCGGGGCAAGGCGCCGATGCGCTACCTCGGCGGGCTGCTCGGCGGATCATGGCTGGCCGCCATGACCGGCGACCTCGGCGGCGGGAAGTTCGACGGTGCCTGGCTGGTGACGAACTTCGAGAGCGGCAACCCGGCCAATACCTACTGGACCAAGCAGTACGAGGTCTGGGCCGACGTCGACAAGGCGGGCGACCGCTACCTCGGCTTCGAGAAGTGGTGGGGCGGGCATGTCACGCTGAACGCCGAGGAAATGCAATTCATTGTCGACCAGCTTTTCGTCGGCAACCGCCTGGCGACGGGGGAACTCACCTTCTCCGACGGCACGCGCGTCGACCTGCGCGCGATCCGTTCGCCCATCATCG
Organism: Neoroseomonas soli; assembly: GCF_018129065.1. Lineage (GTDB taxonomy): Bacteria > Pseudomonadota > Alphaproteobacteria > Acetobacterales > Acetobacteraceae > Neoroseomonas > Neoroseomonas soli. Next base: position 13,562 of record NZ_JAAEDM010000026.1, on the reverse strand, counting down.
TCTTCTGCTCGGAGGGCGACGAGATCACGCCACCGGCGCAGGCGCTCTCCTGGATCAGCGACCTCTATGCCGACATGAACGACCTGCGGACGCACGGGCAGACCATCGTCTATTCCGTGCACGGCAACGTCGGGCACCTCGGCATCTTCGTCTCGGGCGGTGTGGCGCGGAAGGAGCACAACGAGTTCGCGTCCAACATGGACATGATCGACGTGCTGCCGCCGGGCCTCTACGAGGCGGTGCTGGAGCAGGGGAAGGCGCCGGTCGGCCCGGATGTGGGGGAATGGGCGGTCACCTTCGAGTCGCGCGGCCTGGCGGACCTCACCGCATACGGTGGCACCGACCCGGAGGACGAGGCGCGCTTCGCCGCCGCGCGCCGGGTCTCGGAAGCCAACCTCGCGCTCTACCGGATGTTCGCCCAGCCCGCGCTGCGCGCCATGGCGACACCGGCGATCGCGGAGGCATTCGCCCAACTCCACCCCGCCCGCCTGGGCTACACGCTGTTCTCGGACCGCAACCCGTTCATGGCGTGGGTGCCCCCCGCCGCCCGCCTGGCGGAAGCGAACCGTCGCCAGGTGGATGCGGCGAATGCGGGGCGCGCGGCAGAACGCTTCTTCTCCAACGCCGTGGAATCGGCACTGACGACCTACGGCCGACAGCGGGATGCACTCAGCGAGCGCACCTTCCTCGACATCTATGGCTCGCCGCTGGTGCAGGCGCTCACGGGCGTCGCGATGAAGGGCGTGCCGCTGCGGCACCGGCCCGGGGAGTCGCCGGACCACCGGCAATTCGTCGAACTCGCCACCGAGCGGCTGCGGGCGACGATGAGCGAGGGCGGATTGCTCGAGGCCGTCCTGCGCGCCCTGATCTGGATCCGCCTCCCGGCCGGCGCGGCCGAGGAGCGGTCCTTCGCCGTCATCCGCCAACTCCGCAAGGCGCAGGGAGACAAGCGGGTGCCGTTGCCGCAGTTCAAGCAGACGATGCGCCTGCAATTCTTCCGCCTGCTGATCGACGAGGAAGCCGCGATCGCCGCCCTGCCGGACTTGTTGCCCGAGGACCAGGAACCGCGCAGCGCGGCCTTTGCCATGCTGCGCGACGTGGTGACGGCCGCGGGTGAGCTGCCGGAGGCGCTGGCCCAACGCCTTGCCGCGGTGGAGCGCATCTTCCTCGGCGATGGCGGGCCGGTCGAGGACGAGAAGGTGCGCCGGCTGCGGCCCGCCGGCCCGCGTGGCGGCAAGGCCGCCGCGGCCGAGGCCCAGGGCCGGCAGGGCCGCCGGGGCGGGGAAGGCGGCGCGGCCTGACCCGCGCCGCGCCGGGGATCAGTGGTCCTCGGCGTCCAGCGCGTAGCCTGCGGAGCGGACGGTACGGATGAGGTCCACCTCGTTCGTGCCGTTGATCGCCTTGCGCAGCCGGCGAATGTGCACGTCCACCGTGCGCGGCTCGACATGGATGTCGCGGCCCCACACGGCGTCGAGCAGTTGCTCGCGCGTGAAGACGCGCCCCGGGTGCTGCAGGAAGAACTCGAGCAACCGGTACTCGGTCGGCCCGAGGTGCAGCGCACGCCCGCCGCGGGAGACCCGGTGCGCGTCCTGGTCCATCGTGAGGTCGCGGTAGGTCAGCGTGCCCTTCACCGCGACGCTGCCCGAACGGCGCAGCAGCGCCCGGATGCGCGCGAGCAGCGCTTCCATCACGAAGGGCTTGGCGATGTAGTCGTCCGCGCCGGTGTCGAGCGCGCGCACCGCGTCCTGGTCCTCGGTGCGTGCCGTGACCATGATGATGGGCAGGTCACGCGTGTTGGGGCGGCGGCGCAACTGGCGGCAGACCTCGATGCCCGAGAGCGCGGGCAGCATCCAGTCGAGCAGCACCAGGTCGGGGCGGGCCTCGGAGACGCGCAGCAGCGCCTCCTGGCCGTCGGCGGCCTCGTCGACCTTGAAGCCCTGCTTCTCGAGGTTGTAGCGCAGCAGCGTGAGCAGCGGCGCCTCGTCCTCGACCACCAGGATGGTCGGCTTGGTGAGCGAGGAAAAGGCCTCGGCCATCGGGATCTCCTGCGCTTAGCTGCCGGCCGGGCGGACCACCGCATAGGCCGATTCGTCGGCCTTGGGGCGGTCTTCCGGCAGGTTGTCGCCGCGTACTGCGTAGTGGATGCGCTCGGCGATGTTGGTGGTGTGGTCGCCGATGCGCTCGAGGTTCTTGGCGATGAACAGCATGTGGGTCGCCGAGGTGATGTTGCGCGGGTCCTCCATCATGAAGGTGAGCAACTCACGGAAGATGCCGTTGTAGATGGCATCCACCGGCTCGTCCGCTTCCCAGACGCGGCGGGCGGCCTCGGCGTCGCTGTTCACGAAGGCATCCATCGCCGCCTTCAGGTTCTCCTGCACCAGGTGCGCCATGCGCTCGAAGCCGTTGAGGCTGCCGATGGCGGGCAGGGAGGAGAGTACCAGTGACCGCTTCGCACCGTTCGCCGCGTAGTCCCCGATGCGTTCGAGGTCGTTGGAAACCTTCATCGCCGCGATGATGATCCGCAGGTCCGACGCGACCGGCTGGCGCAGGGCCAGGAGGCGGACGCAGAAGGCCTCGATCTCGCGCTCGAGCTGGTCGATCTGCACGTCGCGCTGCACCACCTCGGTGGCGAGCGCCGTGTCGCGGCGCACCAGGGCCTGGGTCGAATCCGCCACCTGGCGTTCCGCGAGGCCGCCCATGCGCGCGGTCATGTCACGCAGGCGGCGGAGTTCCTCGTCGTAGCTGCGCACGATATGCTCCGGGACCGGTTCGTTGGACATGGAGGGTCTTTCCCGTCACTCAGCCGAAGCGGCCGGTGATGTATTCCTGTGTCTTGGGGTGCTTCGGCGCGGTGAACATCTGCGCGGCGCCGGAAACCTCGATCAGCTCGCCGAGGTAGAAGAACGCCACCTGGTCGGCGCAGCGCGCGGCCTGCTGCATGTTGTGCGTGACGATGACGATGGTGAAGTCGCGCTTCAGCTCGTCGATCAGCTCCTCGATCTTCAGCGTCGAGATGGGGTCGAGCGCCGAGGTCGGCTCGTCGAACAGGATCACCTCCGGCCGCACGGCGATGGTGCGGGCGATGCACAGGCGCTGCTGCTGGCCGCCCGACAGGCCGAGGGCCGAGGAGTCGAGCCGGTCCTTCACCTCGTCCCAGATGGCGGCGCGCGTCAGCGCCCATTCCACCCGTTCCTCCATCTGCGCGCGCGGCAGCTTCTCGTGCAGCCGAACGCCGAACGCGATGTTCTCGAAGATGGTCATCGGGAAGGGCGTCGGCTTCTGGAAGACCATGCCGATCTTCGCGCGCAGCGCATTGAGGTCGGTCTCGGAGGCGATGACGTTCTCGCCGTCGAGCATCACCTCGCCGGTTGCGCGCTGGCCGGGATAGAGGCTGTACATGCGGTTCAGCACGCGCAGCAGTGTGGACTTGCCACAGCCGGAGGGGCCGATCATGCCCGTGACCTGGCGGTCGGGAACGTCGAAGTCGATCGACTTCAGGGCGCGATTGTCGCCGTAGAAGAAGTCGAGGTTGCGGATGGCGATGCGCGGCGGGTTGATCTCCGCCTCCGAGCGCGCCTGCACGCCGCCGAAGCCTTGGGTTGCCGTCGCGCCGGGGGCGGTGGTGGTGGTGGACATCGTGCCGTTCCTTCCGGTCACTTGCGGCCGCTCAGCACGGCGCGGGCGAGAACATTGAGGCCGAGCACGCCGAGCGTGATCAGCAGTGCGCCGGCCCAGGCAAGGGCGATCCAGTCCTCGAAGGGGGAACCGGCGAAGGAGTAGATGGCGATCGGCAGGCTGGCCATCGGCTTGGTGAGGTCGATGGACCAGGCGTTGTTGCCGAGCGAGGTGAAGAGCAGCGGCGCCGTCTCGCCGGCCACACGGGCGACCGCGAGCAGGATGCCGGTGATGATGCCCGACATCGCCGAGCGCCAGCAGATCAGGACGATCATCTTCCACTTCGGCGCGCCGAGGCCGATCACCGCCTCGCGCAGCGTGTTCGGAATGAGGTTCAGCATGTCCTCGGTGGTGCGGACCACCACCGGGATCACGATGATCGCCAGCGCCGCGACGCCGGCCCAGCCGGAGAAGCCGCCGAAGGGCAGCACCAGGATCTGGTAGACGAAGAGGCCGATCAGGATCGACGGCGCCGAGAGCAGGATGTCCGAGACGAAGCGGACCAGGTTCCCGAACTTCGACCCGCGCGCGTATTCCGCGAGGTAAGTGCCGACCAGCATGCCGACCGGCGTGCCGATGGCGGTCCCCAGCGCGGCCTGGATGATGCTGCCGACGATGGCGTTCAGCAGCCCGCCCTCCGAGCCCGGCGCCGCGGTGATGTGGGTGAAGACCCGCGGGGACATCGCCTCGAAGCCGCGGATCGTCAGCGTGAACAGGATGGAGGCGAGGAAGCCGAGCGCCACCAGCGTCGCGGCGACGCAGAGCGAGCGGATGATGCGGTCGGCCCGCTTGCGGCGCCGGCCGAGCGCGGCGGCGACCGCGGGATCCTTGCGCGGGCCGGGCACCATGCCGGCGGTGAGGGAAAGGCTCATCGGATCAGGCCTTCAGCCGCGAGCGCAGCATGTATCGGGAGGCGGCGAGCACCACGAAGGACAGCACGAAAAGGATGAAGCCGAGCGCCAGCAGCGAGGCGAGCTTGAGGCTGCCCGTCTCGCTCTCCCCGAATTCCAGCGCGACGAGGGAGGCGATGGTGTTGCCGGGGCCGAAGAGGCTGGCGCTGATGCGGTTGGCGTTGCCGATGACGAAGGTGACGGCCATCGTCTCGCCCAGCGCCCGGCCGAGCCCGAGCATGATGCCGCCCACCACCGAGCTGCGGGTGTAGGGGATGACGACACCCTTCATCACTTCCCAGGTGGTCGCACCCAGGCCGTAGGCGCTTTCCTTGTAGACGGGGGGCACCTGCTCGAAGACGTCGCGCATGGTCGCGGCGATGAAGGGCAGGATCATGATCGCGAGGATGAAGGCGGCCATGAAGATGCCCGTGCCGAAGGGCGCGCCCTGGAAGAAGATGCCGATCAGCGGCAACTCGCCGATGTTGTCGATGATCCAGGGCTGGAGGTTCGCGGCGAAGGCCGGGGCGATCACGAAGAAGCCCCACATGCCGTAGATGATGGAGGGCACCGCCGCGAGCAGCTCGACCGCCGTACCGACCGGCCGCCGCAGCCAGGCGGGCGCGAGCTCGGTCAGGTAGAAGGCGACGCCGAAGGCCAGAGGCACCGCGAGGACGATGGCCAGCACCGCGGTGACGACGGTGCCGTAGACCGAGACGCCGGCGCCGAACACCTCCTGCACCGGATCCCAGTCGGTCGAGATGAGGAAGCCGAGGCCGAAGGCCTGGAATGCCGGCAGGCCGGCAATGAAGAGTTCGACGATGATGGCGCCAAGCAGCAGCAGGACGAAGACGCCCGCGCCTCTGCAGGCCCATTCGAATATGGTGTCCCCGAGGCTGCCGCCGCGGCGCACCGCGCCTTCCTGGATCGGGGAGGAAGCTGTTGCCGCCTGGCTCAAGGGGAGTGGTCCGTCGCGTCAGGGTTGGGAGGGGCCGGCGCGTGCCGGCCCCTTCTTGTATCAGGCGCCGAACTGGGTGCGCCACGCCGCACGGATGGCGGTCTTGGTCGCCGCCGGCAGCGGGATGTACTCGAGTTCCCGCGCCAGGTCGTCCCCGCTGGTGAAGGCCCAGTCGAAGAAGCGGCGGACATGGGCGCTGCGCGCGGGATCCTGCGGGTTGGTCGGCAGCAGGATGAAGGTCGGCGAGACGATCGGCCAGGAATTCGCGCCGGCCTGGTCGATGATGCTCGCGGCGAAGCCCGGCACGCTCCAGTCGGCGTTGGTGGCCGCGGCGACGAAGTTCTCCATCTTCGGCTTCACGAAGTTGCCGGCCTTGTTGCGAAGCTGCGTCGTCACCAGGCGGTTGGCGGTGGCGTAGGCGTTCTCGACATAGCCGATGCCGCCGCGCGTGTTGCGCACGCCGCCGGCCACGCCCTCATTGCCGCGGGCGCCGTTGCCGACGGGCCAGCGCACCGAGGTCGCCGCACCGACCTTGTCCTTCCACTCCGCCGAGGTGGCCGAGAGGTAGGAGGTGAACACGAAGGTCGTGCCCGAGCCATCCGCGCGGTAGACCGGCGCGATGGCCTGCGCGGGCAGGTTCACGCCGGCGTTCAGGGCCACGATGCGCTGGTCGTTCCAGCGGGTGATCTTGCCGAGGAAGATGTCGGCCAGCACCTCGCCGGTCAGCTTGAGCTGCTCGTCCTCGATGCCCGGGACGTTGATGATCGGCACGATGGAGCCCATCACCGTCGGGAACTGCAGCAGGTTGCCTTCCTGCAACTGCTGGGCGGTCAGCGGCGCGTCGGTGGCGCCGAAATCGACCGTGCGGTTGCGGATCTGGTTGATGCCGGCGCCCGAGCCGACCGACTGGTAGTTGAGCTGCACGCCCACGGCGGCGCGGGCCGCCTCGGCCCACTTCTGGTAGATCGGGTTCGGGAAGGACGCGCCGGCGCCCGTGATCTGCGTGCCCTGCGCACGCGCATCGATGATCGGAAGGCTCAGCGTCGCACCGGCGCCGAGAAGGAAGGACCGCCTGTTCACAGCGTCTCTCTCCGTCAATGGTAGAACCATCGCTGCCCCGGACGGAGCAGCACCGGGCGGGGTTCTAGGCCCGACGAAAGACTTCGAGATTTCAAATTTGTGAAAGATCGATGACACTCCCTCCGACAAGCGGGCGTCTTGTCGGAGGGAGCCGTGCCTGCAACCAGAGGTTGAGGTAGCCTTACTTGTACCAGGCCGGCCGGCGCTTCTGCTGGAAGGCCGCGAGGCCTTCCTTCCCCTCGGCCGAGGCCCGCTGCATCCAGGATTCGTGCGCGAGCAGCGACATCTCCCGCTCCGAGAGCTTAAGCCCGTTGGCGCCGAGGAACGAATCCTTCGTCATGGCGATCGCGCTGGGCGCGGAAAGCATGGTCTGGTCGATGATCTCCGCGAGGCGGGCATCGGCCTTGCCGGGTTCGACCACCTCATGCACCAGGCCGATGCGCATCGCCTCGGCGGCGTCGAAACGCTCGCCGGTGAGGGCGTAGCGACGCGTCTGCCGCAGGCCCATGGCGTGCACCATGTGCGTGCTGATCGGGGTGGGGGCGACGCCGACGCGGACTTCGGTGATGCCGAAGATCGCATCCGTCGTCGCGATGGCGACATCGACGCAGCACACCACGCCGCAGCCGCCGCCGAAGCAGGCGCCGTGCACCAGGGCGAAGGTCGGGCGGGGGAATTCGTTCAGCTTCTGCATGGCGGTGGTGGTCGCCATGGAGGCGGCATAGGCCTGCTCCGGCCCATAGGTCGCGGCCACGGCGAGCCAGTCGAGATCCGCGCCGGCCTGGAAGTGCTTGCCCGCACCGCGGATCACCAGCGCGCGCACCGCCGGGTCGTCGCGCAGCTTGTCGAGGCCGGCGATCAGCGCGCCGAGCAGGTCCTCGTCATAGGCATTGCCCTTGGCGGGCTTGTTCAGTGTCGCGGTGGCGATGCCGCGGGCATCGATCGAAAGCAGGACGGGTTCGGACATGGGCGTTGCTCCCTTTGAGGCGGCGGCATACTTGCCTTGCCTCGGCCGCGCGCCAAGCCGCGGTTGACGCATGGCCGCCGCGCGCCGACCCTGCCGCCACCGACCCGGGAGGACCCACCCATGTTCGCCACCCGCCCGACGCTTTCCGGCCCGCGCCATGCCGTCTCGGCCGGGCATTATCTCGCGTCCACGGCAGGCATGGCCGTGCTGGAGGCAGGCGGCAATGCGGTCGATGCCGGCTGCGCCGCGGGCATCGCGCTGGGTGTGCTGCTGCCGGACCTGGTGAACGTCGCCGGCGTCGCGCCGATCATGATCCGCATGGCGGACGGCACGGTGGAGACCATCGCCGGCCTCGGCCATTGGCCGCGCGCCCTGCCGCCGGACGTCTTCATGCGCGAGCATGGCGGCAGGATCCCGAACGGCGTGCGCCGCACGGTCGTGCCCGCGGCGCCGGATGCCTGGATCACCGCGCTCGAACGCCACGGCACCATGGGCTTCGGGGATGTGGCCCGATACGCCATCCGCTACGCGGCGGAAGGCTTTGCCGTCTTCCCGCTGCTCGCGGAGACGGTGGCGGCGCATCGCGACGAGTATGCGCAATACCCGTCCAATGCCGCGATCTTCCTGCCGGGCGGGGAGCCGCCGCGCGCCGGCGAACGCTTCGTGCAGTCCGACCTCGCGCGCACGCTGTCCTTCATGGTGGAGGAGGAACGCCGCGCCGCCGCGACCGGCGGGCGGATGGCGGGGCTCGCGGCGGCTCATGCCGCCTTCTACCGCGGCGACATAGCGCGCGAGATCGTGCGCTTCATCCAGGGCGAGGGCGGCTTCCTCTCCATGGAGGACATGGCGGGCTTCCGTTCACGACTTGAGCCTGCCGTCATGCGCGGCTGGCGCGGCCATACGCTGCTGACCTGCGGGCCCTGGTGCCAGGGACCGGCGCTGGCGCAGGCGCTGCTGCTGATGGAGCGCGCGGGCTTCGACGGGATGCGGCACAACTCGGTGGACTACCTGCACCTGCTGACCGAATGCGTGAAGGCGGCGATGGCCGACCGCGAGTACCATTTCGGCGATCCGCGCTTCACGCCCGTGCCGCTGGACGAGTTGCTGTCGCCCGAGCATCTCGACGCGCGCCTTGCGCAGATCGACCCGCGGCATGCGCATCCGTCGATGTATCCGCCGCTGCTGGGGCAGGGCACGCCGGCCGATGGCCCGCAGCGCGCCGACCTGCCGAAGGTGGAGGCCGATACCTCCTACGTCGCTGTCGTCGATCGCTGGGGGAATGCCTTCAGCGCGACGCCGTCCGATGGGTCCTGGAACTCGCCGGTGGTGCCGGGGCTGGGGCTGATCCCGTCCAACCGCGGCAGCCAGTCGCGGCCCGATCCGGCGCATCCGTCGGGCGTCGCGCCGGGCAAGCGGCCGCGCCTGACGCCGAACCCGGCGATGGTCGTCACCGAGGATGGCGGCGTCATGCCCTTCGGCACGCCGGGCGGCGACGTGCAGATCCAGGCCATGCTGCAGGTCATGCTCAACGTCTTCCATTTCGGCATGGAATTGCAGGAGGCGATCGAGGCGCCGCGCATCGCCTCCTATGCCTTCCCCTCTTCCTTCGCGCCCTTCGACTACTTCCCGCGCCGCGTGGCGGCGGAGGCGCGCATCCCGCAATCGGTGCGCGACGGCCTCTCGGCGCGCGGGCACGAGGTGAAGGAGTGGCCGGAGGTCACCTGGCTCGCCGGCAGCGTGGAAGCGGTGCTGTCGGACCCGCGTGCCGGGCTGGTGCGCGCTGGCGCCGATCCGCGCCGCCCGGCCTACGCCATCGCGGGGTGAACGCGGAGGCGGTCCGGCCGGCCGAGGCCGCGACGGCCCGCCAGAGGCAGGGAAGGCCGCGGAGGCGCCGGAACCCTGGCGACGCGCGGGGCCGCCAGGCGATGGAGCATGAGGTTGCCCTGAAGGCGGGGCTCAGACGTAGCCCGGCCCTTCGATCGCCGGGTAGGCGGCGAGGAAGGCCTCGTCCACCTCCACCCCGATGCCGGGCGTCTCGTTCGGGCGGACATTGCCGTCCGCGCCGATAGCCCAGGGCGTACTGCCGAGTTCATCGCGGAAGCGGTTCGCCTTCGAGATGTCGGCCTCGAAATAGCCGCCGTTCTCGATGGCGGCGAGGAAGTGGATCGACGCCGCCTGGTTCACGCCCGTCATCGAGGAATGCGGGTGGATCGGGATCTTGAAGGCGGAGGCCATGCCGGCGATGCGCAGCGCCTCGGTGATGCCGCCGCATTTCGACAGGTCCGGCTGCCAGATCGTGATGACGCCGTCCTCCAGCACGCGGGTGAACTCATAGCGCGTGAAGTGGTTCTCGCCGGCGGCGAGCGGCGTCGAGCCATAGCCGCGCGCCTGCGAATAGGAATGGTGGTCGTGCGCGGGGAAGGGTTCCTCGAGCCAGCCGATGTCCAGCCGGTCCATCTCCGGCATCACCTGCCGCACCTGGTCCACCGAGTAGCCGATATTCGCGTCCGTCAGGATGGTGAGGTCGTTGCCGAAGGCGTCGCGCACCGCTTCCATGCGCGCCACGTCGGCCTTCACCGTGTCGCCGACGCGCAGCTTCGCCGCCTTGTATCCGGCATCGATGTGCGGCGCCGCCTCGTCGATCAGCGCCGCGGGTTCCTGGTAGCCGAGCGCGACGCCGCCGGCATAGGCCGGCACCGGCCGCGCCGAGCCGCCGAGCAGCTTGTAGAGCGGCAGGTTCAGCGCCTTCCCCTTGGCGTCCCACAGCGCCATGTCGATGCCCGACATCGCCATCGCGCAGGCCGCGCCCATCCCGTGCGATGCCAGTTGGTACTTGTAGATGCGCGCGTTGATGCCCGTGGTGTCGAAGGCGTCCATGCCGAGGATGAGGCCGCGCAGCGTCGTCTCGATGAGTTTCGCGATCGCGGTGTGCGCGCGGCCGTGATGGCTTTCGCCCCAGCCGACGATGCCGTCCTCGGTGATCACCTTGACCATCACCGCGTCGCGCTTCACCGCCTGGCCGATGCCGAGGCGCGGGCCGCCCTGCGGCAGCGGGAAGGAAGTGGGGAAGGCTCGGACGTCCACGATCTTCATCTGCGTTTCCTCGTCTGGCGGGCCGAGGCTGCCAGCCGGGCACGGGGTTTGCAAATCCGTCGGCACGGGCGACGATGGCGCGTCCTATGAAGGAGACAGCCAGCATGCCGACAGATCCGGTTCCGCAGATGATGGAGGCGATCCGCCTCTGGTCCGGCGTGACGAGCCCCAACCAGGCCGCGCAGCGCGGCCTCGCGGACCTCGCCGCGCTGATCGCGGAATTCGAGGCTGTCCGCGGCACGCTGGTCTTCGAGGACGAGCCGTCCTCCTTCGAGGCCGCGCTGCGCGAGGAAGCGGAGAAGCGGGCATGAGCGACCTCACGAACCTTTCGGTCACCGAGGCCGTGGACGCTTTTGCGAAGGGCGAGGCGACGGCGGAAGCCATGGTCCGCGCCAGCCTGGCGCGCATCGACGCGCATGACGGCAAGGTGAATTCCGTCATCCGCCTGGACCGCGACGCGGCGATCGAGGCCGCGGCTGCGCAGGACAAGGCGCGCGCCGCCGGCGCGAAGCCCGGCCCGCTCTCGGGCGTGCCGATGATGAACAAGGACATGTACTACCGCGCCGGGAAGGTGAGCACCTGCGGCTCGAAGATCCGCAAGGACTTCAGGCCCACGGTGACGGCGACGGTGCTGCAGAAGCTGGACGCGGCCGGCGCCATCGACATGGGCACGCTGAACATGGCCGAGTTCGCGCAGAACCCGACCGGCCACAACGGGCATTTCGGCGACTGCCACAACCCGTGGGACCTGGCCTATTGCACGGGCGGCTCCTCCTCGGGATCCGGCGCGGGCGTGGCGGCGCGGTTCTTCGCCGCTGCCCTGGGTTCGGACACCGGCGGATCGATCCGCCTGCCGGCAACCATCTGCGGCGTGACCGGCATCAAGGGGACGATGACGCGCGTCTCGCGCGCCGGGGTGATGCCGCTGTCGTTTTCCATGGACAATGTCGGGCCGCTGACGCGCACGGCGCGCGACGCCGCGCGGATCATGACCGTGATCTCCGGCAAGGACCCGCTCGACCCGACCAGCGCGCCGGAGGAGGTTCCGGACTACGAGGCAGCGCTGACCGGCGACATCCGCGGCCTTTCCATCGCCGTGCCGAAGGAGTGGTTCTTCGACGGTGCCGACGACGTCGTGGTGAAGGGCTTCGAGGCGGCCCTCGGGGTGCTGAAGGCGCGCGGGGCGAAGGTGGATTATGTCTCCTGCCCCTCGCTGCACGCCGTGGGGACCTATGTCACCGTGGTCAGCCGCGTGGAGGCCGCGGCGATCCACGCCCAATGGATGCGGGAGCATCCGGGCGACTACGCGATCCACCTCTCGGGCCGGCTCTATGCCGGCTATGCCATCCCCGGGCATTACTACGTGGAGACGCTGTCCCGCCGCGGGCCGCTGCTGCGGCAGTTCTGCAAGGAGGCCTTCGCCGGCCACGACATCGTCGCGACGCCGACGCTGCGCACGCGCGTGCCGACGCTGGCCGAGACCGACATCGACGCGAGCCCCGACAACTGGGCGCGGCACATGGTGGTCTCGGCGAATACGCGGCCGTTCAACTACCTCGGCATTCCGACGGTGAGCGTGCCCTGCGGCTTCGACGACCGCGGGCTGCCGATGGGGCTGCAACTCTCCGCCCGGCCCTTCGCGGAAGGGCGCGCGCTGCAGGTGGCGGATGCGTACCAGCGGGATACCGACTGGCACGCGCGCGTGCCGGCGCTGTAGCGCCTCGGCGCGCACCGAACGGGGGCGCCCGCGGCCGGTCGCCCCCGTGACCGCCATGTCCTCCTCCCGCGTGGAGGAGGACATGGCGCCGCAGGCGGCTTATCCGCGCAGGGCCTTGATCTGCGCCGGATAGCCGCTCGGATCGACGGCGACATCGATCAGCGCGGGACCCTTCGCCGCGCAGGCCTGTTCCAGCGCCACGGCGAATTCCGCCTCGGAATTGGCGGTCAGGCCGAGCCCACCCATCGACCGCATGGCGGCCGCGAGATCCGCGCGCGGCCAGCCGAGCGCGCCCTCGGGCAGGTCGCGCTTCTCCTTCTTGATGTCGATCAGCGAGAGCGTCGCGTCGTTGAACGCCACCACGACGACGCGCGCGCCGAGCACCGCGGCGGTCGCCAATTCCCCCAGCCCCATCAGCAGCCCGCCATCGCCCGTGAAGGCCAGCGCGCCACGCGTCGGATCGTGCAGCGCCGCCGCGATCGCCGCCGGCACCGCGAAGCCCATGGTGGCGAGGCCGTTGGAGATCAGCAGGTCGCCGGGCCGCTCGCATTGCCAGAAGGTGGTGGCGGGGAACATGTGCGCGCCGGCATCCACCGCGGCGCGTGGGTCGAAGCCCGCCTTGCGGCAGGCTGCCTGGGTGATTTCCACCACACGCTGCGGGCCGAGCCCCGCACCGCGCCGCGGGTCGTTCGCCAGGGCGCGCAGCCAGGCCTCGCGCAGCGACGCGATCTCGGCCGTGTCCCAGGCGGAGCGCGCCGCGCCCTCGGCCAGCGCCGCGACCGCCGGAGCGATTGCCCCGGAGAGCGCGGCGGCAGGAGACGCATAGGGCAGGGCGCGCGGGGCGGTCGCCACCTCGATGACCGGCACGGGCCAGCGCCAGGGCTTGGGGATGAACTCGACCGGATCGGCGCCGACCATCACCACGGCGTCGGCACGGTCGAGCACCGGACCTTCCGCCGCGCCGCAGGTGAAGATGCCGGCGAAGTGCGGGTCGGCATCGGCGATCACGCCCTTGGCCTTGTAGGTGACCAGCGCCGGGCAGCCGAGGGCCGCGACGAGCGCGCGCAACTCCGCCGCCGCGTCCATGGCTTCGAGCCCCGCAACGACCACCGGCCGGCGTGCCGACGCCAGGATGCGGCGCGCGCTGGCGAGGGCCGCGGCGTCCGGCGCGGGCAGGGCGGG
>NZ_JAAEDM010000025.1 GCF_018129065.1 Neoroseomonas soli | reverse complement strand
CCCGCGGTGCGCCGCCCCGGCGGCCCGCCGGGCGCCCCCGGCCGCCGGCCCATGCCGGTGCCGGTCAAGAAGGCCGCGCCCAGCACCGACCGCCGCCGCGAAGGCCGCATCGACGTGCAGGCCGCCATCGAGGGCGAGGACGAGCGCAGCCGTTCCATCGCCTCGCTGCGCCGCGCCCGTGACCGCGAGCGGCGGCAGCAGGAACTGCAGCGCCTGCGCTCGGGTGCCGAGCGCGTGGTGCGCGACGTGGTGGTGCCGGAAGCCATCACCGTGCAGGAACTCGCGAACCGCATGGCCGCCCGTGGCGGCGAGGTGGTGAAGGCGCTGTTCCGCATGGGCGTCATGGCGACGCTGACCCAGTCCATCGACGCCGACACCGCGGAACTCGTGGTGCAGGAATTCGGCCACCGCGTGAAGCGCGTGAGCGAGTCCGACGTCGAGATCGGCCTGGAAGGTGCGGAGGATACCGACACCGACCTGGCGGCGCGCCCGCCCGTCGTCACGATCATGGGCCATGTCGACCACGGCAAGACCTCGCTGCTCGATGCGCTGCGCAAGACCGACGTGGTCGCGCACGAGGCCGGCGGCATCACGCAGCATATCGGCGCCTACCAGATCACCGTGCCCGACGGGTCCAAGGTGACCTTCATCGACACGCCGGGCCACGAGGCCTTCACCGCCATGCGCGCCCGCGGCGCGGGCGTGACGGACATGGTCGTGCTGGTCGTCGCGGCCGATGACGGCGTCATGCCGCAGACGGTCGAGGCGATCCGCCACGCCAAGGCGGCGGGCGTGCCGCTGATCGTCGCGGTCAACAAGATCGACAAGCCCGGCGTGAAGCCCGAGCGCGTGAAGCAGGAACTGCTGCAGCACGAGATCGTGGTGGAATCCCTCGGCGGCGACACGCAGGAGATCGAGGTCTCGGCGACGCAGCGCATCAACCTCGACAAGCTGCTCGAGGCGATCTCGCTGCAGGCCGAGGTGCTGGACCTGAAGGCCAACCCGAACCGCGCGGCGGAAGGCACCGTGATCGAATCGAAGCTCGATCGCGGCCGCGGCCCCGTGGCGACGGTGCTGGTCCAGAAGGGCACGCTGAAGCAGGGCGACATCGTGGTGGCCGGCGCCGAATGGGGCCGCGTGCGTGCGATGCTCGACGACAAGGGCCGCCAGTTGAAGGACGCGCCGCCGTCGCTGCCGGTGGAGATCCTGGGTCTTTCGGGCGTGCCCTCGGCCGGCGACAACTTCATCGCGGTCGAGAACGAGGCCCGCGCGCGCGAGGTCAGCGAGTTCCGCCAGCGCCGGGCCCGCGACAAGGCGGCGGCTGCCGCCGGTGCGGGCCGCGGCAACCTGACCGACATGCTGGCGCGCATCCAGGCGGGCGAGCAGAAGGAAGTCGCCGTCGTCGTGAAGGCCGACGTGCAGGGTTCCGCCGAGGCGATCGGCGTGACGCTCGGCAAGCTCGGCAACGACGAGGTGAAGGTCCGCGTGCTGCACTCCGCGGTGGGCCAGATCACCGAATCCGACATCCAGCTCGCGAAGGCGTCGGATGCCGTGATCGTCGCCTTCAACGTCCGCGCGACGTCGCAGGCGCGCGACCTGGCGGCCAAGGAAGGCGTCGATATCCGCTACTACTCGATCATCTACGAAGTCGCGGACGACATCGAGAAGCTCTACAAGGGCAAGCTTGCCCCTGTGCAGCGCGAGAAGTTCCTCGGCTACGCGCAGATCCTGCAGGTCTTCGAGGTCAAGAAGATCGGCAAGGTGGCAGGCTGCCGCGTGACGGAAGGCGTGGTGAAGCGTGGCGCGGGCGTGCGCCTGCTGCGCGACGGCGTCGTCATCCACCAGGGCGATCTCTCGACGCTGAAGCGCTTCAAGGACGACGTGCGCGAGGTGGGCAACGGCCTCGAATGCGGCATGTCCTTCGCGAACTACGACGACATCCGCGTCGGCGACCAGATCGAGTGCTATGAGGTCGAGACGGTGGCCGCCGCCTGACGGCGGCTTCCACCTGATTTTTGTGTGCCCTCGGGCGCCGGGCGCGCGCATCCGCGCGCCTGGCTTACGCGCCCTGCGCTGTCGCATCGGCGACGAAGGGCGGTCTGGGCGCGGTCGCGCTTTGCGCTCCCGGCGCGGCAGGGCCGCGCCGCAGGTTGCGCCCGGTTAGGGCGGATAGGTTCCGAATGAGCAAGCAACACGGCCGTGGCCATGGCGAAGGCCCTTCCCAGCGACAGCTCCGCGTCGCCGAGGAAGTGCGCCACGCGCTTTGCGCCGTCTTCGCGCGGGAGGAATTCCGCGACCCCGATCTGCATGGGCTGCACGTGACCGTCACGGAAGTCCGCGCCTCGCCCGACCTCAAGCACGTGACAGCCTTTGTCTCGGCGCTGGGGAAGGACCTGACGGATGGGCAACTCGCGGCGCTGAAGCGCGTCTCGCCCTTCCTGCGGCGGGAGGTGGCGCGTTCCGTCCGGCTGAAATTCGCCCCCGACCTGCATTTCCAGCCCGACACCGCGCTCGGCTATGCCATGCACATCAACGAGGTGATGCACCGCCCCGAGGTGCAGCGCGACCTGGCGACACGGAAGGAGGAGGAATGACCGCCTCCCCGCCCGGAGAGGCGCCGCAGGTCCGTGTCATCGCCATGCCGGCCGATGCCAATCCCGCCGGGGATATCTTCGGCGGCTGGCTGATGGCGCACATGGACCAGGCGGGCGCCTCCGTCGCGCTGCGGCGCGCGCGCGGCCGCGTCGCGACCGTCGCGGTGGAGGCGATGACCTTCCACCTGCCCGTGCGCGTCGGCGACGAGGTCAGCCTCTATGGCCGCCTGCTCGGCGTGGGCCGCAGTTCCATCCGCGTGCATGTCGAGGCCTGGCGCCGCGACCGCACGGCCGAGGACGACGCCCGCGTGACCGAGGCGACTTTCACCTTCGTGGCGCTGGACGACGAATCCCGCCCACGCCCCGTGCCCCCCGAAAGCGACTGATTCCCAAACATGGCGCAGCGCCACCGCAAGCCCAAGGGCCGGCCGATCGACGGCTGGCTGATCATCGACAAGCCGACCGGCATCGGCTCGACCGATGTCGTCACCATCTGCAAGCGCGCCTTCCAGGCGCAGAAATGCGGCCATGGCGGCACGCTGGATCCGTTGGCGACGGGCGTATTGCCGATCGCCTTCGGGGCGGCGACCAAGACCGTTCCCTACGTGATGGACGGGACGAAGCAGTATCGCTTCACGCTTCGGCTGGGCGAGGCGCGGGATTCCGACGACGCCGACGGCAACGTCACCGGCACCAGCGATGTCCGCCCGACCGACGAGCAGATCCGTGCCGCCCTGCCCGCCTTCACCGGCGACATCATGCAGGTCCCGCCGATCTTCTCCGCCATCAAGGTGGCCGGCGAACGCGCCTATGACCTGGCGCGGGCCGGCGAGGCCGTGGAACTCGCCGCCCGCCCGGCGCGCGTGGACCGCTTCGAACTGATCGAGCGGCCGGATGCCGACACCGCCGTGTTCTTCGTCGAATCCGGCAAGGGCGTCTACATGCGCTCCCTGGCGCGGGACGTCGCCAAGGCCTGCGGCACGCTAGGGCATATCGCAGCCCTGCGCCGCATGCGGGTCGGACCCTTCCTCGAGAAGGATGCGGTTGCGCTGGACAGGATCGCCGTTTCCGGCGATACCCCGCCCCCTTCCCCGGACCTTCTGCTTCCGGTGACGACCGCGCTGGCCGACATCCCGGCGCTGGCCCTCACCGAGGCCGAGGCCACCCGCATGTCCTTCGGCCAGCCCATTCCGCTGGTCGAATTGATGGGCCGGGTTCCGCGCGAGGCCAACCCCGATGGGGGCCTGGCCAGGGCGATGGCGGGGGGGCGCCTGATGGGTCTTGCCCGCTTCGAGGACGGCTTGCTGAAGCCGGAGCGGTGGCTGGGCCAGGGCGGCAACTGAAGCCCGCCGAAGGCGTCCGCGCCCGGCCAACACAAAGGACGAACCCGATGTCGATCACTGCGGAGCGCCGCCAGGCGCTCATCCTGGACTATGCGACCAAGCCGGGTGACACCGGCAGCCCGGAAGTGCAGGTCGCGATCCTCTCCGAGCGCATCTCCAACCTCACCGAGCACCTCAAGACCCACGCGAAGGACTTCCATTCGCGCCGTGGCCTTCTCGTGCTGGTCGGCCAGCGCCGTGGCCTGCTCGACTACCTGAAGCGCAAGAGCCAGACGCGCTACACGACGCTGATCGGGCGGCTCAACCTGCGCCGCTGACCCGGGCGCAGAGCCGAGCGTGACATCTGGACGGCCGGCATTTGCCGGCCGTTCTGCCGTTCAGGCCGCGGCGCCGCCGGGCCGCGGCACTTCGATCACGAAGAGCCGGTGCTGCGCTGTATCCACGCGGCGACGCATCTCGTCGCGCCAGACGCGCTCGGCCGTCTCGGCATCGTGGAAGGGGCCGAAGCATTCCTCCGAGCCGGGCTCGAGTTCCTGCCAGGCGGAATCCGTGAAGACCCCACCCCACACAAACCAGAGTTTCCGTTCGGCCATCATCTTCTCTCCTGCATCATGATGCGCGTGACATATCATGTTGCGTCGCAGCACGCGCCCCCGCGTTGCGTTGCCTCAAATCCCAAGGGCCTTCCGGCCCTTGGCGGGTGGATCCGGGGGCAGAGCCCTCCCGCCCGTTTCAGGGTGGCAGCCGCAGTGCCGAATCCAACCTCAGCGTGGTCCCGTTCAGCAGCGGATTGGTGCAGATCGCCATCACCAGCCGCGCGAATTCCTCCGGCCGCCCCAGCCGTGCCGGGAAGGGCGGCAGGGCGCGGATGGCAGCCTGCGCGGCCTCCGGCAGGCCGGCGAGCATCGGTGTCTCGAACAGGCCGGGCGCGATGGTGACGACGCGGATGCCGGTCTTGGCCAGTTCGCGCGCCGCTGGCAGCGTCAGCCCGACAACGCCTGCCTTGGACGCGGCATAGGCGCATTGCCCGACCTGCCCGTCCTCCGCGGCGATGGAGGCGGTGTTGACGATCACGCCGCGCTCCCCATCCGGCGCGGTGACCGGCAGCGCCTGCATGCGTTGCGCGGCGAGCCGCAGCACATTGAAGGTGCCGAGCAGGTTCACCCGCAGCGTCTTCTCGAACAGCGCCAGGTCATGCGGGCCGCCGCGTCCCACCACGCGCCCGGCCGGCGCAATCCCGGCGCAGTTCACCGCAAGCCGCAGCGGCCCGAGGCCGGCGGCGGCTTCCAGGGCGCTGGCGACATCGGCCTCGCTGGCGACGTCGCCGGCGACGGGCGTCGCGCCGCATCGGGCGGCGAGCGCGGCGAGGCCCTCGGCATTGAGGTCCATCGCCACGACGCGCATGCCGGCGGCGGCGAGCGCCTCGGCCGTCGCTGCGCCGAGGCCCGATCCCGCGCCGGTCACCAGCGCGGCGTTGCCTGTCATCTCCATGCCGTTCCCTCCCGCGTCGCGCGGCAGGCGAAAGCGGTTTCCATACCGGTGGAAGCCGCTCTCGCCGTGTCCGAGCGAGCATCTTCGCGCATACGGCTGATCCCAGCCGTATGCGATCAGCTCTAGGCCGGCGCGTCGGTGCGGCGGAAGGTCCAGTAGTGCGGGATGCGACCTTCCCGGATCGCCTTGGCCTCGTAGCGCGTCGCGAACCAGCCCGCCGGGCGTTCGCCGGTCACGAGGCTTTCCCGCGCGAAGAACGGCTGGTCCGCGAAACTTTCCTCGACCCAGGCCTGATAGGTCGGGTCGTCGCTGGCGATGCGCCATTCGGCGCCCGCGCGCAGCACGCGCGCGACCAGCGGCAGCATGGCCGGGTGCACGAAGCGCCGCTTGGCGTGCCGCGCCTTCGGCCAGGGATCGGGGAACATCAGGTAGAGCCGGCCGAGCACCGCATCGGGCAGAAGCGCCACCAGGTGCCGCGCATCCTCGGGCCAGAGGCGCAGGCGGTCCGGCACGGGGGCGGTGGCTTCCTCCTCCTCCGGCACCAGGCGGGTGAGCAGGGAGCAGAGGCCGTTCTCGAAGACTTCCGAGGCGATCAGCGCCACCTCGGGGTGCGCCTCGCGCAGGGCGAGGGCGTGCTCGCCGCCGCCGAAGCCGACCTCGAGCCAGAGGTCGGCCGCGTCGGGGAAGATCGCGCGCGGATGCGCGGCCTCGGCCGCGGTCAGACGGAAGCGCGGCAGGGAAAGCTCGATCAGCCTTTCCTGCCGCGGCCGCAGCGGGTGACCGCGGCGCCGGCCATAGAGACGGTCGGGGATGCCTTCCGGCGTCAGCGACGGCGCGCGATGCGGCATCTCCGCGCCCTCTGCCGCCGGCGGCGCGTTCCCGCCGCCCGTCTTTCCGGCGCCGCTGTCCATCACCGGCCGAAGGCGCGCTTCAGCTCGTCCACCAGGTCGGTCTTCTCCCAGGTGAAGGTGCCCTTCTCCTCCTCCGGCGTGCGGCCGAAATGGCCGTAGGCGGCGGTCGGGACGTAGATCGGGCGGTTCAGGTGCAGGTGCTCCCGGATGCCGCGCGGGGAAAGGTTCACCAGGCCGTCCACGACCTTGGCGAGCTTCACCTCGTCGATGTCACGCCCTGTGCCATGCAGGTCGAAATACACGGACAGCGGCTTGGACACGCCGATCGCGTAGGAAACCTGGATGGTGCACTTGGCAGCGAGGCCAGCGGCGACGACGTTCTTGGCCACGTAGCGCGCGGCATAGGCGGCCGAGCGGTCCACCTTCGTCGGATCCTTGCCGGAGAACGCGCCGCCGCCATGCGGTGCCGCGCCACCATAGGTGTCCACGATGATCTTGCGCCCGGTCAGTCCGCAGTCGCCGTCCGGGCCGCCAATGACGAACTGGCCAGTCGGGTTCACGTAGAACTCGTTGTCCGGGCACATCCAGCCCTTGGGCAGGCTGCTCTCGACGATCGGGCGCAGCAGGCGCTTGATCTCGGCCTGCTCCATGCCGTCCACATGCTGGGTCGAGACGACGACGGAGGTTGCGCCGACCGGCTTGCCGTCGACGTAGCGCAGCGTGACCTGGGACTTGGCGTCGGGCAGCAGGCCCGCCACCGCCTTGTCCTTGTTGCGGCGCATCTCGCTGATGCGGCGCAGGATCAGGTGAGCATAGTAGAGCGGCGCGGGCATGAGGTCCGGCGTCTCGGTGCAGGCGTAGCCGAACATGATGCCCTGGTCGCCGGCGCCTTCGTCCTTGTTGCCGGCGGCGTCCACGCCCTGCGCGATGTGCGCGGACTGGGCATGCAGGTGGCAGGCGATCTCGGCATTCTGCCAGTGGAAGCCTTCCTGCTCGTAGCCGATGTCATGGATCGCCATGCGGGCGAGATGCATCAGGTACTCGGCCGTCACGGCACCGGGGCCGCGGACCTCGCCGGCGAGCACGACACGGTTGGTCGTCACCAGCGTCTCGCAGGCCACGCGCGAATAGGGATCCGCCGTCAGGAAGGCGTCCAGGACGGTGTCGGAGATCCGATCCGCCACCTTGTCCGGGTGGCCCTCGGAAACCGATTCGGACGTGAAGAGATACTCGCCGGTATCGCGCATGGCTTGGTTCGGCCTCTTGTCGCGGGAAGATGCCGGCGGGAAGCCCCGGCAGGCTGGGCCCCGGGGAATCCGGGATTGGGGGCGTATCGCAAGGGGGTGTGGCGGGGTCAAGGCATGGCCCCGGCCAAGGGGGAGCTGCCCCCTGGACCCCAGCCAAAGGCCGAAAGGCCTTTGGAAACCGGAACCTGCTTTAGCACTTTACGATTTTAGGCATTTATCGCTTCGGGCGAGGCCCGGGCGCAGGATTGCTGCGACCCGAAAGTGTATCAGGAAAACTTTCCCGCCAGCAACCTCGTGCGCCGGACAGTCGAGGCCCCCAGGGCTGCAGCCTCCAATGACCCGGTCCCGGGTTCCGAGGGCCTTTCGGCCCTCGGCGGGGTGGTCCGGAGGGGCGGCGCCCCTCCGGTGCCTCACATCCCCAGCACGTCTTTCATCGAATAGAGCCCCGCCGCCTTCCCCTTCGCCCAGACCGCCGCCCGCACCGCGCCGGTGGCATAGACCCGCCGGTCGAAGGACCGGTGCGTCAGGCTGATGTGTTCGGAAGCCGCCGCGAAGATCAGCGTGTGCTCGCCCACCACCTGCCCGCCGCGCAGCGCCGCGAAGCCGATGGTGCCGGTGCCGCGTGCGCCGGTGTGCCCGTCGCGTCCGCTTTCCTTGCCGGCCGCTTCCAGCGTGGTGCCGCGCCCGGCGGCCACGGCGCGCCCGAGGGCGACGGCGGTGCCCGAGGGCGCGTCCACCTTCTGCCGGTGGTGCATCTCGACGATCTCGGCGTCGTACTGCGCGGGCGGCAGGGCGGCGGCCATGCGTTCGGCGATGGCAAGGAAGAGGTTCACGCCCGGCGCGAAATTGGCCGCATAGACGATGGGAATGCGCTTCGCGGCCTCGGCCACCGCGGCCTCGTCATCCGCCGAGAGGCCGGAGGTGCCTAGGATCAGCGGCGTGCCGCTGTCCGCCGCGGCCTGCACATGGGTGCGGGCGACATGGGCGTGGGTGAAGTCGATCACGACATCCGACGCGCCGCAGAGCGCGCCGAAATCCGGCAGGACGGCGGCGCCGGCCGGCGCGGCGCCGGAACGCAGCGTGCCGCCCGCGAGGGCCGCGCCGGCGGCGGGCACTTCCTCGGCGAGCAGGCGGCCCATGCGGCCGGTGATGCCGGCGATGCCGATGCGGATGGTCATGGCGCGGTTCCCCCGTGGCTGAGCGGCCAGCCTGTGCGGGTGCGGGGCGCGCGGGTCAAGCGGGTGTTCCGAGAGGGGCGCCGCCCCTTTCCTCGCCAAAGGCCAGGGCGATCAGGTCAGGCGAGCGAAACAGTCTGCTGCCGCACTTGTCGCCGAGGGTTGCGCCGTCGTTGACTACAGTCGGCTCGATACATTCTAGCATTCCCGACGGCCATCACGCCGCCCGTCGCAACTGGCGGCTCAGCGGACGGAACACCCATGGCGGACGTGTTCATCAGCTACAATTCGCGTCGGAGGAATATCGCGGAACAACTCGTCCGCGTGCTCGAACTGAATGGCTATTCGGTTTGGCATGATCGGCAGCTCATGGCCGGGGCAGGGTTCTCGCAGGAGATCGAGCGGGAACTGCGTGCCGCACGTGCCGTTGTGGTGGTCTGGTGCAACCTTGCGGTGACAAGCGAATGGGTGCGCGAGGAAGCGAGCCTGGCGAAGCGCCTGCGCACCATGATCCCGGTCCGGCTGGAGCGCGCCGAGGTGCCGCTGGGCTTCGGAACGCTGCAAAGCATCGACCTTTCAGGCTGGGACGGCGCGCCGCGAAGCCACCTGCTCGACCCGTTGCTGCTCGAGGTTGCGCGGCTCGTCGGACGCGATCCGGTGCCGCAGGTGCGCGAGCTCATGGAATTCGACAAGGCCTGGCGCCGCGCGGGCGGCTCGTCCTCGACGCCATCGGCCGGCGGGGGCGATGCCGGGCCGGCGTCCGCGCCCCATCTCGGAGCCTCGGCGGCGGCTGTCGCCGCGGAAACTGCGGCGGATGATCCCCGCGCCGTGTCGACCGCGCGTCCGGCGCCCGCCGCCGCCGACGCGCCGGCGATGCCGGCGGCTACGCCGCTCGCGCCGCCCGACCGGCCATCCATCGCCGTCCTGCCCTTCGACAATCTCAGCGACGACCAGGGCAAGGGCTACTTCGCCGACGGCATCGTGGAAGGGATCATCACCGGCCTCTCCCGGAAGCGCTGGCTCCTCGTCATCGCGCGCAACTCCACCTTCACCTACAGGGGCCGCGCGGTCGATGTGAAGCAGATCGGGCGCGAGCTCGGCGTGCGCTACGTGCTGGAGGGCAGCGTCCAGATTTCCGCCGGCCGGCTGAGGATCAGCGTGCAGCTCGTGGACACGACGACAGGCGCGCATATCTGGGCCGAACGCTACGATCGCACGATCGAGGATGTCTTCGAGCTGCAGGACGAGGTGAGCGGGGCTGTGGTCGGGATGCTCTCGCCGCAGCTCGAGAGGGCGGAGATGACGCGTGCGCGCCGGAAGCCGACCGAAAGCCTGGATGCCTACGACTACTACCTGCGCGGCGTCGAGTTCGCACGCCAATGGACCAGGGAGTCCTTCACCGAGGCCCTCCGGCTGCTCATCCAAGCCACGGAGATCGATCCCGGCTACGCCGCGGCCTACGGCGCCGCGGCCATCACGTACGATCAGCTCGATTCGAACGGCTGGCTGACCGACCGGGCCGCCGGGGCGGCGGAAGCCCTGCGCCTGGCGCGACGGGCGGTGGAACTGGGCAAGGACGATGCGCTGGCGCTGTGCCACGCGGCGCATGCGATCGCCCGCTTCAGCGATAGCGACGCCGGAGCCGAGTTGATCGAGGTGGCGCTTGCGCTCGATCCCAACCTCGTCCAGGTCTGGCTTACCGGGGGCCTGATCAAGGTCTGGCAGGGCGAGCCCGAAGTGGCGATCCAGCGCTTCGCGCGCGCCATGCGGCTCAGCCCCGTGGATCCGCGAACCTTTGTCTTCCAGGGCGGAACCGCTGCCGCGCATTTCATCGCGGGGCGCCTGGATGAAGCGCGGCTTTGGGCGGCGCGGGCTCTCCGCAACCAGCCGGCCTATGGGTTGGCCCTCCGCGTCGCGGCCGCCGCCAATGCGATGTGCGGCCGGGCGGAGGAGGCGCAGGCGGCGCTCGAGGCATTGCGCAGCCAGGACCCGGGCCTGCGCGTCTCCAACCTCCGGGAACGGGCGCCATGGGACCGCGAGAGTCTCGCCCTGCTGGCCGAGGGCCTGCGCAAGGCAGGGCTGCCGGACTAGATGCGCCGGCGGCCTTATGGGTCCAGGGGACCTTAGTCCCCTTGCGGGGGGGTTCGAGGGGGCAGAGCCCCCTCGATCCGGCCTGGCTACCGCCCCAACCCGTCCCAGAACTCCTTCACCTTGGCGAAGAAGCCCTCGCTTTCCGGGTGGGTCTTGCCGCCCTTGGACGCCTCGGACTCGAACTGCTCGAGCAGTTCGCGCTGCTTCGGCGTCAGGTTCTGCGGCGTCTCGACGCTGACCTGCACGTACATGTCCCCGCGCGCGGCGGAGCGCAGCACGGAGAACCCCTTCCCCCGCAGGCGGAACTGGTCGCCCGTCTGCGTGCCGGCCGGGATGGTCACGCGGGCGCGGCCACCGTCGATGCTCGGCACCTCCACATGCCCGCCGAGTGCCGCCTGCGTCAGGCGCAGGGGCACGCGGATGAAGATGTTCGCCCCGTCCCGCTGGAAGATCGCATGCGGCTTCACCGCGATATCCACGTAGAGGTCGCCCGAGGGCGCGCCGCGAAGCCCGGCCTCGCCCTCGCCCGCCAGGCGGATGCGCGTGCCGTCCTCCACCCCCGGCGGGACGGTGACGTTCAGCGAGCGGTCGCGCTGCACACGCCCCGCGCCGTGGCAGATCTTGCACGGGTTCTTGATGATGCGCCCGGAACCACCGCAGGTCGGGCAGGTGCGCTCGATCAGGAAGAAGCCCTGCTGCGCGCGGATCTTGCCCTGGCCGTTGCAGCCCGGGCAGGTCTGCGCGCCGGTGGAGGAGGCACCTTCCGCACCCGTCCCCTTGCACGCCTCGCAGGAGACGGAGGTGGGGATGCGGATGTTGGTCTTGGTGCCGGCGAAGGCTTCCTCGAGCGTGATCTCGACCTGGGTGCGCAGGTCCGCGCCACGGCCGGTGGCGCCGCCGCGCGAACGCCCGCCGCCGCCGAAACGGCCGAACATCTCCTCGAAGATGTCCTCGAAGGCGCCGCCGAAGGGGCTGCCGCCGCCGTGGAAGCCGCCGCCGCCGGGCCCGCCCTGCTCGAAGGCGGCGTGCCCGAAGCGGTCATAGGCCGCGCGCTTCTCGGCATCCTTGAGGACGTCGTAGGCCTCGTTCAGTTCCTTGAACTTCGCCTCGGCATCCGTGTTCCCGTGGTTGCGGTCGGGGTGCCACTTCATGGCGAACTTGCGGTAGGCCTTCTTCAAGGCCTCCTCGTCGGCGTCGCGGGCGACGCCGAGAACCTCGTAGTAGTCACGCTTTGACATTGTGTCCCTCAGGCGCCGGGCGCGCCGCATCCGCGGCGCTTGGCTTCGCGCGGCCAGGACGCACCCGGCGCGACGCACGGTCGCGCGCGGTCGCGCTTCGCGCTCCCGCATCGCGGCAGGCCGCGATCCGCAGGTTGCGCTGCGCCTGGGCGTCCGGGTTGGTTGCGGCCAAGGGCGCGCCCGTCATCGCGGCAGTCCCGAAAGTGCGCCGCCCGGTCCTTGGGGGAACCGGGCGGCACGGCTCATGTTCGGCGCGATCCGTCCGCTCAGGACGGCTTGCGCTTGTTCGGGTCCACTTCCTCGAACTCGGCATCAACGACCTTGTCGCCGCCCGCCGCGCCCGAGGCGCCGCCGGCGCCGCCCTGCTCGCCTTCGGCCGGCTTCTCGGCCTGCGACTTGTAGAGCGACTCGCCCATCTTCATCGCCGCCTGGCCGAGGCGCTCACTCGCGCGCGTCACGGCGTCCGCGTCCTGCTTCTCGATCGCGGCGCGGGCGTCGGCGATGGCGGCCTCCACGTCCGACTTCTCGGTCGGGCCGAGCTTGTCGCCGTTCTCCTTCAGCGTGCGCTCGGTCGAGTGCACCAGCGCGTCGAGCTGGTTGCGGGCCTCGACGTTCTCGCGGCGCTTCTTGTCGTCCTCGGCGTGCGCCTCGGCGTCCTTGACCATCCGCTCGATGTCGGCGTCCGACAGGCCGGACTTGGCCTGGATGCGGATCTGCTGCTCCTTGCCGGTCGCCTTGTCCTTCGCGCTGACGGAGACGATGCCGTTCGCGTCGATGTCGAAGGTGACCTCGACCTGCGGCACGCCGCGCGGCGCGGGCGGGATGCCCGTGAGGTCGAAGGTGCCGAGCTGCTTGTTGTCGGCCGCCATCTCCCGCTCGCCCTGGTAGACCTTGATGGTCACCGCGGTCTGGTTGTCGTCGGCCGTGGAGAAGACCTGCGACTTCTTGGTCGGGATGGTGGTGTTGCGGTCGATCAGGCGCGTGAACACGCCGCCCAGCGTCTCGATGCCGAGCGACAGCGGCGTCACGTCGAGCAGCAGCACGTCCTTGACGTCGCCCTTGAGCACGCCGCCCTGGATCGCCGCGCCGATGGCCACGACCTCGTCCGGGTTGACGTTGCGCGCGGGGTCCTTGCCGAAGAAGGCCTTCACCGTCTCGATGGTGCGCGGCATGCGCGTCATGCCACCGACGAGGATGACCTCGTCGATCTCGCCGGCCGAAAGGCCCGCATCGCGCAGCGCCTGCTTGCACGGTTCGAGGGTGCGCTGGATCAGGTCGTCCACCAGGGCCTCGAGCTTCGCGCGCGTCAGCTTCATCACCAGGTGCTTCGGCCCGGAGGCGTCGGCGGTGATGAAGGGCAGGTTGATCTCGGTCTCCTTGGCGGAGGACAGCTCGATCTTCGCCTTCTCGGCCGCTTCCTTGAGGCGCTGCAGCGCGAGCTTGTCGCCGCGCAGGTCGATGCCCTGCTCCTTGCGGAACTCCTCGGCCAGGTAGTCGATGATGCGCTGGTCGAAGTCCTCGCCGCCCAGGAAGGTGTCGCCGTTGGTGGATTTCACCTCGAAGACGCCGTCGCCGATCTCGAGGATCGAGATGTCGAAGGTGCCGCCGCCGAGGTCATAGACCGCGATGGTGCCGGTCTTCTTCTGGTCCATGCCGTAGGCCAGCGCGGCGGCCGTCGGCTCGTTGATGATGCGCAGCACCTCGAGGCCGGCGACCGCGCCGGCTTCCTTGGTCGCCTGGCGCTGGGCGTCGTTGAAATAGGCGGGGACGGTGATGACGGCCTGGGTGACGGTCTCGCCGAGGTAGGCCTCGGCCGTCTCCTTCATCTTGGTCAGGACCATCGCGCTGATCTGCTGCGGCGCGAAGGACTTGCCGTCCACCTCGACCCAGGCGTCGCCGTTGGCGGCCTTGGTGATGTGGAAGGGCGCGAGGTCGATGTCCTTCTGCACCATCGGGTCGTCGAAGCGGCGGCCGATCAGGCGCTTAACCGCGTAGAGCGTGCCCATCGGGTTGGTCACCGCCTGGCGCTTGGCGGACTGGCCGACGAGACGCTCGCCGTTCTTCGCGAAGGCGACCATGGAGGGGGTGGTGCGGGCACCCTCGGCGTTCTCGATGACCCGGACGTCCTTGCCTTCCATGATGGCGACGCACGAGTTGGTGGTGCCGAGGTCGATGCCGATGACCTTGCTCATCCGATACTCTCCTCTGCGGCAGGCGGGTTCGGCCCGGAAGTGGCGCCGTGCCCGCCCCCTGTGCTGACCGGCGGCGTTGGCCGCCGCGGATGGTGGCTGGGGGTCCCCGCGGGGGCGGGGGTCGTGACGAACGGGATGTATTGATCCGCGGGGCGGCGGACAAGTCCCGGACCGCCCGCCCTGTCGGGCTTTGTGCCGCGTGGGGCGCAGGGGCGCCTTGCGGCGGCGCAAGGCCGGCGCAGCCGTGGATAGGCCTTGTGCCGGCCGGGCTCGGCTTCCTAGCCTACCCGGCGCCCATTTCCTGTGCCCGGGAGGCGGCCATGCGGATCCGTGGACTCGTGCCGGCAGTGCTTCTGGCCGTGCCCCTGGCGGCTGGACCGGCCACCCCCCAGTCGCCGGAGGGCTTCGTACTCCGACGGCCAGGCGACATCCGCTTTTCGGGGCCGCCGACCGATCCCGCCCGCGGCGCGGTCTATGCCGCGGGCATTCCGCAGGTTGCGGTGCTCTACGGCAACCCGCGCGAGGCGGGGCTCTATGTCGTGCAGGTCCGCCTGCCACGGAATTACCGCAGCGAGGCGCACACCCATCCGGAGGAGGTGCGCACGGTGATCGTCCTGTCCGGCACGCTCTATTTCGGCTTCGGCGACGCCTGGGACGAGGCGCGGCTGCAGGCCTTCCCGCCCGGCACCTTCTTCAACGAGCCCCGGACCGCGCCGCACTTCGCGGGGACACGGGACGAGGAGGTGCTGATGATGGTGACCGGCATCGGGCCGACCGGCGTCATCCCCGCGGGGAGCAGCCGCTGAGGGGCCGCTCGGGACCGCGCCGGGCGGCGCCGTTCCGGGTGCGGCACCTTCCCTGATGCGGGCCGGCGCCGGTCCTCGCTAGGCTCGGCCCACCAATGCCGGGACCGAATCGCATGATCATGCCGCGCGGCCTTTCCCGCCGCTCCCTCCTGCGCCTGCTCGCCGCCGCCGCGACCGCGCCGGTGATGCCCGTTGCCGCCGGCACCCAGCCGGCCCGGGCGCTGAACGTGGTGGTCATAGGGGCGGGGCTGGCGGGGCTCGGGGCGGCGCGCGCGCTGGCCGATGCGGGGCACCGGGTGACGGTGCTGGAAGCCCGCGCGCGCACCGGCGGACGCCTGCACACCGTCACCTTCCGGGGCGTTCGGCTCGACATGGGCGGTGCCTGGATCCATGGGCCGGAGGGCAACCCACTGACGCCGCTCGCCGACCAGGCGGGCATCCGGCGCATGCCGACCTACGATGCGCGCTCGGTCATGGCGGATGCCGATGGGCGGCGGCTCACCGAAGCCGAGACGGGCGCGATCTTTGACACCGTTGGGCAGTTGATCGCCCATGAAAGTCCCTTCGCCTGGCGCGGTGCGCGGGACGTCTCGCTGGCCGAGGCGGTGACGCTGCTCGACCCCACCACCCGAGCGACACCCTATGAGCGGCGCGTGTCTGCCTGGCTCGCGTCCTACGTCGCCGGATATGCCGGGGGCGACGCGGCGGAGGTCTCGGCCCAGGGCTGGTTCGGCGGCGAGGGCGAGATCCCGGAGGAGAACCACCTCCTCGCCCAGGGCTACAACGCCGTCACGGACCTGCTGGCGCGCGGCCTCGACATCCGGCTGCGCCAGATGGTGCGGTCGGTGCGGCTGGCCGGGGACGGGGTGGTGGTGGCGACCGCCGAGGAGGCCCATTTCGCCGACCGGGTGGTGGTGACGCTGCCGCTCGGGGTGCTGAAGCGCGGCGATGTCGCCTTCGACCCGCCGCTGCCCGCCGCCCATCAGGGGGCCATCGCGCGCATCGGCAACGGGTTGCTGAACAAGATCGTGCTCGCCTTCCCGCGCGGCTTCTGGCCAGCCGAGACGCATTACCTGCGCAGCCTCTCGGACCAGCCGGACAATGCGGCGCCGGAGATCGTCTCCCTCCAGCCGCATCTGGGCGCGCCCGTGCTGGTGGCGCTGGTGGGCGGTTCCGCCGCGCGGCGGATCGAGATGCTGCCCGACGCGGCGCAGGCGGACCTGGTCATGGGCGCGCTGCGGCGGATGTTCGGCAATGGCATCCCGCGCCCGGTGGAAACCCGCGTCACCCGGTGGTCACGGGATGTCTTCGCGCGCGGGTCCTATTCCTTCCTGCCGGTGGGGGCCTCGCTGCAGGACCACGCCGCGCTGTCCCGGCCGATCGCCGGGCGGATCTTCTTCGCGGGAGAGGCCGCGACGACCGACGCTCCCTCCTACGCGCACGGGGCGCTGCTGGGGGGCAGGCGTGCGGCGGCGGAGGTGGCGGCGAGCGCGGGCTGAGCCGCCGGCCCGCGACAGGGGTTTGACCGTTCGTCGTTGCCGGGGAACAACCGCCGGTTATATGGTCCGCTTTCGCAATAATATGGGAACGTCGAGATGACGACGATCGCAGGTGTCCTGCCGGCCGACCCCGTCGCCGCGCAGCAATTCGTCGCGTTGCAGGCGAACGGCAATCTCGCCGACGATGTGCGCGACACCTGCATCGTGGCGCTGCAGGCCGTCGGACGGGCCGTCTGGGACAACCACCACGGCAATCTGGCCCTCGCGCAGGAGGGTCTCGGCAATTTCGGCTCCGCGGTGAACTGCTACACCAGCGTCGTGAAATGGGCGGTGATGTCGGGGGCGCTCTCGGCACCGCGCGCGAACCGCTTCTGCGCGGAACTGGACGCGGCCGGCGGCACGGCGAACGGGGTCAACGACCAGGCCATGCTCCTGATCCACAGCATGATGCCCTACAGCGGCTGGGCGCCGGGCGACAACGTGCCGCTCGGCGCCATGGTCTATCATGGGCGGCCGGGCAACCCGATCTCCCACGTCACCTTGCATGTCGGGAATGACCTGGTCGTGGGCTGCTGGGGTTCTGCCTATACGGAAGGCGGCGCCATCGCGACGCAGTTCCAGGCGCAGTTGGCGCGCGGTTGGTCGCCCGACACCATGATCACGCCGATCGACGCGTTCGGGCAGAACCTGCTCGGATACTCGCTCAACCCGTTCTGGCGGGACCTCCCGGTCTGATACGGGCGGCAGCGCATGCCCACTCGTGGCCAAGGGTCGCCGCGGTCCGTTTCCCCCTGGTCTCGCGCACGGCGGGCGTGAGACCCAGTTCGGCCGGACCGGTCAGAAGCCGTAAAGCCGCGCCGGATTGTCCACCAGGATGGCGCGGCGCGTCGCCTCTTCCGGGGCCCAGTCCCCGAGCAGGTCGAGCAGCGACGCCTCGTCCGGCTTCGGTTCCGGCGCGTTCGGGTGCGGCCAGTTCGACCCCCACACCACCCGCTCCGGCGCCTCCGCGATGATCGCGCGCGCGATCGCCGCGACATCCTCGTAGCCCGGCGGCCCGCTTCGCGAGACGCCGTAGGGCGAGGACGCCTTCACCCACACCCGCCCGGTCCCGAGCAATCCCAACAGCGCCCGCACCGCCGGCGCCTCCGGCGGCACGGGGTCGTGGAAGCGGCCGAGATGGTCGATCACCACCGGGCAGGGCAGCGCGCGGATCAATGCCGCGCGCTCCGCCATCTCCCCGCCGTCGAACTGCAGTTGCAGGTGCCAGCCGAGGGGCGCCACGCGGGCGGCCAGGGCGGGCAGCCCGTCCCAGCCCACCACCGCGCCCTTCAGCATGAAGGCGCGCGCGCCGCGAGCGCCGGCTTCGTGCAGGCGCGCAAGTTCCGCCTCGGGGGTTTCCGCCGTCACCGCCACCACCGCGCGCGCCGCCGCCGGCCCCAGCGCCGCGACGGCATCGAGGGTGCAGCGATTGTCGAGCCCATAGGCGGCGGGCTGGACCACCACCGTCCGCGTCAGGCCGAGCCGCGCCCGCACCGCGCGGTACGCGGCGAGGTCCGCGGCGAAGGGCACGGGCGACGGGTTGCTCGGCGCAACCGGGTAGTGCGAAGCGGGTCCGTAGATGTGCATGTGGCAGTCGGTGGCGCCGGGCGGCACGGGCAGTCGGGGCATCGGTTTCCTCCGCGAACAGACAACCGAAGCGCGACCGACCACCCGTGTCCATGCGCCCTCCGAGGGGCTCCGCCCCTCGGGCACCCCGGCAGGAAACTCGGTTTCCTGCACCTTCGGAGGTTTCCGGCGGTGCGCGTTCCACCCTAGGCTCACGGCAACGACATCGACCGGGAGGAACGCCAGATGATCACGCGCAGGACCATCATGACCGCGACGGCGGGGCTGGCCGTCGCCGGCAGGGCGGGGACCGCAAGGGCCTGGGAACCCTCCCGCCCCATCCAACTGATCGTCGGCTTCGCCCCGGGCGGCGGGGCGGACCTCGCGGCGCGCGCGGCGGCCGAGGCGGCCTCCCGCCTCTTCCCCACCCCGATCGTCGTCATCAACCGCCCGGGCGCGGGCGGGGCCATCGCGGCGCAGCAGGTGGCGGGCATGACGCCGGACGGGCTGAACCTGCTGGTCGGCGGCGGCAGCGAGAGCACTTCCCTGCCCGCCTTCCGCGACCTGCCCTACGACCCCAAGACGTCCTTCCGCGCCATCATCCGCCTGACGCGCCAGCCGATGCTGATCGTCGCCAAGCGCGGCGGCCGCTACGCCGACCTGCGCGCCGTGGTGGAGGCGGCGAAGCGCGCGCCGGGCACCATCCCGCACGCCTCCTCGGGCGTCGGGTCGATCTACCATGCGGTGTTCGTGCTGCTCTCCCAGGCCGCGGGGATCGAGTTGCTGAACATCCCCTTCACCGGCGGCGCGCCCTCGCTGCAGGCGCTGCTCGCCGGAACGGTGGAACTGGCCGTGCTGGCGCCGGAGGAGATGGCGGGCCTCGCCCAGGCCGGGGAGGTGCGGCCGCTCGCCGTCGCCTCGGCCGAGCGGCTGGCGAACTACCG
Source organism: Neoroseomonas soli (assembly GCF_018129065.1). Classification (GTDB taxonomy): domain Bacteria; phylum Pseudomonadota; class Alphaproteobacteria; order Acetobacterales; family Acetobacteraceae; genus Neoroseomonas; species Neoroseomonas soli. Next base: position 31,705 of record NZ_JAAEDM010000025.1, on the reverse strand, counting down.
CGACGTGCCGACGCTGCGCGAACTCGGCTGGGACGTGGTGGTCGAGAACATGAAGGGGCTCAACGCCCCGGCCGGACTGCCGGACGAGATCTACACCACCCTGCACGACCGCTTCCGGCGCGCGATGCAGGAATCGGCATGGAAAACCTTCCTGGACCGCACGGGGGCAATGGACGGGTATCTGGACGGGCCGGGATTCCAGGCGGCGATGGACGGGGTGCTGGACGCGCTGCGGGCGACGGTCAGGCGCGGGTAGCAGGCGGGGGAAGACGGAAACATCTCCCCCCGCACCGGTTCCCGTTGGCGTTGCGTGGCGATGCCAACGGATGCCCCTCTCCCCCCCCCTCTTTGACCGCGGGGGCCGGCGCAACTCGTTCGGCACCGGTGATCGGCGCCCCTCTCCCCCCTTCCGACCGCGGGGGCCGGCGAGGGGTAACCAAAGATGGGAGGGGGTTCGGGGCCTGGAGCCACTTATGCCGAACCTCCATTTCACTTCGATGGCGAAACTGAAGTGGATGGCAGGTTCAAATCGGGGACACGCAACCGACGATGCCAAGTCATCACCGTCCCTATATGAACCAGCGAGTCTCTCCGCTTCTTCTTATTGCCGGACCGTCGGTTCGAGTCCCACTCGCTCCGACACCTTACAAACCATTGATTCAGCACATCTTTTTGTCCTTCCGGCATCTCGCTGGAAGGCCCGCACCTGGCCGCCCATTGCCCCCGTGCGATAGGGCGGGCGCGTCTCTGGTAGTCCGGTCTTTGGCAGATGCTGCGCTGTCTCGGCGGCCTGTCTCTGCGCGCCAGTACGGCACTACGTTATTTGCGATGGGCTTGGACGGAATGCCCTGAGGCTCGCGTGTCAGGCAGTGCCTGATGATCGGTGCGCGCTGGGCACTCAGTGCGATGCGGGGTTGAGAACTGCCGCCTTCGGGATGCTGAGATGGGGCGAGCCGCCGGTGCTGCGTGGCGGGGACGATGCGCTTGGCGGCGCTGCTGGCAGCGCTGCCGTGCTCAACCAAAGCCGAGGCGGGCGCGCTGTTCGGTCCGGTCGATCGGCAGCCGGGTATCCTGCAGCAGCCGGTTGGCGGTCCGTTCGACCGGCTGCTGTCCCTCGAGGATCGCCGCCACGATGTCGGGCGCGAGACAAGCAAGGCGCGCCAGCCGGGTGACCCAGGATGGGGTGACGCCCTCCCGCGCGGCGAAGTCATCGGCGCTGACGCCATCATCCACGACCGGCCGATCGCGCAGCGCATGGGCAAGGTCCCCTTGCCGCGCGCCATTGACGGTGACGTCGAGCAGGCTGGTCGCTCCAGGTGCCAGTGACGGCAGATCCCACGACACCTCCGCCGCGAACTCCCGCTGCCCGACCGGCAGCGCTGGGGTGCCGCAGAGCAGCGACGGCGCGGCCTCCGGCATCCGCCCCGCCGACGAGGGAATGGACGAGGGCGAACTCCTTCGCCTGGCTGCACTCCACCACGAAGGCCAACCCCCGCTGCGCGGCGAGCAACAGCCCGCGGGAGGTCGGGGTGATGTCGTCCAACCCATTGAAGGACAGTCCGGCCAGCGTCGTGGCGCTGGTGGTCGAGGTGGCGACCACCGCCAGCCCCTCGACGCCGATCTCGGTGGCGCTGTGCCGGAACGCCCTGGCCCGGACATTCGGGACGGCTCCCAGCAGCCGCAGATGCCGCGAGGCTGGGGCGCGGTGGCGATTGATCACCGCATTGCCGCAGCGGGTGGCGGTCGCCGTGTAGTCGATGCCGACCTGGTAGGTGTTGGACCAGGCGACTTCGTACTCGCAGTCCTGCGCCGCGGCGGTGTGCCGGGCGACGATGGGTGAGCAGGCCTCCATGCGCAGGGCCCGGCCGATGATCGCTGAGCCGCTGGTCTCGTTGCCGCGCAGACGGACGGGCGTTTGCGAAGATTGATTCCCACATAGTGGGCGCCCGCGCAGATCGAGATTGGCGTACCTTCTGACGCCTCTCACCGTAGAGATACCGCACGACGTACTTGCGAAAATACTACGGGAGAAACGCCAAATGAAGGCAAACGGAGATGCAAGAGCCGCCACTACCGCGCGGCCGATACTAGGGCGACGCGGCATCCTGACCGCTGTTGCGCCGCTTTTGGCGGCGCCGTCCCTGGCCTTGGCAAACGAATATCCATCGAAGCCGATCACGATCGTCCTGCCATTCTCGCCAGGCGGCCTGAGCGATGTGGTCGCCCGCGCGATCGCCGAGGAGATGCGCAAGAAGCTCGGCGTCCCGGTCATCCTGGAGAACCGCACCGGCGGCAACACCATCCCCGCGGCGGTGGCGGTCACCCGTGCGGCGCCCGATGGCTACACGCTTGGCTGGTACGCCGGGAACACCTTCGTCAGCACGACCTACATCTTCCCCGACGCCCCTTACCAGGTGTCGGACTTCGCACCGGTAATCATGTTCTACCGCGGGCCCATGGTCCTCGCCGTCTCGAACCAGATCCCGGCCAACAACATCACCGAGTACGTCGCTCACATCAAACGGACCGGCCATCCCGCGATCATCGGGGCGACCAGCGTCGGTGGCACCGCCTACCTCATGGCCTCGGTCTTCGGCACCGAAGCAGGGATCACCATCGAGCCGGCTGGCTATCGGGGTGGACCGGACCTCGTCCTGGCGCTGCAGCAGAACTCCCTGCCGGCAGCGAGCGATATCGTGGACACCTTCCTGCAGGCCCATCGCGCCAGGCATCTGAAGCTGATCGGCATCGCCTCGGAGCGTCGCATCGACCTGCTCCCGGACGTCCAGACCTTCGCGGAGGCGGGCTACCCCAACGCGACCTCCTACTTCTGGCAGGGCGTGGCCGCCCCGAAAGGAACGCCGCCGGAGATCCTGAACCGCCTGCACGGAGCCTTTGCCGAGGCGATCGCGGCTCCGTCCGTGCGCGCCAGGCTGTCCGCCGATCTCGAGGTGCTCGCGCTCGGTCCGGCTGACTTCACGCGCTTCATCGCCGCCGAGCGAGCCAAGTGGATCCCGGTCATGGAGCGCCTGAACCTGCGGCGCAGCTGAGCGCCTCCCCAGCAAACCCGTCGGCAACCGGAGGAACGGATGAAGTTCGATATCACCAAGCGCATGCCCGAAGTCGACCGCCTGATCGCGACACTCGACAACCCGCGCCACATTGCGATCCTCGAGAATTATCGGCGTCACGCCATCCTCGAGGTCTGCGCGATGTGGGAAGGCATCGTCGCGCCTGACCTGATGGTCCCCCATCCCGTCTACCGCTTCCACATGCCCGAGGGTTTGCGGATCCTCGATGGCATGGAAGCCGTGGTGAACGAGTACAAGGGCTTCATCACCTCCGGCACGACGGTGATGTACCACCTCGACGAGCACGTCGCGGTCTCCGACCAGGGGCTGTTCACCGAATATGTGGTCGAGCGCTTCTGGCCCGGCCAGGTCCTCCGCAGCCTCGGCGACGACATCGACGATCCCGAAGCCATCTACGTCGTGCGCTTGACGCAGGCGATGTTCTGGCCGTTCGACGAACTCGCCAGGGTGGTCGAGGAACGCGTCTACAAGGGCTCCGACCGGACGATCAGGAAGTGCCCCGCGGACGAGGTCATCACCTACCAGGAGTGCCGCGAGAAGCTCCTGCCGGTGCTCCGCCCGGCGGCCACACCACAATCCGTCGCCGCCGCTCGGAAGCTGAAGCTCATCGCTGCCGAGTGAGATGAGGAAGGACCGGCCTGCTCCCGCGCGGAATGCGGGCCGGCCACAGGCAATCGATCAAGGGGAGTTCTGTTCGTGACCTTACTAGGCGCCCAAGCCTTCGTTGAATGCCTTCGAGAGGAGGGCGTCGAGTACATCTTCAGCGTCTCTGGTGGCCAAACCCTGTCCATCCTGGATGCGATCTATGACCAGCCGACCATGCGGCACGTCACCGCCCGCCACGAAGCGGCCGCCGCGGCCATGGCGGATGCCTATGCCCGGGTGAACGGAAAGCCAGCCGTCGTCATCGCAACAACAGGGCCGGGTGCGACGAACCTGCCAACGGCTGTCGGCAACGCCCATCGTGACTCAGTGCCGATGATCGTCGTGACGGTGAACAACAACCGCAAGGACATCGGCTACGACGAGCCGCAGGACGCCGACCACGTTCAGGTGATGCGGCAGTTCGTGAAGTCGACTCGCTTCGTCGGCGACCCTGACATGGTCACCATCGCGACCCGCGAGGCTTTCCGTGCTGCGACGACCGGCAACCCCGGCCCGGCCCACCTCGATTTCGCCCGCGACGCCATCGAGAAGGGAGAGATCACCTTCACTGCCCTCAACGGCGCGAGCAGCCGTCCGCTCCAGGCACCCATTGCCGCTGAAGCATCGATCGTCGCCGCGGCAGATCGGATCCGTGCGGCCAAGCGACCGGTCATCTGGGCTGGCCGGGGTGCCATCATCTCGGATGCAACCCAGGAACTTGTGGCTCTCGCCGATGCCGCGGGCATTCCTGTGTCCTCCACCTACAATGGCATCGGCGCTTTTCCGAGCAGCCACCCGATGTGGATCGGACCCCGTAGCCGGTGGGGTGGACGTCCGGGGAATGCGGCGTTGAGCGAAGCCGACCTGGTGATCGTCGTCGGCAACAGCCTGAACTCCATCTCCACGGCGCGGTGGTCCCTGAAGCTGCCGGACATCGTGCAGATCGACTGCGACCCCATGATGATCGGGCGCAGGTATCCGGTTGAGGTGCCGGTCCTCGGCGACGCCGCGGATGCCCTGTGCCGGATCACCAAACTCCTCGCTGGGGACAGTGGTGCCGAAGACCGGGCGCCTTGGGTCTCCACGATGAAGGGTCGCTACGCCGAATGGCGCAAGCAGATCCACAACCCGGCCTTCGCCGACACCGCGCCGGTTCACCCCCTGTGGGTGATGCGCCAGATCGAGGAGCGCTTCGGCCCGGACGACGTGATCTGCTACGACGCCGGCAACTGCGGGATCTGGGCCCAGGCCGTCCCGGTCGAGAAGCCTCGTCACTACATGAAGCCCGTCGGATTCGGCGCGATGGGCTTCGCTTTGCCCGCAAGCATCGGCGTCAAGGTCAGCCGCCCCGCAGCTCACTGCGTTGCGGTGGTCGGCGACGGCTCTCTCGGGATGTCGCTGTGCGAGCTCGAGACGGCTGTTCGTGAGAAGTCGCCGGTCATCGTCCTGGTCTTCAACGACTGCTCGCTCGGCAACATTCGGCAGCTCCAGCTCAAGCAGTACGGCCAACGGCATATCGGCGTGGACTACGGAGACATCCGTTTTGCCGATGCCGCACGCGCGTTCGGAGCAGATGGTGAGCGGGTGACCAGGGCCGCAGACCTGCCGGCCGCCATCGAGCGTGCCAAGACCTCGGACGTCCCCTACGTCGTCGACATCCTCATCGACCGGGGCATCAGCATCTGGGACGACCCGTTCTAAGGGTGAAGGGGAGCATGACCATGCAGAACGAAGGCACCATGCTGGCCCTGCGCAAGGCCGGCCCCAACCCGGGTCTCGAACTCTCCCGCGTGCCCATGCCGGCCGCCCCCGGAGAGGACGAGGTCATCATCGAGGTGGCCGCCGCCGGCGTATGCGGCAGCGACCTCCACATCGAGGAGTGGACGTCGGCCTATGAGTTCCTGACACCGCACCTGCCGTTGACCCTGGGCCACGAGTTCTCGGGCCGGGTCAGCGCCATCGGGCCGGGCGTCACGGGATGGAAGATCGGCGATGCCGTGGCGGTGAAGCCGTCCAAGGCCTGCGGCGGCTGCCCGGCCTGCAGGGACAGCCGGCCCGATGACTGCTCGCGCCGGGCCGCTCTCGGCATCCACAAGGATGGCGGGTTTGCGCCCTATGTCTGCGCCCCGGTCAGCCAACTCCTGCCCCTGCCGGACACCCTGGACCCGGTGCTGGGTGCCCTGGCAGAGCCACTCGCCGTCTCCGGGGCCGCCGTGGAAGCCGGCGGCGTTGGTCCTGGTGACCGCGTGCTGGTCCTGGGGCCGGGCACCATAGGGCAGGGGGCCGCCCTGCTGGCGAGGCGCGCCGGCGCCGCTGAGGTGGTCATCGTCGGCGTGAATGACGGCCCCAGGTTTGCCGCTCTCGCGGCCATGGGCTTCGACAAGCTGGTCGATCTGGCCGAGCCCGGCGGCAAGGAGCGCCTGGCCGAACTCGCGGGGGATGGCTTTGATATCGCGATTGAAGCCGCTGGCGCCGAGGCCGCGGTCAAGACGGCTCTGACCTCCCTTCGCCTCAAGGGTGTCATGGTGGCGGTGGGCATCCATCCCGAGCCTCCGAGGACCGACCTGACGATGGTCGCCCGACGCCAGCTTCAGATCCGCGGCTCGGCGCGCGGCAGGCACGAGGTCTGGGTTGATGTCGTCAATGCTCTCGCGACGGAGCCCGAATTGTTCAGCCATATGGTCACCCACCGCATGCCCCTCAACCAGGCCGCCGAAGCGATCGAGATCGGGCATCGGCGCGAGGCGTCCAAGATCCTGCTGCTCCCCGGAGCATCGGCGTGAGAGGGCTGTCGGGACGGCTTGCACTGGTCACGGGAGCAGCCAGGGGCATCGGCCTCGGGATCGCCACCCGTCTGTTCGAGGAGGGCGTCGAACTGATCCTGGTCGACGTGCTCGACGAGGTGAAGGCGACCGCCGAGGACTTCAATCAGCGCGGCGGTAAGGCCGAAGCGGTCAAGATGGACATCACCGACGAGGGGGCGGTCGCCTCGTTGATCTCTGATGTCGGTCGGCGCCACCAGCGACTGGACATTCTCGTCAATAACGCGGGCATCTCGATCAAGCGGAATGGCGAGAAGATCCCGCTCGAGGAGACGACCGCGGCGGATTGGACGCGGACGATGTCCGTGAACCTGACGGCGCCCTTCATCCTCTGCCGCGCCGTCCTGCCGATCATGCGGCGGGCGGGGTGGGGCCGCATCGTCAACATCAGCTCCCAGTCCGGACGGACCAGGCCTGAGTCGACGAACGGACCTTACGCGTCTTCCAAGGCCGGCCTGATCGGCTTCTCGCGCGTCCTTGCCCAGGAGGTCGCTGATGGCGGGATCACCGTGAACAGCATCGCACCGGGGATCATCGAGACGCCATTGCAGGCGATGTACGGGGCGCACGTCCAGCAGGCGATGCTCAGTCGCATCCCGATGAAGCGGAAGGGGACGCCGGCGGATATCGCCGCGGCTGTCGCGTTCCTCGCCTCCGATGACGCGAACTACATCACCGGGACGGTGATCGATGTGAACGGCGGGATGTTCATGACGTGAGTGCCCTGACGCTCAAGGACATCGCCCTGGGCTGGCTGACCGTCGCTGACGCTGGTCATGTCGGGCTGATCGAAGGCGCGGCGGAGTGCGGCTTCGGCTCGATCAGCCTGAAGCTGCTGCCGGCCGCCGGCGATCCGGTCCCCCCGGTGATCGGCGACCCGGTGATGATCCGGGATATCCGCCGGGCCTTGTCAGGCAGCGGCCTGCCCCTATTGGAGATGGGCGGCATCTGGTTGCGCCCGGACACCCGGATTGCGGATACGCTGGCTGGCCTCGATCTCGGCGCGGACCTCGGGGCTAAGTATGTCGTGGTCGTTGGGGGCGATCCGGATCGCAACCGCCTGCAGGACAATCTGTCGTCTCTGACCGAGGCGGCAGATGCCCGTGGTCTCGGGGTAGCCATCGAGTTCGTCGTCTACACGGAGATCAAGACTGTCGAGGACGCCCTGGCCATCGCCTTGGCGACCGGCCGACCGAATTGCGGCGTCCTCGTCGATGCGTTGCATCTCGATCGATCGGGTGGGACGCCGAAGAATCTCGAGGGCATCCCTGCCGATCGGGTCTTCGTTGGCCAGCTCTGTGATGCTCCCGCATCGAAGCCCCCGACGATGGATGCCCTTCGCTATGAAGGCAGGAGCCAGCGGTTCAGCCCGGGAGGCGGCGACCTCCCTCTGCGCGACCTCCTTGCGAAGCTGCCTGCCGGCGTGCCCCTGGAGATCGAGGTCCCTCGCGCGGACCTGGCGCACTTGCCTCCGCGTCAGAGGCTCCGGGTCATAGCCGAAGAGACGTCGGCGTTCCTCGCTTCAGGTCTCTGACTCTGCGTCGGCGGGTGGCCTGGACTGGAAGGCCATCGCGAGCTCGCGCTTGATGACCTTGGCCCAGGCTGCATGCCGCCGATCGTCCGGCGGCCCGGCAAAGCCACCGACGCTGATGGCCGCTTGGATTCCCGCCCCGACCTGGAAGGCAACGCCGACGGCGCTGCCGGCCGGATTGAGATCGCTGAGCACGGAGTAGCCGCGCTCCCTCGTACTGCGGACCACGCGCATGAGTTGGGCTGGGGAGATCTTGGACTTCCGAAGGTCGGCCTGGCGCGACTTGATGTACGCCGCGGTATCGGCGTCGGTTCGTTCCGCCAGCATGGCAAGGCCGGCGCCCGAGCCCGAGAGCAGGATGCGCTGGCCGACATGCGTCCACAGCGGCTTGAAGAAGTCGGGGGATGGATCCTCGCGCTGGACGCAGTAGCAGTAGTCGCCCTCCCTGATCGTAAGGAAGGTGGCTTCACGGCATTCGAGGGCGATCCGCTTGAGCACGGGTTGGAGGTGCTTCACGTAGGAGACGTCCTCCAGGGAGCGGAGACCCAGGGCGAGCAGTTCGACGCCGAGGTGGTAGGAGCGACGGTCGGCCGAGCGAAAGAGGAATGACTCCTCGGTCAGGCTGGTCAGCAGCCGATGAACGGTCGTCCGTTCCATGCCCGACAAAGAGATCAGGTCCGACAGGGTGAGGTGTCGTCCCGGATTGTCACCGATGATCCTGAGCAGGGACAACGCCCGGCGAAGTGCCTGGGCACCTGCCATACGGCCGCGGTCAGCGGGTTGGCTTGGCTCGGGAGCCGGCGCCTCGTTCGATCGGCGACGGCTCTTTGTCTCAGCTGGCGTTCTCGCAGGTCGACGAGCGGCTCTCGACGAGGCTTCCATCAGCACTTCCCCCGACGGGATGGTCGGCTCGGACAGTGAGCCGCCTCGGACTTGTTCAGGGCAGTATGTGCGCTGTTCCACGATGTGGGAACATTGGCGGTGCGCGCTTGTTCGCTCAGGACCCCAGGGGCAGCCTTGACTTGTCCGCACTTGACCGGGCGCGTGAAGAAGGAAACGTCATGCAAATCAACCGAACCCCGGGATCTCCCGCCACAGGGCGTCGAAGCCTTCTGCTCGGATCGCTGGGCGTTCTGGCCACGCCGGCGATCGCTCAGGTCGCAGCCTTTCCGAACCGTCCGATCCGAATGGTCCTGCCCTTCCCCGCGGGCGGGTCATCGGATGCCCATATCCGGCAGATGTCGGCGATCGTCTCGAGGGATCTCGGACAGCCCGTGGTCGTCGAAAACCGGACCGGCGCGCGAGGCTCGCTCGGTGCTGCGCTGATCAAGGGGACGCCGGAGCCGGACGCGCACACCGTCTCCCTGATGCACTTTTCAATCCTCAGGCACGCCCACATCACGCAGCCGCGGCCGTGGGATCCGATGGCCGACTTCACCTATATCTGCAACTTCGTCAGCTACACGTACGGGATCGCCGTTCGTGCCGATCGTCCGTGGCGCACCCTCCAGGATTTCATCGCCTATGCGAAGGCGAACCCGGGCAAGGTCTCCTATGGGACGTCGGCGGTGGCAGGCACCAGCCACATCATGATGGAGGACCTATCCTCCCGTGAGGGGCTGGAGATGATCCACGTACCCTTCCGCGGCGCAGTCGAGCCAACGCTCGCGGTGATCTCCGGACAGCTCGACGCGGTCGCTGATTCGACGGCGTGGGGGCCGAATGTCGAGAGTGGGCAGATGCGCGCCTTGGCCCTCGCGACCGAGGCCCGCGTCGAACGCTACAGTCAGGTGCCTACGATGAAGGAACTCGGCTTCCCGATCGTGGCCCACTCTCCGTATGGCCTCTTCGCCAAGGCAGGCATCCCGCCGGAGCATCTCGACGTCCTCGTCCGCGCCTATCGCAAGGCGTTCGAATCCGAGGCGAGCCGAGACATCTGCCGCCGCTTCGACCTCAACGCGGAATACCTGGGGCCGACCGAGTATCGAGCCATGATCGATCAACGGAACACGTACGAGGTCGAGCTGATCCGGCGCTTCAACATCACCGCCTGATTGAGAGATCGCTGGTCCGCCCGTGGTGCCTGGCACACCGGGCGGGCGACTTCTCGACTGCGCGAAGCTGCGGCGGCACAGGGGCGGGTGGCCGTGTAGTACATGCGCAGCACGCCGTCATGGCCGACCAGGACGTTCGCGGTCTCGAGCCCCGGCGCGTCCCAGGCGTCCGACGGGGCCGCGAGCACCAGGTCCATCGCGCGGTCGGCACCCGCCGGATTGCGCCAGACGTTCCAGACGCGCCCGTCGGCGCTCTCGGCGCGCGCGATGCCGGTGCGCTGGCGGCTGTCGGCATTGGTGAAGAACAGCTCGTAGCGCCCGTTGCGGTGCAGCACGGACGGATCGGCGGCGATCTGCAGCGGGCTGAGATGCGTGCCGGCAGCGGTGCGTGCGGGCGGTTAGAGCAGATCCCGATCAGCTGGAATCACCTGATCGGGTGAAGATGCTCGCAAGAACAAAGACCTAGAGCGGTGTTCGTGAGCCGAGGCGAACGGAAACCGCTCTAGACGCGCGTGAAGGGGCCGGGGAAGCGGCAGCGTGGCGCGGCCGAGGCCGGCGGCGGCAGAGCGAGCACGAGGGCGCAGAGCGCAGAGCGCAGGCGGCATGGACGGATCATGGCGGTCCTCCGGTCGCACGCGCCGCCACCACCGGCTCTCGTGCGCGGGTCATGCCGGCCCGCTGCCCCGCCAGCGCCGCAGCCAAGGAGGCGACGCAGCCGGGCAGCATCGCCTCGTGCCCGTGGCTGACGATCACCACCGAGAGGTCGGGCGCGTCGCTCATGCGCGGCTTCGCCCAAGCGCATGGTCGAACAGGGCGCGCGCGTCGGCGGCATGCTCCTCGCGCGAATACCGCGCCTCGACGCGCGCACGCCCGCCCACGGCCAGGCGCGCGCGCAGGGCCGGGTCGCGCAGCACCGACAGCATGGCCCCGGCGAGTGCGGCGGCATCGCCGGGCGTGGTCAGCAGCCCGCTCACGCCGTCCTCGACGATCTCCATGGGGCCGCCGGAACGCGCGGCGATCACCGGGCATCCCATCGCCATCGCCTCGATGATCACCATGCCGAAGGGCTCGGGCGCGATCGCGGTGTGGCAGAACACGTCGAAGGCGGCCATGAGCGCGGGAATGTCGTCGAGCCGGTAGCGCCAGCCCAGGAAGCGGATGCGATCGCCAAGGCCGAGCGCGGCGGCGCGCGCCACCATGCGGTCCCGGTACGCCTCCATGCCGCCCGGCGCATCGCCGGAGACGAGGAAGACGGCGTCGGGCACCGCGCGCGCCACCTGCGCCGCCGCCTCCAGGAAGACGTCGAGGCCCTTCCATGGGTCGAGCCGCGCGACGAAGCCCACCACCGGCGCGTCCGGCGCGATGCCGAGCTCGGCGCGGACATCGCGCGCGACCGCACTGCGCGACCAGCGCCGCAGGTCGACCCCCTCGCCGATATGCCGGATGCGCGGATCGTTCGCGCGCGCGCCAAACAGCGCGTCCGACACGGCGTGCGACATGCACGCCACCACGCGCGACAGCCGCAGCACCATCCGCCCGAGCGCGGGCCGCAGCACCGGGATCGCCGCCGGGATCTCGCGCACGTGCCACAGATGCGCCCGCCCCGCGAGCCGCGCGGCGAAGCCGCCATACAGGCAGTACAGCGAATTGGTGTACACGAGGTCGGCGCGCTCGGCGCGGATCAGCGCCGCGAGGTCGCGCACCGTCGGCCACAGCCGCGCGGCGTAGCGCGCCTGGTATGACACCGAGGGCAGCGTGCGCAGTTGCACCATCGGCAGCACATGCACCCGCGCCCCGGCATCCTGCAGCAGCGGCGTGATCGGCCCCTGCCCCGGCACGACCGCCGCGATGTCGTAGTCCCGGGTGCCCAGCGCCTCAATCAGGCGTACCAGCGCGATGTCGGACCCGCCGATCTCGTTGTTCGGGTGGACGCAGATCAGGCGCGGGCGCTCAGCGGCCACGCGCGGCCTGCTCGGCGGCGAGGGTGGCGCAGAATCCCTCGAGCTGCCGCAGCATCGCGGCGGGCGAGAACTTCTCCACCAGCGTGCGGCGGCCCTCGGCGCCAAGGCGCGCGCGAAGCCCGGCATCTCGCGCCAGCCGCTCGACCGCGGCCTCGAGCGCCGGCGCCGAGCTGACCTCGACCAGCAGGCCGTTCTCGCCGTCGCGGATCGCCAGCGGCAGGTCCCCCGCGCGGGAGGCGATCACCGGGCACGAGACGCTCATCGCCTCCATCACCGTGAGCGGCAGGCTGTCCTTGAGCGAGGGGACGCACATCATGTCCATCGCGCAGAGCCAGGGCAGGATATCCGGCACGAGGCCAGCGAAGTGGACATGCTCCGCGACGCCAAGGCGCGCGGCAAGAGCGCGGTACTCCGCCTCCGCCGGGCCGACGCCGACCAGCAGCACGGTGATGTCGAACCCGCGCTTGCGCAGCCCGGCAAGGGCCTCGATGAGCAGCGCCTGGCCCTTGCCCGGGTGCAGGCGGCCCAGCACGCCCGCGATCAGCCCGCCGCCGGGCGCAACCCGGGCGCGGATGGCGGCCGCCGCCTCGGCATGCGGTGCGCGCTCGGAGACGGGAATGCCGTTCGTGACGATGTCGATGCGTCGGGCGCCGGCGATGCGCACCTCCTCGGCCATCGCGGTGGAGCCGACCAGCACCAGGTCCGCGGCGGGGATCAGGCGGCGGTCGATCTCCTCGTAGATGCGGTGGATGCCGGAATGGGTGTGGCGCAGCCAGCCATGCACATGCGCGATCCACGGGACGCGCCGCACGCGCGTGACCATCCAGGCGATCAGGTCCGAGCGCATGTCGTTGGTGTGCAGCACCGCGCCGGGCCGTTCCGCGATCAGCGCCGCGATGCGCCGCGCGACGACCGGCGCGCGGGCGATGCCGCGCCAGTCGATGCGTTCGGTGGGCAGCCGCGTCGCCAGGTCCGCCAGGATGGGCGGCAGCGTCTCGTGCGGGCGGGCCAGCAGCGCGAGCAGCGGGGGGAAGTTCTGCCGGTCGAGGTTGCCGGCGATGGTCTGCAGCACCGTCTCGGGACCGCCGGCGCTGTCATAGGCGCCCTTGACCATGACCAGCGGGATCGGCGTCCGGGCGGGAAGCGGAGCGCGGTCCATCGCGGGGCCTTTCAGATCCGGCGGCGCAGCGCGCGGGCCAGGGCGATGCCGAACAGCGCCGTGCCCACCGGGATGGCGATGACGGCGAAGCCGAGGTGGATCGCGTCCAGGGGCGGCAGGGCGGTGGTCGCCGCCGCGTAGACCACCGAGGCGCAGACCGGCATCAGCGCGAGCGCCAGGAAGTTGCGGCCACGGATGGGCGCGGCGAGATCGACGAGCAGGCTTTCGTCCGGCGCGGCCGCGCTGCGGCGGCGCATCGCGAGACCAAGAAGCGCCAGCAGCGGCAGCAGCACGATCGGCGCGAAGGGAATGGCCGGGACGGTCACCAACGCGAAGAACGCCAGCGCCGCGCTGCTGACGACCGCCACGCCGGGCCACCAGGGCCGGTAGTCCGCGCGCGCGCCCGCCGCGATCGCCCGGTGCGCGAGGCCGAGACACAGCGTCGTGCCCAGGGCATTGGCCAGGAACTCGAAGGGTTCCGCGGCGAGCGGCGGCGTCTCCGCCATCCAGCCGAAGCCCCAGACGCCCCAGAACAGGCCGAGCACGAGGGAGAGCCGCGCCGTCGGCCAGATGCGCGGCGCGCGCAGCGCCATGCCGAGCCAGTACCACCCCACCACCACCGACAGCGGCGCATGCCAGGCGAGCGCGGTCCAGGCGATGGTCACCGGGAAGGGCATGCTGGGATCGCCATAGACGGTCATGGCGACCAGCCCTTCCCCCAGCCAGCCATAGAAGGCGCCGGCCATCAGCAGCGCCCAGCCGCCGCGCAGCCGGAACAGCGCGACCACGACCAGCGTCAGGTAGCCGAACAGGGAATAGAGCAGCCACTGCGCGACCCGGCCGAAGGGCTCCTCGTCCGGGCGCCAGAACGACCAAAACATCGCCTCGGAGAAGAAGCAGAGCACGTAGCCCGTGCCGAGCACCAGACCCGCGCTGCGTGCGATGCGACCGAGGCGCGTCACGCCGTCGCGCCCTGCTTCGTCGCCGGGTCGAAGGCGACGCGCCGCAGCGCCGCCGAATAGCCGGCCAGCATCCAGATGATCTTGGCCAGCGCCAGGTGGCCGAAGATCGCGCAGACCAGGAACCCGAGCGCCGAAGCCACGAGGCAATCCGCCAACAGGCCCCGTGGCGGGTCGCCAAGGCGCAGCACCAGCCGCAGGTCGAGCAGCATGAGCACGTAGAGGGTGCAGAAGGCGACCATGCCGGGCAGGCCGAACTCGACCCAGACTTGAACCGCGGTGTTGTGCGGCATGATCCACTCGATGCGTTCGATCCCCTGGGCGACGCGGTTCTCCATGTCGCGTTCCCACGCCGAAATCTCGTCCGGCAGACTCGGTTCCGAGGCGAGCCACTTCATGAAGTTCGCCCCGAACTGGTTGTAGCCCCAGCCGGTGACCGGGCGCTCCTGCACCAGCGCAGCGCCGCCGCGCAGCAGGTAGGCGCGGAGGTTCGTGCTGCCGCCTTCCCGCGCGTATTCGATCGAGTAGATCCGCTCGAGGCCCGCTGGATTCCAGGCGAGGAACCCGACGGCGCTGAGGAAGGCGACCATCAGCAGCGGCTTGGCCGGCAGGCGCCCGCGCAGCGCGAGCCACGCCACCGTGACGCCGAGCGCCATGATCCCCGAACGCGTCAGCGAGATCACGATGCCGATGCTCTGCAGCGTCGCCGCCGCGAGGATCAGGAACCGCGCCGCCCGCCCGGCATAGCGGTGGAACAGATAGAGGTTGACCGGCACCACTGCTACCAGCATGTACGAAAACCAGTTCGACTCCGAGACACCGCCGGTGACGCGCTTGATGTCGACGCCATCGAGAGAGTCGCGGTCGATCACGGCGCCGATGTTGCCGCCGCCCTGGCTCGGATCGTCGGATTCCAGCGCCAGGCTCGGCAGCAGGAACTCCATCAGCCCGATGGTGGCGGAGACCGTCATGCTCGCCGTGAGCGCGATCACCGCAAGGTCGAGC
Organism: Neoroseomonas soli; assembly: GCF_018129065.1. Lineage (GTDB taxonomy): Bacteria > Pseudomonadota > Alphaproteobacteria > Acetobacterales > Acetobacteraceae > Neoroseomonas > Neoroseomonas soli. Next base: position 16,477 of record NZ_JAAEDM010000025.1, on the reverse strand, counting down.
GTGCGCTCGTTCTCGCCGGCGATGTTGGCGATCATGAAGGTCAGCAGCGCGAGCTGGATGTAGCGCATCACGCCCTCGCGCGCCTCGCCCGCGTCGGGCGAGACGAAGCCCGCCGCCCAGACCGCGAAGACGAAGGCGGCGAGCGCGGGCAGCAGCGGCGACCAGGTGATCGGGATGCGCTGCAGGATGCTCCGCGCGAGCCAGACCGAGAGCGTGAGCGCACCCGCAATCTTGCTGAAGCTGAGCGGCAGGCCCGTGACATTCTCGCTGCCCAGGATCTGCAGTGCGGTGCCCGAGATCACCATCATGCCGAGGCCGATGATCGGCCAGACATAGACGGCGGCGGCCAGCGCCACGGCGAGCACCCCGCCCGCCGCCAGCAGCGGCCCCGCGAGCGCGGCGGCGCCGAACAGGCCGGCGCCGACGCCGATCGGGATCAGCGCCTGGTGCCGGCCCATGACCAGTCATCCCCGGGCAGTTCCGGCGCGTGGACCGCCACCATCGTCAGCGGCAGCGGCAGCGGCGCCACCGCGAGCCAGAACAGCGTGCCCGCCAGGAACCACAGCACGGCGAAACCGATGCGCCCGCCGGTCACCAGGATGGCGTCCCGGGCAGCGCTGCGCGTCATGCCGCCCCCTGCGCCGCGCGTGCCCGCGCGCGATCCTGGCGGCGGCGGGACAGCGCGACGATCGCTCCTTGCGGCAAGAGCCCGAAGCCGATCCGCGCCCAGGTCGCCGGTTCGGCCAGTACGGCGGGCACCTCCCGCACGATCTCCGCGAGGCTGGCCGCGAACCTCTCGTAGCCGCCCCGCCGCGTGAGATGAAGCACCTCGACGGCGGTGCGCGCGCAGGTGAGCTCGGCCTGCCGTAGCTGCCCCGATGCGCCGATCGCGACGGATTGCAGCCAGGCGAAGGCCTGCCTGGCGGCCGTGATCTGGCGCCGGAACATCAGGTTCATGGTGCTCATCTGCTGCGACATCGCGGCGGGATGCACGCGGTATTCGACCAGCACGCGGTCGAGATGGCCGATATCCCCCGCGAGGCACATCCGGCAGAACAGCCAGAGGTCGATCACCTCGTGCCAGGCCTCGTCGAAGGGCCCCGCGCTGCGGGCGAGCACCAGCCGGTCGGTCTCGGTGATGCGCGGGCGCAGGCCCAGCGCGACGGTCACTTCCTGCAGGGCGCGCTGGACGCCGCGCATGGCCTGCTTGCCGATGTACTTCACGTGCTGCAGGAAGGTGACCGGCGGATCGTCGGCGAAGAAGTCGGGGCCGAGGCTTTCAACCAGGTCGCGGACCAGGCGCGGGTTGCTGAAGATCTCGACGCCGGTCGCCGAATCCTCGGGCCGCAGCATGGCCGGGGCCGAGGGCGTGCCCTGCAGCGTCGCCAGCAGCGGCGAGCCCGCCATTTCAGGACCGAGGTTGACCATGATCTTGGCGGCGACGATGTAGCGCGGCCCGCCGATCAGCACGGCCGAGGCCAGCAGCGCCACAGCCCCCGCCAGGGCGCAGCCGAGCATGAGGAGCCAGTACCGGCGCGCCAGCGCCAAGACGCCGAAGAGGTCCGTTGGGAGCCACGTCGTCTTCGGGCGCGCCCCGATGACCGCGGTGCCAACGCCTTGCATCCGATCGCCTCGTTCGTTTCTTGGCAACGAACCAATGGCGCCAGAGCGGAACGGCCGTCAACTGACGGCAGTCACAGCGCTCAGCGTACGTCACGTCGCAAGATCAGCCCGGATTTCCCGGATGAAGTCGATGCCGCTGGCCTGAATCGGGGGAATTTCAGGATTCTTTCAATGGGTTGAGTCTGCCGTCGGTGACGGCGCGATGGACCACCCGGCGGGTGAATCGAATGGCCCGCCGGGTCGGCCGATGGCGGCAAGGACGCGATGGGCCAATGCCCGCAAATCGGCCGTGCGCTCGGCCATCGAGCACGTCTTTGCCCGACAGAAGGGGCCGATGGCGCTGGTCGTGCGCACCATCGGCATCGCCAGGGCGCGGGTGAAGATCGGCCTCGCCAACCTAGAGCGGTTTCCGTTCGCCCCGGCTCACGAACACCGCTCGAGGCCTCTGTTTTTGCGAGCATCTTCACCCGATCAGGTGATTCCACCTGATCGGGATCTGCTCTAACCTACAACATGTCGCGGTTCGTCTGGCTCAGCAGCGGGCCCGCGCCGGCGTAGGGTCCGGAACCGCCGCGCCCGTCACCATCGCGCCCCGGCAAACATCCATCAGCGACGCGCTGTCCGTTGCCCCGCCGCACAGCGACTGACCGCGCACCAAACAACCATCACAATCCCAGAAGTCGGGGTTGCTGGAGGCGTCCGGCTTCTCCGTCCAGCACTCGGGGATCTGGCCCGCCTTGATGGCTGCACGCTCGGCCTCGGTGTTGCGCTGCTTCGGTGCGGCGACGATGGTCGCGTCCACGATCTGCCCGCCCATCGCGAGGTAGCCGGCCGCACACAGCGCGGCATCGAACCGCGCGAACAATCGAGTCCCGGCTCAGTCCAAGAACCCGGGCCGCCTCCCGACGACTATGCCGCTCCGTGAACACGAACCGACGGACCGCCGCGTAGGCCCCCACCGCGAACATCTCCCGGCGCCCCACCCGCAGCAGCATCATGCCGCCGCTCCAATGTCCGACGTTCTTTCCGCCGTGCATATCGGTCGGCGACTTCAAGAACGCCGGACGCGATCGGATAGGCAAACCAGGCGAAGTCGTGACTCTGGCGTGGGCATCCGACGTCAAAAGACGAGATACCGACGACCGAGGTAATTCAGGACGACGCCAATGATCGAGGCCAAGATCTTCGCGAGCCAGGCAGCCGTTCCTATGGCGACAAGCGCGCTCGTGATGCCGAGATCGACGACTCCGGCGGTCGCGACGACGAGGATGTAGGCGATGATCTCCCCCGTCGTCTTCCAGCGCGCCTTGTGGCGAAACAGGAGGGCGATACAAAGAAAATAGTTGACTGCGGCAGCAATGACGAAGGCGGACAGCGTGGACACTGGGAGCGACACGCCGAACCCGAGGAGACCCAGAAAGATGGCGAGATTGACAAGGCCGGCGATGAAGCCGATGACGAGATATGCGAAGAATTGAATAGGTAGCGGTAGGTGGTACGAATTATAGCGAAAGATACAATACAATGCGCGCACCCCGTCCCGCCAATTGATCTTCTTTCCTTCCGCGTAAGTCCGACCGTCATAGGAGATGGCCATTTCATAAATCCGCAGTTTCTTATGGGCGACTTTGGCGACGATCTCTGGTTCGAACCCGAATCGGTCTTCCTCGATCTGGATGTCCCGGATGGCCTCACGCCTGAAGACTTTGTAGCAACTCTCCATGTCGGTCAGGTTGAGGTCGGTAAACATGTTGGAGAGAAATGTAAGGATGGCATTCCCGACGTAATGCCAGAAGTACAGCACCCGATGCGGACCGGAGCCTTTGAACCGGGACCCGATGACCACGTCAGCGCGCCCGTCGCGTAGCGGCTCGACGAGTTTTCGAAGCTCGAGTGGATTGTATTCAAGATCCGCATCTTGGACGGCTACGAATTCCCCTGTCGCCTCCCGAAATCCCGTCCGGAGGGCAGCCCCCTTACCCTGGTTCCGGACGTGTTGCAGGACACGGATTTCCGGGTGGCGCGCCTCCAGTTCCCGCGCAATTGCCAAACTTCGGTCACGCGAGCAATCGTCGACAATAATGATCTCCAGCGACAGATCGTCCTCGTGTTTCAGTTCTAGGACTCTCTCGATACAGGACTGAAGTGTTCGCTCCTCATCGAAGCAGGGGACAATAATGGAGAGGGTGGCTGGTGACATATATGCGCTCCTCAAATTTGTCATGATGACTCCCCTCCCCTATGGGTACTGACGAGCCACTCAAGCCACCCGATCCGTAATAGCTCCGAGGATGGATGCATTCTTCCTTCCCCGTGGCCTCTTCGGCCTGCCGCCATTGCTGGCCCGCCTTGTTCTTTACGCTCGGCGGCTTCACCAGCCTGATGGTTCGGATGTGATGCCCACGGCATCGTCGATGCCGCGCTCGGAACACCCTTCGCGGAGACGCGGCGGAGTGCGGCGGGCGGTTGTCCACCCGCGCCTGACCGCGGATCGGACCAATCCCTGTCGGCCCGCATCACCTGGCGTCGAGCCGGGACCCAGCCCGTTCCCGCTCCTGATCCCGCCGAGTGCTGATCCACAAGACCACGGCGGTCGCGAATGCGGCCGAGAAGTGCACCACGGCAAACCATTTGTTCTTTTCGGCCGAGAACGCCCCCGGAAAAGTATAGATATGGTGCACGGACCCAAGCACGATTAGCGCTCCAAGCGCGCTCGCGATCTGCGGACTCAAACGATTCATATAGGAATCGATCGACATCCCCACGAGCAAGAAGACCGGGAACGCAGCCAGTGCATTCAGCCGCGCGATGCTGTTGAGTGTCCAATCAGGTCCGCCAAGAAATGGCTGCGCGCAGATCGGGACGATCAAGGCCAGTAGTCCAGCTACAACGAGCAGCCGATCGCGCTCGCGCGGGACCGTGACCCTGCAGCCAAGCAGTAAGGCGAACGCAAACGCAAAAGGAATCACGCCTCGAATCGTAAAATCCAAAAACCGTCCTATAGAAAAATCGGAACGGATCCAATACAGCAGCCCTAGCAACGCCATGTCCGTCTCGCTGGGAAGACCCGTGTGCGAGGCGATGAACGATGTGCCAATATAGATCAGGATGGGGAGCGTGAGGTAGCTCAGCGTGAAGATGTTGATGCGCCATCCGCGAGAGTAATTCAGGGCATACTCAAGCAGGATGTACGCTGGCAAGATGACCAGCGTCGTTTGTCGGCTTAGCGATGCGAGGACGATGCCAGCCAGCATTATGCCTCTCCTGCCAGCGAACAGGCCGAACAGACTGGCGGAAAGTCCCGCGAGGAACCCGATATCGTTGATATAGCCATTAAACATGAAATAGTGACGAAATAAATACGGATTAAAGAGTACAGCCATTGAAACAATAAAAACCGTCTCTTCGCGCATCCCCAGCAGCTCACAGCACCGGACAAAAAACCAGAACGCCAGGGCCAGAAGAAGACTTCCGGCCACCAAGTAGGTCATCGGGATCGAAAGTCCCGTAACGTCACTCACTATGCCGAGAAGGTATGGCAGGAAGATCCGCTGGGCATGGTGATACGGCACGGGAACAGTGACCAATCCCGGCGCGGCCTCCGACATGGCGAAATAGGATAAAATATCGCCTGCTCCGATCACGATCTGCTCGTGATCGGTCTGATAATTCAATTGGTTTGAACTGATCGCGACCAGGACGAGCAATGCAAACAGAAGAAGCCGCTGCTGCTTGAACTGGAGAAAACCGATCCGCGCCTCCGCCACCGATCTCAACCTCCTCACGCACCAACGGTTCCGTAAGACAGCTGGAGGCTAGTCGCATCAGTGCATCCTCGAAAAGATCCAAGCTCGGATTTCCCGGGTGAAGTCGATGCCGCTGGGTCGTGTCCCTGGTGATGGTGTAAGAGCGCCTGGTCTCCCGAGCGGGTGTGAGCCGCGGTCAGTTTGCCACGGCGGGCAGGCTGACGTTGGGAGCATTGCTGATGGGGGCGAGCGTCTCAAGGCTCATGGAGCGGCGCTGCGCCGCCCATTCGTCGTTCTGCTCGAGGAGGATGGCGCCGACGAGGCGGGTGACGGCAGCCTCGTTGGGAAAGATGCCGACCACGTCGGTGCGGCGCTTGATCTCCCCGTTCACCCGCTCGATCGGGTTGGTAACCGGTATGCAGATCCCGGTGCCCGTCTTGTCTGGCTGGGGCGGTCTCCGGGTCCTGGCGTATGGTGCGACCATCCGGGACGAGGGGCACCGGGAGCACGCTGAGTGGGCAGGGGCGCCGAGGTGCTGGAGGCCGCCCGCGCCCTGATCGACAAGGTCATCATCACCCCCGGCGACGGGCCAGACCACCCGCCGGGGATCGAACTGGTCGGACAACTGATGGCCATGCTCAAGGCCGCAGGCGCCTTCCCGGCGGGAGAAGGCGCCGCAGACCGCAATCTCGTCGATGCCTTGACCTCAGGTTCGGCAAAGGCGGGTATCGGGGGAGGTTCCCCTCCCCCGACCTTCATCCCGCTTCCCCGACCCCCGCCGACCATTCCTCGATCCGCGCCAGGTGGTCGTAATCCCCCCCCGGCGCGCTGCGCGACGGGTGCGGCCGTGACGCGAAGGGCGCGTTCCCCAGCAGCCAGCGCGCCGCCAGGTGTTCCAGCCTCTCGCGCGCGATGGCCGCGTAGTCCTCGGCGGTGGCGTCGATGGCCTTGACCTCGCCTGGCACCTCGCCGCCGGTCAGGCGCCAGTAGATGAGTTCCCTCGCCGTGCCGCCTTCGGTGCCGGCGAAGGCGCCCTGGCCCAGCAGCCAGGCCTCGATGGGCAGTTGCGGCGCGTCGCCGGTGAGCAGCGCGGCGTCCTTCGGCACGGTGCCGGTCTTGTAGTCCACCACGCGCCAGCCGCCGGCGGTCAGGTGGTCGAGCCGGTCGGCGCGGGCCTCGATCTCCACCTCGCCTTCCGGCAGGCGGAGCAGGGCGGTGCCCTTGGTTTCCACCAGGCAGGCGGCGAGGCCGCCGTTGCGGCGCAGGGTTTCCTCCTCGGCGATCACGAAGTCACCGATGTTCGCGAGGCGCGGTGTCCAGAAGGCGAGGATGCCCGGGCGGTCGGCATGCTTGGCGAGCGCCGTCCCGCTGGCGCGCGCCCAGGCTTCGCGCGCCTTGTCCTCGCCCGGCCAGGAGGTGCCGAGGGCGCGCAGGAAACCCGCCATCGCATCGTGCACCAGCGTGCCGTATTCGATGGCGCCGACGTCCTCCTCCAGTTCCTTCAGCGGCGCCAGGCGCAGCACGCGTTTGGCATAGAAGGCGTAAGGATCGGCGATCAGCAGCCCGGCATCGGACACGGTGAGGCGGCGCGGGCGTGCCTCCACGGGCGGCGCGGGCGCGGGACGCGGACAAGGGGCGACGGTGGCGGGCGCATCCAGCGCGGCTGCCCAGCCGGCGGCAGGCGACGGTGCGATGGCCAGCCCGCCCTGCCCCGCGAGGAAGGTGTCGAGCCGCACCAGCCAGCGCGCCGGCACGGTGGGCGATCCGCCGCGCCGCGCGGCGGAGGACAGCACCGCTTCCGGCGCCGCCGCGGCGGCGGTGAGGAAATCCGCCGCCACGCGGCCGATGCGCGCTTCCGGTTCCGGCAGGCCGAATTGCGCGCGCATGGGGCGGCTCATCCAGGGGCCGGGTTCGGTCGCCTGCGGCCAGGTGGTTTCCTCGAGCGCGCCGAGCACGATGCGGTCGAAGGATTGCAGCCGCGCTTCCAGCAGGCCGAGGATGGCGATGCGCGGATGCGCCGCATCCCCGCGCCCGCGCACCGCGCGCAGCGACGGCGCGACAGGGCCGGCAAGGGCGGCCTCGAACAGGTCCGGCCAATCGGCGGGCGCCATCGGCGGCAGGTGCGGCAGGGCTTCCGAAAGGTCGTGCAGGTGGCGGGCGAGGGGTTCGCCTTCCTCCCCCGCATAGAGCCGCAGCCCGCCCGGCATGTCCGGCGTAGCGGCGAGCGCCTCGGCGGCTTCCATGTGCGCCGACAGCAGGTCGGCGGCGGGACGCGCGGGCGAGTCCGGCAAGGTGGCGAAGCCCGCCATCGCCGTTTCCAGCGCGGTGAGCAGTTTCTCCACCGAGGCCTGCACGGCGCCGCGCGCGGCGATGGCGGAAGCGCGCAGCCCCGCGAGCCCCGGCGCCGGGCGCGGGCCGCGCAATGCGCGCGCTTCCAGCGTCCGCGCCGCCGCCAGCCATTCCGCGCGGTCCATCCCGCCGGCACAGAGCGGGTGCTTCAGCACGGCCAGCAGCGGCACGGGCGCGAAGCCCTCCGCGACCATGCGCGCGATGAGGCGGAGGAAGGTCGCGGCAGGCGTTTCGGCCAGCGGCTCGCCGGCGGAATCATCGGCGGTGATGCCGTGGCGGGCGAGGTCCGCCGAGACGCGGCGCGCGAGGTCGCGATCCGGCGTCACCAGCGCGGCGGTGCGGCCGGGTGTCTCGATGGTTTCGCGCAGCAGCAGGGCGATGGCGGCGGCTTCCTGCTGCGCGTCGGCGGCGATGAGGCGCGCCAGGCCCGCGCTCGCCGGCGACCAGCGCGCGGGGGCGCGCTGCGTCCAGGTATCGAGGCCCTCGGCCGGATGCAGCGCGCGGCCGAGCAGCACGGCGCGATCCGGCGCGGCCCCCGCGGGCGGCGCGTCATGCCAGGGGCGCAGGTCGGACGGCGTGGCGCCCATCGCCGCGAGCAGCCGAGCCTGCCCGGCCAGCGGATGCGTGGGCGCCTTGCGGATCGCTTCCCACAACGCTGCGTCCATCGGTTCCGGCAGGCCCTGCAACACCACCGCGCCCTGCGGCGCGCCCGCCAGCACGCGCAGCAGCGCGGCGGCGGCGGGGATGGTACCGCCCGCGCCGATGCCGGCGGCGATGGTCGGGTGCTCCGGCGGCTCCGCGCGCCATGCAGCAGCTTGAGCGGCCAGTGCCTTGACGCGCCGCACGCCGATGTCGAGCAGCGTGCGATCCTTCAGCCAGTCGTTCCAGTCGGTGGCGACGGCGCGCAGCACCGTGGTGGTGATCTGCCAGTGCTGCGCATGGCGTTCCGGCACCAGCCCGTCGAGCCGCGCCAGCCAGGCCGCCGCGAATTCCTCAGGCGGCGCCGATTCCAGCATCCGCAGGTCGGGTTCCTCGAGCGCGATCTCGTCGAACAGCCGCGCGAGTTCACCCGCCAGCATCCAGGCCTGTTCCGGCGTGGCCGGGCCGCCGGCGCGGCGCGGGATGCGGCCCGCCATCTCAGCCAGTACCGCCTGGCGCGTCAGCGGCGCGACGGCGGGCGGCAGGTCGAGCAGGTCGGGCAGCGCAAGTTCGTCCGCTTCCTCGGTGGACAGGCCCACGAGCGCGCGCATGCGCGGCAGCAGCAGGGCGCGGCCGCCGGCGGCACGCAGGAAGGCCTCCCGCAGGCCACGCGCGGCGCGGCGGGTGGGCAGCAGCAAAGTGACGCGGGCCAGGGCGTCAGGCGCATCGGACGGCAGGCGCGCCAGCACGCCTGCGGCCAGGGTGTCGAGGAACCGGGCGTGGGGCGGGATGGCGAAGAGGGTCATGGGGCGCGGCGGTCGCACGGAGAGGGGCTCCGCCCGCCAGAGGCCGAAAGGCCTCTGGACACCATGAGATGGGCGGCTGGCGGGAGGGGCGCCAAGCGGCCTCCGGCACCGAAACGCGCGCGGAGCCCCTCCCGCCAACCGCCCAAGTCTCGGGTTCCAAGGGCCTTTCGGCCCTTGGCGGGTGGGGTTCCGGGGAGGGCGGAGCCCTCCCCGCCGCGCGTCCGCAGCCCCATCAGAACAACGCCCGCACCAGCCCCGCGCGGAGGGTTTCCTCCGCGTGCCCCAGATCTTCCGGCGTGGAGAGGTGGAACCACACCCCGTCATGCACCAGGCCGAAGAGGCGCCCGTTCTCCATTGCGCGGTCGTAGATCCGGTTCAGGCTGAAGGCCCCTTCGGGCGCGCCCTCGAACAACGCGGGCGAGAGGATCTGCACGCCTGCGTAGAGATAGGGCGCGATCTCGCGTTCCTTCGGCCGCCGCACCCGTCCGAGCGGGTCGAGCAGGAAGTCGCCCTGCCCCACCACGCCCTCCACCTGGGTGGTGCGCACCATCAGCAGCAGCGCGTCCATCTCCGCCGGGTCGAAGGCGGCGGCAAGGCGCGTCAGCGCGGGCGTCGGGCCGTCGAGCCAGAAGGCATCCCCGTTCACCACGGCGAAGGGCGTGTTGCCGAGGTTCGGCAAGGCAAGCGTCACGCCGCCGCCGGTCTCGAGCAGCGTGTCCTCCTTCTGCAGGATGACGGGCGGGTGCTCGCGCCGGGCCACGGCGCCGGCGATCTGCTCGCCGCGCCAATGCGCGTTCACCACAGCATGCTCCACCCCCGCGGCGGCGAGGCGGTCCAGCGCGTGGTCGAGCAGCGACCGCCCATCCAGTTCGAGCAGTGGCTTGGGCCGTTCGTCGGTCAGCGGCCGCATGCGCGTGCCGAGCCCGGCGGCGAGCACCATGGCATGGGTGAGAGTGATCATGCGGGCTCCGTGACGGCGATCGGGTTGCGACGCAGCGCCCGGGGCACATGCGTGTCGAGGAAGTCGCGCAGCGGGCGCGCGGCGGGGTGGGCGAGCGCCCGGTCCAGCAGCCGCCAGCAGCGCGGGCCGTGGACCAGGTAGCGCGGCTTGGCATCGCGCCGCGCGAGGCGCACCCAGAGCGCCGCCACGCGCAGGTGCCGCTGCGCCGCGCAGGCGGCCATGGCGGCGGCGAAGGCCTCGCGGTCCATGTCGCCGCGGACGTCGAGGTAGCGCACGATGGCGGCGGCGCGGACCTCCGGCGCCACGTCGCGGCGCGCATCCTCGACCAGGGAGACGAGGTCGTAGGCCGGGCTGCCGCGCGCGGCGTCCTGGAAGTCGATCAACCCGGTGCGGCGCGGGCCATGGCGCGATTCCAGGCGCATCAGGTTGGCGGGGAAGAAGTCGCGATGGACGAAGCAGCCGGCCTCCGCGAAGGGCGCGAGCATCGTGCGCAGCACGGCATCGAATTCCGCGCGCGTCGCGTCGGAGGCATCGGTGCCCGTCGCCGCCGGCCACCACCAGTCGAGGAAGGTCGCCGCCGTCGCGCGCGCCATCGCCGCGCCGTCCCAGGCGGGCAGGAAGCCGGGCGGCGGGGCGGCATGCAGCGCGGCCATGGCCTCGGCCGCTTCGAGGTAGAGCGGCATCGGGTCCGCGCCGGCATCGAGCAGCGCGGCATGGGTGGCGTCCCCGAAATCCTCGAGCAGCAGGAAGCCCTGCGCCTCGTCGGCGGCGACGATCTCAGGCGCGGACAGGCCGATGCCCGCGATGTGGCGCGCGACGGCGAGGAAGGGGCGGACATCCTCGGGCGGCGGGGCGTCCATCAGCAGCGCCGGGCGCGGCCCGCCATGCAGCCGCGCGTAGCGCCGGTAGGAGGCATCGGCTGCCAGCGGGGCCAGCCGCGCCCCGCCGAAGCCCGCGGCGCGCAGGAAGTCGGTCGCGTCCCTCATGCCGCCAGCGCCTCGATCCGCGCGTCCCAGCCGGTAAGGCGGGCGCGGCGGGCATGTTCGTCCGCAAGCGGTTCGAGCGCGACGGTCAGCGCGCCCTCGGGGCGCTCACCGCCCAGGCGTTCGGGCCATTCCACCAGCACGATGCCCTCCCGCGCCTCGTCCCAGCCGAGTTCGTCGAGTCCCGCCGGCCCGTCGAGTCGGTAGAGGTCGAAGTGATGCGCCGGGCCGGCCGGCAGGTCGTAGGACTGCACCAGGGTGAAGGTCGGGCTCGGCACTTCCAGACTCGGGTCGCCGGCGGCGGCGCGCAGCACGGCGCGGGCGAATTCACTCTTTCCGGCGCCGAGGGGGCCTTCCAGCAGCACCGCATCCCCCGGCCGCAGCAGCCTGGCGAGGCGCGCGGCAAGGGCATGGGTGGCGGGCAGGTCGGGCAGGTCGAGTGTCAATGTCCGGGGCATCGGGGGCGCACCGGGCGCCGCCCGGCTATGATCCTTGGGCCGTCCCGTCTATCACGCGGGCCAGGATTCGGGGGAGTGGCCATGGCGGCGGTCATCGAAACGGATGTCGCGATCATCGGCGCGGGGCCTGTCGGCCTCTTCGCCGTCTTCGAATGCGGCATGCTGCGCATGAAATGCGTCGTCGTGGACGCGCTGGACGCGGTGGGCGGGCAATGCACCGCGCTCTACCCGGAGAAGCCGATCTTCGACGTCCCGGCGCATCCGACCATCTCGGCGGCGGACCTCATCGGCCGGCTCGAACAGCAGGCGGCGCCCTTCTCGCCGACCTACCTGCTCGGGCGGAGGGTGGAGCGGCTGGCGCGGGATGGCGAGACGATCGAGCTCGGCACCTCCGCCGGCGACACGATCCGCTGCAAGGCGGTGATCGTCGCCGCCGGGGCGGGCGCCTTCGGGCCGAACCGGCCGCCGCTGGACGGGCTGCCGGGCTACGAGGCCACGGGCGCCGTGCGCTACCTGGTGGCGCGGCGGGAGGAATTCCGCGGCAAGCGCGTGGTCATCGCCGGGGGCGGCGATTCCGCCGTGGACTGGGCGCTGTCCCTCAAGGACGTCGCCGCGAAGGTGACGGTGGTGCACCGCCGCCCGAAGTTCCGCGCCGCGCCCGAGACCGCCGCGCAACTCGAAGCCGCCGCCGCGCGCGGCGAGGTCGAGATGGCCATCCCCTACCAGTTGCACGGGCTGAAGGGCGACGGGTCCAGGCTGGAGGCCGTCGTGCTCGCCACGCTGAAGGGCGAGGAGCGCGAGGTCCCGGCCGACCACCTGCTCGCCTTCTTCGGGTTGACGATGGAACTGGGTCCGATCGCGCAATGGGGCCTGGCGCTGGACCGCCACCACATCGCCGTCGAGCCGGCCACCTGCGCGACCAATGTCGACGGCGTCCATGCCATCGGCGACATCGCCACCTATCCGGGCAAGCTGAAGCTGATCCTGCAGGGGTTCAGCGAGGCGGCGATGGCCGCGCACGCCATCCACCCGCGAATCTTCCCGGGGGAGGCGCTGCACTTCGAGTACTCGACCTCGAAGGGCGTCCCGGCCGCAGCCTGGGAGGCCGTCTGACACCAACGGCCGGGGTGGTTCGCCGCCGGCATGAATGTCGCATCACCCGCGGGCGCGCGGCCTGGCCTTCGGTCGCGTGGGCCTCGCCGGGCTGCCGGCGGGCCGCATTCCCGGCCTCGGCCTGCGGGCCGCGGGTCGGGAAACGCGACAGCCGGCATGACAATGGCCAATGAGCGCGGGCGGGGGAGGCATCCTCCCCCTGCCCGTCCGGGTCAGACCCGCAGCGTGCCGTTCCGCGCCGCGTCGTAGCGCGCCTGGATCTTCTCCCAGTTCAGCACGTTCCACCACGCGGTCAGGTAGTCCGCGCGGCGGTTCTGGTAGCGCAGGTAATAGGCGTGCTCCCACACGTCGTTGCCCATCAGCACCCGGCCGCCATCCATCAGCGGCGAGTCCTGGTTGGGCTTCGACACGATCGAGAGGTTCCCCGCCGGCGTCACCGCCACGAAGACCCAGCCGGACCCGAAGACGCGCGTGCCGGCGGTGTTGAAGTCCGTCCTGAACTTCTCCATCCCGCCGAGGTCGCGGTCGATCGCGGCCTTGAGATCGCCGGCCGGCTCACCGCCCTGCCCGCCCATGATCTCCCAGAACATGGAGTGGTTGGCGTGCCCGCCGCCATTGTTGCGGATGGCGGTGCGGACCGCCTCCGGCACCTGGGAGAGCCGCTGCAGCAGGTCGTCGAGCGGCATCTGCGCCAGCGCCGAATGGTCCTTCACCGCGGCATTCAGGTTGGCGACATAGGCCGCGTGGTGGCGCCCGTGATGGATCTCCATCGTCATGGCGTCGATCGCGGCCTCGTTCGCGTTGGGCGCGTAGGGCATGGCCGGCAGGGTGAAGGGCCCGGCAGGGGCCTGCGCATAGGCCGGACGCCGGAACATCGCGGCGGCGGCAAGGGCGGCGCCGCCCAGAAGCAGGCTGCGGCGGTCGGTCATGGCTCGGGAATCCTTCGCTCGTTGCGGCAGGCCGGAGAAGATTGCGTTGGCGCGACGACGTCAACTGCCGAGACATTCCTCGCGATATTGTTCCGACTGCGGAAATACGATCGCTGCTACCGTCGCGTGCGCCTCGGGGCATCCCGCCAATCGGGGCGTGCAATGGAAGGCGAGGAGGGAATCCATGTCCGGATCGCGCGGCAAGGCTCGGCGTTTCGTGGTGGACCTCGGGGATGTCAGGATCAGCGAGGCCGCGGCCAAGGAGATGGGCGACGGCATCCAGCGCGTCGTGCTGGACGTGCTGTCGCGCTACCGCGAGGACAGCGGCCGCACCTACGGCATCCGCTTCCCGCGGGAATGGATCGGGCTGATCCTCCGCGAGCACCTCGAATCCCTCAAGCAACTCGAGGAGATCGAGAAGCAGGTCGGAGAAATCGCGGGGCCGCGATGACCCGGCTCTGCCCCAGCGCGCCGGCGGAGGACGGGGCCATGGTGATCGGCATCGTCGGGCCGGACGGGCGCGTCGCCCATCTCGCCACGCCGCTGCGGGCGGATGGCGGCTTCGTCGAGCGGCTGCGGCAGGAGGGGGCCTCGCCCGAGACGCGGTTCCGCTTCTCCGGCACCTGCCAGGAAGGGCGCTGCGCCCAGTGGACGGGCTCGGCCTGCGGCATCATCGAGCGGGTGCTGGCCCGCCTCGACCCCGCGCAGGCGGCTGAGGCCCTGCCGCGCTGCGGCATCCGAAGGGATTGCCGCTGGCATTCCCAGCGTGGCGCCGCGGCGTGCCACGCCTGCCCGCTGGTCGTCACCGACCAGCGCGGCTGAAGGGCTGGACTGCCGCGGGGTGTCCCGCGGCGGACGGTCAGCTTTCCTCGTCGCGGTCGGCTTCGACCTCGATCTCCTCGCCGAGGGCCTCGGCGTCGTCCTCGAGCTCCTCCGCGTCCTCGATCGCCTCGTCGCCCTCGACGTCCTCCACCTCGATGTCCTCGGCCTCGGCCTCGGGCGTCGCGGCGCGCTTCTTCAGCTTCTCGTCGGGGATCGGGGCGGCGGCGGCGCGGCGCAGGCGCGGCTGTTCCGCCGGCTGCTCGGTGCCGCACTTGGGGCAGACCGCGGGCGTGCGGGCCAGGTCGTAGAAGCGGGTGCCGCAGGCGACGCAGCTGCGCTTCATGCCAAGTTCGGACTTTGCCATCCGGCGGGACCTCATTGGAATCCGGCCTGCACGAAGGCTTGGTGCGGGCCGGGGAAAAAGAGTGCGGCGCATTGCCACGCAAGGCCGGGCCATGTCAAACGCGCGGACCATGTCGCATCCTGATCCTCGTCCCTTTCGTGCTGCGGCCCCGGGCAGGCCGCTCTCCGGCCGGCTCGGCGTGCCCGGCGACAAGTCCATCAGCCACCGGGCGCTGATGTTCGGCGCGGTCGCCGTCGGCACCACCGAGATCACCGGCCTGCTGGAAGGCGAGGACGTGCTGCGCACCGCCGCCGCCATGCGCGCGCTCGGCGCACAGGTCGAACAGGTCGGGCCCGGCGCCTGGCGCGTGTCCGGCCGCGGCGTGGGCGGGCTGGTGGAGCCGGCGGACGTGCTCGACATGGGCAATTCCGGCACGGCGGCGCGGCTGCTGCTCGGGCTGCTCTCGGGCCATCCGATCTTCGCGGTGATGACGGGCGACGCCTCGCTCCGCCGCCGGCCGATGAAGCGGGTGACGGAACCGCTCGCCGCCACCGGCGCGCAGTTCTGGACGCGGGAAGGCGGGCGGCTGCCGCTCGCCGTCCGTGGCGCCACCGACCCGCTGCCGATCGACTACGTGCTGCCGGTGGCCTCCGCCCAGGTGAAGAGCGCCTGCCTGCTCGCGGGCCTCTGCGCCCCCGGCACGACGCGCGTGGTCGAGCCCGAGCCGACCCGCGACCACACCGAGAACATGCTGCGCCATTTCGGCGCCACCGTGTCCGTCGAGGACACGGCGGAAGGTCGCGTCGTGCGCCTGGAAGGCCAGCCGGAACTCGTCGCGGCGCCGGTGCAGGTGCCGGGCGATCCTTCCTCCGCCGCCTTCCCGATCGTCGCGGCGCTGCTCGTGCCCGGATCCCGCGTGGTGGTGGAGAATGTCGGGCTGAACCTGCTGCGCACCGGCCTTTTCACCACGCTGCGGGAGATGGGGGCGGCGCTGCGCGTGGAGAACGAGCGCGTCGCCGGCGGCGAGCCGGTGGGCGACATCGTCGCCGAATACACGGAACTCCAGGGCATCGAGGTCCCGCCCGGCCGCGCGCCGGCGATGATCGACGAATACCCGGTGCTTGCCGTCGCCGCCGCCGCCGCGCGCGGCGTGACCCGGATGCGAGGCCTCGCCGAATTGCGCGTGAAGGAGAGCGACCGCCTTTCGGCCACCGCCGCCCTGCTCGCCGTCAACGGCATCACGGCGGCGATCGAGGGTGACGACCTGATCGTGCAGGGCACGGGCGGCGCCATCCCGGGCGGCGGCACGGTCGAGACCCACATGGACCACCGCATCGCCATGAGCGCGCTGGTCATGGGCCTCGCCGCGCAGATGCCGGTGGCGGTGGACGACGCGGCCTTCATCGAGACCTCCTTCCCCGGCTTCGCCTCGCTGATGAACGGGCTGGCCGGATGCGAGGCGATGGCGGCGCCGTGACGGCAGCGCTGCGATCGGCCGAAGGCACCGGCGCCGGGCAGGATGCGCGCCAGCACTTCGTCGTCGCCGTGGACGGGCCGGCGGCCGCGGGCAAGGGCACTCTCGCGCGGCGGCTCGCGGCCGCGCTCGGCCTGCCCTATCTCGATACCGGGATGCTCTACCGCGCGGTCGGGCGGCGCGTGCTCGACACCGGCGCGGACCCGCGCGACGCGGCGGTCGCCGAGGCCG